>DASXZG010000067.1:0-64282 GCA_036502045.1 Caulobacteraceae bacterium | reverse complement strand
ACCGAAGGCGGCATCCGCATCCTGTCCGGCGGCCTCGGCCGCGCGGTGATCAAGGCCTCCGCGGTCGCGCCGGAGCACCACCTGATCGAAGCGCCGGCCGCCTGCTTCGACAGCCAGGACGCGCTGATCGCCGCCTTCCAGCGCGGCGAGCTGAACCGCGACGTGGTGGTGGTGGTCCGCTTCCAGGGCCCGCGCGCCAACGGCATGCCCGAGCTGCACAGCCTGACGCCGACGCTGAGCGTACTGCAGGACCGCGGCCACAAGGTCGCGCTGGTCACCGACGGCCGCATGTCCGGCGCCTCCGGCAAGGTGCCCGCCGCCATCCACGTCACCCCCGAAGCCAGCGCCGGCGGCGCCATCGCCAAGGTCCGCGACGGCGACGTCATCCGCCTCGACGTTCACGCCGGACGCCTGGAGATCAAGGTCGATCCCCGCGAACTGATGGCCCGCGACCCGGCCCCGCGCCCCCGCTCCGAACCCGGCTTCGGCCGCGAGCTGTTCGGCTGGGCGCGGGCGGTGACAAGCCCGGCGGATGAGGGGGCGTGCACGCTCTTCGCGGAGGCGATGTAGGCGCAGCCCGGCACCGAGGAGCCGCGCAGGTGAGACTCCGGACGGTCCTCGCGAGCGCAGCCTTGCCTTTGGCTATGCTTGTTGGCGTTTCGGCGAACGCCCAAAGGCCGCCATCCAACTCCGCCCTTCGTTCGGACCTGCAAGGATATCTCGATGAACAGGCGTCTGAGGACGCTCGGGCTCAACATCCCGACGGCATAGTGCTCGACGTACACGTGGAGCCAAGAATTGGGCGTGTCTCTGCCGTCCGCTGCGCATCGAGGGATGGAGAGCTGTCCTGCAAATTCACCGTGGAATGGACGGACCGTAAGCGTGCACTCTTCGTTACGACGCTTGCCAAAGAATATGGCGAGCCATTCTGGAGCATCGTGGATGCGAAAGTAGTTCATCGCATTGGCCGGTGACTTCGGCGGCTTTTGGGATGACGCTGGAGCGCGTCTCGTTCTCACCTACCTCCCACGCGAAGCGGCGGGAGGGGGACCACCCGCCAAAGAGCGGGTGGTGGAGGGGGCAAGCCAGGAGCGCCGGCGTTGCGCGGTGACGTGGCGCTGATGGTATCGATTGCGCGGGTGGCTTGCCCCCGCCACCCTCGGCTCTTCGCTGCGCTCGGCCTCCGGTCCCCCTCCCGCCGCTTCGCGGGGGAGGTAGGCTCACCACTTCTAGCCAGCCGGGTGCTTCGTCACGTCGCCGCCGAGGTCGATCATCGCTTCGTCGATGTAGCACCAGCCCCAGCCGTCGGGGGCGTAGTAGGCTTCCATCACGGGGTGCTGCGTTGCCTGGAAGTGCTTGGTGGCGTGCTGGCCCACCGACTGGTCGCAGCAGCCGACGTGGCCGCAGACGCGGCAGATGCGCAGGTGAATCCATTGCTGGCCGGTCTTCAGGCATTCCTCGCAGCCGTCGGCGGAGGGCGTGACAGCCTGGAATTGGTCGAGGTGGGTGCAGGCCATCGGGCGGTCTCCCTGGCTGAGCGCCTTGGCCCCATTGGTCACCCCTGGCGCGTCGAGGACAAGCCCTGCAACGCCTCGAAGGCGCCAGCCAGATAGGACGCGAGGCCCGGCGCCGGGTCGCGGCCCCAGCCGTCGGCGGCGTAGTTGAAGGCCGCCATGCCGACCTGCGCCGCGAGCTTCGCGGCGCCCGCCTCGACGCCGCGCCGTTGCAGCCCCTCGGCGAGGGCCTCGATCAGGCCGGCGGTCTTGGCCAGCACCCGCTCCTGCAACGCCGGCGTCTTGGCGATGATCGCGGCGCGCGGCAGCGTGAACGGGCGATTGTCTGTCAGTAACTGCTCTACCGAAGCAAAGGCTAGCAGCACAGCGCCCAGCGGGCTGCGGTTTGGTGGCGCCGCCACCACCGCGTCGCGCAGCGTGTCTCGGAACGCTGCCTCGCCGTCGAACAGCGCTTCGCGCTTGTCGGGGAAGTGGCGGAAGAACGTGCGCTCGGTGACGCCAGCGCGGGCGGCGATCTCGGCGGCCGTCACCGCGTCGTACCCACGCTCTCGGAAAAGTTCGAGGGCCGCGTCTCTCAGGCGCAGGCGCGCATTGTCTCCGCCGCGTGGCATGGCGACTCATAACATATCGCTATTGTCAGTCACTGTCTCCAAGGGTTATAGGTCAGTGACTGACGCAGGAGTTTCGCCATGCAATCGCTCCGTTTCCTCACCTACGGCGAGCCCGCCGACGTGCTGCGCCTGGAGGACGCCGAAGCTCCCACGCCTAAGCCCGGCCATATCCGGGTGAAGGTGCACGCCTGCGGCCTGAACCCCGCCGACTGGGCGCTGTGCCGCGGTCTCTTCGCGCAGGATCTGCCGCGCGGCGTCGGGCTCGATGTGTCCGGGATCGTAGACGCCGTCGGCGAGAGTGTGACCGACGTGACGGTTGGCGACCGGGTGCTGGGCGCGGCCGAGTTCCGAGCCTACCCCACGGCCGGCGCCTCCGACTACGCCATCCTGCATGCCTGGGGCATCGCGCCGGAGGGACTGGACCTCGTCGACGCCGCCGCGCTGCCGATGGCGATCGAGACCGGCTACCGCTGCATCGACCTGCTGGGCGTCACGGGCGGCCAGACGGTCCTGATCTATGGCGCGGGCTCGGTGATCGGCTTCGCGGCGGTGCAGATGGCGCTGCTGCGTGGCGCGCGAGTGATCGCCGCCGCCGGCCCGAGCCTGGCCCCAAAGCTGCACGACCTTGGCGCCGAGGTGACCGCGTACGGCGACGGCATGGGGGAGCGCGTGCGCGGCCTCGCCGGTGGCGCGCCGGACCTGATCTTCGATGGCGGCCCGCCCAGCGATGCGCTGCCCGCTTTGGTCGAGATCGCCGGCGGCGACGGCGCTCGCGTGCTCACCGTCGGCAACCACGGCCCCAAGGCCGAAGCCCTGGGCGTGCGCAACAGCTGGGCCCCGCCGCGCAACGATATGCTGGGGGCGTTCGCGGCGCTCGCGGCCGAGGGCAAGTTCTACATCCCCATCGCCCGCACTTACCCGCTGACCGAGTGGCGCGACGCCGTCGTCGCCAGCCTCAGCGGCCACGCCCACGGCAAGCTGGTGCTGCTGCCGGGGGCTTGATGAGGCGCTACCGCGGCGGGGTGACGAAGTCCTTCAGCCACAGCCACTGCACTGCCGTGGCCTGCAGTGCGCAGGTCTGCTGCGGCAGCACGTTGAGGTAGGTCGGCCCGTTCACCACCGCGTAGAAGCCGCAGCGACTGTCGCGATCGGCGATGAAGGCGCGTTCGATCGCGCGCAGCTTGACCTGGGCGGCCGCCGGCAGCTTGCCCATCTCAGCCTGGTAGTCGCGGTTCAGCCAGGCGTCCCAGATCGCGAGTTCGCGCGTCTCGCAGTCACCCATCCGCTCCTGGCTGTCGGCGGTCTTCAGGCAGGCGTCGGCCACCAGGCCAACGCACCCGGTCTCCAGGTTGCCAGCCTTGGCCACGCAATCGGTCAGCGTCCTGGCGTCGGCGGGCGAGGGCGCTGGCGTGGCTGCGAAGCTGGATTGGGGCAACGCCAGCGCCGCAAGGGCTGCGATCAAGACGGCAACGCGCATGGACAGATCCTCAGTCAACGAGCGCGCGACGCCGGCGCACTGGCGGTCACCCGGCTCCAGCGAGCCCCGGACCACTTGTTCATGCTCATCGATGTCCCCCCGAAATTGCGGGTCTAGCCTCTGAAAATCACCCGGTTGCGCGCCAGCTCGACAATGCGCTCGTGCGGGAATCCGTACTCGGACAGCACCTCGGCGCTGTCCTCGCCCAGCTCCGGCTCCATGCGGTCATAGCTGAGCGGCATGCCGTCGAAGTTGGCGAAGCCGCGGCCGGTGATCACCTGGCCCATCTCCGGATGGTTGCGCAGGTGATAGTAGCTGTTCTCCCAGAAGTACTCCGTGTGCTGCGCTTCGAAGCTGCCCAGCACTGGCGCCGACGGCGCGCCGGCCGCGAGCAGCGCCGCCGCCGTCTCGTCGCGCTTGCGTCCCTTGATCGCCTCGGCGATTTCGCCGGCCAGCGCCCCGTCGCGCGGCTCGGCCAGCGCCGTCTCGGCGTCCCATCGCGCCAGCCATTCCGGATGACCAAGGGTCCGGGCCACCGCCGTGTACTCTGCGGCGTCGCGGCAAACCAGTGTCAGCCAGCCATCCGTACACTGATAGTAGCGTTCCAGCGCGCCGAAGCCGAGGCAGTCGCGGCAACCATCGTGCGGCGCCGGCCGCCCCGCGTAGCTGACCAGGTCGCCGGACTGGTAGAGCGCGCCCTGCGCCGCCAGCGAGGTCTCGGTATCCTGCCCGGCGCCGGTGAGGGTGCGGGCGTGCAGCCCCGCGATCACGGTGAAGGCGCCCATGGCCGCGGTGGCCACGTCGTTGATGGCCACGGAGTGGTAGACCGGCTCGTTGCCCTCGCCGCCTTGCGACTGCATCAGGCCGCTGCGCGCCTGCATCACTCCATCGAACCCCGGCTGGTGGGCGTCCGAGCCCTTGGTGCCATAGGTGTTGATCGAGCAGGAGACGATGCGCGGATTGACCTCCGCCAGCGCCGCGTAGTCGACGCCGAGCCGGCGGCGCACGCCCAGGCGATAGTTGTCCAGCACCGCGTCGGCCTGCCGCGCCATGTCGAAGAACGCCTCGCGCCCCTCGTCCACTTTCAGGTCCAGGCCGAGGCCGCGCTTGCCGCGATTGTAGTTGACGAAGCCGCCGCCGCGGAACGGATCGCCCTCCATGCCCTCGATCTTGACCACGTCGGCGCCCAGGTTGGCGAGGATGGCGGTGGCGTAGGCGCCGGCGATGACGCTGCCGAGGTCGAGCACCTTGATCCCCGCCAGCGGCGGTCCCTCGTGCACCTCGAGCACGCCGGGCTCGGGCCGCGGCGCGGTGAAGGCGCCTATGTCGGCGTCGGCGGCGTCGCGGATCAGGTGGCGCACGGCGCCCGGCGTGCCGTAGAGGCGCGCCGGCACGCCGACCATCTCGACCTGACCATACTCAGGGTCGTCCACCGTGGCGGCGAGGTCGTTGGCGCGGATGACTTCGCTGGCCATCAGGTCGCCCCGGCTCTCCACGGTGCCGATGGGCACGTCGTGAGCGCGGAAGCGCTCGACCCAGTAGGCGCGCGGCTGAGTCATCAGCTTGCGCTGGATCGCGGCGGCGACATCGAGGCGGTCCGGGCCATCCTCCAGCTCCAGCGCTTCCAGCGCCCGCTGGAAGAAGTGGGCGAAGAGGGTGCCCATGAAGAACCACTTGCCGTCGCCGCACTGGTAGAGCCGGTAGCTGGCGCCGCCGCCGAGCGGCTTGCCGGGGCCCCGCCCGGGCGAGCCGGCCATGGTGATCGGGCAGGCGGTCTGGGCCATGCCGTGCAGGCCGCTGACGGTCACCGCCCGGCCGGCGCCGTTTGCGCCCCGTTGAATCAGCGCCGCGCCCACCGCCGACGCGGCCAGCACGCCCTGAGCGTGGTGGATGATCTGCGCCACGTACCAGACCGGCTGGTCGGCGTAGCTGCCCTGGCGCCAGGCCGCGCCGGTGAGGCCGGTGAGCAGGCCATGGTGGGTGGGCAACTCGCTCCAGGGGCCGGTGGTGCCGAAGCCAGGGGTCCAGAGGTGGATCAGGCGCGGGAAGCGTTCGGCGAGGTCCTCGGCGCGCAGGCCTAGCCGCTCCAGCGTCTTCGGCGTGTGGTCGAACACGGCGACGTCGGCGGCGGCGAGCAGCTCGTCGAGGCGGGCGCGCTCCGTCTCCAGATCGAGCGTGGTTCGCACCTTGTTGCGGTTCCACATCAGGTAGCCAGGGTCGCTGCGGGCGCGGTCGCCGCCTGGCGGCTCGACCTTCAGCACCTGGGCGCCGAAGTCGGCCAGCAGCATCGAGGCCAGGGGTCCGGCGAGCCCCTGCGTGCAATCGAGAACCCGGACACCCTGGAATGCGGTCATCGCGCTAGCACAGCACCATGATCACGCCGTCCTCGCCCAGCTTGGCGACGCGGTCCTCGTCGATGCCGAAGTCGGCCACCACCTCGAAGCTGTGCTCGCCCAGGCCCGGCTCGGGCCGCGAGTAGCCGCTGACGCTGCGCGAGAAATGCGCGTAGGGCCGCCCGCCCACCGGGCCGTACGGGGTCTCCACCACCTTGTCGAAGAACTCGTTCTCCAGCAGCCACGGGTCGGTCAGAATCTCCTCGCCCTTGCGCAACGGCGCGGTGCGCACGCCGGCGGCGAACAGGGCTTCCACCGCCTCGTCGCGATCACGCCCGGCCAGCGCCGTCTCGATCTCGCGGGCCAGCGAGCCGTCGCGCGGCTCGGCCATCATGTCGTACTTGGTCGCCCACTCGGGATGGCCCAGCGCCTTGGCGACGGCCTCGGCGTCGGCCTCGTGCCGCGCGGCAATGATCAGCCAGCGGTCGGCCTCGCAGGAATAGAAGCGGTCCATGGCCGTCACGCCCAGGCAGTCGCGACAACCTTTGGCCGCCGGCGGCGCGCCGGCCCAGGTGGTCAGGTCGCCGGCCTGGAAGAGGGCGCTCGAGGAGGTCAGGCTGGTTTCCAGCGTCTGGCCTTCGCCGGTGCGTTCGCGCCCGTTCAGCGCCGTGATCACGCCGAACGCGGCCGACGCCGCCGAGGCGAAGTCGTTGATGGCGATCTGGTGGAACACCGGCTCGCTGTTGTCGCCGCCCTGCGCCGCCTGCTGGCCACTCCTGGCCTGCAGCAGCGGGTCGAAGCCCGGCTTCTTGATCTCCTCGCCGCGCGATCCGTAGGTGGTGATCGAGCCGGAGATGATGCGCGGGTTCGCCGCCAGCACATCGGCGTGGTCGACGCCGAGGCGGGCGCGGACGCCGTTGCGGTAGTTGTCCAGCACGACGTCGGACTTGGCGGCCAGGTCGAGGAAGGTCTGGCGGCCCTCCGGCTGCTTCAGGTCGACGACCAGGCCGCGCTTGCCGCGATTGTAGGCCGTGAAGCCGATGCCGCGGTCGCGCCAGGGATCGCCTTCGGCGCTCTCCACCTTGACCACGTCGGCGCCCAGGTTGGCGAGGATGGCGTTGCAGTAGGCGCCGGCGATCACCGTGCCCATGTCGAGCACGCGGTAGCCGGCAAGCGGGCCTTCGCGCGGAGCGTCAGCGGGCGCCGGCCCCTGGTCGGTGGTCGCGGCGAAGGCGGCGACCTCGTCGGCAGTCGCCCGCTGCGGCAGGTGGCGCACCGAGCCAGGCGTCTTGTCGAGCTTGATCGCCACGCCGGGCATCTCGATCTCGCCGAACTTCGGATGCTGCAGCGTGGCGCGCATGTCGTTGTTGGCGATCAGTTCGCTCGCAAGCCACTCTTCGCGCTTGCCGACGGGGCCCGCAGGCACGTCGGCGGCTTTCATGATCTCCAGCCATTCGGCGCGCGGCTTCTCCAGGAAGCGCGCCTCCATCATCGCTGTCACTTCTTCCGGGAAAGCGTCCTCGGCGGAAGCGATGGGCAGGCTCATGGCCTTCACCGCGCGGTTGAAGAAGTAGCTGAACAGGGTGGCGAGGAAGAGGTATTCGCCGTCGCCGCACTTGTAGAGCCGGTACGACGGCGAGGCGCCCAGCGGCTTGCGCCCCTGGGCCATGACGGTGCCGGACGAATGTCCCACCAGCCCGAGCGAGGTCAGTCCGCTGACCGTGACTTTCTGGCCGCGGCCGGAGCGGCGGCGTTCCAGCAGCGCGGCGCCCGCGCCGCCGGCGATCATGCAAGCCTGCCCGTAGTTGAGCACCGAGGCGATCAGGTAGACTGGCTGCTCGGCGTAGCTCGACTGGCGGTAGGCGCTGCCGGCCAGCGCCATCAGCGTCGCGTGGTGCGGTTCCATCTCGCTCCATCGGCCGCGAAGGCCGTACGGCGGACACCAGGCGATCACCAGGCGAGGATAACGGCTCTCAAGATCGTTGAGGCCAAGCGCCTCCATCTGCTTCGGCGTATAGTCGAGGAAGACCACGTCGGCGGCGGCCAGCAGGTCGTCCAGCCTGGCGCGGTCGGCCCCAAACACGTCGAGCGTCGTGATCTTCTTGTTGCGATTGAACATCTGGTAGGCGGGCTTGGCGGCGTCGCGGTCGCCGCCGGGCGGCTCGACCTTCAGCACCTCGGCCCCGAAGTCGGCCATCAACATCGCCGCCAGCGGGCCCACCCGCCCTTGCGTGCAATCCAGAACCTTCACACCTTGGTACGCCGTCATCCAACACCCGCCGCCATGCCGCCATCCACCGGCAGGATCGCGCCGGTCACGAACTTCGCCTCGTCCGAAGCCAGGAACAGGGCCGCGTAGGCCACGTCCCAGGCCGTCCCCATTTTGCGTCCCAGCGGCACCTGCGCGTCGCGCTGGGCGCGGATGTCGTCGGTGGGGCGCTGCTGCTCGCTCGCCCGTCCGCCCACCGCCATCGGCGTGTCCATCAGCCCCGGCATGATGGCGTTGCAACGGATCATGTACTGCGTGTTTCCGGCGGCGGTGATGTGCGTCAGCTTGTTCACGCCGGCCTTGGACATGCCATAGGCCACCAGGTTCGAAGAGGCGACAGCGGCCATCGACGAGATGTTGACGATCGCCCCGCCGCCGCCTTGCTCGCGCATCACCGGCAGCATGTGCTTGATGGTCAGCCACATGCCCTTGAGGTTGGTGTCGATGATGCGATCGAAGTCGTCCGCGGCCAGCTGCGTCACCGAGCGGTCTCTGAGGCCGATGCCGACGTTGTTGTGCAGGATGTCGACGCGGCCCAGCCGGGTCTTGGCCGCTTCCGCCAGGCCCTGGCAGGCGTTTTCGCTGGTGACGTCGGCCTCATAGGCGCTGGCTTGGCCGCCTTCCTGAGCGATCATCGCCGCGGTCTCTTCGGCCGAGGCGAGGCGGCGATCGACGCACATCACGGTGGCGCCTTCGCGAGCGAACAGGATCGCGGTGGCGCGGCCGTTGCCGATGGTCTCGCCGGGCGTCTGCCCCGCGCCGACCACCACCGCCATCTTGCCCGCCAGGCGCCCTGCCATCAGGCGGTCTCCAGCTGCAGCTCGCCGAGGAAGCCGAGCACCGCGGCGTTGAAGGCGGCCGGCTGGTCGATGTTGGCGGCGTGTCCGGCGTCGGGGATCACCACCTTCTTCGCGCCCGGGATCTTGGCGGCCATATAGTCGGAGGCGGCGAGGAACGGCGTGTCGTTGGCGCCCACGACCACCAGAGCCGGCGCCTTGATGTCCGGCAGCGAGGAGATCACCCGGGAGTCGTGCTGGGTCAGCATGCCCCGCGCGGCCCGGGCCAGGCCCTCGGCGTTGCGGTGCGGGGCGGTGCGGGTCTCGGCGCCGCCGGTTCCCGGCGCCGGCAGGCCGTTCTTCTCGAAATTCTCGGCGCGGCGGATGGCGGTGACGTTCCAGCCGGCGCGCGGCTCGTCTGACTTGTAGCCGGGACCCGTGTCGATGATCAGCAACGCCTGGCAGCGCTCGGGATGCGCGAGCTGGAAGGCCAGGGTCATGTAGCCGCCCAGCGACAGCCCGCCGATCACCGCGGTCTTGGCGCCCACCGCATCCAGGATCGCGGCCATGTCAGCGACGGTTTCGGCTTCGGAGTAGGCGGCCTGGTCGGCGGGGTAGGCGGTCTTGCCGTGGCCGCGCATGTCCCAGGTGATCAGCTGGTAGCGCCTGGCGAACGGTTCGACCTGACCGGCCCACATGTGCGAGCTGGAGCCATAGCCGTGCGTCAGCAGCACCGGCGGGCCCGAGCCATGGACCTCGTAGTAGAGTTCTACCCCATTGCGGTTCAGCGTCGCCATCGCGCCGTCCTCCCGTTCCATCCCTTGCCGGCGCGTAGGCCGACGTCCAGGCGATTGTTTGTCGACAGCCTCACCGCGCCTGATCGGTGGGCAATCCTGCTTACTGAGGCTGGCGGGGCGCGTCAAAGCCCCCGCGTCGGCCTCACACGTTCGTTTAAGCCCCGACGAAATTCCCCGCGCGCCGTTCGTTCACCGCTCGCACCCCTTCGGCGAAGTCCTTGGTCTTGCGCAGCCAGTTCTGTTCGGCGAGTTCGTGATCGGTCTGGGCCTTCACCGCCTCGGCGAGGCCGGCGCGAAACGTCGCCCGCGTCGACTGCACCGCCAGCGGCGCGGCTTCGGCGATTTCCGCCGCCAGCGCCACCGCGGTGGCCTCCAACTCGTCCACCGGCGCGATGGAGTCCGCCAGCCCCCACTCCAGCGCCTGTTCCCCGTTGATGCGGCGACCGGTCATGCAGAGCAGCGCGGCCCGCTGTTGGCCGATGACGCGGGGCAGGGTGTGGGTGATGCCGAAGCCGGGGTGGAAGCCCAGCTTGACGAAGTTGGCGGTGAAGCGCGCCTCCGGCGCAACAACGCGGAAGTCCGCCACCAGCGCCAGGCCCAGGCCCGCCCCCACCGCCGCGCCCTGCACCGCCGCCACGATCGGCTTCTTGGCCGAGAACAGCCGCACCGCCTCGACATAGAGCGGGTTGATGCCCTGCATGCCGCTCGGCCCGATGCCGGTGGGGCTGACGAGGTCGGCGCCGGCGCAGAACACCCGGCCGGCGGTGACCAGCACGGTAGCGCGCAGATCAGTTTCCGCGTCGATGTCGAAGAGCGCGTCGGCGAGGTCGCGCATCGACTCGGTCGAGACGTGGTTGTTCGGCGGCCGCGAGAAGGTCAGCACGGCCACATGGCCCTCGGTGCGGACGGAGACGTCGTCGCCGTATTGGGTCTTCATTGCGAAAGCTCCGACTGCAGGAAGGCGGCGTGCACGGGGACGCCGGAAAGGGATGGGATGGCGGGCGCGACAACGCCGCGCCAGAGAGCGCAGACCACGGCGATGACCTCGGCGCCGGCCTCGGCCAGCCGCGCCGCGCCGCCCTCCACCGCGCCACCGGTGGAGATCACGTCCTCGACGATGACCACTCTGCGGCCCTCGACGCTGAGGCCTTCGACGGCGAGGCAGGTGCCGTAGGCCTTCGGCTCCTTGCGCACGAACACCGCCGGCAGGCCGCTTTCCAGCGCCATGGCGGTGGCGATGGGCACGCCGCCCAGTTCCAGCCCCGCCAGCGCTTCGGCCTCTGGCGGAACCAGCGCCAGCATCTTGCGGGCGATGCGGCGCAGCAGCGCCGGATCGGACTCGAAGCGGTACTTGTCGAAGTACTCGCTGGAAATCTGCCCTGAGCGCAGCACGAAGCGGCCGGTGAGCCGCGCCACGGCGTTGAGGTCGGCGCCCAGCTGCGGATCGGCGCTCATCGGCGGGTGCCCAAAAGGTTGCGGGCCACCACCCACTTATGCACCTCGGTGGGGCCATCGTAGATGCGCATGGTGCGCAGCTTCTGCGCCATCTGCTGCAGCGGCAGCTCCTTGGTCATGCCCATGGCGCCGAAGGTCTGCATGGCATGGTCGACCACTTCCCAGGCCATCTCGGTGGCGTACCATTTGATCATCGAGATCTCGGTGCGCACGTCGCGCTTCTGGTCGAGCTTCCAGGCGCAGTCGTAGACCATTAGCCGAGTGGCGTGGATCTTGGTGGCGGCCTCGGCCACCCACCACTGGATCGCCTGACGCTCGGAGAGCGGCACGCCGAAGGTGATGCGCTGCGGCGCGTAGTCGATGATCATGTCCAGCGCCCGCTGGGCCATGCCCACCGACCAGGCCGCCATCTGGATGCGGCGGGTGCCGAGCCGCAGCTGCATCGGCGCAAAGCCGTTGCCTTCCGTCCCCAGCAGCTTCCAGCCTTCGACCCGGCAGTCCTCCAGCGCGATCTCGTAGGTCACCGCGCCGCCGACCATGGGGATGCGGCGCAGCACGTTGAAGCCGGGCGTGCCCTTGTCGACGAGGAACGCCGAAATCCCGCCGCGCTGGCGCTTCTCGCGGTCGGTCAGCGCCATCAGGATGGTGAAGTCGGCTTCTGCCGCGCGGCTGATCCAGATCTTGCGGCCGTTGATCACCCAGTCGTCGCCGTCGCGCACGGCGTTGGTGAGCATGCCGGCCGGATCGCCGCCGGCGCCCGGCTCGGAGATGCCGATGGCCGAGATGGTCTCGCCGCGGACGTAGGGCTCGAGGTAAGCGACGCGCTGTCGGTCGTTCACCGTCGCCATCAGCATGCGCAGGTTCGGGCTGTCCGGCGGCAGCGTGTAGGGCGTGACCGTGCGGCCCAGCTCCTCCTCGACGCCCACCATGGCGATGTTGGGCAGGTCGGCGCCGCCGATGTCCTCCGGCGCGTCCAGGCCCCAGAGGCCGAGGTCCTTGGAGAGCTTGTCGAGGCGCTGGCGGTCGGCTTCGTCGATCGTGAGGCCGAGCCCTGACGCCTCGTGTTCGAGCGTCTTTTTCTCCAGCGGCATCAGCTCGTCGCGCACGAAACGCGCGACGAGATCCTTGAGCATCCGGTGCTCTTCGGCGAGCTCGAAGTGCATGCCCGTTTCCTTCCCTCGCTTCGTCCTTAGCACCGGTTTGCGGAGGCCGCACGTTGCGCTGCGGCAGCCTTCGCGATACTAGGGCGGCGCTGGCAGTTCTGCACATATGCGGCACAGTTTTCGCATATGTGGATGGAGATGACGATGACCGACGCGGCGGTGAAGTCCGCCAGGCGAGTGTTCGAGATTCTGGAGTTCTTCGGCCGTGAGCACCGGCCGCTGGGGCTGAAGGAGATCCTCGACACGCTGGGCTATCCGGCCTCGAGCGGCTCGGCGCTGCTGAAGTCGCTGGTGAGCCTGGGCTACCTCGACTACGACCGCGGCCGCCGCACCTACTTCCCCACCATGCGCATCGCCGCCCTGGGCGCCTGGGTGCCGGACGCCTTGCTGAGCCAGGGCCAGCTCGGCGCCATGATGGAGCGCCTGCGCCGCGTCACCGACGAGACGGTGATCCTGGCGACGCAGAGCGATCTGCACGTGCAGTACGTGCACCTGATCCACTCGTCCGACCCGCTGCGCTTCTCGGTGCCGCCGGGCACCCGCCGGCCGCTGGCGGCCTCGGGCATCGGCTGGCTGCTGCTCAGCGCCAAGCGCGACGACGAGATCGAGCGCCTGAGGCGGCGCATCAACGCCGCCGGCGGCGAGGGGCCCCGGCTCAGCCGCGAGCAGCTGATGGAGCGGGTGAACGAAGTGCGGGCCAAGGGCTATGCGTTCTCCAAGCACACGGTGTCGGAAGGCGCCGGCGTCATCGCCGCGCTACTGCCGGACGGACCGCTGGACCGCGTCTATGCGCTGGGCGTCGGCGGGCCGGTGGAACGGCTGGAGCGCAAGGAATCCATGATCGTCGAGGAGCTGCGCGCCAGCGTTCGTCGGCTCTCCGCATAGGACACAACGCCCATCAGGCTTGACAGGAGGGCGATTCATCGTTACTATGGGTATCTCTATGGATCGTGCCCCACAGCACCGCGCCCCACGGGCGTGCGCCGCTGGCGAGGCGACCTGATCCGGTTCATGCTGCGCACAAAAATAGGGGAGGAGTGAGCGATGGCGTCGAAGACCCAGGGCCTCGACAAAGAGGCGACCGGGCCGCTGAAAGGCGTGCGCATCTGCGACATGACCAGCGTCGTCTTCGGCGCTTACGCCACCCAAATGCTCGCCGACCTGGGCGCCGACGTGATCAAGATCGAGTTCCCGGGCGGGCGGCGCGGCGGCGGCGGCGACATCATGCGCTGGAGCGGCGCCATGCCGGAAGGCTGCCCGCCCGACCTCGGCCCGATCTTCCTGGCCATCAACCGCAACAAGCGCTCGGTGCTGCTGGATCTGCGCGAGGAGAAGGCCAAGCGCTCTCTGATGCGGCTGATCAAGACCTGCGACGTGTTCGCCTCGTCGGTGCGCTACGAGGGCATGAAGCGGCTCGGCCTCGACTACGAAGCGGTCAAGGCGGTGAAGCCAGACATCGTCTACTGCCATGGCGCGGGCTACGGCGCTGCGGGGCCCTACGCCGGCGAGCCGGCTTACGACGACCTCATCCAGGCGGGTTCGGGTCTGGCCGACCTGCTCAGCCGCACCGACGGCGATCCCACGCCGCGCTACCTGCCGACGCTGGCGGCGGACAAGGTGGCGGGGCTCTTCATGTGCAACGC
Organism: Caulobacteraceae bacterium; assembly: GCA_036502045.1. Lineage (GTDB taxonomy): Bacteria > Pseudomonadota > Alphaproteobacteria > Caulobacterales > Caulobacteraceae > Acaudatibacter. The sequence goes on along the minus strand of DASXZG010000067.1, from coordinate 50,244 downwards.
CATCACCGCGGCGCTCTTCCACCACCAGAAGACCGGCGAGGGCCAGTTCGTCGAAGTGCCGATGCTGGAGTGCCTGGTCAGCTTCAATCTGGTCGAAAACATGTTCGGCCACACCTTCGATCCGCCCACGGGGCAGTGGGCCTACACCCGTTCGGCCAATCCCAACCGCAAGCCGTTCCCGACCAAGGACGGCTACATCGGCCTGTTGCCGTACACGGACCAGCAATGGGACCAGTTCTTCGAGATCGCCGGCTGGGGCGAGACCATCTCGCGCGACCCGCGTTTTTCCGACTTCCGCACCCGCGCCAGCCACATCGGCGCGCTCTACGCTCTGGTGGACGAGGTGACCCGCACCCGCACCACCGACGAGTGGCTGACGCTGCTGAAGCCGCTGCAGATCCCGGTGGTGCGGATGAACCGCTTTGACGATCTGTTCGACGACCCGCACCTGAAGGCGGTGAATTTCTTCGAGAAGCTTCAGCACCCGGACGCCGGGCCTTACGTGACCATGCGCCCGCCGGTCAGCTACGCCAGGACGCCGGCCAACATCCGCCGCCATCCGCCACGCCTCGGTCAGCACACAGACGAAGTGCTGGCCGAGATCGATCAGAAAGACACTGCCGAATAGGAGGAGCGCCGCCATGCGCCTGCGCCAGGTCGCCTTCATCGCTCGCGAGATCGCGCCGGTTGCGGCGCAGCTGGAGACCGTGTTCGGACTGCAGGTCGGCTATCGCGACCCGAACGTCGAGGTGTTCGGACTGAAGAACGTGGTGATGCCGGTGGGCGGCGAGTTCCTGGAGGTGCTGGAGCCGTTCCGCGAGGACGCCTCCGGCGCCCGCTACCTCGCCCGCCGCGGCGGCGACGCCGGCTACATGGTGATCACGCAGGACACCGACTCGCTGGCTCATCGGGCCCGCTTGGAGGCTGACGGCGTTCGCGTGATCGCCCGCAGCCGCGGCGAGCCCTATCGGTACACCCACTTCCATCCCGGTGACTGCTCTGGCGTGCTGCTCTCCATCGACAGCGTCACCGGCGACGCGGGCTGGCGCGAGGCCACCAGCGATTGGCCGCCGGCAGGGCCGGGGTGGCGCGATCATCAGAGTACGGAGAGCCTTGGCATATCGGCGGTGACGCTGCAGGCCCGCGACCCGCTGGCCGCCTGCGAGCGCTGGTGCCAGCTACTCGACACCGGCGCGGCGACCATGGGCGACGCGCTGCAGATCAGCCTCGCGCGCGGCGCGATCCGCTTCGTTCCGCCAGTCGACGACGACGGCACCGGCGTGGTCGGCCTCGACATCGAGGTGCGCGACGGCCACGCGGCGCTGGAGCGCGCCCGTGCGGCGGGTCTGCCGGTCGCTGGTGGCGCGGTGCAGATCTGCGGCGTGGTGATCCGCCCGGTGACGATCTAGGCGTCCGGCCGCTACGCGTGAGGACGACTTCGCGCTAGGTTGCTGCCGGCAACGAGGGCGTCATGGCTTCCTTACCCCGCACGCAACTGCGCGCCGATGTGCGCCTGCTCGGCGACACCCTGGGCCGCGTCCTGCGCGAGCAGGAAGGCGAGGCGGTGTTCGAGGCGATCGAGGCGATCCGCCAGGCGTCGGTGGCGTACCATCGCGACGGAACCGCCCAGCGCGGGGCCAGGCTCGACCACCTCTTGCGGGCGCTGCCGCTACCCGACGCGCTGCGGTTCGCCCATTCGTTCGTCTGCTTCGCGCAGCTGATCAACATCGCCGAGGACCAGGAGACGCGGCGGCGCCTGCGCGGCGATCGCGGCCAGGGTCGCTCGTTCGCCGCCGCCGTCGGCAAGCTGGCGGACGAAGGCGTGGACTTGGGCGCCGTGCGCGCGCTGCTGGACCGGGCGCTGGTCGCGCCAGTGATCACCGCTCACCCCAGCGAAGTGCGCCGCAAGAGCGTGATCGACCGGGTGAACCGCATCTCCGAACTGTTCGACGCTCTGGACCAGGCCGGCGCCGAGCGCCGCGGCGCGGTGGAGAGCGAGCTTGCCCGCCAGATCCTGATCCTGTGGGCCACGCGCCACCTGCGCTCCACCAGCCTCGGCGTCGGCGACGAGATCGAGAACGCGGTCTCGTTCCTGCGGCGCACCTTCCTCACCGCGCTGCCCGCGACTTACGCCCAGATCGAGGCAGCGCTGGGAACGGCGGACGTGCCTAGTTTCCTGCGCGTGGGCTCCTGGGTCGGCGGCGACCGCGACGGCAATCCCAACGTCACTGCCGAGACACTGGGGCTGGCGTTCGAGGCCCAGTCGGGCGCCGCGGTCTCGCACTACCTCGAAGAGGTGCATGCGCTGGGCGCGGAGCTGTCGCTCTCCACCGAGCATGTCGCGGTGACGCCGGAACTGGCGGCGCTGGCGGACGCCTCCGGCGACGCCGGCGCGCAGCGGCGCGACGAGCCCTACCGGCGCGCGCTCACCGGCATCTACGCCCGGCTGGCCGCAGCCGCGCCGTTGCTGACCGGCGCCGCGCCGGTGCGGGCCTCGAACATCGTCCGCCCGCCTTACGCCTCCAGCGACGAGCTCCGCGCCGACTTGCAGACGATCCTGACTTCGCTGGTGGCGCACCAGGGCGACGGCTTCCGCAGCGGGCGGCTGGCCGAACTGATCCGCGCGGTCGACTGCTGCGGCTTCCATCTGGCCACGGTGGATTTGCGGCAGAACTCCGACGTGCACGAACGGGTGGTGGCCGAGCTGCTCAGGACCGCCGGCGTCTGCGCCGACTACCTGGCGCTGGACGAGGCGGCGCGGCTGGCGCTGCTGCAGGGCGAGCTGACGACGCTGCGGCCGCTGGCCTCGCCGTTCACGACCTACAGCGACGAGACGGTGAGCGAGCTGGCGGTGGTCAAGGCCGCGGCGGAGATGAGCGCCCGCTACGGGCCGCGCGCCATCGAGGCCTACATCATCTCCAAGACCACCGCGGTGTCGGACCTGCTGGAGGTCTACCTGCTGCTCAAGGAAGCCGGGCTCTATGCGCCGGGCGACGCCGGCCGCTCGCCGATCACCGTGGTGCCGCTGTTCGAGACCATCGCCGACCTGGAGGCCGCGCCGGCGACCATGCGCGCCTTCTTCGCCTGCCCGCCGCTGCGAGCTCATCTGGCCGCGCGCGGCGTCCAGGAGATCATGATCGGCTATTCCGACAGCAACAAGGACGGCAGCTACCTCACCTCGATCTGGTCGCTGCACCAGGCGCAGCTGGCGCTGAAGGACGTGGTCAGCGACGCGGGTCTCGGTCTGCAATTTTTCCACGGCCGTGGCGGCGCGGTGGGGCGCGGCGGCGGCTCCAGCTTCGAGGCCATCCTGGCGCAGCCGCGCGGCACCGTCGCGGGGCGCATCCGCATCACCGAGCAGGGCGAAGTGGTGGCCAACAAGTACGCCGACCCGGAGATCGGCCGCGAGAGTTTGGAGACCATGGCCAGCGCCGCCCTGCTCGCCAGTCTCGGCCGGGACGCTCAGTCGGACAACCAGCGCGGCGCCGACGTGATGAACGAGCTTTCGGCGGCCTCGCGGCGCGCCTATCGCGCCCTGGTCTACGACACGCCGGGGTTCGCCCGGTTCTTCCAGGAGTCGACGCCGATCGGCGAGATCTCTCGGCTCAACATCGGCAGCCGGCCGGCTTCGCGCAGCGCGTCGCAGCGGATCGAGGATCTGCGGGCCATCCCCTGGGTGTTCTCGTGGTCGCAGGCCAGGGTGATGTTGCCGGGCTGGTTCGGCTTCGGGTCGGCGGCCAGCGGGCAGGACCTCGCCGAACTCGCGGACCTGGCGGAGAGCTGGCCGTTCTTCGCGTCGGCGCTCGCCAACATGGAGATGGTGCTGAGCAAGGCCGACATGCGCGTGGCGCGCCGGTACGCCGGCCTGGTCGCCGATCCGTCGCTGCGGCAGTCGGTCGGGGGCGTCATCGAGGCCGAGTTCGAGCGTACCCGCGATGCGCTGCTCGCCATCACCCGCCAGTCAGCGTTGCTGGAGCGCGATCCCGCGCTGGCCGATCACATCGGCTACCGCCGGCCTTACATCGAGGCGCTGAACCACCTGCAGATCGAGCTGATCGGCCGCCACCGCGAAGGCGATGAGGACCCACAGGTGCGCGAAGGCATCTTGCTCACCATGAACGGCATCGCCACCGGCCTGCGCAACAGCGGCTAGGCTACCTCCCCCGCGAAGCGGGGTGAGGGGGACCATCCGCCGAAGAGCGGGTGGTGGAGGGGGCAAGCAGCCGCCGCGATCCATCCACAACGATCAGGGCCCCCGCCGCCGAAGCGTCAGCGCCCTTGGCTCGCCCCCTCCACCACCGGCTCTTCGCTGCGCTCGGCCGGCGGTCCCCCTCGCCCCGCTTCGCGGGGGAGGTAGGAACGCGCCGCTTCTAGACCGGCGTGAAGGTGAACACCGGCGGGTTGCCTTCGCCGGTGGGCGTCCACTTCAGCTTCACCCGCTGGCCGATCTTCAGCGAATGCAGGTCGCAGTCGACGAAGTTGGTCAGCAGCGAGGGGCCCTCGTCGAGGGTCACATAGCCGATGGCGTACGGGACCGGCGTGTTCCGGTGCATGACGCTGTAGGTGTAGATCACCCCTTCGCCGGGGCTCTCTTCCCACACCGTGTCGCCCGAGGAGCAGAACGGGCAGTAGGTGCGCGGATACCAGTGCGGCTCGCCGCAGGCCTTACAGCGCTTGATCAGGAACTTGCCTTCCTTGGCGGCCTCCCAGAAATGCTTCGATTCCAGGTTCTGCGGCGGCGCGGGAATGCGCCGCGTCATGACGCGATCGGTGTCTTGAACGTCGGACATCGGGCCTATTCCCTTTCCATGATGAGCGTGGCCGCGCCGTGGCGCGTGCCCAGCGAGCCGCCGGTGCCGTGGGCGATGACGAGATCGCAGTTGGGCACCTGCACCTTCGGGTGCGCTTCGCCGCGGGCCTGCCGCACCGCTTCGATGACCTTGGTGATGCCGCCCCGGTTGGTGGGGTGGTTGTTGCAGAGGCCGCCGCCGTCGGTGTTGAACGGAAGCTTGCCGACGCCCGAGATCAGGTTGCCGTCGGCGACGAACTTGCCGCCTTCGCCCTTCTTGCAGAAGCCGAGGTCTTCCAGCTGCATCAGGACGGTGATGGTGAAGCTGTCGTAGATCGACGCGTACTTGATGTCGGCCGGGGTGATGCCGGCTTCCGCCCACGCCGGCGGGCCGGACCAGGCGGCGCCGGAGAAGGTGAGGTCGAGGTTCTTGCCGCCGGCGGGGCCCTTGGGCGCTTCGCCGTGGCCGATCACCTTGACCAGCGGGCGCTTCAGGCTCTTGGCCACTTCCGGCGAGGCCATGATCACCGCGCCGCCGCCGTCGGAGACCACGCAGCAGTCCATGCGGTGCAGCGGGTCGGCGATCATCGGCGAGGCCAGCACCTCGTCGACGGTGACCACCTGGCGCAGCATGGCGTGCTCGTTCCACTGCGCGTGGTGCGAGGCCGCGACCTTGATCCAGGCCAGCTGCTCGGAGGTGGTGCCGTACTCGTACATGTGGCGCATGGCGCACATGCCGTAGGTGTTGTGGGTCGAGCCGCCCCAGATGTTCTCGTAGCCGGCTTCGGGGGTTTCGTTGATTCCGCCGCCGCCCATGCCAGGGGGCGGGCCGCCGCCAGGACCGCCACGGCCGCCACCGGGCGGCCGCGGGCCGCCGAGGCCGACGCGGCCGCCGACCGGGCGGCCGGCCAGCGTAATCAGCGCGATCTTGCACTTGCCCGCGGCGATGGCTTCCGCGGCGTGCCCCGCGTGGCCGATGTATGACGAGCCGCCAGTCTCGGTGCTGTCCGTGTGGCGCAGCTTCAGGCCCATGTAGTCGGCCATCGAGAGCGCGCCGAAGCCGGGCGCGTCGCCCGCGCAATAGTAGGCGTCGATGTCGTCCTTGGAGATGCCGGCGTCGGCGATGGCGCCCAGCGCGCATTCCATGTGGACCTGGGCGGTGGATCGGTCGGGGATCTCCCGCATCGGGTGCTCATACGCCCCGATGACGTAGGCCTTGCCTTTGATGCTCATGGCGTCGCTTCCATCTCTCTATTGCTTCCTCTTTGAATGTCTTGGCGCTTTCGCGCTCTAGCCGCGGCGCTGGCCCACCGGGTGCGAGGACGACAGGCCCCCGTCGACCACGATGGCCTGGCCGTTGACGTAGCTGCTGTCGTCGCTGGCCAGGAACAGGGCCGCGCCGGCGATCTCCTCCGGCTCGCCGCCGCGCTTCAGCGGGTTGAGCTGGCCGATGCGATCCTCGGTGCCGCGTTCGCGGGCCCGGATGTAGGTGCCGCGCGTCATCCCGGTCTCGATCAGGCCTGGGCAGATGGCGTTGACCCGCACCCCGGTGCCGTAGAGCTGGTTGGCGGTGGTCTGCACCAGGTTGATGACGCCCGCCTTGGACGCCGAGTAGGGCACGCCGCCGGCGCCGGAGCGGATGCCGGCCACCGAGGCGGTGCAGATGATCGAGCCCTTGCCCTTTTCGCGCATCACCGCGCTGGCGTGCTTGATGGCCAGGAACGGGCCGATCAGGTTGACCCTCAGCACCTCCAGCCAGCCTTCCGGCGTGATCTGATCCAGCGTGCCGAAAGCGCCGGGCGCCGCGCCGATGCCGGCGTTGGCGTAGACAGCGTCCAGCCCGCCGTGCGTGCTCAGCGCCGTCTCGATGTAGGCCTTGACGTCGTCTTCCTTGCCGGCGTCGCCTTTCAGCGCGACGGCCTTGCCGCCCGCGTCGCGGATCGCCGCGGCCGTGGCTTCGACGCTGTCGGCGCGGTCCACGCAGACCACCGACGCGCCTTCCTTGGCGAACAGCAGGCTGGTGGCGCGGCCGATGCCGCTGCCCGCGCCCGTGATCACGGCCGAGCGTCCCTCGAGCCGACCCATGCTTTTCTCTCCCCGTACTCCCACGCTGAAAATGTCTTCGAGCCTTCCGGCGCCGGGGTCAAGGCGCCGTGGGCGCGGGCGGCGGGGTGCGACCGGCGCGCGCAGGGGCCGCTACTTAGCGGGGCCTTAACCATGCGGTGGTGTCCTGGCCGCTTCGATCCGACGCGACGGAAGGCTCTGGCGCGACATGCCCGCCCTCAAGGCGATCCCAGCGGCAAGGCCGGCCGACGAGCCGGTGGTCATCGGCCGCCCGCGCTTGCCGACGCTCGACGCCATCGCGCCCTACCTTGCGCGCATCGACGACGCGCGCCGCTACGCCAACTTCGGCCCGCTGTACGCCGAGCTGGAGGCCCGCCTGGCCGAGCGCGACTGCCCGCGCGCCGAGCTGCCGCACACCGAGCAGCTCGCCGAAGCGACGCCCGGGCTTCCCTACTACGTCGATCTCAGCGCCGCGGACTCGGCGCGCGTCGCCGATGCCCTGATGGAGGCCTTGCGCCATGGGTGAAGCTGTCCTGGTGTTCCCCGCGGGGGTCTCGGAGGGCCTGGCCTACAAGGACCGGGCGACCGCGCAGGGCCTGCGCGTCGTTGGCGCCTCCTCGCTGGAGAAAGACCCCGCCGAAGGCGCCTATGAGGCCTGGGAGCGGCTGCCGTATGTCAACGATCCGGCCTTCGACGACGCCTTCGCCGACGTGGTGCGCCGTCACGGCGTGGCGGCCATCCACGCCCCGCACTTCATCGTCTGGAAGCACCTCTCCGAGCGCCTGGCCGAGCTGGCGCCCGGCGTCACCCTCACCCGCGGTCTCACCCCCACCGAAAACGAACAGGCCTATCGCTCGCTGGCCGAGCGGGTCGCCGCCGCCCGCGCGCCCTGCTTCTGGCCGGCGCTGCCCGGCAAGAAGGCGCTGACCCCGCTGGAGCGCGCCGGCCTGGTGCGCCTGGTGGACTCGATTCCCGGCCCCTGCGGCGAGGCCAAGATGGTCGCCGTCATGGAAGCCATGCGCCACGCGCCGGCCGGCGACGTGGTCGAGATCGGCGCCTGGTGGGGTCGCTCGGCCGCGCTGCTGGTGTGGCTGGCGCGCCGCTACGACATCGGCCCGGTGCTCTGCATCGATCCCTGGGACGCCGAGGCGCTGCGCCAGGGCGAGGCCATCGCGGACGCCGCCGGCGACGCCATGGACATGGACCAGGCGCTGCGCATCTTCGAGATCAACCTGGCGCCGCTGGCCGACGGCCGCCTGAACTACATCCGCGCCCGCTCCGCGCACGCCGCCGGCCTCTACGGCGAAGGCCTGAAGGTGACCACCGAGGCCTTTGGCGAGACCCACTATCAAGGCCACATCGCGCTGCTGCACATCGACGGCAACCACGCCGAGGTCGAAGTGGCGCGCGACTGCGAACTCTGGACGCCGCACGTGGCGCCCGGCGGCTGGATCGTCTTCGACGATTACACGTGGGCGTTCGGCGACGGCCCCAGGCGGGTGGCCGACGCGTTCGTGGCCCGCGAAGCCAGCCGCATCGCCGCGCACTTCGAAGCCGGCCCGGCGCTGTTCGTGCAGCTGAAGCGCTGAGGCCAAGGGTCCGCAGGCTTGTGGACCACCCCAACGCCCGCGCCGTCGCCTGGCTCTGCGGCGCCGTCCTCGACCTTGCCGCGTATGCGCAACTGAGCGCCGGCGGCGAGACGGCGTTCTTTCCGGCGTGTCGAGGCTAGCGCTCGCGGAAATCTGCAGGTCCCTAACCCCGTCCGCCGACGCCCCGCGTAGTCCCAGGTGAAGCTCACTTGGAGACCCCACCATGACCTCGACCAGCCGGCCGTTCTCGCTGCCGCGGCGCACCCTTCTGGCCATCGTGCTCGCCACCGCCAGCCTCTTGGCCCTGGCCCGCGCCCACGCAGAATCAGCGCCGGTGGACCTGCAGGTGGTCGACCGCGACACCGGCCAGACCCTGCAGGTGTGGCGGCATGACGGGCGCCTCTATGTCGCTGGCGCGCCGGGCGACCGCTACGGCCTTCGGGTCACCAACCGCACCGGCGGCCGCGTGCTGGTGGTGATGTCGGTGGACGGGGTCAACATCCTCACCGGCGAGACCGCTGGCTACGACCAGCGCGGCTACATTTTCGATCCGCATGAATCCTACGACCTCAACGGCTGGCGCAAGTCGACCAGCGAGATCGCCGACTTCACCTTCACCCGGCTGCCGAACTCCTATGCGGCGCGGACCGGGCGACCGGCCAACGTCGGCGTCATCGGGATCGCCGTGTTCGACGAGGCGCCGCCGGTGGTCGCCGAGACGCCGCCCGTGGAGGACGATCGCGAAGCCGACGCCAGCCGCCTGCCGGAACCCGCGCCCGCGCCGGCCAATGCGCCATCCGGCGCGGCCGGCTCTGGCATGGTCGCCGGGATGCTGGAAACGCCGTCGCCGCCGAAGTCCGCGCCGGGCCGGGCCTACGCTGGCCGCGACACCGCCGAGGAAAAGCTCGGCACCGGCCACGGTGAGCGGGAGTGGTCGGAGACCACGGTCGAGCCCTTCGAGCGGGCGACGTCCTATCCGCAGTACACGCAGCAGATCGCCTACGACAGCTACGACAACCTCCTCGCCCTCGGGGTGATCCGCCCGTCCTGGCGCTACGGCGAGCGGCAGCCGCAACCGTTCCCGCAGAGCGGCGACGGCTTCGTGCCCGATCCGCCTGGCCGGCCCTGAAGCGCCCGGCGAACGCTTGCGCTAGATTGGGCGCGATGGAGGCGGACGACGACGCCGCGCTGCTCAGCGCTCATGTGGCCGGCGACGGGCAGGCCTTCGCGCGCCTCTATGACCGCTACGACCGCCCATGCTTTCTCTTCATCCGCCGCCTGCTCGGCCGCGCTCACGCCGAGGCCGCCGAGGACCTGCACCAGGAGACCTGGATCGCCATCGCGCGCAACGCCGCCGCCTTCGACCCGGCCCGCGCAAGTTTCCGCGCCTGGCTGTTCACCGTGGCCCGCCACAAGGTGTTCGATCACTTCCGCCGGCGGAAGGTGACGGTGCTGAGCGGCGCGGCGGACGAGGCGGCGGCGCTGGCGGCGCCCGATCCGGCCGCCAGCCCGCTGGACGCGGTGGTGTCACGCGACCTGGCGCAGCGGGTGGTTGCCGCCGTCGAGGCGCTGCCGCTGGAGCAGCGCGGAGCGCTGATCATGTCCGCGCAGGGCGGGCTTTCGCTGGAGGAGATCGCCGAAGCGACCGGCGTCGCGGTGGAGACCGCCAAGAGCCGGCTGCGTTACGCCAGAGCGAAGCTCAGGGCGTTGTTCGCGGGCGAGAGGTCGGTGCATGTCTGATCCCACAGATCCGGTCGACCAGGCCTATGCCGAGGCCGAGGCCATGCTGAACGACGAGGCCGCGCGGGCCGAGCGGCGGGCGCGGGTGCTGGCCGCCGTCGCCAGCGACGGCGCTCGGTCGGCGCGTCCCAGGCCCACGGTCTGGCGTCGTGGTGGTTGGCTGGCGGCGGCCGGCGTCTCGGCGGCGGCGCTGGTGCTCGCCAGCCAGCTCTACCGGCCTCCGACCCCCTATCCGGCGCCCGCCAAGCCCGCCGCGCCGGCGCCGAGCGCGAACGTCGCCAAGCCGCCGGCGCCCGCCACGGCGCAAGCTGCGCCGGCCCCGAGCGTGGCCCTGTCTCGGCCCCCGATTTCCGCGAAGCCAGCGCCCGCTCCCGGCGGCCCAGCGCCAGCTTCGGACTTCACCAGCCGCGACCAGGCGCTCGCCGCGAAGCCGTCTGGCGCCGCCGCGCCGCCCGGCGAGCCGCCGCCGCCCGCGCCGCCGGCGATGGCCGCAGAGCCGTCGACGAGCGCGTTCCCGATGTCCGAGGCCGCGCCGCAAGCCGCCGCGGCGCCCCCGCCCGCCGCCGACGAGCCGCGCGGCGCCGAGACCGGCAGCGGCGCGGTCGTCGCCGGTCTGATGGCGGGCCGGGCGGAGAAGTCGGCATCGCGAGAGGCCGTCAGCGATCTCGGGGCCCGGCTGCGCGCCGCCGCCGCGGCTGGCCGGGTTTCCGACGTCGAGGCGCTGCTCAAGGCCGGCGCGCCGGTCGACGCGGCGGACGCCGAGGGTGACACAGCGCTGATGATGAGCATCGAAGCCGACCACCCCGCCGTGGCCGCCATGCTGGTGCAACACGGGGCCGATCCAGACCAGCCCAACCACGACGGACAGAGCGCGCGCGACCTGGCAAAAGCCGTCGGCGATCCGAAGCTAGACGCTGCTCTCAGCGGCGGTCCTTGACGCGCAAGCTTCCTACCTCCCCCGCGTGGCGGAGCGAGGGGGACCATCCGCCGAAGAGCGGATGGTGGAGGGGGCAAGCCGGGAGCGCTGGCGCTCCGTCAGCTTGTGCTGTTCGTGGTGGATAGATCGCCGGAAGCGGCTTGCCCCCTCCACCACCGGCTCTTCGCTTCGCTCGGCCGGCGGTCCCCCTCGCCCCGCTGCGCGGGGGAGGCAGGCGTCGCGCTTCCAACCGAGAGTTACACCGCCGCCCGCGCCGCCTGCTTCTGCGCGAACATCGCGCGGAACGCCGCTTCCAGGCGCCGAGTGAAGCCGATCTCGTCGCGATAGGCGCTGGCGTCGAAGCCGGGGCGCACCTTGGCCCGCAGCGCGGCCAGCGCCGGGATGTCGGCGGCCAGCGCCACCGCCTTCGCCACATAGTCGTCCCAGCTCTCGGCGATCAGCTGCGGCAGGCCCACCGCCTCCAGGCACATGATGCCGATGACCTCGCCCGCAGCGGCCAGCAGGTAACGCGGCTCAGGCGAGCAGCGTGAAGTGCACCATCGAGCGATGCAGGTCATGGGTATACACATCCGGGTCGCGGGAGACGCCGATGAGCGCGCTCGCCTCCATGGCGTTCCACGAGAGCAGGCCGGTGATGAGGGCGAACAACAGCCGCTCGTCCAGGCGATAGGTGAGGCGGGCGCGTTCGCCTTGCGCCTCGCGAAAGCCAGCGTCGGGACCGTCGAGCGCGAAGCCGAACAGGAAGCGGCGGCCGGCGTCGTCGGCGCGGGCGGCGTCCAGGTAGACGTCCATCGCCGGCGCGAGATCCATCTTGGCGCGCCGGGCGCCATAGTTCGCGGCGCACTTCTTCAGCGCGCGCCCCCAATCGAAGGCGAGATCGCCCGGCAGCACGATCTGCGCGAAGCTCGGCGTGCGGTCCGCCAGGGTCATGGCGTAGGCGGTGCGGGCGTCGTCGTCGAAATCGCGATAGGCGGCGCGGAGGTCCGGCGTCACCGCCATGGCGGCGCTGTCCAGTTCGTCGCCGGGATAGAGTTTGGCCAGCACCTTGCTCATGCCGATGCTCGCCAGCTCCCGCGCCAGGTCCGCGGCCAGCGGCTGGGGCAGGAAGCGCGACAGCGGCGCCGCCGGTCCGCCCAGCACGTATTCGCCGCCGGCGGGAATCGCCTTCTTCGGGCTCAGCGCCCGGGTCAGCTCGCGGAAGTTGGCGGCGGTGCGGGCGCGGATGGACGCACAGGCGGCCGCCTTTCGGGTGTCGTCGTAGTCGGCCATGGCCATCGGGTAGAGCGAGGCCGAGGCATAGGGCAGCTGGGCGATGTCCGGTTGGCCGTACTGCGCTGCGATCCGCGCCGCGTCCGCCGGCAGGATGGTGTTGTCCACCGCCAGGAACAGCCGCACACCGTCGCCGTCGTAGAGGTAGAGCGAGGTGTCGAGGTCGTATTCCACCTGGGTGTCGTCGCCGACGGTGTTGCCGTGGAAATCCTTGAAGAGGACGAGGTCGGCGTCCGTGCCGGCCAGTGGCGTTCGGGTCTCGAAGGGGATGGCGATCAGGTTGGCGAAGCCGGCGGCGGCCAGCGCATTCTTCAGATTGGGCGTGTTCATCGCGCCCACGATCACCGGTGTCTTGCGATCGAAGCCGGCCAGGCTTTCGGGGTGCAGGTGATCGTGATGCAGGTGGCTGATGTAGAGGAAATCGGGGCGGCTGGCGCGGACCTCGGCGATCAGGTCGTCGTGGACGGGTGGGAAGTTCCACCAGGTCTGCTGGCAAGGGCCGGTGAACCAGGGGTCGGTCAGGAGGCGCTTGCCGCCGGCCAGCGTGATCAGGAAGCAGGCGTTGGCGATATACTGGACGCGCATCAGGCCACCCCCGCGACTACGGTGAGGCTGCGCCCGGCGCCGCAGGCGAAGAGGGCCTGGCCCAGCGCCAGGAACCGCTCCATCCCCGCCTCGGCCAACGTCAGGTCGATGGCGAGCCGCGCCCGGTGCGCGGGCTTTCCGGCCGCCGGGTCGGCGACGTAGTTCGAGCCCGGGTGGAACAGGAACCAGTCGATGGGGAAGGTCGCGTAGGCCAGCTTCACCGCGAACCCCATGCGGGCCAGGAACCGGGTCAGCGAGGGCGCGTCGAAGTAGTTCAGGTGCTGCGGGGGGACGACCCAGAAGTCGCGGTCGATGGCGTCCGCCGCCTGCGCCGCCAGCTGCGTCGGCGAGAAGTCGTTGGGCACGGTGATCGCCGCTACGCCGCCCGTGCGCAGCACCCGCGGCAGCCGCGCCAGCAGCGCTTCGGGGTCCCGCACATGCTCCAGCACGTGCTCCATCACCACCGCGTCGAAGGCGTCGCCGGCGTCGATCAGCCGATCCAGGTTCTCGAAGGCGTCACCGAACGTGGCTCTCGGCAGCAGTTCCGGGTGGAAGCGCCGCAGCCCATCCTCCGAGAAGTCGAGCCCGCGCACGTCCCAGCCTGCGGCGCTGGCCGCTTCCAGCATCCAGCCTTCGCCGCAGCCCACTTCCAGCAGGCGTCCGGGTCCCGCATCGCCGCGCCCCGCGGCAATCGCCGCCAGCAGCTGCGCGGAAATCAGGCGCCGGTGTTTCAACTCATCGGCGCTGTAGTCGGGGGCGTAGGTGCCGTGCGAGGCCTGGAAATACTCTCGCGCATAGAAGGCCTTGAGGTCTTCGGCGCTCGGCTTCGGGTCGACCGTCCGCCAGCCGTCGGCATGGGTGACGAGAGTGCTCATCACCAAAGAGTGTCGCCGATTCGGCGAACCGGTCGTTAGCCATACGAGTTGGGTGCGCTAAGATGACCCTACGTCCGGGAGGCCCTTGAATGTCTGGTTCCGGAAAGATCGTCGTGGCCGTCGAGCACGACCACCTCACGCTCATCCAACGCATCGTCGCGGCCGGCGAGTTCGCCTCGCCATCCGAAGTGATAGGAGAGGCGCTGCGAAGCTGGCTGCACACCCACAAGCTCCACGGCGGCGCCCATAGCGCCGAGCGGCTGCGCCAGTCCGTGCGCAGCTGGCGCGGCCTACCGCCAGAGCCCGTCGAACGCGTCGAGCTGATGTTCGACGCCCGCGACGCGAAGGCCTAGGCGAACCAAATCCGCTCTTCCCCGCGGAAGCGGGGACCCAGGCGTTTTGTCGTCGAGCGCGGAGCTTTGCACAAAAAGCCTGGGCCCCCGCTTTCGCGGGGGAGAGCGGTGTTAAGGCGTGTTTGGGGTCAGTTCGCCGGCGCGGCTTGCGGGGCGGGGCGCGAGAGCGGGAAGAACTTCGGGCCCATCTTCGCGAACGCTTCAGAGATGATGGTCTCCGGCGTCCAGCCTTCGGCCTTGGTCAGGGTCTCGATCGGGCGCGGCTGGCTGTAGAGGATGATGTTCTCGCCGCTGGCGCCGAACACCTGGCCCGACACATCCTTGGCCGCCGGCGAGGTCAGCGCCACCGCGAGGCGGGCCGGCTGGTCCGGACGGATAGCGGCCGCCATCTGCTGACGGCGTGCCGCGGCCTGCTCGTCACGCACCGGCACCGACTGGGTCATGCGGGTCCAGGCCACTGGGGCCATGCAGTTGGAGCGCACGTTGTTGCGCGCGCCTTCCATGGCGATGATCCGCGACAGGCCAGCGATGCCCATCTTGGCGGCGCCATAGTTGGTCTGGCCGACGTTGCCCAACAGGCCCGAGGTCGAGGTGAAGAACACGTAGGCGCCGTCGTTCTGGTCGCGGAAGTGCTCGATTGAGGCGCGGGCGACGTTGAACGAGCCCTTCAGGTGCACCTCGATCACGCGGTCCCAGTCGGTCTCTTCCATCTTGTGGAACATCACGTCGCGCAGGATGCCCGCCGGATTGATCACCGCGTGGAGGCCCTTGAAGGTGTCCATGGCCTGCTCGACCATGCCCTTCACCGCTTTCAGGCTGGTCACGCTTTCGGAGTTGGAGGCCGCTTCGCCGCCGGCGGCGCGGATTTCCTGCGCCACCGTTTCAGCCGGGCCCGCCGAGCCTTCGTCGCCGCCGGCCAGGCCGCCGCCGAGGTCGTTGACCAACACCTTGGCGCCTTGCGCCGCCGCGATCAGCGCGCAGTCGCGGCCGATGCCGTTGCCGCCGCCGGTGACCAGCACCACCTTGCCGTCTAGCAGTCCCATGGGGTCTCTCTCCCGATCTGAAATTCGAATTGTGGCAATGCTCTATTCGAGGCGGTCCGCGGTGCGCAAGGCGGGAAACAGGCGCGCCCAGGCGCCGGTGACGATCAGCGCGCCGATTCCGCCGTAGATCACGGCGCTCACCGGCCCGATGAACCGCGCGGCCAAGCCGCCGCGGAATTCGCCCAGCTCGTTGGAGGCGGAGATGAACAGGCCGGAGACGGCGCCGACCCGGCCGCGCATCGCGTCCGGCGTCACCAGCTGCACCAGCGTCTGACGCACGAACACCGAGAGCATGTCGGCCGCGCCCAGCGCCGCCAGCGCCGCGATCGAGACCCAGACGACGCGCGAGAACCCGAACACGATGGTGGCGATGGAATAGATCGCGACGCCGGCGAACATCTTCAGCCCGGCGTGGGTGCGGATCGGCCGCAGCGACAGGTAGATCGCCACCACCGCCGCGCCGGCCGATGGGGCCGAGCGCAGCAGCCCGAAGCCCTGCGGGCCCACATGCAGCACATCGCGGGCGAAGGCCGGCAGCATGGCCGTGGCGCCGCCCAGGATCACCGCCGCCAGGTCGAGCGAGATCGCGCCGATCACCACCTTGTTGGTCCAGACGTAGCCCAGGCCCTCTTTCACCAGCGTCCAGCGCGAGCCGGCCTGGGCCTGCGGCTGGGTCGAGCGCTTCACCTGCGACAGCATCAGCAGCGCCGCCAGGTAGAGCCCGAACGAGGCCTCGAACGCGGCCGCCGGCGAGATGGCGATCAGCAGCCCCGCCAGCGCCGGCCCGATGATCGAGGCGAACTGGCCGGCGAGCGAGTTCCAGGCGATGGCTCTAGGCAACAGTTCGCGCGGCACCAGCATCGGCCCCAGCGCCGCGCCGGCCGGCTGCGAATAGGCGCGGGCGCCGCCGAAGATCACCGCCACGCTGAGCAGCAGCGGCACCGAGGCGAAGTGCAGCACTTCCGCCGCCGCCAGGATCGCCGCCGGCGCCAGCTCGCCCAGGTAGCACAGCATCATGATCCGCTTGCGCTCGTGCCGGTCGGCGGTCTCGCCGGCCGGCAGCGCCAGGAAGAACAGCGGCGCGAAGGTGATCAGCCCGATCAGGCTGACATTGAAGGAGGCGCGGTCGACGTCCAGCGTCAGGCGCGAGAGCGAGTAGACCTGCCAGCCCATGGAGACGCTCTGGATCTGTACGCCGAGGCCGCCCAGCCAGCGCGAGGCCCAGTAGCAGAGGTAGTCGTGCTGGCGCAGCAGGTCGCGGGCCGGGGCGACGGGCGGCGGCGAGGCGGTCGGGGCGGCGGGGGGCATGGAACGGCCGCCAATGCCCCACCTTGGCCGTCGCCGCAATCGCCCTGGTCACAATCGTTTCGTTGACCCGCGCTAGCGATGGCCCTATGCGCCCGCCTCCCGAATTCGCCCGCCGAGCCATGACCGACGCCGCCCTCGCCCTGCCGCCGCTGACCGCGGAGACGCCCACCGATACCGCAGAGGTGGACGGGCTGATCCTGCGCGCCTTCGGCCCCGGGCGTTTCGTCAAGGCAGCCGAGCGGCTGCGCGAAGGCCGCGCGCCGATCGCCTCGCTGTCGTTCGTGGCCCGCGCCGGCGGCGAGGTGGTGGGCTGCGTGCGGCAATGGCGGGTCACGGTCGGCGGCGGGCCGGCGATCCTGCTCGGCCCGTTCGCGGTCGATCCGGAGTGGCGCAGCCAGGGCCTGGGCGCGGCGCTGATCGAGCGGGCCTGCGCGGCGGCGACGTCGGCCGGCGAGCGGCTGATCGTGCTGGTGGGCGACGCGCCTTACTTCGGGCCGCTGGGCTTTGCCGTCGCGCCGCGCCTCACCCTGCCCGGCCCGGTGGACCCGCGCCGCGTGTTCCTCAAGGGCCTGGTCGCAGGCGCCGCGGACGGCGTTCAAGGGCCGGTGGTGCCCGCTTGAGCCACCCGGCGCTTCGGCCTACCTACGATGGATGGCTGAGACGGTTTCAGGCGGGCTGGAGCGAGTAACGCAGGCGGCCAAGCAGGCGCCTGGCCGCGGCATTCCGCCGGTGCATCTGTGGAACCCCGCGCACTGCGGCGAGATCGACATCGTCATCCGCCGCAATGGCCTCTGGTTCCACGAAGGCACGCCCATCGGCCGCGAGGCGCTGGTGCGGCTCTTCTCCACCGTGCTGCGCAAGGACCCCGACGGGTACTACCTGGTCACGCCGGTCGAGAAGATGAAGATCACCGTCGAGGACGCGCCGTTCGTGGCCGTCCGCGTCGACCGGGTGGGCGGCGCGCTGCGCTTCCTCACCAACGTCGGCGACGAGGTGGAGGCCGGGCCCGACCACCCGATCCGCGTCGAGATGGATCCCGAGACCGGCGAGCCCAGCCCTTACGTGCACGTCCGCCGCGACCTGGAGGCGCTGATCGCCCGGCCGGTGTTCTACGAGCTGGTGGAGATGGCCGAGGAAGCGCCGACGCCGGCCGGCCCACAGCTCGGCGTCACCTCCAACGGCGCCTGGTTCCCGGTCGGACCCGCCGAGGCCCACCTCGTATGACCACGCCGCACGCCTCGCCGGCCGAGGTCCGCGACTGGATCACCCGCCACCTCGATCCCCTCGATCTCACGGTGCTGGGCGGCATGGAGGTGCGCGCCGACCTCAGCCTCGATCCCGCCAAGGCGGCCGACAACGACCGCGCCTGGACGCCGGCGGCGGTGCTGGTGGGCCTGATCGAGCGCGACCACGGCTACTCGGTGCTGCTCACCCGCCGAGCCGACACTTTGCGCAGCCACACCGGCCAGGTGGCTTTTCCGGGCGGCCGATGCGATCCGGGCGAGACCCCGTGGGACACCGCGCTACGCGAAGCCTACGAGGAGATCGGCCTCGACCCGGCTCATGTCCAACTGGCCGGCCTGTCGACGCCGTACCGCACAGCGGGCACCGGCTACCAGATTACCCCGGTGGTCGGGTTCATCTCGGACAAGCTGGAGCTGACGCCCAATCCGGCCGAAGTGGCGGAGATCTTCGAGACCCCGTTCGGCTTCCTGATGGACCCCAGCAACCTCGAGCAGCAGGAGCGCGAGACCCCGGCTGGCGACCGCCGCCGCTTCTACGCCGCCACCTGGGAAGGCCAGTACATCTGGGGCGCCACGGCGGGGATGCTGCGGGCGCTGTACGACCGGCTCTACGGGGCGGCGCTTGCTTAGGCCGGCGCGAGCCCCCTCCACCACTTCGTGGTCCCCCTCCCCCGATGGGGGAGGAGAGTTTGCGCACCGCCTTGACGATCAGTCTCCTCCACCGCCCGCAGAGGCGGGGGAGGGGGACCACGGAGTGGTGGAGGGGGCGCGCCGCGCGCTCGCTGCATGACGGACTCGCTCGGACATCCCGGCTGGATGGTCCTGCCGGCGACCAAGGCCGTGATCGCCGCGCTGGAAGCCGCCGGCGGCGCCGGCTGCGCCAGGTTTGTCGGCGGCTGCGTGCGCAACACGCTGCTGCGCCGGCCGGTGGACGACATCGACATCGCCAGCACGCTGACGCCGGACGCCGTCACCAAGGCGCTGATCAGCGCCGGCCTGAAAGCCGTGCCCACCGGCATCGAGCACGGCACCATCACCGCTGTCGCCGCAGGCAAGCCGTTCGAGATCACCACCCTGCGCCGCGACGTCGAGACCGACGGCCGCCGCGCCGTCGTCGCCTTCACCACCGACTGGGCCGAGGACGCCCAGCGCCGCGACTTCCGCCTCAACGCCCTCTACGCCGAGCCGGACGGGACCTTGCACGACGTCACCGGCGAGGGGGTCGCCGACGCCCGCGCCGGCCGCATCGTGTTCGTGGGCGACGCCGAGACCCGCATCCGCGAAGACGCCCTGCGCATCCTGCGCTTCTTCCGCTTCCTGGCATGGTACGGCAAAGGCGCGCCGGACGCGGCCGGCCTCGCCGCCTGCGCCGAGCTGCGCGAACTCATCCACCATCTCTCCGCCGAGCGCGTCAGCGCCGAACTGCTGAAGCTGCTGGCGGCGGAAGACCCGCGCGAGTCGGTGCGGCTGATGGCGCAGAGCGGCGTGCTCTCCGTGGCCCTGCCGGAAGCGCAAGGGCTGGCGCGGTTCGAGCAACTGGTGGTCATCGAGACCGAGATGCTGTTCACCGAAGACCCTTTGCTGCGGCTGGCGGCGCTGCTGCCCAACGACCCAGCGCTCGGCGTCGCCGTGGCCGAGCGCCTTCGGCTCTCCAACGCCCAGCGGGACCGGCTGGAAGCAGCGCTGGCGCCGGCGCCGCCGCTGAAGTCGTGGATGAGCCCGAAAGAGACCCGGCAGCTGGTCTACCGCCTGGGCGCCGAGCCCTTCTGCGACCGCGCCACCCTGGCCTGGGCCGCCTCGGATCGCCCCGCCGCGACCACGCAATGGCGCGCCCTGCTGCCCACCGCCAGCAGCTGGACCGCGCCGAAGTTCCCGCTCACCGGCGATGAGGTGATGGCCGCCGGCGTCGCCAAGGGTCCGCTGGTTGGCGAGGTGCTGCGCGAGGTCGAGTCCTGGTGGATCGACAGCGACTTTCCCAACGACAAGCTGGCGCTGATCGAGCAACTGAAGGCGGTGGTGCAGGGGATGGCGCTGTGAAGGTCGGCATCCTGCAGACCGGCGACACGCCAGCCCGGCTGGTCGGCGAATTCGGCCACTACGGGCTGATGTTCGAGACGTTGCTGGCCGGTCGCGGCTACGAGTTCGCCACGTTCGATGTGCCGTCCGGCGCCTATCCCCGCCGCCCGGAGGATTGCGACGGCTACATCGTCACCGGCTCGGCCGCCGGCGTCTACGAACCCGATCCCTGGATCGCCCAGCTGTTCGAATTCCTGCGCGCCGCCAGGGGCCGCGCCAAGCTGGTCGGCATCTGCTTCGGCCACCAGGCCCTGGCGCAGGCGTTCGGCGGCAATGTGATCAAGTCGCCGAAGGGCTGGGGCGTCGGCCTGCACACCTACGACGTCGCGGGCCGCCAGCCGTGGATGGACGCCAGCCCCGCGTTCAGGCTCTCAGCCTCGCACCAGGACCAGGTGGTGATGGCGCCGCCCGAGGCCGCGGTGATCGCCGGCAGCGACTTCTGCCCCAACGGCGCGCTGGCTTATGCGGACGGCGCGGCGATCTCCTGCCAGCTGCATCCGGAGTTCGCGCCGGCCTATTCCACCGCGCTGCTGGAGAGCCGCCGCAGCCGCGTGCCGGAGCCGCTGGCAACGACCGCGATCGAGAGCCTGAAGGCGCCCGACGACCACGCGAAGTTCGCGGACTGGATGGCCAACTACCTGGAGGGGCGCGGCGCCTGAGGCTTGCGCCTGGGCGGCAGGGCGCCATTGTCGCGAGGTCCGAGAGAGGGCGACGACCATGATCCAGCGCGGCGACAAGGTTCCCTATCTGCGGGCGCGCACCGAACCGGCCAGCCCTGAGACCGCCCAGCTGGAGCGCGAGGGCTACACGGTGGTGCGCGGGCTGTTGTCGCCCAAGCAGGTGCGCGAGCTGCGCGCCGAGATCGGCGCCGTCTTCGACCGCGACCCGCCGGACGACCGTGGCGCCAGGTCGGCCGCCGACCAGGCGATGTTCCGCTACGCGATGCTGAACCGCAGCCCGGCGGCGCAGCGGGCGGTGGCCAATCCGAAGCTGCTGGCGGTGATCGAGCCGTTGCTGGGCGAGGACTGCCACGTCATCGCCAACACCGCCTGGCGCAATCCCGCCGGCCATCCTGGCTCGCACGGCGGCCAGAACTGGCACATCGACGCCGGCCCCCACATTCCGCTGGCGCCCGGCGTGCGCTGGCCGGCGGATATCCCGCATCCGGTGTTCGCCATCGGCGTGCACCTCTACCTGCAAGACTGCGCGCTCGAGGACGGGCCGACCGGCGTGTTGCCCGGCAGCCATCTTTCCGGCCGGCATCCGCCGGGCAGCCGGATCATGGACGACGAGCTGGACTACGAGGGCCAGCGGGTCGTGCCGCTCATCACCAAGGCTGGCGACGCGGGTCTCTTCGTCTCCGACGTCTGGCACCGGCGGATGCCGACGCAGGACGGCGACCATGGCCGCTTCTTCCTGCAGGTGCACTACGGCCGCCGCGACATCGCCCAGCGCCTGCTGCCCACCGCGGACGTCAACCAGCTGTCGGCCGAGGCCATCGGCCGGGCCCGCACCGGCCGCCAGAAGAGCGTCATCGGCCTGCACCCGATGCTGTTCTACGACGGCTGACGCCGCGTCGTTGTTGCGGCCCAGCCGCCACGCGCTACCGTGATCGGCAAACGGAAGGAAGCCGCGATGGACGTCATCGACTCGAACGATCTGGCCGCGTTTCGGAGCGAGGCGCGGGCGTGGCTCGCCGACAACTTCCCGAAGTCGCTGGCCGGGCGCACCGATGAGCCGACCGCGCCCTACGGAACCGCGACGCCGTCGGCCGACCAGGAGCTGTGGCGCCAGCGCATGGCCGCCAAGGGCTGGGGCACGCCGACCTGGCCGGCGTCCCTGGGCGGCGGCGGCCTCACCGCTGACGAGGCCCGGGTGCTGCGCGAGGAAATGGACCGGATCGGGGCGCTGAACCCCATCGGGGGCATGGGCGTCGGCCTGTTCGGCCCGACCCTGCTCGAGTACGGCACGGAAGAGCAGAAGCAGCGCTACATCCCCGATATCGTCAGCGGCAAGGTGTGGTGGTGCCAAGGCTACTCCGAGCCCGGCTCCGGCTCCGACCTCGCCTCTTTGCAGACCCGGGCCGAGGACAAGGGCGACCACTTCCTGGTCAACGGCCAGAAGATCTGGACCTCCGGCGCACAGTTCGCCGACATGATCTTCTGCCTGGTGCGCACCGACACCACCAAGAAGCAGGAAGGCATCTCCTTCGTCGTCTTCTCCACCCGCCAGCCCGGCGTTGAAGTGCGGCCGATCCGGCTGATCGCCGGCTCCTCGCCCTTCTGCGAGACCTTCATCACTGACGTGAAGGTGCCGAAGGAGAACCTGATCGGGCGGCTCAACGGCGGCTGGACCGTGGCCAAGCGCCTGCTGCAATACGAGCGCACGCCGGGCGGCGGCGGCCAGGGGGCGATCCGACCGCCGGAACTGGGCGTGGTGGCCAAGCACTACGTCGGCGAGGACGAAGATGGCCGGCTGGCCGACGCCGACCTGCGCTCGCGCATCGCCGCCAACGGCATGGAGCTGCGCGCGGTGCGCCTCACCATCCAGCGCGGCGCGGCGGAGGCCAAGCGCAACACCGGCCCCAGCGCCGCCAGCTCGATCCTCAAGAACGCCAACGCCAAGGCCAACCAGGACCGCGCCGAACTGCTGGTCGAGGCCATGGGTTCGCAGGGCCTGGGCTGGGAGGGCGCCGACTACACTGAGGACGAGCTGACCGCGATCCGCGGCTGGCTCTCCGGCAAGGCCGCGTCGATCTACTCCGGCTCGCACGAGATCCAGAACAACGTCATCTCCAAACGCATCCTCGGCCTCCCCGACGCGACGCCGGCGAGCTGAGCGCCTCGATCAAGGTTCCCTCCCGCAAGGAGCGACGGTGGTTGCGCCGCCTCGTTGTTCTTGTTATGTTCCTGTATGGTCGCGCCCTCGACACTGCTCAAGCACGCCAAGCGCATGCGTGGCGCGCCCGTCTTCACCGAGCGCGTACTCTGGAAGCTCTTGCGTGATCGGCGGCTCGGCGGGCTGAAGTTCCGGCGGCAGGTTCCCATCGGTTCCTACGTCGCGGACTTCGTCTGCCACCGGCACAGGCTGATCGTTGAAGCTGACGGACCTTGGCATGATCCGGCTGCTGACTCCGTGCGTGACACGTGGCTTCGCGACCGGCAGTTCCGAGTGCTGCGATTTCCAAACGGAAAGATCGTTGGCGATCCTGACAGCGTCCTAGAAACCATTTTGAACCACGCCGGCTCATGATTTTGGTTCCTTCTCCCCCTGCGGGAGAAGGTGGCCCGAAGGGCCGGATGAGGGGTCGAGCGGACTTCGGTGGCTTGCTTGCGCGGCGACCCTGGCGCGGACCCGTCGACCCCTCATCCGTCGCTGCGCGACACCTTCTCCCGCAGGGGGAGAAGGAATGCTGCGGAGCTAGCCGACCCCGCCACTGGTCTGCGGCGCCGCGAGGCGGAACTGACCTGACGCGACGTGGCGGCCGCCGGCCCTCGCGCCCATATCCTGCAAACCCCACGGAGCCGCCCGCCATGACCGACACCCTCGCCGCACGCGCCGACATCGCCGCCGCCGGGTCCTTCGCGCTTGGCGACCGCACGGTGCTGCGCATGGGGTACGGCGCCATGCAGCTGGCCGGGCCGGGCGTGTTCGGGCCGCCGAAGGACAAGGCCCAGGCCATCGCGGTGCTGCGGGCGGCGGTGGACGCCGGCGTCGACCACATCGACACCAGCGACTTCTACGGCCCCTTCGTGGTCAACGAGCTGATCCACGAGGCCCTTCACCCCTATCCGCAGGGGCTGACCATCGTCACCAAGGTCGGGGCCAAGCGCGGCGACGACGCTTCCTGGAACCCGGCGCAGAGCCCGGCCGAACTGGTCAGCGCCGTGCACGACAACCTGCGCCGCCTTGGCGTCGATGCGCTGGACGCCGTGAACTTCCGGGTGCTGGGCTTCGGGCTGAACGACGCCTCGATCGCGCCGCAGTTCACCGCGCTGGCCGAGCTACAGCGCCAGGGCCTGATCCGCCACCTGGGCGTCAGCAACGCCTCCTCGGCGCAGGTCGCCGAAGCGCGCAAGATAGCGCCGGTGGTCTGCGTGCAGAACCAGTACAACCTCGTTCATCGCGGCGACGACGCCCTGATCGACGATCTGGCGGGGCAGGGCATCGCCTACGTGCCGTTTTTCCCGCTGGGCGGCTTCGCGCCGATCCAGTCCGACGCGCTGGGCGCCGTCGCCGCCGAGCTGGGCGCGACGCCGATGCAGCTGGCGCTGGCCTGGCTGCTGCATCGTTCGCCGAACATCCTCCTGATCCCCGGCACGTCCTCGCTCGCCCACCTTCACGAAAACCTCGCCGCCGCGACGCTCACGCTATCGGCCGAGACCCTCGGCCGGCTAGACGCCATCGGCGCCAACGGCGTGTCTTGACGATTCAAAGGCACTTGTGGTAACGGTCTCGCCGCTGGCCTTCGCGCCGGTGGTCTTTGACATCGTTGAGAACCGAATTAGCGCCAGCCGGCGAACCGGCGCCACGCGAAAGCTCCGTTACTATCGGCGATTTACGGTGAAGTCACACCGGCCACGCGGCGAGCGGGGGCATCGAGGAGAGCAGGGTGTCGATGTTGGCGCCCTGGCGGAAGCCGAACATGGTGCCGCGGTCGTAGAGCAGGTTGAACTCCACGTAGCGGCCGCGGCGCATCAGCTGCTGGGCGCGGTCGTCGTCGGTCCAGGGTTCGTCCAGCCGGTGGCGCACGATCTTCGGATAGACGTCCAGGAACGCCTCGCCGACGGCGCGGGTGAAGGCGAAGTCGCGCTCGAAGTCGCCGGAGTTGTGCTGGTCGTAGAAGATGCCGCCGACGCCGCGGGTCTCGTTGCGGTGCGGGATCATGAAGTACTCGTCGGCCCAGGCCTTGTACTTCGGGCCCCAGTCGGGATCGAAGCCGGCGCACGTGGCCTGCAGCGCGGCGTGGAACAGCGCCGCGTCGTCGGCGTCCTGGCTGCGCTGGGCCTCGATCATCGGGGTGAGGTCGGCGCCGCCACCGAACCAGCTCTGCGCGGTCGAGAGGAACCGGGTGTTCATGTGCACGGTGGGAATGCGCGGCGAGCGCGGGTGCGCGATCAGGCTGATGCTGGCCGAGACGTAGGTGGGGTCGATATCCGCGCCCGGCATGGTCTTGGCCAGTTCGGGCGAGAACACCGCTGTGGCGGCCGAGGTGTGCACCCCGGCCTTCTCGAACAGCCGCCCGGTGAGGAAGCCGCCGACGCCGCCGCCTTCGCCGGTCTCGCGTTTCCAGGGCCGGAATTCGAATCGCCCGGCGCCTTCCGGGTAGAGTTCGGCCGGCGCCTCGTCCTCGAGCCGCTCGAACTCGGCGCAGATTCGCTGCTGCAGCCCTTCGAACCAGGCCTTGGCGCGGGCCCGGCGCTCGGCGATTTCGGGGGCGATCTTTGGGGTGTTCTCGGTCATCCGCTGGGGGGCTCGGGGGTTTTGCCGATTGGCTGGTTGAAAAACCGCATGACGCATTCTAGGGACACCGCACAAGAGCTTGGTGGGCCGGGGGGCGATTGAGACGGACGATGCGTTGCGGCGCCGCCGCAAGACCGTCATACCGTCCCGGGCCAGCAGCTGTTGTGACGAACGCCGATCTGGCGAAGTGGTAGGGCGCGAGCCCTGGATGCGGTCTCAGGCGAGGCCGAAACGCGAGGTGAGCCAACGGTGGCCGAGAGCGTAGCGGGCGCGAGCGCCGATCACAGCCCGGACCCCAGCCGGCGCGACTTTATCTATATCGCCACGGCCGCCGCGGCGGTGGGCGGCGTGGCGGCGGTGGTCTGGCCGCTGGTCGACCAGATGAATCCGTCGGCCGACACCCTGGCCCTCGCCTCGATCGAATACGACGTCACCAAGGTGGCGCTGGGCCAGCAGGTGACGCTGCTGTGGCGCAAGCAGCCGCTGTTCGTCCGCCACCGCACGCCCAAGGAAATCGCCGAGGCCGAGAACCCGATCGACGCGACGAGCGGGCAGCCCATTCCGATCTCGGCGCTTCGCGACCCGCAGGCCGACTCCGACCGGGTGAAAGCCGGCAAGTCCGAGTGGCTGATCGTGGTCGGCGTCTGCACCCACCTCGGCTGCACGCCCAACTTCGGCGAAGGCCCCTACGGCGGCTACCTCTGCCACTGCCACGGCTCGATCTACGACACCTCCGGCCGCATCCGCGCCGGCCCGGCGCCCAAGAACCTGGCGGTGCCCGACTACAGCTTCCTCACTGATTCCCAGATCAAGGTCGGCTGAACATGAGCGGACCCTCGACCTACGAGCCCAAGACGGGCATCGAGCGCTGGCTCGACACGCGGCTGCCGATCATCCGCTTCAGCGCCGACCTGCTGGATTTCCCGACCCCGAAGAACCTCAACTACTGGTGGACCTTCGGCGGCATCCTGGCCTTCTGCCTCGTGACCCAGATCGTCACCGGCATCGTGCTGGCCATGCACTTCGACCCCAGCGGGGCCGGCGCGTTCCTGTCGGTGCAGCACATCCAGCGCGACGTGAACTACGGCTGGCTGATCCAGGGCATCCACGCCAACGGCGCGTCGATGTTCTTCCTGGCGGTCTACATCCACATGTTCCGCGGCATCTACTACGGCTCGTTCAAGCCGCCGCGCGAGGTGCTGTGGCTGATCGGGGCTCTGATCTACCTGACCATGATGGCCACCGCCTTCATGGGCTACGTGCTGCCCTGGGGCCAGATGAGCTTCTGGGGCGCCAAGGTGATCACCAACATCTTCGGCGCGCTGCCGGTGGTGGGTCCGTCGATCACCACGCTGCTGTGGGGCGGGTTCACGGTCGACGCGCCGACGCTCAACCGCTTCTTCTCGCTGCACTATCTGCTGCCCTTCGTGATCGCCGCGCTGGTGGCGCTGCACATCTGGGCGCTGCACGTGCCGGGCAACTCCAACCCGACCGGCGTCAACGTGAAGGACAAGTCCGACACGGTGCCGTTCCACCCGTACTACACGGTGAAGGACGGCTTCGCGATTTCGGTGTTCCTGCTGCTGTTCGCCTCGTTCGTGTTCTACATGCCCGAGGCCCTGGGCCACGTGGACAACTACACGCCGGCCAACCCGATCGTGACGCCGCCGCACATCGTGCCCGAGTGGTACTTCCTGCCCTACTACGCGATCCTGCGCGCGGTGCCGAACAAGCTGATCGGCGTCTTCGCCATGCTGGGCGCCATCGGCTGTGTGTTCGCGCTGCCCTGGCTCGACCGCTCGCATGTGCGCTCGATGCGCTACCGGCCGCAGGCGAGGATGTATTTCGCCATCTTCTGCGTGGCGGTGCTGATCCTGGGCTTCGCCGGCGCCAAGGAAGTGGACGATCCGGTGATCAACGGCTTCGCCGGCTTCACCTTCATCGACTCCAATATCAACAGCTGGGTGTGGGTCTCGCGGATCTGCGGGGCGTACTTCTTCGCCTATTTCCTGGGGATCCTGCCGTTCCTGCTGCCCCTGACGGAGAAGACGCTGCCGGTGCCGGAGACGATTTCCACGCCGGTGCTGTCACACCCGGCCGCGGCGCCCGCCGGCGCGGCCGCCGCGCCTGAAATGAAGGGTTGATCGGCCGATGTTGCGCAAGCTTACCGCTCTCGCTGTCGCCGCCGGCTTCCTGTTCGCGGGTCCCGCGCTGGCGGAGTCGACCCAGGCGCCGCTGAAGCACGTCAACTGGTCGTTCTCCGGTCCGTTCGGGAAGTACGATCAGGCGCAACTGCAGCGCGGCTTCAAGGTCTACCGCGAGGTCTGCTCGCAGTGCCACGCACTGAACCTGATCGCCTTCCACGACCTGGGCGAGCCGGGCGGCCCGTTCTGGTCGCCGAAGTATCCCAACGCCAACGAGAATCCGTGGGTGAAGGCGATCGCGGCCAACTACAAGGCGCCCGACATCGACACCACCACGGGCGACACCATCCAGCGCCCGGCCACGTCGGCCGACCACATCCCGGCGCCCTACGCCAACGACACCGCCGCCAAGGCGACGCTGGGCGGCGCGCCGCCGGACATGTCGCTGCTGGTGAAGGCGCGCGAGGGCGGGCCGGACTACGTCTATTCGATCGTCAGCACCGCCGTCGTCACCCCGGGGGCGCCGACCGTTACGGCCTATGCGCCGACGCCGGCCGGGCTCACCGTGCCAGCGGGCAAGTACTATCACCCCTACCTGATGGGCGACCTGTCGTCGTCCTGGACCGGGAAAGGGCCTCCGCCAGTCGGCGGAATCATCGCCATGCCGCCGCCGCTGGCGGACGGCAAGGTGACCTTCGACGACGGCACCAAGTCGACCATCGACCAGGAAGCCCAGGACGTCGCGGCGTTCCTGCAGTGGGCCTCCGACCCGAAGATGGAAGAGCGCAAGCAGCTTGGCCTCTCGGTGATGATCTACCTCCTGATCTTCACCGGCCTGCTCTACGCCAGCTACCGCCGCATCTGGCGCGACGTCGGCCACTGAGCCGACTCCGGTCCCTTCTCCCGCAAGGGGAGAAGGGAGCGTTCAAGGCATAGGCGCTGACAGTTCAACCACGCCGCGCCGCGCGTTGATCGTCAGCGCGTAGGGCGTCCACGCCAACAGCCCGAGGCTGCCGATCAGGCCGGGGGGCGTCTGCGGCTGCAGGCTGGCCGGCGTGCGCCGCAGCACGGTCTGGCCGAACGCCAGCGCGTCGATCCGGGCCGGCGGAGCCGAGCGCGAGGTGACGTCGAGGCCCTTCGGCGCCGGCCGCCCCAGCGCCGCCACGCCGTCCGACAGCCGCACGCCGGCTGACGCGGTGTCGATGGCCATGCGCCCGGCCATTGCGGTGCGCCCGTCCGAGACGCTGACCGCGATGCTGGGCGCGCCGCCGACGATCGCCAGCGGCAACGCCGTTCCCGGCGGCGGGCCGCCCGGCCGGTCCGCCAGCGTCAGCCGGCAAGGACTGAACTGCAGGCGCACGACGTAGGCGCTCAGCACGTCCCAGCCGATCACGCCGTCGATGGTGGTGGGAAAGTCCCAACTCCTCGCATCGAGATCGGCCACCTGGAAGGTCGCCGGCGCGGTCTCGCCGGCCAGGGTGAACGGCGCGGACTTGGCGGGCACGGCGTCATCGATCCCGTCGAGCTCGGCGGCGGTGTTGTGCAGCTGGCTGACCGGCGCGGAGAGGTCGAGGATGAAGTCGCCGGAGATGTCGCCCAGCACCGCCGGGACCACCACAGCGCCGTTCTCCACCCAGCACCGCGTCTCGCCCGCCGAAGCGCGCGCCGCGCCCAGGCTGGCCAGCATTGCGGCGAGAACGGCGCAGGCTTCGCGCATGGCGGCTCGACCATAGCCAAGGGCGCCCAGCTCGGCGATAAGGCGGCGCGGGCGCGGAGGGCGAATGTCGGCTTGGGTGCTGGGCGTGATCGGCGGCTCGGGGCTCTACGACTTCGAGGGCCTGGCGGACGCGCGCTGGGTCAGTGTCGAAAGCCCCTTCGGCCCCCCGTCGGACCAGATCCTTACCGGCGAGCTGGCCGGCGTGAAAGTCGCGTTCCTGCCCCGCCATGGCCGTGGCCACACGTTGCCGCCCACAGCCATCAACAGCCGCGCCAACATCGATGCGCTGAAGCGCCTCGGCTGCACCGATATCCTGTCGATCTCGGCGGTCGGCTCGCTGAAGGACCATCTGGCGCCGGGCGCTTTCGTCATCGTCGATCAGTTCGTCGACCGCACCTTCGCTCGCGAGAAGAGCTTCTTCGGCACGGGGCTGGTGGCGCACGTCTCCATGGCCCACCCCACCTGCGCGCGGCTCTCCAGCATCGCGGCGTACGCGGCCCGCGCCGCCGGCGCGCCGACCATCGAGGGCGGGACCTACCTGGCCATGGAAGGCCCGCAGTTCTCGTCGCGGGCCGAGAGCGAACTCTACCGCGCCTGGGGGTGTTCCGTGATCGGCATGACCGGCATGCCGGAGGCCAAGCTAGCCCGCGAGGCCGAGCTGCCTTACGCCAGCCTCGCCATGGTCACCGACTACGACTGCTGGCGCGAGACGCCGGTGGAAGTCGGCCATATCGTCGAGGTGCTCGCCGCCAACGCCGGCAAGGCCCGCGCCATGCTGCGCCACTTCGTCGAAGCTCTGCCCGCTGAACGCACCCCGTCGCCGATCGACACTTGCCTCGACGGCGCGATCATCACCGCGCCCGCCGCACGCGATCCGGCCATGATCGCCAGGCTCTCCGCCATCGTCGGCCGCGCGCTCGGCCAGCCCGTTTTGAAGGACGCTTAAGTGGACCTGGCTCAGATCATCCGCACCATCCCGGACTACCCGAAGCCCGGGATCATGTTCCGCGACATCACCACGCTGCTGGGCGACGCACGGGCGTTCCGCCGCGCCGTGGACGAGCTGGTGCAGCCGTTCGCCGGCATGAAGATCGACAAGGTGGCTGGCATCGAGGCGCGCGGCTTCATCCTGGGCGGCGCGGTGGCCCACCAGCTCTCCGCCGGCTTCGTGCCGCTGCGCAAAAAAGGCAAGCTGCCACACGCCACGCGCGCCGTGGAGTACGCGCTGGAATACGGCTCCGACGCCATGGAGATGCACGTGGACGCGGTGAAGCCGGGCGAAAAGGTGATGCTAGTGGACGATCTGATCGCCACTGGCGGCACGGCGCTGGCGGCGGTCGAACTCTTGCGCGGCGCTGAAGCGCAGATCATGGCCGCGGCGTTCGTGGTGGACCTGCCGGAGCTGGGCGGCGCGGCCAAGCTCAGGGCGGCCGGCGTGCCGGTCTCGACCCTGGTGGCGTTCGCAGGCCACTGAAGGGAGGCCGGGCGCCAAATAGCCCTTTCCTCGCCGCAACGAGACGCCACATTGGGGCGATGGTCGTCAGCGCTCCCTGGCGGATGTTCCGCCGCATGCAGTATTCCGCTTTCGCCGCCGCGGCGCTGATCTACGCCGGCGCGGCGATCCATGCCTGGCGGGTGCTGCCGGGCGACACCAGCTACAAGCTGCTCTGGATCGTGCTCTATCCGGGCGTGTTCTTTGTGGCCACGCTGGTGATCCCGTTGGCCGCGCCGCCGCTGCGCCGGGTGCTGAAGGCGCATCTGTGGATCGCTTTCCGCACCGGCTTCGGCCAGAGCGTGGTCTCGGTGCTGGCGGTGGTGTTCGTGCTCGCGACGGCCGCGGCGTTCATCTACTTCGACACCGCCGGCGCCCGGCACGGCGGCCGCTTCCCCACCAGCGCCTTCGCCGCCTACGCCGCCGGCGTTGGCGTGCTGCTGGCGCAGGTGCTGCTGGTGCGCCGGATCGAGCGCGATCCGGTGCTGCGGCTGCACATCGAAGGCGCGGCCGCGTAGGGCGGCGGGTCAGCCGCTACGGGGCAGCGCCATGACCGGCGGCGCCAGGTTGGCCTCGAGCCAGTCGATCGCCTGGCGCAGCGCCGAGGCGTCGGCCCCGTCGGTGCGCTCGCCCTCGTCGAAAGCCAGCGCGATCGCGCGCAGCTTGGCGACCACGTCCTCCAGCGACTGAATGGGCCCGAGAAGCACGTCCGACTCCAGGTCGAACACGTGGTTCCACTCCGGCGGATCGTCTTCCGAGCAGGGGTTGAGCTTGATCAGCTCGCGCGAGCGGTCCCACTTGGCCGCAAGGCTATTCCCGGACGGCTGGGTCCTGGGCATCTTCAGTTCCTCCTCACGTCGGCGAAGAGGCGGCGTCTGGGTCAGCTGGTCCTGTGGACTCTGGTTTGGGCCAGCGGCTCTTGGCGTCGTCTCCTGCCGCGTACCCAATTTGAGCGCCCTTGGGGAAAGCTTGGCAACTCAAATTTGAACGCCGTTCGGATTGATCGCGACATTGTGCGCGCCATTACATGTCGCCGCGCCCACCCCCGTTCATGGCGAAGAGCTGCAGGGTGCGCAGGCGCGCCAGCCGCGCCGCGTCGGGGCTGAAATCGGCGCGGCGGTCGGAATTGAAGCCGTGGCCGGCGTCGTAGAGGTGCACTGGCATGTCGGGGTACGCGTCCGCGATCGCCTGCACCGTCTCGGGCGGAATGGTTGGATCGCGGCGGCCGAAATGCAGGATGATGGGGCAGCGCGGCGTCTCGCCCACAAGCTCTGGGATGCGCCGGCCATAGTAGGCCGAGGCCGCCCCCACGCCGTCGCACCGGCAGGCCGCAAGCCACGTGGCGGCCCCACCCCAGCAGTAGCCGACGACGAACACTGGCGGCGCCAGGGCCGCGATGCAGGCGGTGAGATCGGCCGCCACCTCATCCCAGGGCGTCGCTTCCGACAATGCACGGCCTTCCGCCACGCCGGCCGTGTCGTAGCCGGCCTCGAAGCCGGGCTTGCGCCGGTCGAACAGCTGCGGCGCGAGGGTCTCGTAGCCGTCCTCGGCAAAGCCGTCAGCCAGTTCGCGGATATGGTCGGTGACCCCGAAAATCTCCTGGATCAGCACCAGCCCGCCGCGTCGCGCGTCGCTCTGGCGGGCGTGGTAAGCGCCGAACTCAAAGCCGTCGGCGCCGCTGACAAGGCGAACGGTCTCGCCCACCTTCAGGCGCGCTCGAAGAGCTCGACGGTGCGCTGGCGGGCGAGGGTCGCGGCCGGGCCGGAGTGCCGTTCGGGGTCCTCGTTGTTGAACCCGTGGCCGGCGTCCTCGTAGATGAAGACCGGCACCGACGGGTTGGCGTCCTCCACCGCTTTCTTGACGTCGTCGGCCGGGATGCCGGCGTCGAGGCGGCCGAGGTGGACGATGGTGGGGCACTTGGGCGGCGTCGTCGCATTCGCCTGCACCATGCTGCCGTAATAGCTCGATGCGGCCGACAGGCCATCGAGATGACCCGCCGCCAGCCAGGCGTAGGAGCCGCCGTAGCAGTAGCCCACGATCATTACCTTGCCGCGCGGCGCAAGGTAGTCGCGGCAGGCGGCGATGTCGGCCAGCACCTGCTCTCTGGGGCTTGCCATGGCATGGGCGATGCCGGCTTTGATGCCAGCTTCGTCGTGTTTGGCGGTGAAGCCGGGCTCGAGACGCTCGTAGAGGCTGGGCGCCACCGCCTCGAAGCCCATCTGAGCCCAGCGGTCGACGTCGCGGCGAACATGCTCGTCGATGCCGAAAATCTCCTGGATGACGATGACGCCGCCTTTGCGCGCGCCGCTGGGGGCGGCGTGGTAGGCTGGGAAGGTGAAGCCGTCCTCGGCCGTCGACTTGATCTGGATGGTGTCGCCCATGCCCGTTTCCCTCTCTAGACGTTGAAGCGGAAGTGCAGGACGTCGCCGTCGCGCACCACATAGTCCTTGCCTTCGGACCGGAACTTGCCGGCTTCCCGGGCGCCGGCCTCGCCGTTCAGCCGCACGTAGTCGTCGTAGGCAATGGTCTCGGCGCGGATGAAGCCCTTTTCGAAGTCGGAGTGGATCACGCCCGCCGCTTCGGGCGCCGATGCGCCGACGGGGATGGTCCAGGCGCGCGACTCTTTGGGGCCGGCGGTGAAGTAGGTCTGCAGGCCGAGGAGGGCGTAGGCCTCGCGGATCATGCGATTGAGGCCGGGCTCGGAAAGGCCCAGCGTCTCCAGGAACTCCACCCGCTCGCCCGGGTCCAGCAGCGCGATCTCGCTCTCGATCTTGGCCGAGATAACCACGCTCTTGGCGTTGTCGCGCCGCGCCCGCTCGGCCACCACCTCGGAGAGGGCGTTGCCGTGCTCGGCCGCCGCTTCGTCGACGTTGCAGACATAGAGCGCCGGCTTGCTGGTCATCAGCTGCAGCATCCGCCAGGCCTTGGCGTCGTCGTCAGACACCTTGGCGGCGCGGGCGGGCCGGCCGGCGTTCAGCTCGGTCAGCGCCAAGTTTACCAGGCGCAGCGTGGCGGCGCTCTCCTTGTCGCCGCCCTTGGCCCGCTTCTCCAGGTTGGTGACGCGCTTCTCCAGGCTCTCCAGGTCCGCCAGCATCAGCTCTGTGTCGATGATGTCGAGGTCGTCGAGCGGATCGATGCGGCCCTCGACGTGCGTGACGTCGGTGTCCTCGAAGCAGCGGGCGACAAAGGCGACAGCGTCGCAGTCGCGAATGTTGGCCAGGAACTGGTTGCCGAGGCCCTCGCCTTTGGAGGCGCCGCGCACCAGGCCGGCCACGTCGACGAAGTTGATCCGCGCCGGAATGATCTCCTTGGACTTGGCGATCCTGGCCAGCGCATCCAGACGCGGCTCCGGCACCTCCACGTCGCCGACGTTGGGCTCGATGGTGCAGAACGGATAGTTGGCGGCCTGCGCGGCGGCGGTCTGCGTGAGAGCGTTGAACAGGGTCGATTTGCCGACGTTCGGCAGGCCGACGATGGCGACTTTCAGGGCCATGGGACTCCAGGGATCAGGAACGAGCCGCGGCCCCTAGCACGTCCTCGGGCGTGTGGCGAAAAGGATCGATAGCGACCACCGAGCCGTAGCTCTGGCCGTCGTTGAGGTCCTCGCTGAGGAAGAAGCCGCAGCCGGCTTGATTGGCGCTGGCGAGGAGCAAGGAGTCCCAAAAACTCACCTGGTAGCGCTCCTCCAGCCGCCAGGTATCTGTGAGCCTGTCGGTTGTCGGAGGATCGGTTACCCAGAAAAACAAGTCCTGCAAGAACGACTTCACGCCGGGCCGCCAGTGGGCAAACTCCGGCTTTCGCTTCACGACAGAATAGGTCTCACTCAGAACCTGAAGACTGAGCGCCAGGCGTCCGGTGTCCAGGAGGATCGTCAGCCACGCCGCGGAGCGCGCCATCTTCCCCGGGTCGCGTCGGTCCTGAGCGTAGAGCAGGGTCGTTGAATCGACGAAAACGGCCGTCGTCATGGAGTTCGTCCCGGTCGATCTTGATTTTGCCGTTCACGCTGAGATCGAAGCGAGGTCCAGATTCAAGGTACGCCTTGATCCGCTCCCGCGCCTCCTCCTTCGCTGCGGCCTCCTGCAGGCGGCCGTCTACCGTCCTGGAAATCCAGCGCGATACGCTGAGGCCGGCGCGCGCAGCTTCCACCCGCACCCAGCGCAGAGTCTCGTCGTCCATGCTGATGGTGACGTTTTTCATCACACAAAGTTCGTGACTCACGAA
The DNA here is from genome assembly GCA_036502045.1 of Caulobacteraceae bacterium. Taxonomy (GTDB): domain Bacteria; phylum Pseudomonadota; class Alphaproteobacteria; order Caulobacterales; family Caulobacteraceae; genus Acaudatibacter. Next base: position 15,335 of record DASXZG010000067.1, on the reverse strand, counting down.
CTTTGTGTCAAGTCCGGGCCAGGGCTTGGGCGGCGAGGTCGCGCCAGGCGCGGCCTTCGCGGCGGAACTGCGGGCTCGCTTTGGCGAGGCGGCGGTCGATCTCCGCGAGGTTGTCCTCGGCTTCCGTGCGCCGGCCGGTGTTGGCGAGGAACGCGGCGTAGCGCGCCAGCGCTTCCAGGCCGGGCAAGCGGCCAGCGGCGAACCCGTAGGCCTCGTCGGCCTCGCGATAGCGGCCGGCGGCTTCGTAGGCGCGGGCCTGAGCCAGGGCGGTGGCGGGGCTGCGCGCGCTTTGCTCGGCGGCCACCGCCTCGACCAGCGGCAGCGCCTCGGCGGCGCGGTTCAGCTCCAGCAGCGCGTTGGCGCGGCCCAGCAGCAGGGCAGGATCGTCGGCATGGATGCCGACCGCGGCGGCGCCATAAAGCGCTTCAGCCTCGTCGTGGCGCCCCAGAGCGGCTGCGGCGGCGGCCTGGCGCATGCGGTTGTGCACGGTGGGCGCGTCGTCGACCGCGGCCTTGGCCTGGCGGTACTCGCGCATCGGATCGAGAGCGTCGCGGGCCGCCATGCCGAAGCGCTGCGCCCGCGTGCCGCCGGCGAGGTCGGGGATCAGCACCGCAACCACGTAGACCAGCGCGCCGATGGGTCCCAGGAAGAGGATGATGAACAGCCAGAAGTACGCCTGATTGGTCCTGACCACGTGCACGCAGAGCAGGACCGAGATCAGCAGCGAAAGAAGGAGGCCGCCCCCGAAGTAAGGCATCAGCATGTCGGGGGCCTATCTACCGCGCGGAGGGCCGGAATCAATCGAGCTCGCCGCGAGCCTGGGCGCGCGGATCGAGCTTCGGCGCCGGCGCCAGACGCAGCACTTCGGCCTGGTAGCGCTCGTCCTCGCCAGCGGCCAGCATCGGCGCCGCGTCGGCGACAGCGTCCAGCAGCGGCCTGGCCCAGGCTAGCTCGGCCTTGCTGAAGTCCGACAGCACGTGCTGCATCACCAGGTCCTTGTGCCCGGGATGGCCGGTGCCGATGCGGGCGCGGCGGAAATCGGGGCCGATGTGGGCGGCGATGGAGCGCACGCCGTTGTTGCCGGCCGCGCCGCCGCCGATCTTCATGCGGAAGCGGCCGGGCGCGAGGTCGATCTCGTCGTAGAACACCACCAGGTCGGCGGGCGAGGCCTTGTAGAAGCGCAAGGCGTCCTGCGCGGCCCGGCCGGTGTCGTTGTAGTAGGTCTGCGGGCGCAGGATCAGCGCCTTCACCGGTCCGGCCGGCGTGGCGATCTGGCCTTCGCGCGCCAGGCTTTGAAACCGCGACTTCTCGGGCCCGAAGTCCCAGCGCTCGCCGATCGACTGGACCGCGGCGAAGCCGACGTTGTGGCGGTTCTTGGCGTACTTCGGCTCGGGGTTGCCCTGGCCGAGCAGGATCAGCATGTCCGCCGTCCCGGCGCCGGACTCAGCTGTCCGACGAGGTCTCCGCAGCTTCTTCGCCGGCGGTGGAAGCTTCGGCTTCTTCCGACTGCAGCGCCGACGAGGTCGCGACCGAGGCCACGGTGGCTTCGCGCACGTGCGGGGCCAGTTCGACGCCGGCCGGCAGCTTCACGTCAATGGCGCGGATGGCGTCGCCGATCTCCAGGCCGGTGAGGTCGATCACCAGTTCCTCGGGGATGTGGTCGGCCGCGGCCACCAGCTCGAGTTCGTGCAGGTTGATGTTGAGCGCGCCGCCGCGCTTGATGCCCGGCGAGGCTTCGTGATTGCGGAAGTGCACCGGCACCGAGATGTTGATCCGCTGGTGCGCATCGACGCGGTAGAGGTCGAAATGAACCGGAATGTCGGTCACCGGGTGGAACTGGACGTCCTTGGCGATCACCGGCTGGGTCTCTTTGCCGTACTTCAGCGTCACCAAGTGGCCCAGCAGCTTGCCAGTGTAGAGGGCTTTGCGGAACTCGTTCTGCGTCACCGAGATCGCCACCGGGGCCTCTTTGCCGCCGTAGAGCACGCCGGGCACTTTGCCAGCGCGACGCGCGGCGCGGGCGCCCCCGGTGCCGGCGCGCTCGCGCATCTCAACGTTCAGAACGATGTCGGCCATCTTAGTCCAAGCCTCAAAATGCGAACCGCCGCGCGGGTTGCGCCGCACGGCGAAGTGGCCCGCGCAGGGCCCGTCAAAAAGGGTCCGGCTAGATACACGCGAGCGGCCGCCAATGCAACGGCGCGGGATGCTGCCACGCCTGTGCCCGCTGGGCGCTATCGTCGCGGCTCGCAAGTGATGGAGACCCTGATGCCCGACACGATGCGGACCGGCGGCTGCCTGTGCGGGGCGGTGCGCTACGAAATCACCGCCGAGCCGGACTACGCCGGGCTCTGCTACTGCGCCGATTGCCAGAAGGTGTCAGGCTCGGCGTTCGTGGGCGTGGTCGGCGTGCCGGCCAGCGGCTTCAAGGTTACCGGCGAGGCATCCCGCTATGTCTGCAAGGCCCTGGGTGGCGGCGATGCGGTGCGCAACTCGTGCCCCACCTGCCACAGCCTGCTGTTCGGCGGGATCGTCGGCCAGGACACATCGCATACTGTCTACGTCGGCGGCCTCGACGATGGATCGTGGTTCGCGCCGAGCTTCGCCATCTTCGCCTCGCGCCGGCCAGCGTGGGCGCCAGAACCGCCGCCAGGCGTGGCGGTCTTCGCGGAGATGCCGCCGGGGCGTTAGCGCTTGCGATGGTGGGCGCCGCCGGCGAGCGGCGGGATCGGGATCTTGTTGACCGCGATCTCAAGGGGCACCGTGGCGCCCGCGCCCTTCACCACGCACTCGGCGGTATAGATCAGCGACGGCTGGCCCAGGCAGAAGACGTCCTCGTAGTTCGGCCGCGCCACCGCCAGGCACTCGTTCAACTCGTTCTTGGCGTGCGTGAGACAGTGCTGGGTGAAGTAGTCCTGCGACATCCAGGAGAGGCGGTCGACGGCGTCGTCGCCGGCCTGGCCGATGGCCGCCAGCGCCGCCAGCGCCGTGGCGCGGATCACCAGCGGCGAGTAGGGCGGCGGGTCGGGGACCGGGTCTGGCCCAGCCAGCTGCGGGCCGTTCACCTTGGCGCGCAGCAGCGCCACGTCGTCGCTGGGCACATCGCGCGGTGTGGTGGAGAGGCCCTTCACCGCCGCCAGCCGGTCGTCGCGCTGAGCCACGTCTTCCTTCGACCAGGCCTGGCGCTGGACGTCGTAGGCCGACTGCCTGATCGCCTTACCGGTCAACAGCAGCCGCCCGCCGTCGTCGGCCAGCGCCGCCTTGGCGAGGCCCGCAGCCGCGCGGCCGCCGTCGAAGGCCAGCACGCTGGACGGGTCGGCGAAGATACGCGCGACGATCTGGTAGCGGCTGTCCGGCGTCTGGCCGGCGGCGCGCACCGCCTGCACGAAGGCCTGGTCCTGGAGGGCGGCGACGGCGGCGAACGCCACTTCACCGCGCTGGAACTGCGCCGGCTCATAAGCGACGCCGGTGCGCAGCGATTGCGCGACACTGCCGCCATCGGTGAATCCGGGCGAAATCTGCTCGGCGTTGCGCATGTAGGATTCGAAGGCCGCGGCGTCGCGAATGAAGGCGCCGCCCAGGGCCACGTCCGGCATCGGCGGCGGTGGCGGCGGGGCCGGTGGCGCGGCGTCTTCCGGCTTCGGCTTGGCAATGACCTGAGTCACCGCGACCGCGCCGATAGCGCCCATCAACGCGGCTGCGAGGCAGAGCCTGGCGATGCGCTTGCCCTCCATCCTGGTCGCTTCCTCTTCCTGAGACTCACCTTTGCCGCCCGATGTTTAGCACGCCGGCGCCCGCATTGTGGCGCGACCAGACGCGGCGCCTTCACTTAAGCGCTTGCCTAAGTGATTGGATGTGATACTAAGGCGTATGCTTAACCAATCGGCCGACCTCGACCGCCTGTTTCATGCCCTCGCCGACCCGGCGCGGCGGGCGATGGTGGAGCGCCTCAGCCGTGGCCCGGCGCCGGTGAGCGAACTGGCGCGGCCGCTGCCGATGTCACTGCCAGCGGCGATGCAGCACCTGGGTGTGTTGGAGGCGGCAGGGCTGGTGCGCTCGGCGAAGGTTGGCCGGGTGCGCACCTGCGCCATCGAGCCAAGCGTGCTCAGCCAGGCCGAACAATGGATCAACGCCCGGCGGATCGAGTGGGACCACCGCCTCGACCGCCTGGGCGACTACCTGAAGACCCTCGAGACCGAAGGAGACGACGATGCCTGAGACCATCGAAGCCAAGCTGGCGGCCGCCGGCGCCCAGCCGCCGCCGCTGAAGATCAGCCGCACCTTCCATGCCCGCCGGGCCACGGTGTTCAAGGCCTGGACCACGTCCGAGGGCGTCAAAGCCTTCTTCAGTCCAACCACCTACGAGGTCGGCGAGGCGTGCGTCGAGCCGCGCGTCGGCGGCGCCTTCGAATACTCCATGGGGCCGATTGGCGGACCGTATCTCTGGTCCCGCGGCAAGTTCGTCGAGGTGGCGACGGACGAGCGGCTGGTGTTCGAGTTGAGGGTCAACGACTCCACCGGCGCGGCGCTGTTCCACGCCCGCACCGAGATCGACTTCGCCGACACGCTAGGCGGCACGCGCCTCGACATCCTGCAGACCTATGTCTTCGCCAATCCGGCCATGGCCGCGCCGATGGTGGCGGGCGCGTCGGAAGGCTGGCGCACGACGCTGGACAAGCTGGAGACCCTGGTGGTGGCGATGCAGGGCGGCGCTGGCGTCGAGAGCCGCTCGGTGGTCACGGCCACCTTCCACCTGGAACGCACCTACCCGGCGTCGGCGGCGCGGGTCTGGAGGGCGCTCACCGACCTGCAGGCCAAGGCCAAGTGGTTCGGCGGTGACCCCGGCCAGTGGGAGCTGCTGGAGCGCAGCATGGATGTGCGGCCCGGGGGTCGTGAGCGCGCCTACGGGCGTTGGGAAAGCGGGACCGTCTCGAAGTTCGACGCCGTCTATTTTGACGTAATCGAGAACGAGCGGCTGGTCTACGCCTACGAGATGCACCTGGACGATAAGAAGATCAGCGTCTCGCTGGCGACGTTCCAGCTGAAGGTCAGCGGCGGCAAGACCACGCTTTCCATCACCGAGCAGGGCGCGTTCCTGGACGGCTACGACGACGCCGGCTCGCGCGAACAGGGCACGAACCTGCTGATGGATCGGCTGGGGGCGTCGCTGGCGGATTGACCGGCGAGAGACGGAACTCGGCAACGCGGCGTTGCGAGGACGGGGTCGTCATAAAACAGGTGACACGAAGATCACGAAGCTAGCGAAGGACACGAAGGGGCGCCCATCAGTCTTGGAGATTGGCTGTCGCGCGGAGCGCGACCTTTGTGTGCTTCGCGCCCTTTGTGATCTTCGTGTGACCCTTCCTTGAGGCGCCTGCCTCAAGCCCTCACGTTCGCCACTGAGAGCTGGATCTAGTCGAACAGTTTCGACACTGACTCCTCGTTGGCGATGCGGCGGACGGCTTCGCCAATAAGGTTGGCGCAGCTGATCTGGCGGATCTTGTCGCAGGCGGCGACCGCGTCGGTGGCCTCGATGGAGTCCGTGGTCACCAGTTCAGTGAGCACCGAGTTCTTGATCCGCTCCACCGCCGCCCCCGACAGCACCCCGTGAGTGACATAGGCCGAGACAGCGACCGCGCCGGCCTTCAGGAGCGCGTCGGCGGCGTTGCAGAGCGTGCCGCCGCTGTCGACGATGTCGTCGTAGAGGATGCAACGGCGATCCTTCACGTCGCCGATGATGTTCATCACCTCGGAGACGCCTGGACCCGAGCGGCGCTTGTCGACGATGGCGAGGTCGGCGTTCAGCCGCTCGGCCAGGGTTCTGGCGCGCGACACCCCGCCCACGTCCGGCGAGACGATCATCAGTTCGCCGGCCTTGCGCTCCCGCGCCTGCAGGTCGCCGGCCATCAGCGGCGTCGCCAGCAGGTTGTCGGTGGGGATGTCGAAGAAGCCCTGAATCTGGCCCGAGTGCATGTCCATGGTCAGCACCCGGTCGGCGCCGGCCCGGGTGATCAGGTTGGCCACCAGCTTGGCCGAGATGGGGGTGCGGCCGCCGGTCTTCCGGTCCTGCCGCGCATAGCCGTAGTAGGGCATCACCGCCGTGATCCGCCGCGCCGAAGCCCGCGCCAGCGCGTCGACGCAGATCAGCAGCTCCATCAGATTGTCGTTGGCGGGGTAGCTGGTGGACTGGACCACGAAAACGTCCTCGCCGCGGACGTTTTCCTCGATAACCACGAACACCTCGTTGTCGGAGAAGCGGCGGATGTTGGCCTTGGTCAGCGGCAGGTCCAGCACCCGCGCGATCGCCCCCGACAGCAGCGCGTTCGAATTGCCGGCCAGCAGCTTCATTCGATCGCGCTCCCGATGTTCGCGTTCGCACGCTTCTAGCAGCGCCAAGGTGCGGGGCAAGGGCGGCGGCGCCGTGCTAGCGTGGCCGTATGCCACAGGCGCTCGACATCCGGCCGATCGGGCCAGCGGATATTGCTCTCACGGGGCGCCTCGACCCGCGTATCGCCGCCAATCAACGCCAGCAGGACCACCTCTCCGAGCTCCTCGGGGCGGGCCTGAGCTGGGCGGCATTTGCCGGTGAGGCCGAAGTCGGCTTCGCGATCGTCACCCGGCATTTCTTCGGCCATGCATTCATCGACCTGCTGTTCGTCGCCGAGGCGCAGCGGCGCAGCGGCGCCGGTTCGGCGTTGATGGCGCGGTGCGTCGACGCCGCGACCGGCGACCGCGTCTTCACCTCCACCAACGAAAGCAATGCGCCGATGCGCGCGCTGCTGGCCAAGGCCGGCTGGCTGCCGGCCGGCATGGTCGACTACCTCGATCCGGGCGATCCGGAGCTGATCTTGGTGAAGCTCAGGGCCTGAGCCGGATCGCCGAGAGCAGGCGCCCATAGTCGCGCTCGCCGCGGTGCACGGCGCGGCGGTTGGAGAAGAAGCGCGTCTCGTCGGGATAGGTGTCGCAGCCCACCCACTCCGCCGTGTGGACGCCGGCGGCGGCCAGTTGGGCTAGGACGAAGCCGGGCAGGTTGAAGAGCCGCTTTTCAGCTGCAACACCGGGCGCGAAGAAGCGCGCGTTGGCAGCGTCGATATCCGTAAACGCCTGCAGGAACTCCAGCCCCACCTCGTAGGATGCCGGGCCGATGCAGGGCCCCACCGCCGCGACCATGCGGCCCGGATCGCCGCCCTCGGCGCACATCGCCGCGACGCCATTGCGTACGACGCCGGCCAGCGCGCCGCGCCAGCCCGAGTGGATCGCCGCCACCACCCTCGCCTCAGGATCGGCGATCAGCACCGGCGCGCAATCGGCGGCCAGCGCCCCGCAGAGCACCTCCGGGTTGCGGGTGACCACACCGTCGGCGGGCAGCGGCGCGACCACGGACGAACGCGTGGTGATCACGTCGGCGGAGTGAACCTGGTAGGCGTTCGAGAGCGCGTGCCGAGGCAGGTCGAACGCGGCGGCGGCGCGGGCGCGGTTCTCTTCGACGGCGGCGCGGTCGTCGCCGGAGCCACGGCCGACGTTGAGGCTTGAGTAGACGCCGCCGGAAACGCCGCCCTCACGGGTGAAGAATCCGTGCTGCACGCCATCTAGCGCGCTCAGCAGCGGCGAGCGGATGAGCTCGACCATCAGGGCGCCTCGAACGTGGGCGGCGCGGGGCCGGTCCAGATGGCGGCGGCCTTGAAGAGGCGCCCCATCTCCTCTGCACCGGCGAGGCGCTCCAGCTGGCGGTCGATCTCGCCCGCCCGATCCGGACGCGTGGCGGCCAGCTGCGAGGCGCGCGCCTCGATGCCCAGGCGGCGCAGGAAATCGCCCTGGGTCAGCAGCGCCGCCTCGGCGCCGGCCGAGCGCACAGCGGCGAGCACCGCCGGGAAGTCCGCATGAACGGTGAGGTCTGCTCCGCCGGGATCGGCCAGGACGTCGACCTTCTCGTGCCGCGCCAGCGCTTGCAGCGTGTCGCCGACGCCTGGCGCGTCACGGCCATAGTCGACCAGCAGTGCCGCGCCGCCCTGGGTCACCAGACGCTCGGCGAGAGCCGCGGCGAACGCCTCCTGTGCCGGCGAGCGCTCCACGATCTGGCCGGTCGCCGCCTCGTCGAAGCAGCCAGCCGCCGGGCGCAGGCCGAAGGCGAGGGCGCCGGCCGCGTCCAGCCCCACCACTCGCTCGGCCCAGCCGTTCGCTGTTCGCTGGAACTGGCGCGCCGGCAGGCAGTCGAGGAACTCGTTGGCGATCAGCAGCAGCGGCGCGTCCGCCGGCAGTTCGTCCAGCGACGCGGCCCAGCGCGGGGTGGCGTCGGCCAGGCGCTGGCCTTGCGTGGCGCGCAGCGGCGCCGAGGTCTCGATCAGCCAGAGCTCGCTGGCGGCCAGGAAGTCCGGCGCAAGCCGCGCCGCGCGCAGCACGTCGGCCATCAGGGTGCCGTCGCCAGGCCCGGCCTCGGCCAGCAGCACCCGGGCCGGCGTGCCCAGCCCGCGCCAGGTCTCGGCCAGCCAGAGCCCGATCAGCTCGCCAAACATCTGCGAAACCAGCGGCGCGGTGACGAAGTCGCCGCCGAGGTCCGGCCGCGTGGCGTAGTAGCCCTCCTGCGGGTCGTGCAGGCAGCGCATCATGTAGGCGTCGATGCCGATCGGGCCGCTCTGCGCGATCTCCGCGGCGAGCCGAGCGGCCAGGGTCATGCCGGCTCGGGCTCGGCGGGCGCAGGCGGTGGGAGCGGTTTGCGGAACGCCAACCAGAGCGCGACCGCGCCCAGCAGGATCATCGGGATCGACAACATCATCCCCATGGTCAGGCCGAGCGGGAACGTGGGCATGCCGATGTCGGGATTGCGGACGTTCTCCAGCGCGATGCGGATCGCGCCATAGCCGATCAGCCAGACACCGACGCAGGCGCCCGGCCGCTGCAGCCACTTCAGGCGGTGCGTGACGAAGCGCAGCACGAGGAACAGCACCACGCCTTCCAGCGCGGCCTCATAGAGCTGGCTGGGATGGCGCGGCACGTGGCCGGCTGGGCAATAGCCGCCGTTCTCCTGCGCCAGTCGGCCGTTGCAGAACACCATCGCCCAGGGGACGTCGGTGGTGCGGCCCCAGAGCTCGCCATTGATAAAGTTCGCCAGCCGCCCGAAGCATTGGCCGATGGGCTCGCAGGCCGCCACCAAGTCGGCGATGCCCAGCAGCGTCGCCCAGTTCGCCAGCGTCGCCCAGAGGCTTCCGCGCCAGAAGTTGGCGAGCCAGAACCCGGCCATCGCCACGCCCACGCCGATCGCCGCGCCGTGGAAGCTCATGCCGCCCTGCCAGACCTCGAACACCTGCCAGGGCTGGGCCAGGAGGTCGGCCCGCTGGTCGGGGCTGACCAGCATGTAGAAGCAGATGTAGCCCATCCGCCCGCCAACGATGATCGCCAGCGTCAGCCACAGCACCAGGTCGTCGATCTGCGCCGGTGTGGCGGTGGGCGGCCGCCCGCCCCAGAGCTTGGCGTTGCGCACCAGGCCGATGCAGTAGCGCCAGCCCAGCAGGATGCCGGCGATGTAGGCCAGCGCGTACCAGCGGATCGGGAACGGGCCGAGCGCCAGCCCGCCCAGGTGCAGCTGCGGGATGGTGACGATCGCCGGGTCGAAGTCGGGAAACTGCAGGGCCAAGACCGGGTTTGCTCCATGCCGCGGGCGTGGCGATGCGTAGCCTACAAGGCCTTCGCTTTCACCTGTCGTTTCCCATATAGGGGGGCGATGCAGAGCCAAAATCCGCTTTTGGACGAGCTGGCCAAGGCTGCCAACGCGGCCGTGGAGCTGGCTCAGGCCGCCGCGCAGGAAGCCAATGCGGCGTTCCGCTCGGGGGTCGACCGCGTCGCCACCGACATGGACCTGATCCGCCGCGACGAGTTCGAGGCGCTGAAGGCCGAAGTGGCCGCTCTGCGAGCCGAACTTGCGCAGCGCAAGACGCCCGAGGGCGCCTGAGGCGATTTGTTCGCGCTACGCAAGAAGCGGCTTGAGACGCACCGCCCGAAGCAGATTAGGCTCATTTCCCGACGCCGGCGCCCGCTTGGCGCCTGGATGTCTTGACCCCGAGGTCCCATGGACACCCCGCAGCCCGAAGAAGACGACGTGCTGATCACCCTCGACCCGCTGGACGTGGTCGAGCGCGTGCTGATGGCCGAAAATCTGACCTTCGACCGCACAGAAGACGGCGACCTGGCGTTCACCCTGGCCGGCGACTGGAAGGACTACGAGCTGTGGTTCGCCTGGCGCCCTGAGGCTGACTGCCTGCAGCTGTGCCTCTCCATCGACCGCAAGGCCGAGAAAGATCAGCGCGGCGTGGCCTGCGAGCTCGCCAACCTCGTCAACCAGCGGGTCTGGGTGGGCCACTTCGAAGTGTGGAGCGACGACGGCGAGGTGGTGTTCCGCCACGCCATGGCGCTCCCCGAGGGCGAGCGGCCGACGCTGGCACAGACGGCTTCGATGATCGACGCGGCGATGGAGGCTGCCGACCGCTTCTATCCGGCCTTCGACTTCCTGATCGGCGCCGGCAAGAGCCCGCAGGAAGCCATCGACGCCTGCATGTTCGAGACCGTCGGCCAGGCCTAGCCCGCCATGACGCCGATTCTGCTGGTGGGCGCTGGCCGCATGGGCGGCGCGCTGCTGTCCGGCTGGCGGCGCGCCGACGCGTTCCGACCGTCCGAGCTGATGATCCGAGATCCGAATCCGGGGCCTGAGGCGCTGGGGTCAGGCGCGCAGCTCAATCCGCCCGACGCCGAGATCGGTCGGGCGCAGACCGCGGTGATCCTGGTGAAGCCGCAGACCTGGCGAGAGGCGGCGGCGCAGGTGGCGCCACTGCTGGCGGCGGATGCCGTGATCGTCTCCATCGCCGCGGGCGTCGCCAGCGCGGACCTCGCCCAGGGGTTCGGCGGGCGGCGCGTGGCGCGGGTGATGCCGACCACCGCCGCGGCGATCGGCCAAGGCACCGCCAGCATCTTCGCCGCCGACGCCGAGGCGCGGGCAAGGGCGCACGCGCTGTTCACGCCGGTCGGCGCCGTGGTCGACCTCGCGGACGAGGACCTGATGCATGCGGCCACCGCCGTCAGCGGCTCGTCGCCGGCCTATCTCTACGCCTTCGTCGAGGCGCTGGAGGCCGCTGCGGTGGCGGCAGGGTTCGGTCCCGACGCGGCGGCGACGCTGGCGCGCCACACCATCGCCGGCGCGGCGGCCCTGATGGCGCAGAGCGGCGCGGACCCGGCGGCGCTGCGGGCGCAAGTCACCTCGCCCGGCGGCACCACGCAAGCGGCGCTTAACGTGCTGATGGGCGATGGCGGTCTGGGTCCCCTGCTGGACGAAGCTGTGAAAGCCGCCGCTGCGCGCTCTCGCGAACTCGGCCAGTAGGCGCTAGACCGCGCGCCATGGCGCAGGAAGACCCGATCCTCGATCCGGCCGTTGACGCGGCGCTGGCGCTGGCCGGCGAGCGGCCGTGGCGCGAGGTGAGTTTGCGCGATGTGGCCGAACGGGGCGGCGTGGACTTCGCCGAGCTCTACGCTAGAGCCCCAGGCAAGGCGTTCCTGACGCTGCGCATCTCGCAGACGTTCGACCGCGCGGCGCTGGCCACCGCCGCCACGCAATCCGACGACCCGCACGACCGCCTGTTCGACGCCACCATGGCCCGCGTCGAGGCGATGGAGCCACACCGCGCTGCGCTGCTGTCCATGGCGCGCGGGGGGAGCCCAGTGGCGCTCGCCACCCACTTCCCACTGACGGCGCGCGCCATCCTGGAAGCTGCCGGCGTCTCCGCCACGGCCCCGCGCCTGGCCGCCATGACCCTGGTCTGGGCCCGCGTCGCTCAGGTCTGGCGCGACGACGAAGGCGCGCTCAACCGCACCATGGCCGAGATCGACAAGCGGCTGAAAGAGATGCGGACGCGCCTGGGACGGATCGGGGCTGGGTTCTGAGCCTGGCTCCTTCAGTCCCCCTTCCCCTTGCGGGGAAGGGTCGGGGATTGGGGTGTCGGCTCGGTGATTGTGATTGGCGGACGCCAGCCGGAAGCGCCGAGCTAGCACCCCCACCCCTAACCCCTCCCCGCAAGGGAGGGGAATGCGCTCGGGGCCGAACGCCTACCGCGGCAGCCGGATCACCGCCCGCAGGCCGCCTAACGGTGAGCGGTCCAGCGTCACTTCACCCCCATGACCCCGGGCCACGTCGCGGGCGATCGCCAGACCCAGGCCGACGCCCTTGGCGTTCTGATTGCGGGCTTCGTCGAGGCGGCCGAAGGGGGTGAAGGCTTCCTCGAAGCGATCGGGCGGGATGCCGGGACCGTCGTCGTCCACCAGGATCTCCACCCCGCCGGCCGGCGTGCGCCGGGCCGCCACGTGCACGTGCTCGCCATGTGCGGCGGCATTCATCACCAGGTTGGAGAGCGCGCGCTTGATGGCGTTGGGACGCACGTCGGCGGCGAGGCTAGCCGCCGCATCGATGCGCACGTCGGCGCCGGCCCGGGCCGCGCCTTCGCCGATCTCGCCCAGCAGCGCCGCCAGGTCGACCCGCTCCAGCGCCTCGCCGCCCTCGCCGCGAGCGAAGGCCAGGTACTCGTCGATCATGTATTCCATCTCGGCGAGGTCGCGTTTCATCGCCTCGGTGCGCGCGGTGGGCTCGGCAAGCGCCAGCTCCAGCTTCAGTCGGGTCAGCGGGGTCCGCAGGTCGTGGCTCACCGACGCCAGTAGCGTCGTGCGCTGCTCCACGTAGCGCTGGATGCGGTTCTTCATCGCCAGGAACGCCTGCGCCGCCAGCCGCACCTCCTTGGCCCCGTAGGGCTTGAACGCCACGTCGGCGCCCTTGCCGTAAGCGTCGGCGGCGGCCGCCAGCCGCTCGATGGCGCGCACCTGGTTGCGGATGAACAACACCGCCGCGGCGGTGAGGGTGAAGGTGACCAGCACCAGGTAGAAGATGAAGCTCTCGGCCTGGGTGGCGAAGGCGCGCTCGCGCGGCGCGATCACCCGCATCACCCCGTCGGGGGTCTTCACCCGGATGTCGACGTAAGCCGGGTAGCGGGTGGTGTCGAACCAGTAGGGCGCGTCGATGCGGTCGGCGAGGGCGGTCGCCAGCGCCTTGTCGATGCCGAAGAGGGCGCTGTGGCGCACCGTGGGCAGCTGCGCGCCCGGCTGCAGAATGATGGAGAGGTCGAGAGACTGTTCAGCGCGCTGGGACAGGCGCTTCAGGCCCTCCGGCGTCGGATTGGCGTCGTAGCCCTGCACGATCCAGGCGATGTCGCCGGCGAGGCCCTCGGTGAGGTTGCCGTTCACCTGGTGCCAGTAGGCGTCGAAGAAGAACCAGGTCACCGCCAGCTGCATCACCGCGATGGGCAGCACGATGATCAAGAGGCTGCGGGCGTAGAGCGAGGTCGGCGTCCGCCGCTTGATGAGCGTGAACAGCGACGGCAGCTTCATGCGTCGGGCGCCAGCATGTAGCCCACGCCGCGCACGGTCTGCAGGTAACGCGGGTTCTTGGGGTCGTCCTCGATTTTGCGCCGCAGGCGCGTCACCTGGATGTCGACGGCGCGGCCGGTGGCCTCGGCGCTCTGCCGGGCCAGTTCCAGCCGATCCACCGGCGCGAAGGCGGCGGCAGCCAGCTGGCGCAGCAGCTGGGCCTCGCCTTCGGTCAGCCGCACCTGCTCGTCGCCGCGCCAGAGCTCGCCGCGCTCCTGGTCGAAGCTGCAGCGGCCCAGCTTCAGCCGCCCGCCCGCGGCCGGCCGGTAGCTGGCCCGGCGCAGGATCGCCTCGATGCGCAAAACCAGCTCCATCGGCTCGAACGGCTTGGCCAGGTAGTCGTCGGCGCCCAGAGAGAGCCCGGTGATGCGGTCGCCCGGCTGATCGCGGGCGGTGAGGATCAGCACTGGCGTCAGGCCCACGTCGCCCGGCCGGCCGCGCAGCCAGGCAGCGAAGGCGAAGCCGTCCTCGCCCGGCATCATCACGTCGAGCACGATCAGATCGAAGGCCAGCTGCTCAGTCAGCTTGCGCGCCTGAGCGGCGTCCGCGGCGACCGAAATGCGGAAGCCGTGCTGGGCCAGGAACTCGCGCATCAGCTCGCGCAGCCGGTTGTCGTCGTCCACCACCAGGACGTGGCGGAGCCCCCCCGCGGCGCTGCGCGCCTGGTTGCGTTCGCGGATCATTCAGGCGGGCATTTCGTTTGACGCGCCGTGGCGGGCGCCGTCTATGGTCCGCCCCGCGAGTAACGGAGGCCGCATGTCCCTATTGGCGCCCATGAGCGACCGCGACGGCTGGATCTGGTTCGACGGTCAGTTTCGTCCCTGGCGCGACGCCAAGATTCACGTGCTGACCCACGGCCTGCACTACGCCTCGGCCGTATTCGAGGGTGAGCGGATGTACGGCGGCGAGATCTTCAAGCTGACCGAGCATACCGAGCGTCTCTTCAAGTCGGCGGAACTTCTCGACTTTTCGATCCCGTACACGGTGGCTCAGATCGATGAGGCGTGCAAGGCGACCTGCGCCAAGAACGACCTGACCGACTGCTACGTGCGCCCGATCGCCTGGCGGGGCTCCGAGAGCATCAGCGTCTCGGCGCACGACACCACCATCCACACCGCCATCGCCGTCTGGGACTGGCCGAGCTACTTCAAGCCGGAAGAGAAGGCCAAGGGCATCCGGCTGACCTGGGCCAAGTACCGCCGCCCGGCGCCGGACACCGCCCCCACGGCGTCGAAGGCCGCCGGCCTCTACATGATCTGCACCATCTCCAAACACCACGCCGAGCGCGAGGGCTTCGCCGACGCGATGATGCTCGATTATCGCGGCTACGTGGCCGAGGCGACCGGCGCCAACGTGTTCTTCGTCAAGGACGGCGTCATCCACACCCCCATCCCGGACTGCTTTCTGGACGGCATCACCCGCCGCTCGGTGATCGCGCTGGCCAGGTCCAAGGGCCTGGAGATCGTGGAACGATACATCACGCCCGAAGAACTGGCCGGCTTCTCCGAGTGCTTCATCACCGGCACCGCCGCCGAGGTGACGCCGGTCTCGCAGATCGGCGAATATGCGTTCAAGCCGGGCAACATCTCGCTCTCGCTGATGGACGACTTCGCCCGAATGGTGCGGCGGGAGACGGTGGCGGCTTGAGGCTGACGCGCCGGGTCGCGGTCACGAGTCGGTGGTCGGTCGCTCAGACTCGGCGTCCCACGTCTCGGACGTAGGATCGGTCAGATCCACGCCCGGCGCGACACGAACTGTCCCAGCGAGCGCTGCCTGAAGGCGTGATATCAGGCTCGGCTCGGCTGGAGCCTCCCGAGCAATCCCTCGGTCCTGACGCTCGGTCATGGCGAAAGCCGGTACCCGCCCGCCTCGGTGATCAGGAT
>DASXZG010000066.1:0-24221 GCA_036502045.1 Caulobacteraceae bacterium | reverse complement strand
CCTCGCCAACGCCGGCAAAAAACCGAAGGTCGTCCTCGTCGCCGTCATGCGAAAACTCATCGAGGCAGCCAACGCCGTCCTCGGCCGCGGAACACCCTGGCTCCCCGCATAACCAAACTCACATGGTTGCTCGCCCCGCTTTGCGGGGGAGGTAGGCGCTACCGCTGCGCGACGATAAACAGCCGTGGAAACGCGAACAGGCGGTTTCCATCCGCCTGCGGCGGATAGGCCGCGTCGATGCGCGCCGTGTACTGATCGACGAAGCGAGGGCGTTCGCCTGCGTCCAGCGCGTCGAGGTAAGGGCGCAGGCCCGTCGAGCTGACGAAGCTGACGATGGCCGCGGCGTCCGCCATGACGTGGTGATAGGTGGTGCGCCAGACGTCCAGACGCTCCGCCAGCGGGACCAGCGTGTCGTAGTAGACCTGCGCCGGCGGCAGCGGCACGCGTCGGGCGTGCGCCAGCCGCGCCGCCCAGGCGCCGCTCTCGCCCACCGCCTGCATCAGCTGGTGCGACGGCTCGCCGACGTTGTCGGGCATCTGCACGGCCAGCACCGCGCCAGGCCGGAGCGCCGCCAGCACCTTCGGCAGCTGTTCGAGGTGGCCTGGCACCCACTGATAGGTGGCGTTGGCGAAGACTAGGTCGACGTCCGCCGCCGGCGTCCACACCTCGGCGTCAGCGGCTTCAAAGCGCGCGTCCGGCAGGCGCTGGCGGGCCTCGGCCAGCATCGCCGGCGAGCTGTCGATCCCGGTCACCTCGGCATCGGGGAAACGCGACGCGAGCAGCTCGGTGGAGTTGCCGGGTCCGCAGCCCACGTCGACCACCTTGCGAGCGTCAGCCAGCGGAACCTGCGCCAGCAGATCGCGGGCGCCGCGGGTGCGCTCGTCCTCGAAGCGCAGGTAGGTCGCGGGTGACCAGTCAGACATGATGCCGCCGGGCGATCAGCGCCCGCCCCTTCTCAGTGAGATCGACCACCGGCTCGGCCCCCGCCGCGCGGCGGCGCACCACAAGGCCGGCGTCCACCGCGTCCTCCCAGATGGTGAGCCGGGGGCAGCTGGTGCGCCAGGCTTCCATCACCTCGTCGTAGGGCCTGGGCCCGGCGGCGAGCGAGCGGACGAAGTCGAGGATCAAGGGCTCGGTTATCGTGGTCATGCCGGCAGCATAGCCATAAGCACGACAATCATCCATCATATGCAACAGACGGTCTTCAGACGGGATCGATATGTCACTCGACTTGCGCCGCCTCCGCTACTTCGTCGCCGTGGCCGAGGAAGGCCACATCACCCGCGCGTCCGAGCGACTGGGCATGGCGCAGGCGCCGCTGAGCCAGCAGATGAAGATCCTGGAGCGCGAACTGGGCGCGCAATTGCTGCGCCGCCATCCGCGGGGCGTGGAGCCCACCGACGCCGGCCGCGCGTTGCTGGTCGAAGCCCGCGCCGTGCTGGCCCGCGTCGCCGAGGCGGAAGCTGCGGTCACCCGCACCGCGCGTGGCGAGGCCGGCCGCATCCGCGTCGGCTTCACCAATTCCGCCTGCTTCCACCCGCTCACGGCCGCCGCCATCGGCGACTTCCGCGCCGCCGCGCCGCAGGTGGGCCTCAGCTTCGAGCAGGCCGGCACCGCGGCGCTGATCGAAGCGCTGCAGAGCGGCGCCATCGACGTCGCCTTCATCCGCACTGCCGCCACGCGGCCCCACGGTCTGGCGGTGCACGCACTGGCCGAAGAGCCGATGATCGCCGCCCTGCCCGTCTCGCACCTGCTGGCCGGCGGCGACGGCGCCCTGGCTCTGGCCGACCTCGCAAGCGAGACCTTCATCGGCTACCCGCGCGCCGAGGGCGCGGGCCTATATGACGCCATCATCGCCGCCTGCCACGCCGAGGGCTTCTCGCCGCGGATCGGCCACGAGACCCCGCAGATGATCGCGACGCTGAGTCTGGTCGCGGCGGGACTCGGCGTTTCCATCGTGCCGGCCTCGCTGCGGCGCATGCAGCTGGAGGGCGTGGCTTATCGCGACCTGATCGCCGCCGCGCCGCCGCGCGCCCAGCTCAACCTCGCGCTGCGCGCCACGGAGCCCTCCGCCGCCGTGCAGCGCTTCGCCGCCGTCGCCCGTCAGGGCCGACGATCCCGCTCCCAGGGCGCTGGCGTCGGGTAAAACCAGGCGAGGAAGGCTTCCAGCAGCCGCTCGTTGTCCGCGCCCTCGCCGTCGCCCCGCTCGCCGAGTTCGTCGTTGATGCACAGGAACGCGCCCAGGTGCTCCGGCAGGCGCTGCAGCTGAGAGCTGAAGTCAGCGGACGGGCCGCCGTAGCTGAGCAGAACGGCGCTCGTCGGCGCGAGGCGCGGCGGCGGCCCGTCGCCGCGTCGGGCGGCGGCCTCTAGCTGTTCGAGCAGGTAGTGAACGTACATCCGCGGCAGGACGACATCGCGCGGCGTCCGCAGCTTGTGCGCCCGCGTCGCAGCGATCTCGGCCGGCCAGGCGCGTTCGAGCTCGGCCAGCACAGCCTTGTGCAGCATCAGCGGCTCATGCGGCGCTTCGGGTCGGGCCGCGCGCGGGCCGAAGCGCTCGTCCAGCAGGCTGGCGTTGAACGCGGCCGAGCCACCGACTGGATCAATGGCGGTGGGATCGCGATACATGGGCCAACCTTCAAGGCTCAGCGTCGGCGGCGACGTCGCCATGCCGTTGGCGAAGCTGAAGTCGGCCGTCAGCAGCACGTCGTCGTTGAAGTAGACGAACGGGTCGGAAAGCCCCGGAATGCGGTGCAGACACCATTCGATGGCGTTGGAGTTGAATGTCGGCCGGTGGTCGGCATCAATAATCTTGGCGTGGTCGACGAAGACCAGACGCTCGCCATCGGCTTCGAGCCACGCGGGGCGCTCGCCGTTGGTGACGACGAAGATGCGCCCTAGGCCTCGGCCATGCTTGGCGATCGAGCGCAGCGCATAGCGAAGGCAGGGCGTAGGCCGGAACCGGTTGGCGCCGATGGCTCTGGGATGGGGCGGCGAGGCTGAGGCCGCCAGCGCGCGCGCCAGATCGGTCTGAAAGCCGGGCCGCGCGCCGTCCACCCAGGTGAAAACCACGTCCCAGGGGCCGTTCGTCGCCGCTTCAGCCGCCATTGCCGCCCCCTCCACCGCGGATTTAGACGGCGATGGCGCACCGTCACAATCGGGACGCGCACGCCCGATCGTAGTTCTTGTTTTGTTCTTTTCGTGGCGCTAAGGGTTGTGGCATGTCCGTCCCTCAGCCGAAGCCGCGCGGGCGCGGCGCACAGTCCAACACCAGCGGCCGCTTCGAGAGCCAGGTGCGTGAAGCCTTCGACGACGGCTGGACCGCCGACGACGAAGCGCCGCCGCCGCTGCGCACCGAGGTCACGCCGGAAAAGTCCAAAGTGGTGATCAGCCGCAATTCGAGCCCGGACGTCGGGTTCGACCGCTCGATCAATCCCTATCGCGGCTGCGAGCACGGCTGCATCTACTGCTATGCGCGGCCGAGCCACGCTTACGTCGGCCTGTCGCCAGGGCTCGATTTCGAGAGCCGCATCTTCTTCAAGCCGGACGCCGGCCGGCTGCTGGCGACGGAGCTCTCACGCCGCAACTACGAGCCGCGCGTCATCCACATCGGCGGCAACACCGATCCGTACCAGCCGCAGGAGAAGCGCCTGCGGGTCACCCGCGGGGTGCTGGAGACCATGCAGCGCTTCCGCCACCCGTTCTCGATCATCACCAAGTCGGCGCTGATCCTGCGCGACGCCGACATTATCGGCGAGATGGGCGCCGCGGGGCTGGCGCGGGCCGCTGTCTCGGTGACCACCCTCGACCGGGCGCTGGCGCGTGCGATGGAGCCGCGCGCCGCGACGCCGGAGAAGCGCATCGACGCCATCCGCGGCCTTAGCCAAGCCGGCTGCCCGGTGACGGTGATGTTCGCGCCGGTGATCCCGGGCCTGAACGACCACGAGCTGGAGCATGTGCTGGAGCGCGCGGCTGCTGCGGGGGCGGTGCGGGCCGGCTACGTGGTGCTGCGGCTGCCCCTGGAGATCAAGGATCTGTTCCGCGAGTGGCTGGAGGCCGCCAGGCCCGACCGCGCCGGCAAGGTGATGAGCCTGGTGCGCCAGATGCGCCACGGTCGCGACTACGACATGCGCTGGGGCGAGCGGATGAAGGGCGATGGCCCCATCGCCGAGCTGATCGCCGCCCGCTTCGCCGCCGCGCGCCGCCGCTTCGGCCTGGAGCGGGTGCTGCCGCCGCTGGACATCGCGCAGTTCAAGGTTCCGTCCAAGGCGGGCGACCAGCTGGAGCTGTTCGGCTAGCGCGCGCGGGTCTAAGGCGCGCCCAGCCAGTCCAGGATGCCGGGGTTCACCTCGCGGGCGTAGGTGTGGCTGAGGTCGGCGACCTCGCGGTAGACCACCTCCGCGCCGGCATTGCTGAGCGCCGCGTGCGCCTGGCGGCCGATCTCCACCTCGAACATCCAGTCCAGCGCGCCGTGGGTGATGTGGATCGGCAGGCCGCGGATGCGCTCCGGATCGGCCATCTGCGCCAGCACCGGGTGAAATGACGCCGACGCGGGCGCCAGGTGGGTGAAGGGCGAGGTCGGCTCCAGCCCGCTGACGTAGGTGAAGGTGCCGCCGTCGCTGAGGCCGGTCATCAGCAGGCGCGAGCGATCGACGTTCCAGCGGCTGCAGGCGTCGTCGACCATGGCCTGCAGGTTCGGGGTGTCGATGTCCTGGCCGTTCAACGCCCAGGTGGGGCCAAGCGCGGTGGGCGAGATCAGGATGGCGCCTCTGGCCCGGGCGTCGCGTAGCCAGTTCCAGATGAAGCTGCGGCCGTTGCCGGCGCCGCCGTGCAGCGCCACGATCAGCGGCCAGGCGCGGTCCGGCGTGTAGTCCTCGGGCACGAAGATGGAATGGCCGCCGCGATCCCCCGGTTCGTTGTCGACGTGGAAGAGGCCCGTGTCGGCGCGCGGCGAGCTGACGTCCAGCCGCGCCAGCAGCGCCGCGTCGTCCCGGTGCTCCGGCGCCAGGAAGTAGCGGCTCACCGGCGGCAAGTTGGCGGCGAGCGGCCACAGCGCTTCCTGGGCGTGCGGCAGCTGGCGCAGGCCCTGCACCGTGGTGCGCAACTGGTCAGGCGCCGTGGGCGCCGCGCGCAGCGCCTCGAAGGCGGCGATCATCCGGTCGGAGGCGTCGACCAGGGCGCCGCGCACGTCGTCCAGCCGCGCCGGCCAGGTGTCCAGCCGCGGCCGCTCGGCCTTCAGCGAGGTCTCGACGTCGCCCACGCGCGCCAGCAGCGCCTCGTAGTCGACGGCGTTGAAGTAGCGCGCGACGAACCCCAGCGCTTCCATTGTGCGCACCAACGGCGGCAGCACCGCCACGATGTCGTCGAGTTCCGCCAACCCTAACCCCTCCTCGCGTCGGAGCGGTTCTTACTCGAAAACGCGGCTGCCCGCGCGTCCGCTGTCGAGCGCTCGGTAGACGGCCGCCGGCGGGGCCATGGTCACCGGAAAGCCGAGCGCCGAGCCCACCGACGACACCGCCACGTAGGCCAACCGGCCAGGCGACAGGATCATCGCCATGGTTCCGACGCCGCCCTGGAAGAGACCGCCCAGCGCGCCGACGCCGCCGCCCAGGATAGCCGCCGCCGCGATGGCGATGGCCCAGCTGAGCGCGATCACCACCAGAACGAGCGCAAAGGCGACGGCGTAGGTCCCGAGCAGCGGCCAGAAGCGGCCGCGCGTCAGTCGCCAGGCGCCGGCGAGGTCGATGTGGCGGGTGCTGAACGTCTGCGCCGAGACCAGCGAGAGACGCACACCGAAGAAGATGAAAGCGGCAGCTTCGCCGACGATCCACAGCGCCAGCATCAGCGACAGGCCGGCGGGTCCCATCAGCGACTCCAGAACCGCGCCGACGGCGAACGCCGCGAACGACACCGCCACGTAGAGGCCGAACGCCAGTCCCGCGAGCACCAGCAGCAGCCCCAGCTGGCGCAGCTCGTCGGCGGAGAGGCGCAGATAGCCGAAGGCGCTGGCCCCCGGACGCAGCACCGCGCGGTTCATCGCGCCCCAGAGCACCGCGTAGAACACCAGCAGCGCCGACAGCACCGCCACATACGTCGGCGCCAGCTGACGGCCGAGGTCGATCACTTGCTCCATGTCGGCCGCATTGAGCGAGAAGCCCATCTGCATCATGCGGTCGAACGCCGGGCCAGCGGTCACCGCGATGAACAGCGACAGGCCCAAGGTCATCGCGAATTGGGCCACGGCCCAGACCGCGACGGCGGCCGGCTTCTCCCAGACGATGCGGAAGCCAGTAAGCGCCGCGTCCGCCGCCGAAAAGCCCGCCACCGCCACTCCTTCGCCAGGCCGGGCGCCGCGCGCCCGCCGCCGCACTGGTACCGAAACCCCGGAGGCCGCGCTAGGGCAGGCCAGCCCCGGGCACGTCCACCCGCACCGCCTCGATGCGGCCAGTAGGCTTGGCATTCACATCGTCCGGGTCGGCGGTAGCGGCGGTGAGGATGTAGAGCGTCCGCCGGTCGTCGTCGCCCAGCATGCAGGCATAGGCGCCCTGCTCGCACTTGATGCGCTCAACGACCTCGCCGCCCTCGCGCACCCGGATGGCTTCGCCGGTGACGGGCAGCGCGATCCAGATGCAGCCCTCAGCGTCGAGGCAGCAGCCGTCGGGGAATTCGTTCGCGCCGAGCTGCGCCCAGACACGGCGGTTGGAGAGCGCGCCATCGGCGGCGACGTCGTAGGCCGTCATCCGGCCTGCGAAGGTCTCGCCGACCACCAGGGTCTTGCCGTCCGGCGTGATGATCGTGCCGTTCGGGAACAAGAGATCGGCGGCGGCCTCGGACACTGTCCCGTCCGGATCGACCCGCGCCAGCCGCGCCAGCTTCTGCACGCCGGTCGGGTAGTCGTAGCCAAAGTTGCCGACGTAGGCGCGGCCGGCGGCGTCGATCACCATGTCGTTGCAGCGGCCGGTGGCGATGTTGGAGAGATCGGCGTGGCGGACGACGCGGCCATCGGGCTCGCGGCGCAGCAGCTGCTGGTCGACCATCGAGACGATGAGCAGGCGCCCGTCCGGCAGGAAGCCGAGGCCGGAAACGGGCCCACTGTGCATGTAGATGGTCTCGCGCGCGCCATCCGGCGTCATCGCGATCACCTCGTGAGCGTGCATGTCGGAGAACCACAGCCGCCCGTCGCGCCAGCGCGGCCCCTCGCCGAATACCAGCCCGTCCAGCACCGTCTTCAGCTTACGCGCCATGCCACCCGCTCCTCCGGTTTTTGTTGCGACCATGGCCGGGGCAGAGAGACGCGGCAAGGCGTTCTCCTCCCCCGCCTCTTCGGGCGGGTGAGGAGATCGGGCTCAAGCCTCGGCGCCCGCCTCCGCCTCGGTGAGGAAGCCGTCGCGCAGCGAAGCGGCGATGCTGCGCTTCAGCTGCGCGGCCAGCTCCGCCTCAAGGCCGTAGAACTCAGCCACCGCGAGGGCGGCGCGCATGACGTCCATGACTTCCTTGGCCATCGCCACCGGGTCCGGCTCGCCAAGCTTCTGGCGCTTGGTCCCCAGGTTCTCCCAGCGCTGCACCTCGGCCGAAAGCTCGCCGCATTCTTCGGCGAGACGCGCGATCATCTGCAGCGGCGCGACGCCGGCCGGATAGCGCCGGCGCAGGCCAAGATTGGAGATCAGAAGGTCGTCGAGCAGCATCGTCACCCCCGCTGAGAGCGGGCATCCTAGCTAATCGCGGCGGCGTATGCCCTGGCGAAGGTGGTCAGCGCTTGCGGGTCGCAGTCGGAGACGGCCCAGAACACCAGCCCGCCCTGGCTCCAGCGGACCAGGCTGTAGCCGTCGCGGTGCTCCAGCGTCTGGCCCTCGGGCGCTGAGCCTGGCCAGATGAAAAGGTTGATGACGTGGGCCTGGCGGTGGAAGACCAGCGCCGCGACCTGGCGACCGTCGATATGGTCCAGCCGGCCACCGACCAGCGGGTAGCCCTGAGCGATCAGGTCGACCACCGGCGGGGCGAAATCGATCTTGCCGTCGAACCACGGCTTCACGACGTGGCGGTCGGAGGTGGGGATATCGACGAGGTGCGCGGCCTGCAGCGAGCGCGCCTGGGCATCCACCAGTTGGCTCTCCAGGCTGGCGCCCTGCGGCGCGAGCGCGAACAGCGCCAGGCTGGCCGCCAGTGCGCCGCCGACCCCGCTCAGCACCCAGCCCTCCATCGATGGGCGGCGGCGACGCGGCGGGGCTGGCGGCGCGGTCTCAGCCTCCAGCGCTGCGTCCAGCCGCGCCAGCAGGCTCGCTGGCGCCCGGTAACCAAGCGGCTGAGCGGTCAGCGCGGCCTTCACCTGACGGATCGCAGCCAGCTCGGCCGCGCACCCGGCGCAGGTCGCTGCATGCGCTTCCACCTCCAGCGCGTGGCCCGCGTCGAGTTCGCCGTCGACCAGCGCATGCAGCATCAGTTCCTTGTCGGGGCAGGCGCTCATGCCACCACCTCCGTGACGCCCATGCGCTCGGCCAGCATCCGCCGGGCGCGGGCCAGCCGCGACATCACCGTGCCCATCGGCACGCCGGTCACCTCCGCCACCTCGCGATAGCTGAGCTCCTCCAGGTCGCGCAGCACCAGCGCCTCGCGGAATGGCTCGGGGATGGCCTCGATGGCGGACCGCAAGGCGGCGACGTCGCCCTGGCGGATCAACGACGCTTCGGCGCTCGGCGCATCGTCAGCCGCCTGGGCGTAAGCGATCTCGGCCGCCTCGCCGCCCACGGCTCGCCCATCCTGGCGGCGGCGCCAGTCGAAATAGCTGTTGCGCACAATGGCGAGCAGCCACGGCCGCACGGCGTCGCCGCGCAGCGTCTCCAGATTGCGGAACGCCTTCAGCAGCGCCTCCTGGGCGATGTCTTCGGCCGCCGCGTCGTTGCGAGAGAGATAACGGGCGAGCGAATAGGCCGCGTCGATGTGCGGGCTGACAAGTTCGCGGAACCGCGGCGCCCCGAAGGGACGGGGGAAGGGCGCCGCGGCTCCGGCCGGATCCTCGCTGACAAGGCCACGAGGCCCCGAACCTGTGTCCGCCGGTCGGCTGGCGGCGGCGGTCGCCCTCGCCCCGCGAAAGGGAATGAGGCGGCCGCTCATGCGTGTTGAATACGGGGTGGCGTCACGCGCGGATCACTTGACGATGACCTGGCCGACCATCTTCGGGTGGAGGGAGCAGAAGTAGTTGTACACGCCCGGCTTTGCGAAGGTGAAGCTGTAGGCGTCGCCTGAATCCATCGCCTTGGAGTGGAACGAGCCGTCCACGGCGCGCACGGTGTGCGGGATGTCGTCGTCGTTGGTCCAGGTCACCGTCGCGCCAGCCTGCACGGTAATCGGGCTGGGGCCGAAGCTGAAGTTGTCGATGGTGACCGCGCCCGCCGGCCCCTGGGCCTGGGCGACGCCGATGGCGATGAAGGTGAACAGCGCCGCGCCAGCGAGGCGCGAGGCGAGCTTGAGCGCAGGCATGACGGGCGGTCCTCTAGGCCAGGGTCTGGTCGACGATGGGCAGCGGGTGATTGCGCGCCACGAAGCTCACCTCGCGGATGCCGAGCACGCGCTTCAGCTGGTCGGCTGGCACGGCCATCGGGCCAGGCGTGGCGCCGGGCGCGCCAGGCGCGGCCTGCGGAAACGCGGTGGAGCGAGCGGTGTAGAAGGCGACGGCGCCCTCCACCTTCTGCTGCACCTGGTGGATGTGGCCGTTGAGCACCGTGACCGAACCGAAGCGCGCCAGCAGCGTCATCGCCTGCGCCGCGTCGTCGGTGGCCCAGCCCCAGTCGGGATAAACGGCCCAGAGCGGAATGTGGGCGAAGACCACGATGGGCGTGGACGCGCCGTAGGCGGCCAGGTCCTGCTTCAGCCAGGCGAGTTGGTCATCGCCCAGGTCACCCGCCCCGCCCGCTTTCAGGTTCATCACGTTGATGAGCGCCACGAAATGCACGCCCTTGTGGTTGAACGAATACCAGCCGCCGCCGGTCGCGCCCTTGCCATAGCGGGCCAGAAACGCGGCGCCGTTGCCGTCGTCGAGCACGTCGTGCTCGCCGGGCACGTGGAACACCGTGAGCCCCGTCTCCTTCAGGATCTGGTCGGCGTCGTCGAACTGGTCGTCTTTGCTGAGCTGGCTGATGTCGCCGGTGTGGATGATGAAATCGGGCTTGGCCGGCATCGCGGCGATCTTGCCGATGGCATCGCGGAAGGTGGCGCGAGCGTCCGGGTTGAACGGCTTGGAGAAGCCGATGTGGCTGTCGCTGACTTGCACGAAGCTGAACGGCGCAGCGCGGGCGGTCGCGGCCGACGCCTCGAGCCCGGCGGAGAACGGCACGCCGCCGGCCAGGCTCCAGACCAGGCCCGTGCCGGCCCAGGTCATGCACTTCAGAAAGCCGCGCCGGTTGTGGTCTTCGAGATCGGTCAATTCCGCCTCCGTGGGTTCGGAGGGCAGGACGTGCGGCCGCGTCGCTTTATTCCCGGGCTGGCGAAATTGGCAGAGCCGCGGCGCCCCGAAGGGACGGGGGAAGGGCGCCGCGGCTCCGACCGGCGGCCCCGCACTCGCGAAGACGCCGATGGGTGTTCCGCAGCCTTAGATGCCGGACGCAGCGGTTTCATTCCCGGCCATGCGCGCCGCTGGACAAGCCGCGGGGCGTCGGCCACTAGGCGCTGCCGTGGCCAGCTTCATCTTCGCCGACATGACCGGCCGCTACGACGGCCGCTCGCTGGAGACCAAGCCGCTCGGCGCGACCGAGGCCAGCGTCATCCTGACCGCCCGCGAGCTGGCCAAGCTGGGCCATCAGGTGACCGTCCACTCCAACACCGACGACGACTTCGTCCATGAGGGCGTGCGCTGGCGGCCGTTCGCAACGCCGCCCACCGAGGCCTGCGACGTCTTCGTCGCCATCCAGCACGCGCAGCTGCTGGGCTACGCGCCGAACGCGCGCCATCGCGCCATCTGGGTCCTGTGGGGGGCCAATCAGCTGCGGCACTACAAGAAGCTCTGGCGCATGTGGCGTCACCGGCCGACGCCGATCCTGATGAGCCAGGCGCAGGTCGCCGACTACTGGCCGGTGTTGCCGAAGCGGGGGCCGCTGACGGTGATCCCGCTGCCGACGCCGGCGGACGTGCGCGCCATCCCGCCGCTCGCCGAACCCCCGCCGCCCCGCGCCATCTTCGCCTCCAATCCGCAGCGCAACCTCAAGGGGCTGGTGGAGATCTGGCGCGACGCCATCCTCCCGCGCGTTCCGAACGCCGGGCTCGACATCTATGGCGTCCACGACCTGACCGCGGCGGACGATCCCTGGGCGGCTTGGGGCGGGTCGATGTTGCCCGCGGACCCCTCCGAGGCGCTGCGGGCGTCGGTGCGGGTGCATCCGACGGCGCCGCGCCCCGCCCTGCTGGCGGCCATGCGCGACGCCCGTGCGATGCTCTACCTCGGTCACAAGTGCGAGGCGTTCTGCATGAGCGTGGCCGAGGCGCAGGCGCTGGGCACGCCTGCGGTGGTGGCGCCGGTGGCCGCGGTGCCGGAGCGAGTGATCGACGGCGTCACCGGTTTCCATCGCGCGAGCCCCGCCGCCTTCGCCGACGCGGCGGTGCAGCTGCTCACCGAC
Organism: Caulobacteraceae bacterium; assembly: GCA_036502045.1. Classification (GTDB taxonomy): domain Bacteria; phylum Pseudomonadota; class Alphaproteobacteria; order Caulobacterales; family Caulobacteraceae; genus Acaudatibacter. The sequence goes on along the minus strand of DASXZG010000066.1, from coordinate 12,618 downwards.
GATGAACTGTGGCGGCGCCAGCATCAGGCCGCCCTGGCGCTGCAGCAGGGCATCACGGTGGCGGAATACGCGCGGCGGTTCGCGGCGGCGCTTCTTGGCGATGACGCAGTCCAGCGCGCCGCCTGACCGCGCCGGCTGGGACCGGCCCACCATTTCCGCGGCAGTCGCGCTCGCCGCGGCGGCGGCGTTCTTCGCTGTCGGCACGCTGATCCGCGTGTCGCTGTGGCTCGAAGAGCCCAACGAAGGCTGGAACGGCCTGCACGCGATGGCCGCCTTCAGCCGCGCGCTCTACCCCGCGCCGCCGGCCCTGGTGCTGAACAACTACCCGCCGCTGTGGTTCTACCTCACCGGCGCTCTGGCCGAAGTGTTCGGCGATCCGATCTTCCCAGGTCGCGTGGTGGGGCTGATCGCGTTCGCCTGGACCGCCGCTGCGATCTTCGTGCTGGCTCGGGGGCTGAAGATCGGCGCTCCGGCGACGCTGATCGGCGCGCTCGGTTTCGCGGTGACCGTCGAGGCGTTCTTCGGCCTCGAAGCCGGCCTCGCCGAGCCACAGATGCTGGCGCACGCAATGGCCGCCACCGCCGCCGCGATGGCGCTCGGAGCGACACAGCGGCGGACGGTCGTCGCTGCGGCGCTGCTCACGGTGGTCGCGCTGCTCGTCAAGCAGGTGGCGATCGGCCTGCCGCTGGCGGTGACGCTCTGGCTGCTCTGGCGGCGACGCGATCTGGCGCTGGTCTGGATCGTCACGGGGGCCGTCGCCGCCGCGCTCGCTCTGGCGGCGCTGGCGCTCGGCTACGGGCCTCCGTTCCTCGGCGCCCTGACCGCGCCGCGTTACCTCTCGGCCGAGCGCCTCGGCACCAGTCTGGGCCTGACCATGCGGGTCGTGGTCCCGCTGGTCGCCTTCGCCGTCGTGGCGGTGGCCGCCCGACGCCGGCGCGACGAGGCCCTGGCGTTCGCGGCGCTGGCGGTGGGCGCGGCGTTCGTTCCGCTGGTGGTGTTCGGCTCGGCGCTGGGCGTCAGCGTCAACATCGGCCTCGACCTCGCCATCGCCGCCAACCTCGGGCTCGCGGCGGCGTGGTCGCGAGCAGCGACGGCGCTCGGATCGCGCGCCGGGCTCTGGCGCGGCGGCGTGCTGGCGGCGTTCGTTGTCGTCCTGGCCACCGAGCTCGGCGGCGACGCGGCGCAGTTGGCGATCAACCCCGCCGCGCGCGCGGCGCTGGCGCGGCAATCGGCCAGCAACCTTGCTCTGCGCGACCGGCTGCGCGGCGTCTCCGGCCCGGTCGCTTGCGAGACGCTGAGCGTCTGCGACTGGGCCGGCAAGCCCAGCGTCGCTGACCTCTGGAAGCTGCGCCACGAAACCACGCTGGCGTTCATGAACCCTGCGCCGCTGTTGGCCGGCATCCGCGCCGGGCGCCTCGGCGCCGTGGTGACCATGGGCCCCGTCGCCAGCCCCGCCGACGACGGCCACCTGCCGGGTCTGGCCGCCGCATTGGCCGCCGGCTATGCCCAGCCGATGGTCTTCCCGGCGGGCGGCGCGCTTTACCTGCCAAAGCCGCGGCCATGAGCGCACGTCAGACCGAGCGCGCCCGCCTGATCGCCGCCCGCGAGGCGATGCCGGCCCACGCCCGCGCCGAAGCCAGCGCCGCCATCCTCGCGACCCTCCGCGACTGGCTCCCGCCCGACCCCGCCGCCGTGGTCGCTGGCTACTGGCCCATGCGCGGCGAGTTCGATCCCCTGCCCTGGCTTCGTAATCTGCCCGCCGCCGCTCTGCCGGTGGTGACCGCCCCGCACACGCCGCTGGCGTTCCGGCCCTGGCGCGAGGGCGCGCCGATGGAAACCGCCCTCTTCCGCACCACCCACCCTTCGCAGGGCGAGTTCGTGCGGCCGGACGTGCTGCTGGTCCCCATGGTCGGCTTCGACGCCGCCGGGCACCGGCTGGGCTACGGCGGCGGCTACTACGACCGCACCATTGCGGCGCTGCGGCCCGGCGTGCGCGCCATCGGCGTCGGCTTCGAACTGGGCCGGCTTGCGAGCCTTGAACCCCAGCCCCACGATGCGCGGCTGGACGCCATCGTCACCGAGGCCGGCGTCTTCGAGGGGAGCTGAGCCATGGCCTGGACCAAGCCGCCGCAGTCGCACATCGACCTCTTCTTCGAGTGCCTGCCGGACGATCCGCGCATCGAGCGGCGCAAGATGTTCGGCTTCGACGCCATCTTCGTGCACGGCAACATGTGCGCGGGCCTCTTCCAGGACGACATCTTCGCTCGCCTGCCGCCGGACTACCGGGCCACGCTGGAAGCTGCGCACGGCCCGATCCCGTTCGAGCCCATGCCCGGGCGCTCGATGGGCGTCTACGCCATCGCCCCCACGGACGTGATGGCCGACGAGGAACAGCTGGCCGAGTTCCTGCGCCGCGCCGTCGACTGCACTGGCGCGATGGCGCCCAAGGAAAAAAAGGCGCGCAAAGCCAAGGCGGCCAAGGCGAAAGCCAGATAATCAACATACCCGTTGACTCTCAATCGATCTGTTGATTGATTACCGGCATGACGATCGTGCCGCTGCATCCTGGGAGCGACGACGCCGAGGCGGGCCTCGACGCGGTGTTCTTCGCTTTGAGCGACCCGGTTCGCCGAGCGATCCTGGAGCGGCTGGACGGCCAGGCGCTGCTGGTGTCCGAGCTGGCCGCGCCCTTCGACATCAGCCTGCAGGCGGTGAGCCGCCACATCCAGGTGCTAGTGCGCGCCGGCCTGATCACCCAGGCGAGGTCGGGGCGCATCAGCCGCTGCAGCCTGGACGCCGAGCCGATGGCCGACGCCGCGGCCTGGATCAATCGCTACGCCAAATACTGGCAGGCGCAGTTCGAAACTCTCGCCAAGCGCCTCATCGAGATCGAGAAGGAGAAGCCATGACCTATGCCGACAGCATGAGCGCGCTCAGGGCCAAGCGGAACGACCTGCTGGCCCTGCACGGCGAGATCCGCGAGCTGCAGAAAAAGGTCGAGCCGCAGCCGGTCGAGGACTACGTGTTCGAAGGCTGGTCGGGGCCGGTGCGCCTGTCCGAACTCTTCGGCGACAAGCGCGACCTTTTCGTCATCCACAACATGGGCACGACCTGCCGCTACTGCACGATGTGGGCGGACGGCTTCAACGGCGTCTACGACCACCTGGCCGACCGCGCCGCCTTCGCTCTCGCCTCGCCCAACACCACCGACGTGCAGAAGCAGTTCGCCAGGAGCCGCGGCTGGCGCTTCCCGATGGTGAGTCACGCCGGCTCGAACTTCACGCGCGACATGGGCTATCGCCTGGAAAAGGGCGACGAGGACGGCGAAGACCGTAGCCGCTGGGTTCCCGGCGTCTCGGTGTTCCAGAAGCGCGCGGACGGCTCGATCGTCCGCGTCTCCGACACCGACCTCGGCCCCCACGACGACTTCTGCTCCGTCTGGCACTTCCTCGACATGCTCCCGGAAGGCGACGCCGGCTGGGAGCCGAAGTTCCGGTACGGGTGAGAATCTCCTCCCCCGCTGGGAGGCCTCAGTCCGCGCGCGGACCGACGGAGGGGGCAAGTCTGAACGTGGCCCCCTCCACCACTCCGTGGTCCCCCTCCCCTTGGGGGAGGAGCTTAGAGCGCCGTCCCCGTCTCCAGCAGGCTCTTCAGGCTGGCCATGATCATCGGCCAGCCGGTGCTGACCGCCTCGATCAGCTTCGAGGGCTCCACGTCGATCTCGTGCAGCAGCGATAGCCTGGTGACGCCGCCTTGGCCGGTGGTCAGTTCGACGGCGACCCGCGAGACGCCCTCGGCTTTCATCTCGGGGAACATCTGCTGCACCCAGCTCACCTGGAAGCCGCGCGGCGGCGAGATCGCCAGCACTTCGCCGAGGTCGCCGATGCTGCCGTCCGGGCAGACGATCTTCCACGCGGCGCCCTTTTCCCACGTCGAGTCCTGCCAGTAGCCGCCCCAAAACAGCTTGTTCTCCGCCGGCGAGGTGAGCGCCGCCCAGACCCGTTCGATCGGCGCCCGGATGTAGGTGACATAGACGAAGCGGCTAGCCATCGCGCTCTCCTTCGAGCCGGCGTTTGAGGTCGGCGAGCGCCGCCAGGCGCCCGCGCTCGTACTGGCCGATCCAGCGATCGGCGATCTCCTGGATGGGCACGGGGTTGAGGTGGTGCAGCTTCTCGCGGCCGTGCTTTTCCGCGGCGACCAGACCGGCCGCCTCCAGCACCGCCAGATGCTTGCTCACCGCCTGCCGCGTCATGCCCCGGCCGTCGCACAGCGCGCCCAACGTCTGCCCGCCCTGCTCGCGCAAAGCGTCCAGCAGCGCCCGCCGCACCGGATCGGCCAGAGCCTTGAACACCGCGTCCATGCTCATCGTGAGGAGCGATATGCAACTGATTAGTTGCTTAATGCAAGCTCGAACTGGCGGGCCGGTTCACGATCCCCGCGCGCTGACGCCGCCGTCGACGGTGAAGACCACGCCGGTGGTGTAGGCCGAGCGGTCGGAGGCCAGGAACAGCATCACGTCGGCGATCTCGCGGGGTTTGGCGGCGCGGCCGAGCGGGTAGCGCGCCATCAGCTCGCGGTAGCGGCTCTCGTCGCCGAAGCGCTGCAGCGCCTGGGCCTTGGTCAGGGTGACGATGCGATCGGTCTCCACCGGGCCGGGGCTGATACCCACCACCCGGACGCCGTCGTCCAGGCTGCGTGCGCCCAGCGCCCGGGTGAAGGTGATCAGCGCGGCGTTGCCGGAGGCGCCGACGATGTAGCCAGGGTCGAAGCGCTCGCCGGCCGAGCCGATGTCGTTGATGATCACCCCGCCGCCGGCGGCTTTCATCCGTGCGTAGAACAGCCGCGTCAGGTTGATGTAGCCCATCACCTTCAGGTCCCAGGCGCGGCGCCACGTCGCCTCGTCGACCGCCTCCAGGGTGCCGCGCGGGATGTCGCCGGCGTTGTTGATCAGCACGTCGATGTCGCCGACTTCCTCCGCCAGCCGGTCGATGTCGTCGGCGCTGCGCAAATCGGCGGGGTGTGCGGTGGCCTCGATATTGTGCTGGCGCGAGAGCCGGCCGGCCAGCGCCGCGAGCGCCGCGCCGTCGCGGGCGACCAGCCGCACATGCGCCCCCTCCTCCGCGAACGCCTCGGCGGCGGCCGCGCCGATGCCCTTCGAGGCGCCGGTGATCAGCACGCGCTTGCCAGTGAGATTGAGGTCCATCCGCGCAGCTCCGCTCAGCGGGCCGCCCTGGTCCGCGCCAGATAGTGCGCGAACAGCGCCGCGAACACGAGGTCGGCGCTGAACAGGATCGCGAGGCGCAGAAGGTGCGGCCAGATGATCGCGCCGATCACCACGGTGATGACCGCCAGCGTCTTGCCGACGACGCCGACCTCGATCAGCGGCCGCTGGCGGACCGGATCGAGGGCAACGCGCACGTAGCAGTAGCCGAAGACGCCGATCAGAACCGCCGAGAGCTGGAACAGCGGAATGTTCGTCCCTGTGACGGGATCCAGCGCCAGCAGGCTGACGAACAGCCCGCGCGCCAGCAGCATGCAGGCCACGACAGAGAGGTTCACGGCCGCGGCGACGCCGAACAGCCAGCGAGGATATGTTGTCATGATCGGTCCCCCGCTTTCCTGCGTCGGAAGCGCCGATTGGATCATCGCCGAACACAGCTAGCGGCGTTCGTTTGAGTGGAACAAACGCGTCACGAACACCATGTCCGGCCGGACCTGGTAGCGGATGATGTATGCGCCGCGTCCGAACCGCGCCTGTATCTCGCGATAGTTGCCCCTCGGACCTGGCGCACCGCGATTTGGGAAATGATCGAGCGACGCCAGCGACGTGGCGATGAGGTCGAAGGCCCGGATTGCCGCGCGCCGGTTCCGCGTCGCGAGAAAATTGACCAGACGCGCCACGTCGGCGCGGGCGGCCTCAGACAGTTCGACCTTCACTTCTTCTCGGCGAGTCGGGCCTCAAGGCGGGCTCGAAACTCCGCCATGACCTGCTCGGCAGGATAGCTGACGCCTGTCGCATCGTACTCGGCCGCTCGAGCGTAGTCTTCCGCCCAGTCTTCATCGGTCGCGGCCCGAAGCGTCTGCAACGCAAACGCCTCCACGCTCTCGCCGCTCGCGCCAGCGACGGCGCGTAGCCGCCGAGCCAGTTCCTCGTCGATTTCGAGCGTCAGTCCGCCATCGGCCATGCGCGAAATCTCCGCCGGCCGCCGGCGCCCGTCAACTATCCAGGAAGCTGCGCAGCTTCCGCGAGCGGCTGGGGTGCTTGAGCTTGCGCAGGGCCTTGGCTTCGATCTGGCGGATGCGTTCGCGGGTGACCGAGAACTGCTGGCCGACTTCTTCCAGGGTGTGGTCGGTGTTCATGCCGATGCCGAAGCGCATGCGCAGCACCCGCTCTTCGCGCGGCGTGAGCGAGGCCAGCACGCGGGTGGTGGTCTCGCGCAGGTTGGACTGGATCGCCGCATCGATGGGCAGCACGGCGTTCTTGTCCTCGATGAAGTCGCCCAGGTGCGAGTCTTCCTCGTCGCCGATGGGCGTCTCCAGGCTGATCGGCTCCTTGGCGATCTTCAGCACCTTGCGCACCTTCTCCAGCGGCATGGCCAGCTTCTCGGCCAGCTCTTCCGGGGTCGGCTCGCGGCCGATCTCGTGCAGCATCTGGCGGCTGGTGCGGACGATCTTGTTGATCGTCTCGATCATATGCACCGGGATGCGGATGGTGCGCGCCTGGTCGGCGATCGAGCGGGTGATCGCCTGGCGAATCCACCAGGTGGCGTAGGTGGAGAACTTGTAGCCGCGGCGGTACTCGAACTTGTCCACCGCCTTCATCAGACCGATGTTGCCTTCCTGAATAAGATCAAGGAACTGCAGGCCGCGGTTGGTGTATTTCTTGGCGATCGAGATCACCAGGCGCAGGTTGGCCTCGACCATTTCCTTCTTGGCCTGGCGGGCCTCGCGCTCGCCCTTCTGCACCGTCTGCACGATGCGGCGGTAGTCGTCGATGGGCAGGCCGGACTCGGTGGCCAGCGCCCCGATCTCGTGGCGGATCTCGCCGATCTGGCCGTTGTCGTTCTCGACGAACTTGGTCCAGCGGATGCCGAGCGGCGTGATCTTCTCGCACCACGCCGGGTCGAGCTCGCAGCCCAGGTAGGCGCGCAGGAACTCCGCGCGGCTGATGCCGTAGCTGTCGGCCAGGCGCAGCAGGCGCCCTTCCAGTCCGATCAGGCGCCGGTTGATGGCGTAGAGCTGGTCGACCAGCGCTTCGATCCGGTTGTTGTTGAGCTTCAGCGTCTTCAGGTGCTGGACGATGGCCGAGGTGGCCTGCTCGTAGGCCTTGCGCTCGTCCTCGGTCAGGTCCTCGCCGCGCAGCCGGTGTTCGACCAGCTTTTCCTGCAGGCGGCGGAAGGCTTCGAACTCGCCGGCGATGGCGTCGAGGGTGGCCATCACCCCTTCGCGCAGCTCGGCTTCCATGGCGCTGATGGTGGGGCCGGCGCCATCGTCGAAATCGTCGTCGTCGGTGACGCCAGGCGGCGGCGTCGCGCCTTCCTCGTCGTCTTCGTCACGGGCTTGCGGTTCGGCTTCGATCTGCTCGCCGGCGACAGCTTCGTCGGACAGCGCCTGGGCCACCTGGCCGCCGTAGGTCTGCTCCAGGTCGATGACTTCGCGCAGCAGGATGCGCCCGCCGGCCAGTTCCTCGCGCCACACCATGATGGCTTCGAAGGTCAGCGCGCTTTCGCAGAGGCCGCGGATCATGGTGTCGCGGCCGGCTTCGATGCGCTTGGCGATGGCGATTTCGCCTTCGCGGCTCAGCAGCTCCACCGAGCCCATCTCGCGCAGATACATGCGCACCGGGTCGTCGGTGCGGTCGTAGGCGCTTTCCTTGGTGGTCTCGACCACCGCCTGCTCTTCGCGGACGGCGACTTCGCTGGACTCGGCCTCCGGCGCGTCTTCCTCGGCCTCGACCACGTTGACGCCCATCTCGGACAGCATCGCCAGGGTGTCTTCGATGGCTTCGGAGGTGACTTCCTCGCTCGGCAGCACCTTGTTCAGCTCGTCCATGGTGACGTAGCCGCGGGCCTTGGCCTGTTTGATGAACTTCTTGACCCCGGCGTCGGTGAGGTCGAGCAGCGGCCCGTCGGCCGTCACGGGCGTCGCCTCGGGCGCTTCGGTCGTGGTCGTTTCGCTCATCTACGTCTCCGAAATCGGCGCTGCGCGGCCATGCAAGGCGCGCGCCGAAGATGGTTTATGAATTCACAAAGTTAAGGACCGGCGTCAAAACGACCCATCCCCATCCCAAATGTTGCCCGACTTGAGCGCCCGTCTCAGTGAATCGCGCTCCTTCTTCAGAGCCATGAATCGATCGACACCGGAGCCAGCCGCCAATTCGACCTTGGCGGCGTCCAAATCATGCTCCAGCGCCGCCAATCGGTTCATAGCCGAAAAGGCGAGCGTCCACTGGGACTTGGCGGCGGCGAGGGTGACATCCGATCGATTGAAGGGCGCGCCCGATTTCGCGGCGGCCCGGTCGACGTCATTCAGCAGCGCGCTTAGTCCTCTTGCGGCCAAATGGCGTCGCAGCGCGTCGGTGTCAAGATGCTCGGCGCTTAGCCGCAGGCGGATGATTTCGCTCACCAAATCCGCCAGCGCCCGATCCTCGAAGATGGCAGGGCTGATGTCTTCAAGGTGCGGGTCGAGCACGGCAGGGTCGGCGAGGGCGTAGGCGACCAGCGCCGAGGCCAGCGGATCGAGCTCGCCGGACAGCCTCTGCGCAGCGCCGCGGCTGCCCTGCGCCAGCGGCGGCAGCGGCGGGCGAAACTTCTTGCCGGTGCGGTTTTGCCACGGTCCTCCCTGCCCCGGCGGCGAGCGCACCGGCGCCGGGAACAGTCCATCGAACCGCGCCATCAACTCGGCGCGGTAGGCTTCGGCGAGGTCGGGGTCGGTGATGGCCGATGCGGCGCGGCGCAGGCGCTGCTTCAGGCCGGCGCGGCGCTCGGGCGTATCCAGGGTCTCGGCGTCGCGCTCGCGGTGGAACAACAGGTCGACGAACGGCGTGGTGTCAGCCAGCCGCTGCTTCAGCGTCGCCGCGCCTTGCTCGCGCAGCACCTCGTCGGGGTCCTTGGCGCCCAGGGCCAGCGCGAACTGGAAGCTGCGCGGCGCCTTCATCACCGGCAGCGCGCGGTCGATGGCGCGGAAGGCGGCGGCTCTCCCGGCGCGGTCGCCGTCGAAGCACAGCGTCGGCTCCGGATGCAGCCGCCACAGCAGCTCCATCTGCTCTTCGGTGAGCGCGGTGCCCATCGGCGCCACGGCCGCGACCCCGGCGCGCTGGCAGGCGATCACGTCCATGTAGCCTTCGACCGCCACCAGCGGCGCGCCCTCCCCGGCCGCATGCAGCAGCTTGCGCGCTTCCGGCAGCCCGTAGAGCACCCGGCCCTTGTGGAAGAGACCGGTGTCGGGGCCGTTGAGGTACTTGGCGCGGGCTTCCGGATCGAGGGCGCGGCCGCCGAACGAGACCATCTGCCCGCGGCTGCCGGCGATGGGGAAGATGATGCGCTCGCGGAAACGGTCGTAAGGCGCGCCGCCGTCTTCCGGCGCGATCAGCAGGCCGGCGTCGACCAGCGCCGCCGGCTGCGCGCCCTTGGCCACCAGATAGTCCTTCAGCGCCGTGCGGCCCTGCGGCGCGTACCCAAGGCGGAAGCGCTTCCAGTCGGCTTCCGGCAAGCCGCGCTTCTCCAGGTACTCCCGCGCCCCGCGCCCGCCGGGCCGGCGCAGCTCGCCCTCGAACCAGGCGGCGGCCATCTCCAGCCAGTCGGCGAGTCCGGTGAGCTTCCTCTCGGCCTCGGCGGCCTTGGGATCGGGCGTCGGCAGCGCCAGGCCGGCTTCGGACGCCAGGCGCTCCACCGCTTCAACGAAGGTCAGACGCTCGGTCTCCTGCAGGAAGCTGATCAGGTCGCCGTGCTTGCCCGAGGAGAAGTCGTGGTAGAAACCCTTGTCGTCATTGACGAAAAACGACGGGGTCTTTTCCTTGGAGAACGGCGAGAGCCCCGCGAACTCCCGCCCCTGCCGGCGCAGCTTCACCGTCTTTCCGATCACGTCGGAGAGCCTCAGGCGCGATTTCAGCTCGTCGAGAAAGGCGTCGTCGAAGCGCACACTGCAATGATAGCGCGGCCACCCCTCTGAGTCGCAGCCCGCTGGCGCGATTTCAGTGGATGGCGCGGGCGCCGATTCACGCCTCGTTACCCATGCCCCTTATCGAGTTGTTGGCGGCGGCTGCGCCATTTAGGGGCCCTGATGGCCAGCCGCGCGCTCACGTCGCACGAAATCATCGACCTCGTGGTCGAAGGCCCGCCCGTGGAAATGGCGCCGCCCCCGCCGACGGCCGCGCAGCGACTGATGACCATCCTGGTCGGGCCGCGGCCGGAGCGCATGGGCGAGTTGCGGCGGCTGTGCCACGATGCGTTCAGCGGCCAGGAAGCGGTGGTGGTGCGCGACGCGACCACGGCGCTGGCCAAGGCCGAGACCGCGCGCTGCTTCGGCTGGTCGCCCGGCGTCTACGTGTTCGACTATCGCGGCGGTCACGCCGGCGATCTCGCCGACCAGCTGCGCAAGATCCGCGCGGCGCAGCCCGACGCCGAACTGGTGGTGGTGATCGAGGACGGCTCGCTCGACCTCTGGCGCGCGGCGATGCACGTCGTGGCCTCGCCCGACAAGCTGACCTTCCTGATGACGCCGTTCTTCCAGGCCGACGCCGCGGCGTCGATGCGGGCGGTGGGCGAGCGCTACCTGGCCATGGCCTCGCGCGTCACCGCCAGCGCCAGCGGCCAGCGCACCATCGACCAGCTGGAGACCGAGGTCACCGCGCTCACCGCGCGGCTGCAGATCGCCATGCACGCCGCCCGGCACGACGCGCTGACCGGCATCCTCAACCGCGCCGGCTTCGTCACCGAGCTGACCAGCCGCCTGCACAAGGCGCGGGTGTCGCAGACGGTGCTGATGATCGATCTCGACCGCTTCAAGGCGGTCAACGACACTCTGGGCCACGACGCCGGCGACGATCTGGTGAGCAAGGTGTGCTCGGCGATGGCGGCCGTGGTGCCCGCGGGCGGCATTCTCGCCCGCCTCGGCGGCGACGAATTCGGCATCATCGTCGAAGGCGTGAGCGAGGCGGGCATCGACGAGTTCTGCGGCCGCCTCCTGCGCGTCTGCAACCAGACCCGCCGGGTGGCTGGCCACGAGGTGCAGATCAGCGCCTCCATCGGGGTCGCCAACCAGGACGAGAGCCGCAGCGAGATCTCGATCATGCGGCGCGCCGATCTGGCGCTCTATGCGGCCAAGCGCGAGGGCCGCAACCGCTATCGCCGCTACGACGCGGCCATCGACAGTGTCACCAAGCGGCGGCTGACCATCGAGACGGGCCTCGAGCAAGCCCTTCGGGACGGCAAGTTCCGCATGGTCTACCAGCCCATCGTCAAAGCGCAGAGCGGCGGCATCCTCGGCTTCGAGGCGTTGGTGCGCTGGGACTCCGACGAGTTGGGCACGGTTTCGCCGGCCGAGTTCGTGCCGGTGGCCGAGGAGACCGGCCTCATTCTCGATCTCGGCGACTGGATCACCAGGCAGTCGTTCAAGGACTGCCGCCGCTGGGGCGGACCTTACGTGTCGGTGAACCTCTCGGCGCGGCAGTTCCTGCGCCAGAACGTGGCCGAGCGGATCCTGCGCTACGCCGAGGAAGCCGACCTGCCGCCGAACCGCATCCAGATCGAGCTGACCGAGACGGCGATCATCGACGACGTCGAGCGGGCCTCGAAGAACCTCGACATCCTGCGCAAGGCCGGGGTGCGGGTGGCGCTGGACGACTTCGGCACCGGCTATTCCAGTCTGGTGTACCTGAACCAGTTCGCCATCGACTGCATCAAGATCGACAAGTCCTTCGTCGACAACATCACCCGCGATCGTCAGTCGGCGGTGATCGTCGCCTCGGTGTCCATGCTGGCGGCCTCGCTCGGCATGAGCGTCGTCGCGGAGGGGGTCGAGACCGAAGACCAGCGCCAGCTGCTCATCGCCGCGGGGTGCGGCTCGCTGCAGGGCTACCGATTCGGCAAGCCGATGAGCGCCCAGGACGTCACGACCCTGCTCGCCGGACTGCCACAGCCGGACGCCAAAGCGCCCGACGCGCTTCGCGCCTGAAACGCGCGCCGAACCCCGGCTTGGCGCGACCGCGAAAGACGTCCATCGTCGAAACGAACTGAGGGGGCGATCTCGCATGGCGTTTCGATCTGCCGCCGTCTTCGGCCTGACCCTCAGCGCCTGCGTCTTTGCGCTGGCGCAGGCGCAAACACCCAAGCCCTTGCGTCTGACGGGCGAGGCGCCCGCCGCTGCGGACCCGGCGCCGAAGTCCTTCGTGATCGACGCCCTGGTCACGCCGGGCGACAGCGACTCCCAGAGCACCATCGATGGGTGGTTTTCGGCCGCCGACGCGCCGGCCGCTTCCGGCGAAGTCACCGGAACCTGCGTGGAGCAGCACTGCACCGTCACGGTTAGCCTCGATGACGCGAAGCTCGACCTGATCGGCGATTTCGGGGCCGCGTCGGGGCCGGTCACGGCCCGTTTCGTGCTCAAGGACGATGACGA
>DASXZG010000065.1:0-45030 GCA_036502045.1 Caulobacteraceae bacterium | reverse complement strand
CACCGACAAGGACGAGCCGCGGGCGCGCATGGCGACCAAGGCCATCGACGCGGGGATCACGCGCTGGCTGGAGGAGGAACAGGCCCGGCTCGCGGCCGTCAACGAGCGCGCCAAGGCCGCGCGCATCGCCGAAGCCACCGTCCACGCGCTGACCCTCGCGCTGGCTCACGCCAGCCTCTACGACGGGGCCAAGGATGCGCTGCGGGCGCTGGATTTCGGCGACCTGATCGAGCGCAGCTACGAGCTGCTGACTCGGCGCGCCGACGCGGCCTGGGTGCTCTACAAGCTCGACGGCGGCCTCGACCACCTGCTGCTGGACGAAGCGCAGGACACGGCGCCCGAGCAGTGGGAGATCGTCCGCGCGCTCACCGCGGAGTTCTTCGCCGACAAGGGCGCCGGCGCGAAGCCGCGCACCGTGTTCGCCGTGGGCGACGCCAAGCAGTCGATCTTCTCGTTCCAGGGCGCCGCGCCGGAGCGGCTGGCGGCCGAAGGGATCGCGTTTCGGGGGCTGGTGGCGGGGGCAGGTCGGCCGTTCGAGGCGGTGCCGTTGCTCGACAGCTGGCGCTCGGCGCCGGAAGTGCTCGCTTTCGTGGATGCGGTGTTCGAGGCGCCGGCGGCGAGAGCCGGGCTGCAGCTGCAGGGCACTTTGGCGACGCCGGTGCAGCACCGTGCCACCCGAACGGACGCCGGCGCGGTTGACCTATGGCCGCTGGAAGAAGGCGAGGTCTCGGACCAGCCCGACAATCCCTGGGCGCCGGTGGACGCGGAGGCGCCGGAGAGCGGCAACAAGAAGCTGGCGCGGCGGCTGGCGCGGGCGATCCGCGAGATGGTGCTGCGCGGCGAGGCGGTGGCCGGGCGCGACGGCCAGCCGCGGCCGATGATCTACGGTGACGTGCTGGTGCTGGTCCGCCGCCGGGGCTCGCTGTTCCACGAGATCATCCGCGCGCTGAAGCGGGCCAGCGTGCCGGTGGGGGGCGCCGACCGCATGCTGCTCTCCGAGCACATCGCCTTTCAGGACCTGCTGGCCCTGGGCCGCTTCGCCCGCTTCCCCGCTGACGACCTGACGCTGGCGGCGCTGCTGCGCAGCCCCTTCTGCGATGTCGACGAGGACGGGCTCTACGACCTCGCTTACGAGCGCGAGGGCAGCGCGCTCTGGACGGTGCTGCAGCGGCGCGCCGACGAGCGGCCGGCGTGGAGCGCGGCGCTGCGGTTCCTGGACTGGGCACGGCGCGAGGCGAAAGGACGCGCGCCGTTCGACTTCTACAGCCGGGCGTTGTCGCGTCTCAGCGACGACGGCCGCTCGATGAAGCGGCGGATGCTGGAGCGGCTGGGGGCCGAGGCCGAGGACGCGCTGGACGCCTTCCTGGGCGAGGCGCTGGCGGCCGAGCGGCGCGGCGTCATCGAGCTGGAGCGGTTCATCTCCGACATGGCCGCCAGCGAGATCGAGGTGAAACGCGAACAGGACGAGCGGCCGGGCGAGGGCGAAGTGCGGGTGATGACCGTGCACGGCGCCAAGGGCCTGGAAGCGCCGGTGGTGATCCTGCCCGACACCACCACCAAGGCCACCGCGCAAGGCACGGCGCTGCTGAAGGCCGAGAACGGCGGCTTCCTCTGGGCCCCGCGCAAAGGGGAAGACTGCCCGGCGTCGGCCCGGGCTAGGGCGCTGCGCGACCAGGCCACCGATCACGAGTCGCTGCGGCTGCTGTACGTGGCGCTGACCCGAGCCCGGGATCGGCTGATCGTCGCGGGTGTGAAGCCGCTGCTGCCGCATCTGCTGAAAGGCAGCTGGCGCGAGCACGTCGAGGCCGGGTTCAAGCACGCCAGCATCTCGGCGCGGCTGGTCGAGCTGGAAGGCGGCGGTCTGGCGCAGCGCTTCGGCGCCGATCCGCTCGTGCTTGGGCCGCGAGCCGGCGTTGGCGCCGCGTCCGAGCCGCTGCCCGACTGGGCTCAGCGCCTGGCGCCGCCTGAGCCGCCGGCGACGCGCTACGCCGCGCCGTCGCAGCTGGGCGAGGACGACAAGACGCCCGCGCCATCGCCGCTGGCCAAGGCCGGCGGCCTCGGCCGCTTCCGCCGGGGCGACATCATTCACCGGCTGTTGCAGCATCTGCCGGACGTGGCGCCGGACGCCCGCGCCGCCGCCGCGCAGCGCCTGCTGGCTCGCGAGCGCGACCTGACCGACGACCAGCGCTCCGAAATGGCCGGCGCGGCGCTGGGCGTGCTGGCCGACCCGCGCTTCGCCGACGTGTTCGGCCCAGGTTCGCGGCCGGAGATCGCGCTGGCGGGGTCCGCGGCGCGCCTGCCGCCCGGTTTCGCCATCTCCGGCCGCGTCGACCGCCTGCTGGTCGAGACGGATCGGGTTCTGGTGGCCGACTTCAAGACCAACCGCCCGGCGCCGGACAGGATCCAGGCCGCCGACCCGGCCTATGTCCGCCAGATGGCGGTCTATTGGGCGGTGCTCGCCGACATCTATCCCGGGCGCCGCATCGAAGCCGCGCTAGTCTGGACCGACGGTCCAAAGCTCATGCCGGTCCCAGAAAATCTCATGCGCCAAGCCCTGGACGAGATGGCCGCATCCAGTTGATCTTGCGGCGCGTGCGCTTACATGGGCGAACGCTGGCGCGGGATTTCCTGCAGCCGCGATAAGGAGTTGATCGATGAGCACCGTTGCGGTCACCGACGAGAGCTTCGAGCGCGATGTGCTGAAGGCCGACGGACCGGTCCTGGTGGATTTCTGGGCCGAGTGGTGTGGGCCCTGCAAGCAGATCGCCCCGGCGCTCGACGCCATCTCGGAAGAGCTGAAGGGTCACGTGACCATCGCCAAGCTCAACATCGAGGACAGCCCGACCACGCCCTCGCGCTACGGCGTGCGCGGCATCCCGACCATGATGCTGTTCAAGGATGGCCACATGGCCTCGATGAAGGTCGGCGCCGTGCCCAAGCAGAAGATTCTCGAGTGGCTCGCCGAAACGGGCGTGAGCGCGGCGGCCTGACGGCGCGGCGCACCGCCGCTTCATCAATAGGCAAGTCTGAACGACGTCACGATCTGGGCGAGTTCGCCGCTGGCGCCGACGTCGGCGGGGCTGCGCACGTTCGGATCGGCCGAATCCATCAGCACCTGTAGCGCCGGGCCCGTGATGCGGACGTTGTTGGGCACGATGATCAGCCGGCCGTACCGCGTGAGCGGCTGGCCGGTCTGCGGGTCGGTGGAGGTCGTGGAGAAGCCGAGTTCGCCGCCCGGCAGGCCGCCGAACGTGGTCTTGCGCAGATAGGCCTGCTGGTAGCCGGGCGCCTGGCTCAGTTCCTGCTCCGCCGACGCGAAGACGTCGGCCATCGATACGTCGGGCGACACGCCGACGTCGATGGTCGAGACCAGACGCCCGCCCGTCGTCTGTTGCAAGGCGACGAAGCTGGTTGCAGTCGGCGTGCCGGTCGAGGGCGTGACGCTCCAGTCAGCCGGGTAGTCGAACGCGAAGTTGATGAAGTGGGACTGCAGCCCCGGGCTCTGCGCGTTGGCCGGCGAATTCACGAAGTGGATCATCTGCTGGGTCGGGGCCGGCGCGGGGAAGGCGGCGTTCGCCGCCGCTGGCAGGCTCAGCGCGGCGGTCGCATTCGCAGGCGCCGGGGCGTCGACCGGAACGATCTTGTATTTGCCGCACGCCGTCAGCGCGAGCACCGCTACGGCCATGCTTGCCAAGGCGACCGTTCTTCCTCTGCGAATTGACTTGTCCATGCCGTTTTCCCCCTCGGCCGTATGGCCAAGCGGGCAAGCAACCACCGATTGGGGCATGGGCCCTTCCCCCTTTTGGGGGTGAGCGACCGCCGGCCGACTTAAGTCGGCCAGGTCTCCGGCGTCAGCGCCAGCACGTCGCCGACGAAGTGGAGAGAGCCGCAGATCATCACGTGGGGCGGTGGGCCATCGACGGCCAGGGCGGCGTCGAGCGCGGCTGAAACCCCGTCCGCCACCGTGGCCTCGAGGCCGGCGGCCAGAGCGGCGGCGGCGAGGTCCTCCGGCGGCGTCGCGGTGGGTGACTCGAAGCTGGTGGTGAAGACGCGCGGGTTCAGCGTCTTGAAGTGCGGGAAGAAGGCGGTGGCGTCCTTGCGGCCCAGCATGCCGACGATCATCACCACCGGGCGGCCGTCGCGCGCGGCGAAACGCTCCAGCGCCGCGGCCAGCGCCGCGCCGGCGTGGGGGTTGTGGGCGCCGTCGAGCCAAAGGTCGGCGCCGCGCGCCTTGGCCTTCGCCGCCAGCGGACCCTTGGTGAGCGACTGGAAGCGGCCGGGCCAGAAGGCGTGTGACACGCCGCGCGCGATGGCCGCCTCGGTGATGCGCGGATCGCCCCAGGTCAGCATGGCGACGGTCGCCAGGCCGGCGTTGGCGAACTGGTGCTGGCCGTAGAGGCCGGGCGCCGGCAGATCGAGCAGACGATCGCCGAACTGCACCACAAGACGCCCATGCTGCTCGTAAGCGTCCCAGTCCCGGCCCATCAGCGCCATCGGGGCGTTGAGCGTCTCGGCTTCCTGCTCGATGGGCGCCAGCGCCTCGTCCAGCTGGCGCGACACCACGACGGGGCGGCCCTGCTTGATGATGCCGGCCTTCTCCCAGGCGATCTTGTGCAGCTCCGGGCCCAGCATCTCCAGGTGGTCGTAGTCCACCGGGCAGATGGCCGAGACGGTCGGGGCGTCGAAGACGTTGGTGGCGTCGAAGCGGCCGCCCAACCCCACCTCGATCACGCAGAGGTCGGCCGGCGTGCGCGAGAAGGCGTACAGGGCCAGCGCCGCGGTGATCTCGTGGAAGCTGATCGGCTGGCCCTGGTTGGCGGCCTCGACCTCGTCGGCCAGGTCGCCGAACTGCTCATCGGTGATCAGCGCGCCGGCGATGCGGATGCGCTCGGCGAAGCGCACCAGATGCGGCGAGGTCAGCACGTGGACCTTCATCCCGGCGGCTTCGGCTATGGCGCGCAGGTAGGCGCAGGTCGAGCCCTTGCCGTTGGTGCCGGCCACGTGGATCACCGGCGGCAGCTTGCGCTCCGGATGGTCCAGCGCGGCCAGCAGGCGCTTCACGCGGCCGGTGGAGAGGTCGATCAGCGACGGATGCAGAGCGCGCAGGCGCGCCACCGTCACGTCGGAAGCGCGCAGGGCGTCGTAGTCGGGGCGATTTGAATCAGGCGGAGAGGCGTTCACGCCCCATCATAAGCGTCTTCAGCATCGAGCCCAGCACCGCTGGCAGCTCTTTGCGGGTCACCACGCGGTCGACCATGCCGTGCTCGACCAGGAACTCGGCGGTCTGGAAGGCGGCGGGCAGGGTCTCGCGGATAGTCTGCTCGATCACCCGGCGGCCGGTGAAGCCGATGATCGCTCCCGGCTCCGACAGCTGGATGTCGCCCAGCATGCCGTAGGAGGCGGTGACGCCGCCGTAGGTCGGGTCGGTGAGGATGACGACGTAAGGCAGGCGGGCGTCGCGCAGGCGCTGGATGGCGAGGGTAATGCGCGCCATCTGCATCAGCGCCAGCGCGCTTTCCTGCATCCGGGCGCCGCCCGAGGCGACGTAGATCACGAACGGGGCCTTGAGCTTCACCGCCTCGTCGGCCGCGGCGAGAAACGCCTCGCCCTCGGCCATGCCCAGCGAACCGGTGATGAAGCCGACGTTCTGCACCGCCACCACGGTGGTGAGGCCGCCGATCTCGCCGATGGCGGCGACCACGCCGGCCTGATCGCCGGTGGCCTTGCGGGCCTGCGCCAGCGCGTCCTTGTAGGACTTGCCCCAGGTGAAGTGCAGCGGATCGTCGTTGACCTTCGGGGAAGGCAGCACGCGGTGGCGGCCACCGTCGAAGGTGTAGGCGAAACGCAGCGCTGGCCCGATGCGCATGTGCCGCCCGGCCGGCGTCACCCACTGCGCGGCCTCAAGGTCGGGCCGATAGATCATTTCCCCAGTGTCGGGGCACTTGACCCAGAGGTTCTCGGGCGTCTCGCGGCGCGCCACCAGCTTGCTGACGCCGGGGGCGAACTTGGCCAGCCACCCGCCGCGTTCGCGGCCAGCCGGCGGAGCCGGACTGCGCAGCGGCGGTCGATTGCGCTTGTCGTCAGCCAAAGCCATGCCGAGCCTTTATTCCGCCCCTGGCGTGCGCGCAGACCGCACAGCCTTAGCGAGGCCACCCGCGGTTTCCAGCACTTTCGCCGCCGGATCACGGTTCTGTGCGACCGCGTCGGCCACCGCATCCACCAGCGCTGTCCCCACCACCGCCGCGTCCGCGACTCTGGCCACCGCGGCCGCCTGTTCGGGCGTGCGGATGCCGAAACCCACCGCCACCGGCAGACCGGAGGCGCGCCGGACGCGCTCGACGGCGGGGGCCACCGCGGTTGCGTCGGCGGCCTTCACCCCCGTCACGCCGGCGACGCTGACGTAGTAGACAAAGCCTGACGTGCGCCTAACGACGGTGGGCAGGCGCGCATCGTCGGTGGTCGGGGTCGCCAGGCGAATCAGCGCCAGGCCGGCGGGGTCGAACGCCGCCAGGATCGGGTCGGCTTCCTCTGGCGGGCAGTCGACGATGATGACGCCATCGACGCCGGCGTCGGCCGCGTCCTGGGCGAAGGCCTCGACGTCATGGTTCAGGATCGGGTTCATGTAGCCCATCAGCACGATCGGGGTCGTCTGGTCCTCCAGACGAAACCGCTTAGCCAGCTGGAGTGTTCCCGTCAGCGTCATGCCGGCGCCGAGCGCGCGGATCGCCGCCTGCTGGATCGATGGGCCGTCGGCCATGGGGTCGGAGAACGGAAAGCCGAGCTCGATGATGTCGGCGCCGGCGCCGGGCAGGCCGCTCACCACCGCGAACGACACCTCGGGGTCCGGATCGCCCGCCATCACATAGGCGATGAAGCCGGCGCGGCCTTCCGCTTTCAGCGCCGCGAAGCGCGCATCCAGTCTGGCGACCGTCATTTGTGGGCTTCGGTCCAGGCGTTGACGGAGGCGAGGTCCTTGTCGCCGCGGCCGGAGAGGTTGACGACGACGACGCCGTCCGGCCCGACGATCTTCGCCACCTCGTCCAGCTTGGCCAGGGCGTGGGCCGATTCCAGCGCCGGCAGGATGCCTTCCAGCTGCGCCAGGCGCTTGAAGGCGGCGACGGTCTCGGCGTCGGTCGCCCCGAGGTAGGTGACGCGGCCGACGTCGTGCAGCCAGGCGTGCTCGGGGCCGATGCCAGGGTAGTCGAGGCCGGCGGAGATCGAGTGGGCCTCGATGATCTGGCCTTCGTTGTCCTGCAGCAGATAGGTGCGGTTGCCGTGCAGCACGCCGGGGCGACCGCCGTTGATCGCCGCGGCATGGGCGCCGCTCTCGATCCCGCGACCGGCCGCCTCGACGCCGAAGATGCGCACGCTCTCGTCGTCCAGGAACGGGTGGAAGAGGCCGATGGCGTTGGAGCCGCCGCCGACGCAGGCCACCAGCGCGTCCGGCAGCCGCCCTTCGGCTTCCAGCACCTGGGCGCGGGTCTCCTCGCCAATGATCCGCACCAGGTCGCGCACCATCTCCGGATAGGGATGCGGGCCGACCACGGAGCCGATCAGATAGTAGGTGTCCTCGACATTGGTCACCCAATCGCGAAGCGCTTCGTTGGTGGCGTCCTTGAGCGTCGCCGAGCCGCTGTGCACGGGCCTGACCTCCGCGCCCAGCAGCTGCATCCGCTGCACGTTGGGCGCCTGCCGCTCTACGTCCACCGCGCCCATGTAGACCACGCAGGGCAGGCCATAGCGGGCGCAGACGGTGGCGGTGGCGACGCCGTGGCTGCCAGCGCCGGTCTCGGCGATGATCCGCCGCTTGCCCATGCGCTGAGCCAGCAGGATCTGGCCCATGCAGTTGTTGATCTTGTGCGAGCCGGTGTGATTCAGCTCCTCGCGCTTCAGATAGATGCGCGCGCCGTGATGCTCGGAGAGCCGCCGGGCGAAGTAGAGCGGGCTGGGGCGGCCGGCGTAGTGGGTCAGCTCGTAAGCCAGTTCGGCCTGGTAAGCCGGGTCGGCCTTGGCCTGGCGCCAGGCGATGTCCAGCGCCAGCACATTGGGCATCAGCGTCTCGGCGACGTAGCGGCCGCCATAGTCGCCGAATCGCCCATTGGCGTCGGGATAAGCCGAGTAGTCGTTCCGATTCAGGGGTTTGGTCACGGGCTCGGTCAGGCGCGGGCGGCGGCTGCGAGGAAGGCCGCGATCAAGGCGGGGTCCTTTAGTCCGGCCCCGCGCTCCACGCCAGAGGAAACGTCGACGATGGGCGCGCCCGACAGCCGCACCGCTTCGGTGACGTTGTAGGGGTCGAGGCCGCCGGCCAGCAGCCAGGGGCGGGCGAACTTGCGGCCGGCGGTGAGCGACCAGTCGAAGGCGAGGCCGTGGCCGCCCGGCCGATCCGCGCCGGGCGGCGCCTTGGTGTCCAGCATCAGGTGGTCGGCGACGCCTTCGAACTCGGCCAGCTTGGCGAGGTCGCTCTCATCGCCGATCTGGATCACCTTGATGGTCCCGGCGCCGGTGCGCATGGCGGCTTCCCGCACCCGGGCCGGCGTCTCGCGGCCATGCAGCTGGATGAAGTCCGGCTTCAGCGCCTCGGTGATATCGCGCAGCAGCGCATCGCTGGGATCGACGGTGACCGCGACGATCCGGGTCTTGCCGCGCGCCGCGGCCGCCAGCCGGCCAGCAGTTTGCGGGGTCACATAGCGCGGGCTCTTCTGGAAGAAATTGAAGCCGACGTACGCCGCGCGGCCTTCGAGCGCCGCCGCCACCGACTCAGGCGTCGAAAGTCCGCAGATCTTGGCTTGAGCCATGGCGCGCTAGGTAAGGCTTACCTGGGTCCCACGCCACTCCTCCGCCTACCTGGCGTTTTCCTGGTCCAGCTGGTCCGCCAGGTCGTCGGCGCGGCGGGCGGTGAGCGTCACCACGCAATCGTCCGCCGCCACCGGCTCGAACGTGCCGCCGGCGAACGCCGAGCCGGCAAAGGCGCAGTCGCTTTTGCGGAACGCCAGCCAGGCGCGCTCGGCGTCTCGCAGCAACGCCTGGCGCGGCGCCGGAAGCTTGGACATCAGCGCCTGGTAGCCGGCGTTCAGCCGCGCCTCCTGACGTGCGTCCTCGGCGGCGGTGCAGGCGCGCATACCGGCCGTCACGCCGCCGGCCTTGTCGAGGCAGGCCTGGTAGCCAGGCGAAATCCCTGGGGTCGGCGTCGCATCGGCAAGACCTAAGACTGGGGTGAGCGCCAGGATGGCGGCCGACCCGAACCTGACCCAGTTGCGCATGCCGGCTCCCTGTTTGCGTCCCGCCGACTATCCACGCGGTGGTGACTTCCTCGCAACCCAGCCCTAGCTTCGCCGCCCCAACCGGAGGGGTCATGGCCTACCGCAGTCTGCGCGACTTCATCGCCAAGCTCGAAGCCGAGGGCGAGCTGGTGCGCGTCGCCGAGCCGGTGCGGACCGAGCTGGAGATCACCGAGATCTGCACGCGGCTGCTGGCCGAGGGCGGGCCGGCGGTGCTGTTCGAGAAGCCGGTGATGGCGGACGGGTCGGTCTCGCCGATCCCGTGCCTCGCCAACCTGTTCGGCACCGTGAAGCGGGTCGCCATGGGGGTGACGCTGCAGGGCAAGGGGCGCGAGAGCGCGTCGGACCTGCGTGAAGTGGGCGAATTGCTGGCGTTCCTGCGCTCGCCGGAGCCGCCGCGCGGGATGAAAGAGGCGCTGGACCTCTTGCCGCTGGCTCGCACGGTCATGGACATGCGGCCGAAGACGGTGACGCGCGCGCCAGTGCAGCAGGTGGTCTGGAAAGGCGCGGACATCGATCTCGGCAAGCTGCCGGTGCAGACCTGCTGGCCGGGCGAGCCCGCGCCGCTGATCACCTGGCCGCTGGTGGTGACCAAGGGGCCGTCCGGCAGCCGCGAAGACGACGTCAACCTCGGCATCTACCGCATGCAGGTGACCGGCAAGGACCGCACCATCATGCGCTGGCTGGCGCATCGGGGCGGCGCCCAGCACCACCGCCGCTGGAAAGGCGCGGGCAAGCGCGAACCGCTGCCGGCCTGCGCGGTGATCGGCGCCGACCCCGGGACCATCCTGGCGGCGGTGACTCCGGTTCCGGACACGCTGTCGGAATACCAGTTCGCCGGCCTGCTGCGCGGGGCGCCGGTAGAGCTGGTCCCGGCCAAGACCCAGCCGTTGCTGGTCCCTGCTCAGGCCGAGATGGTGATCGAGGGCGAGGTGCTGCTGGACGACTACGCCGACGAGGGGCCCTACGGCGACCACACCGGCTACTACAACTCGGTCGAACAGTTCCCGGTGTTCCGCGTCACCGCCATCACCATGCGGCGCGACCCGATCTACCTCACCACCCACACTGGCCGTCCGCCGGACGAGCCCTCGGTGTTGGGCGAGGCGCTGAACGAGGTGTTCGTCCCGCTGCTGCGCGCGCAGTTCCCCGAGATCGTCGATTTCTGGCTGCCGCCGGAGGGGTGCAGCTATCGCATCGCGGTGGTGTCGATGAAGAAGGCTTATCCCGGCCACGCCAAGCGGGTGATGCTGGCGGTGTGGAGCTACCTGCGCCAGTTCATGTACACCAAATGGGTGATCGTCGTGGACGACGACATCGACGCGCGCGACTGGAAGGACGTGATGTGGGCGATTTCCACCCGCATGGACCCGGCCCGCGACATCACCGTGATCGAGAACACCCCCATCGACTACCTGGACTTCGCCTCGCCCGAGAGTGGCCTGGGCTCGAAGATCGGCCTGGACGCCACCAACAAGTGGCCGCCGGAGACGAAGCGCGAGTGGGGGCGTGAGATCCGCATGGATCAGGCGGTGATCGAAGCGGTGACGGAGAAGTGGGCGCGGCTGGGGCTGCCGGGGACCGGGAAAGCGATCTGGAAGTAGCTTCCAAACCCGCTCTTCCCCGCGCAAGCGGGGACCCAGGCGTTTTATCGGAGGGCTCGGAGCTTTGCAGAAAAAGCCTGGGCCCCCGCTTTCGCGGGGGAGAGCGGTGGGGAGTGGCGTCGGCGCGGCGATCTTGCTGCTCCTCCTCCTACTCACGCTGGCGACGTCCAAGTCCGGCGACCCGGGGCTCTACCCCGCCAAGCCCGGCGACGGCGTCGCCATCTTCCTCGTCGACAATGGCTTTCACACCGATCTGGTGCTGCCGCGCGACGCCATACTGCGGGACAACGGCAACCTCGCCGACGCGGCCGAGGGGACGACGGCCGATCCGTGGATCATGGTCGGGTGGGGGGACGAGCGGTTCTATCGGGCCACCTCGCCGTGGCAGGATCGCATCCCTGATGGGCTGGCGGCGGCCATCGGCGGGCGGCCGACGGTGGTGCACCTGGAAGGCGTCTGGGAGCGGCCGGACCTGGCGTGGAAGAGCGGCCTGCACCGGATCGTGCTCTCGCACGCAGGGCTGACGGCGCTGCTGCAGCGGGCGGACAAGGCGCTGCTGCCCAGCGAGAGCGGCGGCCTGATCCCGGTGGCGCATCTGCCCAACGAAGGCTTCTACCGCAGCGGCGAGCCCTTCAGCCTCTTCCACCTCTGCAACCACTGGACCGGTGAATTGCTGAACGCTGGGGGACTGCCAGTGACACCGGTGCTGGACACCCTGCCAGCGGGGCTGGTGCTGGATCTGCGGGTGAGGGCGAGGGTGAAGGGGTGAGAGCATTGCTCCCCTCCCCCTTGCGGGGAGGGGTTGGGGTGGGGGTGCTAGCTCGGCGTGTGATCGCTGGCCCGCTAGCCGGAAATGCACAGCTGGAACCCCCATCCCCGGCCCTTCCCCTCAAGGGGGAAGGGAGGACTGAGGGGCCGGCGTCCTGCTGCTACCCCGCCAGCGCTTTGCGGTAGGGGGTCATGTCCCAACCCGGCCAGCGGGTCTGGGCGCGGGCGAGGGTGGTCTCGGTCCAGAAGGGATCGCCGGGGCGCTGCACGCCGAAGCAGGCGAGCTGCTCAGGCGTGGCGTTGTCGAAGATGATCTTCCACGGCTTGGTGTGGGTGAACGGCCAGGAATGGAAGCTGATCGCTTCGTTGCTGGCGGCCCGGTAGCAGACGGTCATCACGTAGCGGTGGCCGCCGGGGGCGACGAGGTTGGTGCCGCGGTGCCAGACGTCGATGCCGTAGACGAAGACGCTGCCGGCCGGGCCGGCGGCCGAGCGCGTGTGCTGGCGCAGACGCTGCTGCAGCATGTCGTCGAGATTGTTCAGCGTCGCTTCCGGGCCGGCGATCTCCAGGCTGTCGGGCTTGGTGACGTAGTGGGTCGGCCCGTGCGCCTCGGTGACGTCGCTGAACAGGCAGATGAAGGTCACCGAGTTCTCGGCGAGGTCGTCCGAGGGGGCGGTCAGCGTGTGATTGACGTAGTCGCAGTGGAACGGCTGCTCGTAGTCGGCCTCGCCGGTGAACTTGCCCCAAGCCTGGCATTGGTAGAGCCGCACATCGTCGGTCCTGAGCGCCTGCTTGGCGAAGTCGACCAGGCGCGGGTGCGCGCCGATCAGGTTCAGCGCCGGCGAGCAGGGCAGCGGCACGGGCTGCACGCCCTTGAACTGCGCCGGGTGGAAGCGGCCCTGCTCGGGCGCGTTGCGCACCAGCGCTTCGTCGGCGCGCTCGCGGTCGCAATAGAGCGCCTCGAAGTCGGCCACGACCGGCGCGATCTCGTCCGGGTCAAAGAACCCGGGGACCACCAGCGCGCCATCGCGGCGCCAAGTGTCGATATGGTCTTGGGTAAAGCTCATGGGCTGAGCCTAGCAAACCTCCGCCAGCGCCAAAACACCCTAGTCGGCATGGACTTGGCGCCGGCGCGGGACTAGAAGCCCGCCTCCCCGCGGCGCGCCGTTCGAACCGGCGTCCGGGCAGAGCCGAGCCTTAAGACCCATGTCCCGTCCTTCCCGTCGCAAATCCCGCCCTACGGCGGCCGCCGGGCCGTCGCAGCGGATGCTGCGGGCTGGGGAACTGGTGCGCCACGCCCTTGTCGAGATCCTGCGCGAGGAAGACCTGGAGGACCCGGCGCTGACCGGCGTCTCCGTCACCCTCACCGAGGTGCGGGTCAGCCCGGACCTGAAGCACGCGCTGTGCTTCGTCGTGCCGCTGGGCGGCGAGCATGCCGAAGCGGTGGTGGCGGGGCTGAACCGGGTGTCGCGTTTCCTGCGCGGGCGGCTGGGCCACGCTGTCGACCTGCGCTTCACCCCGCAGCTGAAGTTCCTCTACGACGACAGCTTCGACGCCGCCGAGCACATGAACCGGCTGCTGTCCGATCCGCGCGTGCGCCGGGACGTGGCGGGGGACGACTGATGGCGCGTCGTCGCAAAGGCGAAGCCGTCTCTGGCTGGATCTGCCTGGACAAGCCTGCGGAGCTGACCTCGACGCAGGCGGTGAGCCGGGTGCGGCGGCTGTTCAATGCGCAGAAGGCCGGCCACGCTGGCACGCTGGACCCGCTGGCCACTGGCATCCTGCCGATCGCGCTGGGCGAGGCCACCAAGACCGTCCCGTTCCTGATGGACGCCGACAAGACCTACCGGTTCATGGTCGAGTGGGGCCGCGCCACCGCCAGCTTCGACCGTGAGGGGGCGACCACGGCCACGTCCGACGTGCGGCCCAGTGTCGCCGCCGTGGAAGCCGCGCTGCCGGCGTTCGTGGGCGAGATCAGCCAGGTTCCGCCAGCGTTCTCGGCGGTGAAGGTGGACGGAGAGCGGGCCTACGACCTCGCCCGGGAGGGGCGCGAGGTGGCGCTGGAAGCGCGCACCGTGGTGATCCACGCCGCCCGCGTCAGCGCGGCGCCGGACGCCGACCACGTCGAGATCGAGATCGATTGCGGCAAGGGCACCTATGTGCGGGCCCTGGTGCGCGACCTGGCCGAAGCGCTGGGCGCCTGCGCTCACGTCGCGGCCCTGCGCCGCACCCGCGTCGGCGGCTTTTCGCTGGATCGGGCGGTGGGTCTGGAAACGCTGGAGAATTTGTGCGATACGCCCGCCCCTCTGGTGGCATTGCTTCCGGTCGAGACCGCGCTGGACGACATCCCGGCGCTGGCCGTGACCGCTGAAGACGCCTTCAGGCTGACGCAGGGACGCTCCATCGTCCTTCTTCCCCGGCAGGCGGAGGCGCTCAAGGCGAAGCTCGTTTCGGGCTCGCGAGTGGTCTCCGCATTCGACGGCGAGAGGGTGGTGGCGCTCTGCGAGATGCGCGCGGGACGGCTCAATCCCACGCGGGTCTTTCATCTCACCTGAGCGGAGATATCCGATGTCGATCACGGCCGAACGCAAGGCTGAACTGATCCGGACTCACGCGCGCGGCGAAGCCGACACCGGGTCCGCCGAAGTGCAGGTGGCGATCCTTTCCGAGCGGATCGCGAACCTCACCGAGCACTTCAAGACGCACAAGAAGGACAACCACTCGCGCCGGGGCCTGCTGCAAATGGTCTCGCAACGCCGGTCGTTGCTCGATCACCTGAAAACGACCGACGAAGGGCGCTACACGGCGCTCATCGGCACGCTGGGCCTGCGTCGTTAGGCTTACCGAAGCATTTGTCGCGCTCGCGTTTTCGTGCGAAGGCGCCAATATCGGAATTCGACGCGCGTCGCTTTGGCAGACAAATGACGCGCGGGGCGCGGACCGCTGAGGGTCCAAGACGCGCATGCCGAGGGCTGGCAAGGAAGTCCTCACCCCGACTGCCTGATGGAGAGGACTCCCGGATCCGCAACGCGAAAGCCGTTCCGCCCCTGTCCGCCCCCGAAGGAATGGGCCTTTGGGCTGAGAAGAAAGATCATCAATGTTCGATATCAAACGTAAGTCGATCGAGTGGGGCGGACGCCGCCTGACGCTCGAAACCGGCCGCATGGCCCGTCAAGCCGACGGCGCGGTGCTGGCCACCTACGGCGAGACCATCGTGCTCGCCACCGCGGTCTACGCCAAGAGCGCCAGAGCGGGGCAAGACTTCTTCCCGCTGACCGTGAACTACCAGGAGAAGTTCTACGCCGCGGGCAAGATCCCCGGCTCGTTCCCCCGCCGCGAAGGCGCGCCGTCGCAGAAGGAGACCCTGACCAGCCGCCTGATCGACCGTCCGATCCGCCCGCTGTTCGTCAAGGGCTTCAAGAATGAAGTGCAGGTGGTGGCCACGGTGCTGGCGCACGACCTGGAGAACGATCCCGACATCATCGCCATGATCGCCTCGTCGGCGGCCCTGGTGATCTCCGGCGCCCCGTTCATGGGCCCCATCGGCGCGGCCCGCGTCGGCGTGATCGACGGCGAATACGTGCTCAACCCGACCACCGAGCAGCTGACGACGTCCGACATGGACCTCGTCGTGGCTTCCACCGCCGACGCGGTGATGATGGTCGAGAGCGAGATCAAGGAACTGGGCGAAGAGCAGGTGCTGGGCGCGGTGATGTTCGCGCACAACAACATCCAGCCTGTGATCGACGCGATCATCGAGCTGGCCGAACACTCCGCCAAGGAGCCGTTCGACTTCGCGGCTGAAGACAACGACGCGCTGAAGGCGGAAGCCAAGGCCATCGTCGGCGCCGACCTCGCGGCGGCGTTCAAGATCGCCGACAAGATGGAGCGCCACCACGCGGTTGAGGGTGCTCGGTCCAAGGCGCTGGCGGCGCTGGCGGTGAAGCACACCCAGGGCGTGGATCCGAACAAGTTCGGCGACGTGTTCAAGGAGCTGGAAGCCGACGTCGTGCGCCGCAACATCCTCGACACCGGCATCCGCATCGACGGGCGCACGGTGGACAAGGTGCGGCCGATCGTTTCGGAAGTGGGCGTGCTGACCCGGGCTCACGGCTCGGCGCTGTTCACCCGCGGCGAGACCCAGGCGCTGGTCGTGGCCACGCTGGGCACTGGCGATGACGAGCAGCTGATCGATGCGCTCGACGGCAAGTACTATGAGCGGTTCATGCTGCACTACAACTTCCCGCCGTTCTCGGTCGGGGAGACGGGCCGCATGGGTGCGCCGAGCCGCCGCGACGTCGGCCATGGCAAGCTGGCGTGGCGGGCGATCCGGCCGCTGCTGCCCTCGCCGGAAGACTTCCCCTACACGCTGCGTCTGGTCTCCGAGATCCTGGAGTCCAACGGCTCGTCGTCGATGGCCACCGTGTGCGGCTCGTCGCTGGCGCTGATGGACGCGGGCGTGCCGCTGAAGAAGCCGGTCTCCGGCATCGCCATGGGCCTGATCCTGGAGAAGGACGGCTTTGCCGTGCTCTCCGACATCCTGGGCGACGAGGACCACCTGGGCGACATGGACTTCAAGGTCGCCGGCACCGCCGACGGCATCACCTCGCTGCAGATGGACATCAAGATCGCCGGCATCACCGAGGAGATCATGAAGAAGGCCCTCGCGCAGGCGAAGGACGGACGCATGCACATCCTGGGCGAGATGGCCAAGGCCATCACCGGCGCCCGCGATGAGATCGGCGAGTACGCGCCCAAGATCGAGACCCTGCACATTCCCACCGACAAGATCC
The DNA here is from genome assembly GCA_036502045.1 of Caulobacteraceae bacterium. Taxonomy (GTDB): domain Bacteria; phylum Pseudomonadota; class Alphaproteobacteria; order Caulobacterales; family Caulobacteraceae; genus Acaudatibacter. The sequence goes on along the minus strand of DASXZG010000065.1, from coordinate 28,587 downwards.
GCGAAGTGATCGGCTCGGGCGGCAAGGTGATCCGCGAGATCGTCGAAAAGACCGGCGCCAAGGTCGACATCGAGGACGACGGCACGGTCAAGGTCTCGGCCTCGGAAGGCTCGAAGATCAAGGCCGCCATCGAGTGGATCAAGTCGATCGCCTCGGAGCCGGAAGTGGGCCAGATCTACGACGGCAAGGTGGTCAAGATCGTCGACTTCGGCGCCTTCGTGAACTTCTTCGGCGCCAAGGACGGCCTGGTGCACGTCAGCCAGATCGCCAACCACCGGGTCAACAAGGTCTCGGACGTTCTGGTCGAAGGCCAGACCGTGAAGGTGAAGCTGCTGGGCTTCGACGACCGCGGCAAGGTCCGCCTGTCGATGAAGATCGTCGACCAGGAAACCGGCGAAGACCTCACCGGCAAGGAAGAAACCCGGGAACACGCGGACGCGTAAAGCGCCGCGCTCTCGGTGAACGGTCAGTGCGCCGGCTGCGAAGCCGGCGCACTTTTCGTTTTGGCCACGGAAAACACGGAAAGCACGGACGCGCCGTGTTCCGAAAAACCCGCTGATCCGGGCGAAGGCCGGGACCCGGGCAGGCGCCCGACGAAGGGTTCACACGAAGGAAGACTAAGGAGGCGCAAAGCACACGAAGGTCGCGCTTAGCGCGACGGCCAATCTCATCGGCCGATGGTGATTTGCAGCGCGCGAAGCGCGCCTTCGCTGGCTTCGTGTCTTCGTGTTGAAATGGGCTCTTGCCACCGCTCTTGCCTGGGTCCCGGCCTTCGCATGGGTGAGCGGGTCGGTCAGGGTTGGGTGGCGTCCGTGTTTTCCGTGTTTTCCGTGGCCTAGCTTCCTGGAGCCGCGCCCTTCCGGTAGCGGCTCAGGCCCAGCGAAAAGAGCAGCGTCGCAACCACCGACAGCCCCAACGCGCCGCCGATGGCGACGGCGGCGGCTTGCGGGCTCGGTTCGCGGACGAGGGTGACCGGGGCCATGCCGACGAAGCCGGCGGGGAGCACGGTGAAGGCGGCGATCTTGGCCCAGCCGGTGTAGATCGACGACGGGTAGGTGGCGATCATCAGGGTGAAGTCGGCGAGGTCGCGCGACAGGCTGCGCGCGCCGGCGAACCAGAACGCCAGGCTGCCGAACGAGATGGTGGTGGCCAGCCACGCGACCATGCCGATGACGATCGCCGCCACGACGAGGCCGACGCCGGCGAGGTCGAGGCGGGCGCTGAACGCCAGGATGATCAGGCCGGTGCCGACGTCACCCCAGGAGCTGGGGATGGAGTCGCGCGCCAGCATCCGGCTCAGCACCGGCTTGGGCTGGGTGAGGTACGCGTCGAGCTCGCCGCGCAGGATGGCGCCGGCCATGTCGCGATAGCCGCCGAAGAAGGCCCCGCTGGCGCCGAAGATCACGTAGACCACGCCCAGCAGCCGGGCGACGTCGCTCAGGACCCAGCCGCCGACCTGGCGGAAGCCGGCGAAGAACAGCCACCACAGCACCAGCCAGAAGCCGTTGTTCACCGCCATGCCGCCGACCTGCAGGCCGAAGTTGGCCCGGTCGGCGAACGAGGTGCGGATAGCCGCGCGCTGCTGCGCGACGTAAGTCGAGGCGACGCCCATCAGACCACGCCCTGCAACGTGCGCTTCAGGCCCGCGCGCCAGGCCAGGGCGATCAGGCCGCTGAGCGCCAGGATCCAGAACGCCTGCAACGCCAGCGCAAAACAGAAGGCGCTGGCTGAGGGCGCGATGATCTGCAGGCCGGCGAAGCCCAGGTGGGCGGCGAACGGTGAGGCTTCGGCCAGCGCGCGCAGCGCCGGTGGATAGAGGCTGATCGGCGCGAAAAGCCCGCCCAGCAGGAACATCAGCTTCTGCATGATCAGGAGCGGCGGCAGCACCTTGCGCAGCCAGAAGGCGCTGAGGCCGACCAGGCAGTAGAGCAGGATGCCGATGAAGCCGCCGATGACGCCCAGCACGCCCACGAACGCCAGCGCCAGCGGCGAGGGCCAGACGCGGCCGGAGACCGTGAGGATCAAGAGGGCGCCCAGCGCGATCATGCCCAGCCGCGCGGTCATGTTACCGGCCTCGGTGGCGATGGTCTGCGCCAGGTAGGGCTTGGGGCGCAACAGGTGCGGCTCCAGCGCGCCGGAGCGGATGTCATCCTCCAGGCGCAGCTGGATCGGGGTCACCGAGAGGGTGATCCATTCGGTCACGCCGATGTAGACGCCAAGCCCGCCGGGCGGCAGGCGCGTGGCCAGGGTGCCGGCCAGCCGGGCCGCGCCGACCTTGTCCCAGAAGGCGGTGAGCACGGTCAGGCATACGCCGTAGAAGATCGCCCGCCCCAGCAGCACCGGCCACGCGGCCAGCGATGAGGCGAGGCCGACGCGATAAGCGGCCAGCGCGGCGCGCGTCGTTCCCAGCAGGTTAGCGCCGGATGGCGGCGAAGATCTCATGGATCACCTCCTCCATCGGCGGGTCTTCGATGGTCACGTCCTCGATGCCGCCCAAGGCCAGCGCCGCGGCGATGACGCCGTCGACGCGGGTGGCCTTGGTGTCGATCTCCAGCACCGTGGTGTGCGGCTCGGCGGGGCGGCGAGTGACGCCGGGCAGGTCGAGGTCAAGCGTGGGGGCCTGCGAGCGCAGCGTCACCAGCTTGCGGGCGATGAAACGGCGGCGCAGCTCGCCCGTCGGCTCGTCGATGACGATGCGGCCGGCGTCGATGACGATCACCCGCTCGCACACCAGCTCGATGTCGCGGGTGTCGTGGCTGGTCAGCACCACGGTCTGGCCCTCGTTCAGCGACTGCTCGCGGATGAAGTCGCGGATCGCCGCCTTGGCGGTGACGTCGAGGCCGATGGTGGGTTCGTCGAGGAACAGCAAGGAGGGGCCGTGCAGCAGCGAGGCCACGATCTCGCAGCGCATGCGTTGGCCCAGCGACAGGCGGTTCACCGGCTGGTCCATCAGCTCGCCGACGCCGAAGCGATCGACCAGCGAGGACAGGCGCTCGGCGAACGCCGCCTGCGGCTGGTCGTAGACCTGGCGCAGCAGGGCGAAGGAGTCGCGCACCGGCAGCTCGGTCCACAGCTGCGAGCGCTGGCCGAAGACGACGCCGATCTCGTAGGCCAGCGCCTGACGCTGGCGCCAGGGCGTGAAGCCCAGCACGCTGGCCGCGCCGGCGGTGGGCTCCAAGACGCCGCAAAGCATCTTCAGGGTGGTGGACTTGCCGGCGCCGTTGGGGCCGATTATGGCGACGCGCTCGCCCGCGGCGATCTCGAACGAGACGCCGCCGACCGCTTCCAGCTCGACATAGTCCGGTGAGACCAGCCCCGCCAACGAGGCCAGGAACCCACGCCGCCCCTTAGGGAAGCGGTAGGTCTTGCGAAGCTCCTGGACGGTGATGGCGGGGTTCATGAGAGGGCTCGAATGAGGGGTTTCCGGGGGTTGGTCGGGTAAATACGGCGCACGGCATCAGGGCCTCGCTCGGGTTAAGCGAGGCGCTGGTCGCGCCGATAGTGGACCGACCGGTCCGGAACATCTCTTTCAGTCTCTCAGGCTTTCGCGCACGGCTGCTTAGCTGAGCCGCTGGGGGCGCGCAAGATTCAACCTCGCGCCAGCGCTTCGGCGACCGCTTCGGCGATCTGGGCGACGTTGTAGGGCTTGCGCACCACCGGCGCGTCGAAGCCCTCCGGGGCCGGCGCGGTGTCGCCGTAGCCGGTGGCGAAGATGAAGCGCTTGCCCTTGGCTCGCAGCAGTTCAGCGACGGGCGTGACCGGCACGCCGTTGAGGTTGGCGTCCAGCACCGCGACGTCGAAGGCGGCTTCCGCCAGCTTCAGCGCCTCGGGGATGTCGGCGGCGGTGCCGATGACGCTGGCGCCGGCTTCGACGAGCCCGGCCTCCAGCTCCAGCGCCAGCAGCACCGCGTCCTCGACGATGATGATACGCCGGCCCCTGACGCCGTCCGGCGTCGCGGCGCCGGCGGAGGCGCCTTGCGCGTCGGCGGCCGGCGCGGTCTCGCGGGGCGGGATGACGATCGGCCTGGCCTCGCGCGGCAACGCGGTGGCGTCGGCGACGATGTGGGCGCGCACGCCGTCGGGGCGGAACTCGAGCCGCGCCTGCCCGCCCAGTTCGCGGCCGGTGACGCGCTCCAGCAGGGTGGCGCCGAAGCCGTGGCGCTCGGGCTCCTTCACCGACGGTCCGCCGCGCTCGACCCAGTCCAGCTCGAAGCCGCCCTCGGCGCGCGGATGCCAGGTGACTTCGATGCGGCCGGTGTCCACCGAGAGCGCGCCGAACTTCACCGCGTTGGTGGCCAGCTCGTGCAGGGCCAGGGTCAGCGCGTTGGTGGCGCGCGGGTTGAGCACGATCTCGGGGCCCGACCAGCGGGCCTGACCCGGCGCCAGGCCGCCCAGTTCGGCGGCGGCGATGTGGCCGATGTCGGCGCCGCGCCAGCGCGTGGCGGTCAGCAGGGCATGCGCCGAGGCCATGGCGTCCAGGCGCCCGGCGAAGGTCTTCAGGAACGCTTCCAGCGAGGTGGTCTTGCGCGCCGACTGCGCCGCCAGCGACTGCACCGAGGCCAGCACGTTCTTCACCCGGTGGTCCAACTCGGCGACGAGAGCGTTGCGCGCGTCGTCCTCGGTGCGGCGCTCAGTGACATCCTCCACCACGCCGATCACCCGCACCAAAGCGCCGGTGTCGTCGAGCTTGCTCACCGCGCTGGCGCGCACCCAGACCGGCTTGCCGTTGTCGGGGCGGGTGATGAGAATCTCGATTTCGCGCCGGCCCTGGGCGGCGGTGCGGCCCGCCAGGTCGTCGTAGAAGCCGCTGTCGTCCTGAGGGTGGAGGATTGGCCGCAGCACCTCCCCGCCCAAGGCCGGCATCGTGCCCTCAGGCAGTCCGGTGATGGCCGCGGCGCGCGGACTGACGATCAGCAGATCCTGGCGCAGGTCCCACTCGTACTCGCCCATGTGAGCGGCTTCGAGCGCCAGGGAGATGCGCTCCTGCTCTATCGCAAGGCGCTCGTGGTCGCTGCGCGTCTGAGTGGCGCCGTCGTCCATACCAACAACATAGGATAGGCGCCGCTGGTTGGCGACTGGTGAAGCAGACGCAAGCGGGGCCGCAGCGGCCTCATTTGCGCGCACGTTTGGGTGTTCGCCGCGCGCCACTGGCGATGCGGCGTGCTCTTGGGGCAAGCTTGCGTTTATATTCCTGCGCTAGAAGCCCGCGCGGAACGCCGGGCGCGACGCCGCGTTCAGCGTTGCTGTTCCGCTTCGACACCGGAGAAATCGCCATGTCAGACGACGCCCTCGACACCGCCAACGACGTCGCTGACGTCACCGCGTCCGCCAAGAAGGCCGCCAAGGCCGCGGTCGCCAACGCCATGGACGCCGGCCAGGCGCGCCTGAACGATGCCATCGACACCGCCGAGAAGAACCTCAACGACGCCGCCAAGCGGGTCGAGAAGGCGCTGCGCGAAGGCCTCGACACGCTGAAGACGCAGTCCGCGCCCTATCGCGACAACGCCGGCGCCCAGATCGACGAAGCTTCGCAGTATGTCATCGAGCGGGTGAAGGAGCGGCCGGTGACGGCGACGCTCGCCGGGCTCGGCGTCGGGCTGCTGCTGGGCCTGTTGCTGGCGAGCCGCTCCAGCAAGTGATCTTCCGCCGTATTCTCTTTCTCTTCGCCGCGATCTCGGCGCTGGCCGTCGCGGCTGGCGTGCTGGTGGTGGCGCTGGCCTATGCGCTGTTCGCGCTGATGAAGCCTTATGTGGGCTCCGCCGGCGCGGCGGCGGTGGTGGCGGGCGCGACCTGCGTCTTGATCGCGCTGCTGGGCGTGGCGCTGACGATGGCGGCCAAGCCGCCGAAGCGGATCAGCAAGGCGCCGGAGCGCATCGTCGACCGCATCGCCGACTTCGTGCGCACCAAGCCGGTGACGGCGGTGGCGGCGGCGGTGGCCACCGGCCTGATGGCGGTGCGCAATCCCAAGTACCTCGGCGAAGCCATCCGCGCCTTCGTGGAAGGCCGCGACGCGCCGCGGCGATAACCTCCGTCCCCTTCACGGGGAGCGACGATCACGAAGCGATCCGGGGGGAGTCAGACGGCGGCGTTGACAGGGTGTTCGTTGACGCTTCGGACATCCCCACCCCGCCGACGCGGGCGCGTCGTCTTGCCCTCCCCATGAACGGGAGGGAGGCGCGGGGCCTCAGCTCATTGAAGGGAAAGGGTGCGGAGACGGCCGGCTGGCTTTGCCAGCCGCAAGTCGGGGGGGCGTCGCCGCCTCCGCAAATTGGAAACGCCGTCCCCCGAGCCCGGTTCCGCGCGAATCTGAAATTTCTTTCGCGAGGCGGTCAGACCACCGAATTGCCCCGCAGCGCCCGCATCACGAAGCTGATCACCAGCAGCACCAGAAAGATGACGAACAGAATCTTGGCCACCGACGCGGCGAAGCCGGCGAGCGTGAAGAAGCCAAGCGCGCCGGCCAACAGCGCGACGATGAGGAAGACCAGGCTCCAGCCCAACATGTTGATTTCTATCCCATAGCAGTGCGGGCCCGGCGGGCCCGTCTCGCTGGATAGAACGCCGTCTGGAGCGTCGCCGTTCCGCCGGTCAGGCCGGCGCGGTCACCCGGCGCGGGTGAAAGAACAGAGCCTGGCCGATCGCCGCCTTCACCGTTTCCGGCTGGAACGGCTTGGTGATCAGGAAGGTGGGCTCCGGGCGCTCGCCGGTGAGCAGGCGCTCGGGGAAGGCGGTGATGAAGATCACCGGGGTGTCGATCTCGCCCAGAATGTCCTTCACCGCATCGACGCCGGACGAGCCGTCGGCGAGCTGAATGTCGGCCAGCACCAGGCCCGGCTTCTCGCGGCGCGCCGCCTCCACCGCTTCCTGGCGGGTGGCGGCGATGTCGCTGACCTCGTGGCCGAGCTCGCGCACCAGCGCCTCGATGTCGGCGGCGATCACCGGCTCGTCCTCGATGATGAGCACGTCGGTGGCCAGCTCGGCGTCGATCTCGGCCTGGGCCTGAGCGATCAGCTGTTCGACCTCGGGGAAGGTGACGCCGAGAATCTGCGCCGCCTCGCCGGGCGTGAAGCCCTCGAGCGCGGTGAGCAGGAAGGCCTGGCGCGAGCGGGGGGCGATGCGCAGCAGCCGGCCGGCGGCGCCGACCGTGGTGACCTCGTCCTCGCGCGGCGCCAGGCGGGCGCCGGCGCTTTCCCAGATGACGTGGAACACCTTGTAAAGCGCGACGCGCGGCGAGGCGCTCTCGTCGAGATCGATGTCGCCGGCGGCCAAAGCCTCCAGCGCGGCGCGAACGTAATTGTCGCCGGCGCGTTGATCGCCAGCGAGGGCGCGGGCGTAGCGACGGACGAAAGGAAGGTGGGGCGCAAGACGGGCGACGAGGCTCACAGGTATTCCTCCGATGCGGGCTCGGCGGGCGTCCGTCGGGCTGGCGCTCTTGGCGCCGGCCACAGCGATACGCTCCCCCCGGCGTGATGCAAACGCGGCAGCGCCAGTCCGGTTCCAAACAGGCTTCGCTGTCCAGTGATGGAACTTCTTGCCAAATATGGCGTTTGGCGTGCGTGTTGTTTGTAACGGAGGGGGCGCGCGCGGCGCCGTGTCATGATTGAACGCAACCCTATGAAGCGGACCCAGAACAAGCCCCCGGGCATTGAGGAGGCGCGCCTGCGCCAGCAGGCGATCGGCGCACGGCTGCGCCAGATGTTCGACGAGGTCGTCAACGAGCCGGTGCCGGACGAGTTCCTCGACATCCTGCGGCGCGGCGACGCCCGCAGCCCGGGGGACAGCTGACATGGACAGCAGCGCCAAGAAGAGCGCACCGACTCCAGAACGCGACGAGGCTTTCCGCCGCGAACTTGTCGCCCTGATTCCCCACTTGCGCGCCTTCGCGCGCACCCTCTGCGGCGATCCCACTGGCGCCGACGACCTGGCGCAGGACGCCATGATGAAGGCCTGGGACGCCCGCCAGAGCTTCGAGATGGGCACCAACATGAAGGCCTGGACCTTCATGATCCTGCGCAACCAGTTCTACTCGGAGAAGCGCCGTTCGTGGCGCCAGACCCAGCTCGACCAGGAAGTGGCCGAGCGCACGCTGGTGGCGGTCGACGACCCCGAGGCGCCGGTGGCGCTGGACGAACTGCGCCAGGGCCTGGCCATGCTGCCGGCCGAGCAGCGCGAAGCGCTGATCCTGATCGGCGCCGGCGGCTTCGCCTACGAAGAGGCGGCCGTCATCTGTGACTGCGCGGTGGGCACGGTGAAAAGCCGCGTCAGCCGCGCACGGCGGGCGTTGCAGGAGATCATGGTGCGCGGCGACTACACCCGCGACAAGGGCAGCGCCGGCGAGGCGATGGCGGCGATCCTCGCCGATGCGGAGCGCCTGAGCGGGCAGCGATGAAGCTTGGCGCCTTGCCCGCCCCGTGGCGGCCGGACACCATTCGAGTCCGGCTGGGGTTGGCGCTGGCGCTGGCGCTGCTGCCGGTGCTGTTCCTCTCGGGCTTGCAGTCGGCGCTCACCTTCCAGGCCCAGGTGCGCAGCGAGCGCGCCAACCTGACCGCCGCGGCCGTGCGCAGCGTGGCGGTGGCCAGGGCGCGCATCGAGTCGGCGCAGGTGCTGCTGGAGACGCTGGCCCCGCGCGCGGTGGGCCTGGAGTGCGCGCAACGCCTCAATGAGGTGGCGCAGGCCATCCACGGCTATGAGAACCTGATCGCGTTCGATGCGTCCGGCCGGGTGGTGTGCGCTTCATCAACCGTGCCGGCGGACGCGGCGCGGGCCTCGCGGCCGTGGTTCCGGGCCGTGGCCGGCGGCGCCCCGGTGGCGATCACCAGCGCGCCTGGCGCAAGCTACGCGGCTGTACCATCGCTGTTCGCCGCGGTGCCCGCCACCGACGCGCAAGGGCGCTTCAACGGCGAGCTGGCGGCGGTGATGAGCCTGGCCAGCCTGCGCCCCGACCTGGCTGACCCGACGCTGCCTGCCGGCTCGGAGGTGGCGCTGATGGACCCGAAAGGCCAGTGGCTCTCGGCCACCGACATCTCCCGCTTCCCGCAGCGACTCGACCTGCGGACGGCGCCGCCCAGCCAGGGTGAGCTGTGGATGCAGGCCGACCGCACCGGCCACGGGCGCATCTACGCGCTGGCGACGCTGGTGCCGGACGAAGTGCAGGTCGCCATCTCCGCGCCGGCGGAGGGCATTCTGACCTGGGCCTGGCTTAACCCATTGAGTTCGCTGGCGTTGCCGCTGCTGGCGTTCAGCCTGGCGCTGGTGGCGGTGTTGGCGGTGGCCGAGCAGCAGGTGGTGCGCTGGATCGCCTACCTGCAGCGCATCGCCGCCATCTACGCCCGCGGCCGCTTCAGTGTGCGCTCGGTGCAGGCCGAACGCGCGCCACCGGAGATCCGCGACCTGGCCGAGACCCTCGACGCCATGGCCGCCGCCATCGTGATGCGCGACGCCACCGAGAAAGAGCACCTGGCGCAGAAGGATGCGCTGCTGCTGGAAATCCACCATCGGGTGAAGAACAACCTGCAGATCATCTCGTCGCTGCTCAGCATGCAGCAGCGGGCGCTGACCGACCCGGCGGCGCGCGCGGCGATCTACGAGACCCGCCAGCGCATCGCCGCGCTCGCGCTCATCTATCGCACGCTCTACCAGGGCCCTGACCTGTACCATGTCGATCTGAGCGAGTTCCTGGAGGAGCTGGTGGGGCAGCTGGTGGCCAGCGACGGCGGTGCGCAGCCGGCGGTGCGCAGCGAGTTCGCCTGCGATCCTCTGATCGTCGAGCCGGACCGGCTCGCGCCCATCGCGCTCTTCGCTGTCGAGGCGATCAGCAATGCGCGCAAGCACGGACTGGACGAAGGCGGGCGCCTGAACGTGGTGTTCCGGGTGCGGGACGGCGAGGCCGAGCTGGCGATCGCCGACACCGGCCACGCTGGACACACCTCCCGGCTGGGCGTCGGCGTCGGCCGCACGCTGATGACCGCGTTCGCGCGCCAGCTGCGCGGCGAAGTCAGTTTCCGGTCCAACCCGGACGGGGGACTGACCGCGCGGCTAAGCTTCCCGGCGCAGAACGACCGCGCCCCGGGGCCGGCGCACGTGACGGCTATTCGCGCAGCAGCTCATTGATCGAGGTCTTCGACCGGGTCTGAGCGTCCACGGTCTTCATGATCACCGCGCAGTAGGACGACGGCAGGCCATCGCCATGCGGGTTGGGCCGGTTGCCAGACACCACCACCGAATAGGCCGGCACCTCGCCGCGGAAGGTTTCGCCGGTGCGCCGGTCGATGATCGGGGTGGAGGCGTTGATGTAGACGCCCATCGAGATCACCGCGCCCTGGCGGACGATCACGCCCTCGGCCACCTCGGCGCGGGCGCCGATGAAGCAGTCGTCCTCGATGATGGTGGGCTTGTCCTGCAGCGGCTCCAGCACCCCTCCGATGCCGGCGCCGCCGGAGATGTGCACCCGCTTGCCGACCTGGGCGCAGGACCCGACTGTGGCCCAGGTGTCGACCATGGTGGCCTCGTCGACGTAGGCGCCGACGTTCACGAACGACGGCATCAGCACCACGTTGCGGGCGATGAAGGCGCCGCGGCGCACCACCGCGCCCGGCACGGCGCGGAAGCCGGCGGCCTCGAATTGCGGCGCATCCCAATTCTCGAACTTCGAGGGGATCTTGTCCCACCAGGGGCCCGTCCCGTCGCTGAGGGCGCCGGAGCGCATCACCCGGTTCGGGCTGAGGCGGAACCAGAGCAGGATCGCCTGCTTGACCCACTCGCGCATCAGCCACTCGCCGTCCGCGTTCTCGACCACCCGCAGGCGGCCAGAGTCGAGCTGAGCGACGGTCTCCTCGATCGCGGTGCGCATCGGGCCAGCGGTGAGCGGCGAGACGCTCTCGCGCTGCGCCCAGGCGGCTTCGATCTCGATCTGCAGGTCGGCGAAGGCGATCTCAGTCATGCGGGCTCCTTGACGCGGATCTGGGCGAGAAACGCCGCCAGATCGGGCGCGAGGTGGTCGACGTAGGGCGCGGGCTGGGCCCCTTTGCCCACTAGCACGGTGGTCATGCCCAACGCCGCGGCCGGCGCCAGGTTCATAGCGCGGTCCTCGAAGAAAGCGGTGGAGGCGGGGCGGATGGCGTGGGCGGCGATCAGGCGCTCGAACGCCAGCGCGCCCGGCTTGGCGGCGAAGCCGGCGCCGACCAAGTCGAACACTCCTTCGAAGAGGTCCGTCAGCCCCAGCGCGGCCAGCACCCGGCGCGCATGCACGTCGTCGGCGTTGGTGAACACCAGCCGCCGTCCCGGCAGCCGCGCCATCGCCGCGATCAGCGCCGGCTCGGGGGCCAGCACGTCCAGCGGCAGCTGGTGGAACATGGCGTGGAAGGCGTGCGGGTCGACGCCGTGGTGCTCCATCAACCCGATCAGGGTGAGGCCGTGGGTCTCCAGGTAGTGCTTCTGCAGCGTATGAGCCTGGTCGCGCGGCAGACCGGTGAGCTGGGTCACATAGTCGGTGATGCGCGACGAGACGTCGGCGGCGAGGCCGCACTCCAGCGGGTAGAGGGTGTTGTCGAGGTCGAAGAGCCAGGTGTCGATCTGGCTGAGGTCGGCCGGGCCGGCGCTCGGCGCGCTCACGCTCGCACCAGGGTGCCGGCGCCGTGCTCGGTGAACAGCTCGACCAGCATCGCGTGCGGCCGACGTCCGTCGAGGATCACGGCGGATTCGACGCCGCCTTCCACCGCCGTGACGGCCGTCTCCAGCTTGGGGATCATGCCGCCGGTGGCGACGCCGGTGGCGACCGCCTTGCCGGCTTCCTGCACGGTCATCTGCCGGATCAGCTCGCCGTTGGCGCCGATGACGCCCTGCACGTCGGTGAGCAGCAAGAGGCGCTTGGCCTTCAGCGCCGCGGCCAGGGCGCCGGCCACGGTGTCGGCGTTGATGTTGTAGGTGTGGCCCTCGGCCGAAACGCCGATGGGGGCGATCACCGGGATGTAGTCGTCCTCCGACTTGATCAGGTCGAGGATCAGCTTCGGATCGACCTGCGTCGGTTCGCCGACGAAGCCGAGATCGACGATCTGCTCCAGGCGCGACTCCGGATCGACGCGGGTGCGCGTCGCCTTTTCCACCGTGATCAGCCGCGCGTCCTTGCCGGAAAGCCCGACGCCGCGCACGTCGGCCTCGGCGCCGGCGAGCGTGATCCAGTTGGCGATTTCCTTGTTGATGGCGCCGGAAAGCACCATTTCGGCCACTTCCATGGTGGCCGCGTCGGTGACCCTGAGGCCGTCGACGAAGGTGGACTTCACCCCGGCGCGCTCCAGCATCGAGGAGATCTGCGGCCCGCCGCCGTGCACGATCACCGGGTGCAGGCCCAGCAGCTTCAGCAGCACCGCGTCGGCGGCGAACTGCTTGGCCAGCGCTTCCTCGCCCATGGCGTGACCGCCGTATTTGATCACGATGATCTCGCGATCGTAGATCTGGATGTACGGCAGCGCCTCGGCCAGGGTCTTGGCCGTGGCCCAGCCCTGGGCTTCGCGCGTCTCGGCCGAGTCAGCCATCTCGAAACGTCTCTTGGGGGCTCGCCCCGGGGGTGCGTCGGGGCGCCTCGATAGCGAAGCGCGCCCTCGCTGTCACCCTACAGGATCAGCCGAGGGCGGCGCTCATGGCTTCGGCGCGCAGCAACTCCATGCCGGCGCCGGTGACGGCGGAGGCGGCCAACGTGCGCGGGAACGCCGCCGGACGCTTGGCCACCGCCGCTTCCGTGCGCAGGCGCTCGGCCTCGGCTGCGGCCGGTTTGAGCTTGTCGGCCTTGGTCAGCACGATCTGGTAGGACACCGCGGCGGTGTCGAAGGCCGCCATCGCTTCGCTGTCGACGCTCTTCAGCCCATGCCGCGCGTCGATCAGCAGAAACACCCGGCGCAGGTTCGGCCGGCCGCGCAGATAGTCGCGGCCGAGGTTCTGGAAGCGCTTGGTCTCGCCCTTGGAGGCCCTGGCGAAGCCGTAGCCCGGCAGGTCGACAAGCCGCACGCGGCCGTCGAGCAGGAAGAAGTTCACCTCGCGGGTGCGGCCGGGCTCCGACGACGAGCGCGCGAGGCCGGCGCGGTTGACCAGCGCGTTGATCAGGCTGGACTTGCCGACGTTGGAGCGGCCGGCGAAGGCGATCTCCGGCAAGTCGGGCGACGGCAGCTGCTCGATCTTGGCGCAGCCCATGATGAAGTCGGCCTGCCGCGCGAAGAGCACACGCGCCGCCTCGATCTCGTCCGCCGTGAAAGTCTCGCTCACCTACTCGGCCGCGGCTTTGGCGCCGCCGCCGGTGAGGCGGGCGAAGAACTGGTCGATGGGGTTCTCCACCTTGTAGCGGCGCATCAGGAAGTAGGTCTGAGCCAGGGTGAAGACCGACGAGAACGACCAGTAGATGACCAGGCCCACCGAGCTCTGAGCCAGCACGATCATGAACACCCAGGGCATCCATCGCATGATCGCCTGCTGGTTGGGATCGACCCCGGTCATGGTCGGGCCCGAGACCAGCGAGACCCACATGGTGCAGGCGTAGATGATCGGCCAGGCGCCCAGGTGCAGGATGAGGAGCACCACGCCGCCGACGAACGGCAAGTGCTCGACCGTCACCAGCCAGCCGACGGTGTCGGGGTTCCACGGCAACAGGCCGAACAGGTTCCAGATCGTGGTCGGATCTGGCGAGGACAGGTCCTTCACCCAGCCGAACGAGGCCTGGCGCATCTCGATGGTGACGTTGAAGACGTTGTTCAGCGCATAGAACACCGGCAGCGGCAGCAGCATCGGGATGCAGCCCGTCACCGGGTTGATCTTCTCTTTGGCGTACAGCCCCATCATCTCCTTCTGGAGGGTGGTGGGGTCATTCTTGTAGCGCTCCTGCAGCGCCTTCATCTGCGGCTGCACCTTCTTCATCTTGGTCGACATCCCGTAGGACGCGTTGAAGGCCGGGAACATCACCAGGCGGATGGTGATGGTGAGCGCCAGGATGGCGAAGCCGAAGCCGAGACCCAGGTGGCTGAGCCAGCCGGCGTAGGTGTCGAGCAGCAGGAAGACGGGCTTCGACAGCAGCTCCAGGAAGCCCCAGTCCACCGCCTTGTCGAAGTTGGGCAGGCCGAGCTGCGCGCCATAGGCCTGCAGCGTCTTGACCACCTTGGCGCCGGCGAAGACGTGGGTGACCTCGGTGACGGAAGCGCCCGGCGCCACGGCGCGGGCCTGGCCGACGTAGCTGGTTTCGTAGACGTCGACGCCGCCCACGTTGGAGACCTGCTCCTTGGCCTGGATCGGCTCGCTCTGGGGCGGCGCGAACACGGTCATGAAGTACTTGTCGGTGATGCCGAGCCAGCCGCCGGTCGACGTGTAGGCGTAGGCGCCGTCCTTCTTCCACTTCGGGTACTTCGCTTCCTTCAGCACCTTGTCGAACATGCCGATGGCGCCTTCCATGGCGATCTTGCCAAGGGTGGGCGGTACGCCGTGGCGCTCGACCGCGCCATATGGGGCGATGGTCACCGGCGCGGCGCCGGTGTTGGTCACCGTGTCGGTCTGGGTGAACATGAACGGCGGATCGACCTTGATCTCGCGGTGGAAGGTCAGGCCCGACGACGCGGCGTAAGTCAGCTCCAGCGGATTGGCGGGGGTGAGCGGGCCTTGCGAGGTCTGGGTCCAGGGCGTCTGACCATTGGGCAGCCCGGCGACGTTGGTCCCGACCCAGCCGGCCTCGGCGTAGTACGAATTCTCCGCGCCCAGCGGTGTCCACAGCTGCACCGGCGGCGAGTTCGTCTGGGTCGTCTCATGGTAGTTGCGCAGCGAGAGATCGTCGTAGCGCGCGCCGGTGAGGCTGATCGAGCCACTGAGCGCCGGCGTCTGCACGGACACCCGCGGCGTCGCCCCCAGGGCCTGCGCCTGCGTCAGCGGCGCGACGACCGGCTGGCCAGTGGCGGTCAGGCCCTTGGCGGCGTTGGCCTGGGCGGCGGCTGCCGCGGCCGCGCGCTGTTGCTGAGCGGTGGTCTCCTTCGGCGCGATGAAGAACTGCTCGTACGCCAACGCCAGCAAGACGATGGCGAAGAAGATGATGAGATTGCGGTTGTTGTCGCTATTCATGGGTCCCTGGGTGGGGTTCGCCCGAGGGGGCCGCGAGGTCGGCCGCGAGCCTTATCAGCGCGGTTTTCACATCGTCAAGGAGACGCAGCCACGGCCGGCTGACGGTTCCGCCGCGGGCGATGAGCACATAGTCGCACCCGGCTCTGGCCAGGTCTGGCGCGGCCATCCGCACAGCCTCGCGCAGCCGCCGCTTGGCGCGGTTACGCACCACGGCGCCGCCGATGCGCCGGGTGGCGGTGAAGCCGACGCGCACCGCCGGCTCTCCGTCCTTGCGATCCAGCGCTTGCACCAGCACCGCTCCTCGGGCGCAGGCATGGCCCTTCGCCGCCGCCAGGAAATCGGCGCGTTTCCGCAGCCGTTCAAGAGCCAGCCGTTCAGGGGCCAGACGGTCGATAGGGGCTTCGGCCACGCCGAAACCTTTCCGGGGCGGAAAAACCCCTAGGCGGTAAGGCGCTTGCGGCCCTGGGCTCTGCGGCGCGCGATCACCTTGCGGCCGTTCTTGGTGGCCATCCGCGAGCGGAACCCATGCCGGCGCTTGCGCACGAGGCGGGAGGGTTGAAAAGTGCGCTTCACGGGGGTCGGCTCCAAGGGTCTGGCGCGGGTGAGCGGGCGGCAATAGGGGAAGCAGCCCGGCAAGTCAATGTCAGCGAGCGTCGCCTTGGCCAAGCGCATCCATATCCTAGGCGCGTCGGGGTCGGGCACGACCACGCTGGGCCGGGCGCTGGCGGCGCGGCTGGGCGTGGCGCACCTCGACAGCGACGACTTCTATTGGATGCCCACGCAGCCGCCGTTCGAGACGCCGCGGCCGGCGCCCGAACGCGTGGCGATGCTGGGCGCGGCGCTGGACGGCGCCGGCGACTGGGTGCTGTCAGGCTCGATGGTGGGCTGGGGCGACGTCTTCATCCCGCGCATCCAGCTGGCGGTGTTCCTCTACCTGCCGCCGGAGATCCGCCTGGCGCGGCTGGAAGCGCGGGAGCGCGAGCGCTACGGCGCGGCGGTGGAGCCCGGCGGGGCGCGGCACGCCGCGACGCAAGAGTTCCTGGCCTGGGCCTGCCGCTATGACGACCCCGACTTCGATGGCCGCAGCCTGACGATGCACCGCCGCTGGCTGGCGGCGCTGCCGTGCCCGGTGGTCGCGATCGAAGGGACGCCCGAGGTAGCGGAGAGCTTGGGGCGGGTGCTGGGGGGCTATGAGCCCTGAGGCGCGCTCATAAATGCTCCCTTCCCCCTTGCGGGGAAGGGTTGGGGATGGGGGTATTGGCTCGGTGTGCGCCGGCTATCGCGCCAGTCACCGGGCGCCGAGCTAGCACCCCCACCCCGACCCCTCCCCGCAAGGGGGAGGGGAGCTATCGGGTGGGCTCGGCGCGACGCAGGTCCTCCGCGCCCGCGCAGCTGAAGTAGCTGGCGTCGCAGGTCTTGCGGCAATCGGCGCCCGGGTCGGCGCTCATGTTGCAGGTCTCGGCGCACTGCTGCCAGCCGACGATGCAAGCTTGGCGCTGGTCCGAGAACGCGGCCGTGTCACGGTCCGACAGCGGCACGATTTTGGTCCAGTGCGGCGTGTCACTCTGGCCGGCGAAGGATGAGGCGGCGAGGGCCACGAACGAAGCCAGCGCAACGGCGCCGCGCGCCATGGTCGAAAGGGACGCCATCACCGCACTCCCCGCTTGGACGCGCAATCCTGGCGCGAACCTGCGCTTTAGTCGAGCGTGGCTTTGGTGTCATTCGCCCTTCGCTTTCATGTTGGCTTCGTCCCACAGGCGCAGGCGATAGCCGTTGGGGTCCAGCAGCTCCGCGCCGTAGCCCCAGAACACTTTCTGTGGCGGGTGCTCGAAAGCGACGCCGCGCGCGGCCAGCTCGGCGTGCTTGGCTTCGACGTCGGCCACCTGGATCGCCAGCGCGAACCCGGTCCACGGCGGCGCCTCTTCGCCCTGCTCGAAGATCACCGTCAGGTCGGCCTCGTCATGCACCGCCGCGACGCCGCCGTCGGGCGCCTCGAACTCTACCTCGAACCCCAGCTGCTCGCACCACCAGTCGCGCGACTCCCGCCAGTCGCGGACCGGCAGCGTGATGTGGTCGAGCCGCGGCACTACCCTCCCTCCCCTTTATGGGGAGGGACGTCGGCGCAGCCGACAGGGTAGGGGAGTCCGCCGGGGCGCGCAGACGTCCTCATTCGGCGGGTGTGGCTGACATCCCCACCCCGGCGTCGCTTCGCGCCGCCGACCCTCCCCATGAACGGGAGGGAGGGGCCGCCTGGGCGCCGCGCAGGAGGCGGCCGGGGAGCGCGTCGGTGGCCTCGCCGTTGCGGTAGGTGACTTCGCCGGCGACCACCGTGGCGGTGTAGCCGCTGGCGCGCTGCAAGAGGCGCTTGCCCCCGGCCGGCAGGTCGTAAGCCACTTGCGGCGCGTGCAGGGTGAGGCGGTCGTAGTCGATGACGTTGAGGTCGGCGCGGTAGCCGGGCGCCAGCACGCCGCGGTCGTTCAGGCCCACGGCGCGCGCGGTTTCCCGCGCCTGCAGCCGGACGATGTGCTCCAGCGGCAGCTTCGGACCGCGGGTGCGGTCTCGCGTCCAGTAAGTGAGCAGCGTGGTGGGGAACGAGCCGTCGCAGATGGTGCCGACGTGGGCGCCGCCGTCCGAGAGGCCTGGCACGCAGTCCTTGTGGGTCATCATGTAGCGGGTGTGGTCGAGGCTGCCCTCGGCGTAGTTCAGCACCGGCGCGTAGATCATCGCGTGGCCGTCGTTGGAGACGAGATGGTCCAGCGCCACCACTTCGGGGGCGACGCCGCGGCGCTCGGCGATGGCCGCGATCGAGGTCTCGGGCGTGGGCTCGTAGTCCGGCATGCCGGAGAACAGGTGCATGTTGGCCCAGTCCTTCAACCGCCCGCGCACCCGGCCTTCCGGCAGGTTGGCGAGCAGCTTCTCGCGAAACGCCGGGTCCTTCAGCTTGGCGACACGGGTCGCCAGCGGCTCGCGGGCGATCTCGCGGTAGACCGGATAGGGCGTGAAGGGGTTGAGGGTCAGCTCCAGGCCGAAGAGCACGCCCACCGGCCGCGCGGCGACCTGGGCCTTGATGGAGAGGCCGGCGGCGGTGGCGTCTTCCACTTGCGCCAACAGGGTGCGGTAGTTCGATGGGCGCACCGGGCTCTGCACCAGCGAGAAGCTCATCGGCCGCCCGGAGCGCTCCACCACCCGGCGCAACATGCCGAACTCGGCCTCTTCGTCGGCGAAGTCGGAGACGAACTGCAGGACGCCCTTGCCGGCCGAGGCGATGCCGAGCGCGATGCCGGTCAGCTCGTCCTCGCCGGCGGTCAGCGTGGCGATCGGGGAGCCGTCCGACGAGCGGTGATTCAGCGTGCGCGAGGTGCCAAAGCCCAGCGCGCCGGCCTGCATGGCTTCCTTGGCCAGGGCGGCCATGGCGGCGATGTCGGTCTCGGTGGCCGGCTCACGGTCGACGCCGCGCTGGCCCATCACGAAGACGCGCAGCGCCGCGTGCGGCAGCTGGCTGCCGATGTCGACGTCGAAGCGCCGCTCGGCGAGGCGGTCGAGGTATTCCGGATAGCTCTGCCAGTTCCACGGCAGGCCTTCGCTCAGCACCGGGAAAGGGATGTCCTCCACGCCTTCCATCAGCCGCACCAGCCGGTCGTGGTCGTCCGGGCGGCAAGGCGCGAATCCGACGCCGCAGTTGCCCATCACCACCGTGGTCACGCCGTGCCAGCTCGAGGGCTGCATGCGCGATTCCCAGGTGGCCTGGCCATCGTAGTGGGTGTGGATGTCGACGAAGCCGGGAGCGACGACCTGACCCTTGGCGTCGATCTCCTCGGCGCCCGAGCCGCTGACCTTGCCGACAGCGGCGATGCGCCCGTCCTTGACCGCGACGTCGCCCTCGAAGCCGGCTGCGCCCGTGCCATCGACGACGAGGCCGCCCCGCACGACGAGATCATAGTCCTTGGCCATCGCGCGTCTCTCCCGTTGTTCTTGCGGGCATTCTGCGCTCGGGCGGGAGAAGCGCCAAGCCGAGGCGGTGTTTTCGCTTCTTTGGGAAGGGCCGCTTCCTTCTCCCTCTTGCGGGAGAAGGTGTCGCGCAGCGACGGATGAGGGGTCGACGGGTGTCAGCGACTGGCCTCGGGCAAGCAAACCCCACTGCCGACGAGACCCCTCATCCGACCCTTCGGGCCACCTTCTCCCGCAAGGGGAGAAGGGACATCATCCCTGAAGAATGAGTCGCACGCCCTTCACCTTCTACGAGTTCTTCGCTGGCGGGGGGATGGCGCGGCTGGGGCTGGGCGCGGGGTGGAGTTGCGTCTTCGCCAATGACTTCGATGCGAGGAAAGTCGCCGCCTATCGCGACAACTTCGGCGGCGATGATCTGCGCGAAGGCGATGTCTGGAAGCTGGCGCTGCACGACCTGCCAGGGCGCGCCGACCTCGCCTGGGCGTCTAGCCCCTGCCAGGACCTGAGCGTGGCCGGCGCGCGAGCGGGGCTGTCCGGTGGGCGCTCGTCGGCGTTCTTCGGGTTCTGGTGGCTGATGGAGGCGCTGGCCGGGCAGGACCGGGCGCCGCGCTGCATCGTCATCGAGAACGTCGCCGGGCTTTTCACCTCGCACGGTGGGCGCGACTTCGAGGCCGTGTGCGCGGCGCTGGCCGGCGCCGGCTACCGGTTCGGGGCGCTGGAGATGGACGCGGCGGCGTGGCTGCCGCAGTCGAGGCCTCGTTGCGTGATCGTGGCGACGCTGGAGCCGGTTCCGCCAGCGCTGACCGGTGGCGCGCCGCCGCGGCTGGTGCGCGAGGCCCGCGAGGCCTTGCCGGCGCCGCTGCGCGCCCGCTGGATCGATTGGCGCCTCACCGCGCCGCCGCGCCGCAACGCCGACCTGGATTCGGTGCTGGAGCCGGACGATGCCGTGACCTGGCGCTCCGACGTTGAGACCGAGGCGCTGGTGTCGCTGATGGACGACCTGCACCGCCGGCGCCTGGCCGAAGCGCTGGCGTCGGGCGAGCGGCGGGTCGGAGCGGCGTACCGGCGCATGCGGGGCGATCGCCAGCGCACCGAGGCGCGTTTCGATGGTCTGGCGGGCTGCCTGCGCACGCCGGGCGGCGGCTCCTCGCGGCAGTTCATTCTGGTGGCCGACCAGGGTCGGGTCCGCTCGCGGCTGCTGCGGCCCCGCGAAGCCGCGCGGCTGATGGGCCTGCCCGAGAACTACCGGCTGCCGGCCTCGGCCAACGCCGCGCTGCACCTGGCCGGCGATGGCGTCGCTGTGCCGGTGGTGCGCCACCTCGCGCAGCACCTGCTGGAGCCGCTGCTGGGCGCCAGCGCGGACGCCTCCGCCGCGGCCTGACCGCTTCCAAAATCGCCCCAGCGGCCTAAGTTCGTCCCAGACGGGCCCTCTCCGGCCAAAGGACGCTCCATGGACACCGCCCAGACCGACTATGACGCCGCTCGCTACAAGCGGGCCGGGCGCGGCAAGATCTACGACTCCATCCTCGACACCATCGGCGACACGCCGCTGATCCGGCTGCCGCGGCTCTCGGCCGAGCTGAAGCCGAAGGGCGAGGTGCTGGCCAAGCTGGAGTTCTTCAACCCCATCGCCTCGGTGAAGGACCGCATCGGCGTCTCGATGATCGAGGCGATGGAAGCCAAGGGGCTCATCAAGCCCGGCGCCACCATCGTCGAGCCGACCAGCGGCAACACCGGCATCGCGCTGGCCTTCGTGGCGGCGGCCAAGGGGCTGAACCTGATTCTGGTGATGCCCGAGAGCATGTCGATCGAGCGGCGCAAGATGCTGGTGCTGCTGGGCGCGAAGCTGGAGCTGACGCCGGCCGAGCGCGGCATGGCCGGCGCGGTGGCGCGGGCCCGCGAGTTGCTGGCCGAGATCAAGGGCGCGGTGATGCCGCAGCAGTTTGAGAACCCCGCCAACCCGCTGATCCACCGGGTCTCCACCGCCGAGGAGATCTGGAACGACACCAAGGGGGGCGTCGATGCGGTGGTGTCCGGCGTGGGCACCGGCGGCACGCTCACCGGGGTGGGCCAGGTGCTGAAAGCGCGCAAGCCGTCGGTGCGGATGATCGCGGTGGAGCCCACCGGCTCGCCGGTGCTGTCCGGCGGCGCGCCCGGGCCGCACAAGATCCAGGGCCTGGGCGGCGGCTTCGTGCCGGCGATCCTCGACCGCGGGGTGATGGACGAGGTGATCCAGGTCACCAACGACGACGCCTTCGAGATGGCTCGCAAGTGCGCCCGCGTGGAGGGCGTGCCGGTGGGCATCTCGTCCGGCGCGGCGCTGACCGCCGCCTTCGACGTCGCGGCCCGGCCAGAGATGGCCGGCAAGCAGATCGTCGCCATCATCCCCTCCTTCGCCGAGCGGTACCTCTCCACTCAGCTCTTCGAAGGGCTTTGAGCGGGACGCGATGACCGACGTCTATCCGCCGGAGAAGCGCTCGGCGGTGATGCGGCGGGTGAAGGGGCGCGGCACCGGGCCGGAGCGGCAGGTGCGGGCGCTGCTGTGGGGCCTGGGCGCGCGCTATCGGCTCAACCGCGCCGACCTGCCGGGCAAGCCGGACATCGTGCTGCCGGGCCGGCGGCTGGCGATCTTCGTGCACGGCTGCTTCTGGCACGGCCACGACTGCGCCCGGGGCGCGCGGGTGCCGAAGGCCAACCGCGACTACTGGGTCGCCAAGGTCGGGCGCAACCGGGCGCGCGACGCGGCCAGCAATGCGGCGCTGACGGCGGGCGGCTGGCGCGTCGAGACGGTCTGGGAGTGCGAGCTGAAGGACCGGCCAGCGCTGGAAGCGCGGGCGCGGGGGTGGCTGGCTCGCTAGGCCGCTTCGGCGTGGGGCGGGCGAGGGGTGAGGTCGCTGAGGGCGCGGCAGATCTGGCCGGGATCGATGAAGCCGCCGATCTCCACCGCCATGCCGGCGGCGTGGTTGACCTCGGTCGCCGCGTGGCGCGCGCCGGGCGTGATCGGCAGCAAGAGGGCGCCGCGATTGGGGCCGGGGAAGTTGTCCAGCACCATGCGGCCGCCGTGGCGTCCGGCGCCTGGCAGGGGCGCATCGGTCAGCACTGCGTCGAAAGCACGCACCGTCAGCATGGCCAGCGCCTCGCCGGCGGAATCGACGCTGGTGACGTCGGCGCCTTCGGCGGCGAGGATCAGCTCCAGCGTCCAGCGGGTTATCATGCGCTCGTCGATGACGAGCACTTTCAAGTCTTTAAGGTCCTGCACCGCCCCCGGCGCGCCCCCATCGAAAACCATTTCGGT
Source organism: Caulobacteraceae bacterium (assembly GCA_036502045.1). Classification (GTDB taxonomy): domain Bacteria; phylum Pseudomonadota; class Alphaproteobacteria; order Caulobacterales; family Caulobacteraceae; genus Acaudatibacter. Next base: position 6,260 of record DASXZG010000065.1, on the reverse strand, counting down.
CATCTATGTTCTACCCACCCAATCTTCGGATTGTGCAACAGTCTCCATAAGCTTTGGTAAAGCGCGGACAGCCGCATCTTCGTTCCCAAACTCTTAACCGAACCGGCGCTGAAATTGCGGTGACCTACCGGAGACCAAAGTCGATGCCCGCCGCCGCCTTGCGTCCCATCGCCGCCACCGCGACCGACAACTTCATCGAGCTCGGCTATCACCAGTTCGAACGACCGCTGGATGCGGCCGCCGCGGCGCTGCTCCTGTGGAAGATCCGGGCGACGCGCGGTTTCGATGCCGGGCTCTTCCTTTCCGAAGCCGAGTTCGACGCCGACCCGCAGTACACCGGCGTCAATCCACGTCCGGGCCGCAATTTGCTGGAGCCGCTGGCGGGCGAACTCGGCTTCGTTGAGCGCGACCCTAACGTGGTCGCCGCGCTGACCGAGCTGCTGGGCGAGGGCTACGAGATCCTGAACAAGAAGGTGGTCTGCGGGGTGCCGGCCAAGGCCGTGCCCGGCTGGCTGAAGGCGCGCATCACCGACAATCCGGTCAACAACCTCGGCGCCTACGTAAAGCCCGAGTTTCGCGACGTGACCTACTTCTACGGCATCGACTTCCACCAGGACCTGATCGACTACAAGGACCGCGACGCTGACTTCCTCACCCTCTACGTCTATCTGCATCCGGTGGGCGCCCATGATGCGCCGCTGTACCTGCTGGAAGAGAGCCACAAGCTGGGGGGCACGATGTTCCCGCACCAGCTGGCCAGGGCCGCGGGGGGCTGGCGCTACCGCGACGGGATCGGCGGCGAAGTGAAGACGCGGCAGGTGATGCTGACCGGCCCCGCTGGTTCGGTGGCCTGCTGGCACGCCTGCACCCTGCACGGCACTCAGCCCGACGCGGCGGACAACGAGCGGCTCTCGCTGCGCTACCTCTTCGCCAAGCGCCCGGGCGTGTGGGCGGGGATCGACGCGGTCAACGCAACGCTGGTGGGCCCGACGCGGCTCTCCGACACCCGCGCCGACCTGGACGCCGCCGGCGCCGCCCGCATCAAGTCCAACAGCGTCAACCAGGCCTGAGGACAGCGCCTCGGGCGTCGCGGTCCTGGCTGTGCACGCGGCGGTGTTCCTGTATCGAGGCTGCCAGCGTTGAGGCAGGGACAGCCGGATGTCGGACGTCGTCGTGGTGGGTTGCGGGCGCATCGGCGCGCCACTCGCCGTCGCCTTTGCCAGCCGCGGCGTCCGGGTGCTCGGCGTCGACGTTGACGAGAGCCGCATCGCGGACCTGTCGCGCGGGACTGCGCCGGACGACGACGGCCTCGCCGAGGCCCTGAGCGTGTCGCTGGCAAGCGGCGCCCTCTCGTTCGGGCCGTTGCAGCCCAGCGGTGCGCCGCGCGCTTTCGTCGTGGCCGTGTCGACGCCCGTCGACGCTGAAAGCCGCTTCGTGCGCGGGCCGCTCGACGGCGCCCTGGCGGCGGTCGCGGCGGTGGCGGCCGATGATGACCTGGTGGTGATCCGCTCGACCGTGCCGATCGGAACCACGCGCGCCGCGGCCGCCGCCGTTGGCAGGCCGCTGCGCTGGTCGGCCTGTCCCGACCGATCGACGGCGGGGCGCGCGCTGGCCGACCAAGCGATCATCCCACACATCGTCGGCGGTCTGGACGAGCCGAGCGCCGAGGCGGCCGAGCGGTTGTTCGCGGTCATCGGCCCGACCCGCCGCGTCGCCACGCCGGAGGCGGCCGAGGCGCTGAAGCTGTTCGCCAACGTGCATCGCGACATGCGCTTCGCGCTGGCCAACCAGTTCGCGCTGATCTGCGAGAGCGCCGGCGTCGACTTCAGCGAGGTGCGGGCGGCGGGCGCCGAAGGGTTTCCACGGTTCGACGTGGCGCGCGCCGGGCCGGTCGGCGGGCCGTGCCTGAGCAAGGACGTTTACCTGCTGGACCCGGCGGTGCGCGCCGGCCTGCTCCGCGGCGGCCGCGCCGTGAACGACGGGCTGGTGGATCATGTGGCGCGCCTCGTGCGGGCCGACCTGCAGGCGGCCGGCGGCGCGGTCGCCATCCTCGGACTGGCGTTCAAGGGCGATCCGCCGGTGCGCGACCAGACCGGCAGCTTCGGTTTCGCCCTGGCGGCGGTTCTGCGCGGCGCGGACGTCGCGGTGAGGACCTGGGATCCCGCCAGCGCCCCCGCTTCGGGGCGCGGATCGGCGATCGAAGGCGCGCGGGTCGTCATTCTGGCAAACGACCATCCGGCGCTGGCGGACGTGAGCGACCTCGCCCGGCCGGGCTGTGTCGTGCGCGATCTCTGCGGCGTCGCGGACCGGGCGACGGCGGCTGGCGTCGACCTGCGTGTGTTCGGCGAGGGCGCCGCGCACGGATGAAGACCCTGATCGTACAGTCCTACCGCAACCACAATGTGCCCGCGTGGATCGCCCGCTGCATGGCCAGCGTGCGCGCCTGGGCGACCGAGCAGGGCTTCGACTACCAGGTCGCCGGCGACGACAGCTTCGCGCTGTGCGGCGCGGACTACCTGGCGGCGGTGGGCGACAATGTGCGCTCGATCACCAATCTCAGCCGACTCATCCTGGTGCAGCGGGCCCACGCCGCGGGCTACGAGCGCGCCGTCTGGCTGGACGCCGACATCTTCGTCTTCGCGCCGGAGCAGCTGCGCATCGAGCTGACCTCCCGCTACGGCTTCGCCCGCGAGGCTTGGCTGATGCGCGGGGAGGATGATCGCTGGACGGCCGCGGAGGGGGTCAACAACAGCGTCTTCGCTTGCATGGCCGGCGAACCGGACCTGGCCTGGTTGATCGGCGCGCTGCGACACGTGGCGCTGCATCGCCGGATCGAGAGCAACTACCAGGTCGGCGGCGACTTCATCAAAGGGCTGCGCGCCAGCCTGGCGTTCGAGGCCCTGGAGCACTTCGGCATGTACAGCGCCGACGTCGTCCGGGCCCTGGCGCGCGGCGAGACCTTGGCCCTGCACGCGCAGGCGCGGTTTCAGGGCGCGCCGGTCTATGCCGCGAATCTCTGTGCGGCGCCCCGCTACGTCCCGCCGGTCGGCGAGGCGGAAGCGCTGGCGGCGATGGATGCGCTGGAGCGAACACGCGGCGAGATCGTCAACGCCTGGGTGGCCGAGGGAAAGCTGCAGGCGCAGCCCTCGCCGGGCGTCACCTATTTCTGGCTCTCGCAGACAGGGGCCGCTTAAAACGCTTCCGCCGGCAGGGCCATGACCACCTCAGCGCCAGTCTTTAGCTTGGCGAGATGGGCGCCAGAGTCGGGGAGCACGCGCTCCAGGAAGTAGCGGCCGACGGTGAGCTTGGCGGCGTAGAACGGGTCGGCGTCGCCTGCGTCGATGCGGGCGTTCGCGGCCTTGGCCATCAGCGTCCACATATAGGCGAGGCCGGTGAGCGCGAAGAGCCGCAGGTAGTCCATCGAGGCGGCGGCGGCGTTGTCCGGGTTGGCGAGGCCATTCTGCATCAGCCAGAAGGTGGCGTCCTGCAGCTGCGCCTTCACCGCGGCCAGGGCGTCCAGGAACGGCTTCAGCGCCGCGTCGCCATCGCTCGCGGCGACGTAAGTGTCGATCTCGGCGAAGAAGCTCATCACGGCGCGGCCGCCTTGCGCGGCCAGCTTGCGCCCCACCAGGTCAAGCGCCTGGATGCCGTTGGTGCCTTCGTAGATCAGGGTGATGCGGCTATCGCGCAGATACTGGCTGACCGGGAAGTGCTCGGTGAAGCCGGAGCCGCCGTGCACCTGCATGGCGTCCGACGCGATCGCGAAGCCCTTCTCGGTGAGGTAGGCCTTCAGCACCGGCGTCAACAGCGCCATGTAGTCCTGCGCCTTGGTTCGAGTGGCCTCGTCGGGGCTGCGCTTGGCCAGGTCGCCGTGCAGCGCGGTCCAAAAGATGAAGGCGCGGCCGGCTTCCAGGATGGCGCGCGAGTCCATCAGCATGCGCCGCACGTCCGGGTGGACGATGATCGGGTCAGCAGGGCCGTTCGGATTCTTCGGGCCCGTGAGCGCGCGCATCTGCAGCCGCTCCTTGGCGAAGCTGGCGGCGGCCTGGTAGGCGGCCTCGCCCTGGCTGAGCCCCTGCAGACCGACGCCAAGACGGGCTTCGTTCATCATCACGAACATCACCTGCAGGCCGCGGTTGGCCTCGCCGATCAGCCAGCCGGTCGATTCCTCGTGGCTGATCACGCAGGTGGCGTTGCCGTGAATGCCCATTTTCTCTTCCAGGCCCACGCATTTGACGCTGTTGCGCTCGCCCGGCTTGCCCTCGGTGTCAGGCAAGAACTTCGGCACGATGAAGAGGCTGATGCCGTGGGTGCCGGCCGGCGCGCCCTCGATGCGGGCCAGCACCAGGTGGACGATGTTCTCGGCCATGTCGTGCTCGCCGGACGAGATCCAGATCTTCTGGCCCGAGATGCGGTAGGTTCCGTCGGCGGCGGGGACGGCCTTGGTGGCGATGAGGCCCAGGTCGGTGCCGCACTGCGGCTCGGTGAGGTTCATGGTCCCGCCCCACGCGCCGGTAGCCAGCCTGGGCAGGTAGAGCTGCTTCTGCGCATCGGAGCCGCCGAAAAGGATGGCGGAATAGGCCCCGTGGGTCAGGCCCGGATACATGGCGAAGGCCATGTTGGCCGATGACAGCATCTCGTTGAGGCAGACGTTGACCACTGCCGGCAGGCCCTGGCCGCCGAACTCGGGCTCGGCCCCGAGAGCCGGCCAGCCGCCCTCGACCAGCTGCGCGTAGGCTTCCTTGAAGCCCGGCGGGGTGGTGACGGTGTTGTCGGAATGCCAGTGACAGCCCTGCTTGTCGCCGACGCCGTTCAGCGGCGCGAGCACTTCGCCGCAGAACCTGGCGGCTTCCTCAAGGATCGGCTCGACCACGTCCAGCGTCGCGTCGGCGAATCCGGGCAGGTTGGCCAGCTTGTCGAGCTCGAGCACGTCGCGCAGCAGGAACAGGTGCTCGCGCACCGGCGGCTGGTAGGGCATCGGCTCTCTCCGGCAACTCTTTATGGGCGGGAGTCTATAGCATTGGGGCGCCCGCCCCCTCACTCGTCATCCCGGCCGAGGCGAAGCGGAGGCCGGGACCTCACGCATGCAAGTCCCAACAAGGTCCCGGACAGCCGCTACGCGGCTTCCGGGATGACACCGCCTTATGAGTTAGCGAACCGTCTCGACGTGGCGGCCGTCGACGCTGGCGCGGACCACCTTATCGTAGGCCTCGGCCTGCGGAAGCAGGTCGGGGCGGCTTTTGGCCAGCTGCTCTTCCAGGTCGGTGCAGGCCGTGCGCAGTTCGTCAATGGCGTGGTCGAGGTCTTCGCGCTGCTGCTCCAGGGTGACGATGCGCTCGCGGAAGCGGCGCAGGGCCACGACGTTCTGCGCCGCGCCGCCGTCGTTCTTGTCGTAGAGGTCGAGGATCTCGCGGATTTCCGACAGCGACAGGTTCACGCGCTTGCCGCGCAGGATCAGTTGCAGGCGGGCGCGGTCTTTGTAGGAATAGACCCGGTTCATACCCTGCCGCGCCGGCGCGAGCAGACCCTTGTCCTCGTAGAAGCGCAGCGCCCGCGGGGTGCACTTGAACTCAAGGCATAGCTGACGAATGGTGAAGGTGCGCTCGGGGCGCCGCAGTTCCATGGGCACTTTCTTGTCTCCCTGAGGCTCCGCGCAGGTAGCTTATCGCTGATAACGTAGCCTTGGTTCGTCTTACGTCAACGTCAACGTCAACGTCAAGGAGCCCTGTACATGGTCCGTTTCATCCTGCGCGCCCTGGTCGCGGCGCTCGGGCTTTGGGTGGCCTCCAAGCTTGGCCTGGTGGTCGCCGACGGCTGGAAGCCGCTGCTGATCGCGGCTGTGTTGCTGGGTGTGGTCAACGCCTTCGTCCGGCCCATCGTCACCCTGCTGACGCTGCCGGTGACCATCGTCACGCTGGGGCTGTTCCTGCTGGTGGTGAACGGGCTGATGCTGTTCGTGGTCAGCTTCCTCCTGAAGATCCTGCACATCGGCGGCTTCCACGTCGGCAGCATCGTCCATGCGGTGCTGGCGGTGATCGTGATCTGGGTGGTGAGCCTGGTGGCCAACATGTTCTTAGGCGACGAGCTGAGTAACCGCCGGCCGAAGCGGTAGGGCCAGGGTCTCCTCACCCGCCCGAAGAGGCGGGGGAGCAACCATGTTGAAGATTAGGCTGTCTTTGTCCGCGTCCAGGGGGTTCCTCTGGCGAGGATGAGGTTTGCGGCCTCGATGAGCTTTCGCATGACGGCGACGATGGCGACCT
>DASXZG010000064.1:0-2557 GCA_036502045.1 Caulobacteraceae bacterium | reverse complement strand
CATGCTCTTCCAGAGGATGCCGACCTTCCTGCCCGCCGGCGCCTTGGCCAGCTCGGCCCGCCAGTGCGCCACCCGCGCCGGATCGGGCGTCAGGAACGCCTTGCGATCTGGGAAATCGCTGAGCCCCCGGCGGAAACGGCGCAGCAGCGAGGCCATCGGGACCCAGAGGTCGATGTCGTCCCGCCCGTCGATGGCCACGGCGCCGCGATAGATGCGCCCAGCGGCGGCATAGGTGGAATGGGCCACCACTTCGGCGCGCGGAAACGACCGCTGGAAGAGACTGACCAGCCGCGGCTCGACCGCGATCACCAGCCGGCCATCGGGGCCGAGCGCTTCCAGCACGTCCGGCAGCATGTTGGCGAACAGCACTTCGTCGCCGAGGCCCTGCTCGCCCATCACCAGCAGCGTCTTGCCGGCGAGCGGCGTCTCAGGCCTCCAGGGCGCCGCGCGGGTGAGGAACATAGTGCCGCCGGCGAAATGCGGATCGAGGCGGGCCTCGTAGTCGTCCCAGCCCTCGCCGATGCGGCCCAGGCCGATCTTGATGGTGGAGCGGGCCAGCCGCATCATCGCCTTGTCGTCAGGGGTGACGGCGCTGGCGTAGGCGCCCTCGCAATCGGCCAGCGCCGCTTCCAGGTCGCCCAGCGACAGGTGGGCGTTGCCGCGGTTGTAGCGGGCGCGGCCGAAGCCGGGGTCGAGCCGCACCGCCTCGTCGAAGAAAGTCAGCGCCGAGGCCGGATCGCCGCGCTCGGCCAGGATGGTGCCCAGCGTGTTCCACAAGGGCGGAGTGGTCGGGTCGCTCCTGATCGCCGGTTTCAGAATGTCGATGGCCTCGTCGCCGCGACCGAGGTCGCGCAGCGCTCCGGCGAGGTTGTTGGCGGCGTCCAGGGAGCCTGGGTGGGCGGCGAAGTAGCGGCGGAACAGCTGCTCGGCCACGTCCTTCATGCCCATGCGGTAGGCGAGGCGGCCCAGGTCGTTGGCGACGTCCGACTCTTCCGGCAGCAGCTGCACCGCCGCCTGGTACGCCTTCAGCGAGTTGGCGAAATCACCCGCTTTCTCGCGCGCCACCGCCAGCACGTACCAGGCCATGCCGGAGTTGGCGTCCTGGTTCAGCGCCTTCAGCGCCCAGTCACAGCCGGCCTTCACGTCCTCGGCGCGCAGTGCGTCAATGGCCCGGCGCAGCATCGGCATCACCGACAGCGCGCGCAGCTCGGCGATCGCGGTCTCAAGGCGCTTCAGGCCAGCGGGCGACGACGCGCCGTTGTCGTCGGCGGGGACGGGCGCGGCGGGGAAGCCCAGAGCCGCCGCGGAGGTGGCGGCGCGGGCGGAGGCTTTGGCGGATTTGGCGGGCATGTCGGCTATCGAATCGAGCGCGCGCAGGGCGCCCAACCGGCAGTTCGCGCGCCGGGGTTTAAGCGGGGGTAAACAAAGCGGCAAGGCGCCGTTAACCATGTCGATTTAGCGTGCCGAAAGCTTCGATCGGCCTAATGGGGCCTCGTTCATGAGCGAGTCCCGGAGCGGATCGAGTCACCGCCGCAGAATGCCGGAGATCGCCCATGCCTTTGAAACTGTCGTTGAAGCCGGGCGAGAAGTTCGTCCTCAATGGCGCGGTGGTGCAAAACGGGGATCGCCGAAGCGCGCTGCTCCTCCAGAATAAAGCGTCGGTCCTGCGCGAAAAGGACATCATGCAGGCCGAGGAAGCCAAGACGCCGTCGCGGCGCATCTACTTCCCCGTCATGATGATGTATCTCGATCAGGGCAGTTGGGAGCGATACCAGGACGAGTTCGTTCAGCGTTTGTCCGAATTCATGGGTGCGGTTCGCAACCCCGATATTCTCGCAGACTGCGTCAATATCTCGCAGTATGTGATGACGAAGGATTATTACAAAGCTCTGATGCTTTGTCGCAAGTTGATCGAGTACGAAGACGAGAGGTTGGGGAATGTCGCTTCGCGCCTATCAGCAGGCATCGCGCCGGACTGAGTCGCCGCGGGACGCCGAGTACCGGCTGTTCGCGGACGTCACGCGCGCACTGATGGAAGCCAAGGCGCTGCCCGCCCAGGACTTCAAGGGGCGCATCGAGGCCCTGCACTGGAATCGCCGGCTGTGGGCCACGCTGGCGGACGACTGTTCTCAGCCCACCAACGCGCTACCCGAGACCACGCGGGCCCAGATCATCTCGCTCAGTCTGTTCGTGCACCGGCACACCAGCCAGGTCATGCGCCACGAGGCTGATTGGGAAACGCTGATCGATCTCAACCGCACCATGATGCAGGGGCTGGCCACGCGGCCGGTTCAGGCCGCGGCTTCCTGAAGCGCGGCGGCGAGCGCCGCCATCGTCTCTTCCCAGCGATTGAAGCCCGGGGGTTCGAACACCCGCGCGGTGGGATACCACGGCATCCGCTCGCGCTGGCCCAGCTGGGTCCACGCGCCTGGCACGGAGATGATCCAGGTGGGGGCGCCGCAGGCGGCGGCGATGTTGGAAGTGGCGTTGGCGAAGCCGACGGTGAGGTCGAGCGCGCTGGTGAGCGCGGCGATGTCGTCGAGGTCCTGCTTGAGGT
>DASXZG010000063.1:0-15262 GCA_036502045.1 Caulobacteraceae bacterium | reverse complement strand
GCCGGTCTGGCGGTCGCCGATGATCAGCTCGCGCTGGCCGCGGCCGATCGGCACCAGGCTGTCGACGATCTTCAGGCCGGTCTGCACGGGCTCGTGCACGCTCTTGCGCGGGATGATGCCGGGCGCCTTCACGTCCACCCGGCGGCGCTCGGCCACGTCGCCGATCGGGCCCTTGCCGTCGATGGGGTTGCCGAGCGGATCGACGACGCGGCCCAAGAGGCCCCGGCCCACCGGCACGTCCACGATCTCGCGCAGGCGGCGAACTTCGTCGCCTTCCTTGATCTTCTGGTCTTCGCCGAAGATGACGATGCCGACGTTGTCGCGCTCAAGGTTGAGGGCCATGCCCTTCACCCCCGCGGTCGGGAACTCGACCATCTCGCCGGCCTGCACCTGATCCAGGCCATAGACGCGGGCGATGCCGTCGCCGACCGAGAGGACCTGCCCGACGTCGGAGACGTCGGCTTCCTCGCCGAAGTTGGCGATCTGGGACTTGAGGATGGCCGAGATTTCGGCGGCGCGGATGTCCATGAGGGTCTCTGTTACGCTCTCTTCAGGGCGAATTTCATCGCGTCCAGCCTCGACTTGAGCGAGGCGTCGAACAGTCGTGAGCCCACGCGCACCTTGATGCCGCCGAGGATGGCGGGATCGACGCGGGTCTCGATTTCGGGGTCTTTGCCCAGCGCGGTGCGCAGAGCGGCGGCCAGCGCCTGCGACTGCGCCGGCGTCAGGGCCATGGCCGTCACCACCTGCGCCGACACCGCGCCGCGGTCGGCGGCGGCGATGCGCTCGAAAGCGGCGATCATGGTGGGCAGAGCCGCGGCGCGGCGGTTCGCCGCAACCAGGCCCAGGAATTTCTTGGTGGTCTCGGCGAACTGAGCGGCGTCGGCGATGGCGGTGAGGCCCCTGCCCTTGGTCTCGGCATCGAAAGCGGGGGAGGCGATGAGGGTGCGCAGGTCGGCGCTCTCGGCGCGCATCGCCTTGAAGCTCTTCAGGTCGGCTTCCACCGCGGCCAGATCGCCCTGGGTTTTCGCCAGTTCGAAGAGGGCCTGGGCGTATCGGTCGCCCACGTCCGTCGCCTTGGAATCGTCCGCCACTGGTTCTGACCGTCCGTCGCTTGACAGGCCGGCGCCGAGCTAGGCAGGGCACCGACTTAAGGGCTTGAATGCGCTAGAAAAAGCACGTGGGTCAGGGAGTCGCTGACAACCCCCTCACCCGAAGCCGCGCGCCTGATAGCACGCGGTTTTTCGCGTCGCAACCAAGCGACGGGTGCGCTCGCCGCGCTTGGCGACGCGCCCGCAGCCGGCGGTCCCCGTAGGCAAAAAAAGCGGGCGGTCCCTGGTGGGACCGCCCTGAGGAGGCGACTGATAGGAGACGACGTGGCGCTGGGGGCTAGCGCGACGCCGTCTCCGACTTCGGGGCGAGGCCCGCATTGCAGCGGTCCAGCGCCGCGCCCTGAAGATTGTGATCGTCAGCGTCCTTGTACTCGGTCACCGCGCCGACCTTTTTGGCCAGGTCGCGGCATTGGCCGACGCCGAACGACTGGTCGGGCGTGGTGGAGGCGACGCACGAGGCGCCCTCGCAGTCCCACACGGCCATGCCGATGGTGAATTCGGTCTTTTTGGCCACCGCTTGTTGCAAGGTGACCTCGGTGCGACCGTCCGCGAATGCATGCGAGGCGACGGCCAGACAGACAGCGAGCATCGCTGCCGAAATAGCGAGCTTCATAAAGCCCTCCGGTGCTGAAGAGACGTGAGAAACGTGGCGTGGATCAAGTACTTATGTGTGCCAAATCGCGCGCTTGGGATCTGACGCAGGGGTATCCCCACCCCTGCGTCACGCGAAACCTAACAGTGCTTAGATAGCGCCAACAGCCGGAGCCGCAAGGGCCCAAATCAAGATTTCCGCTTAAATTTTTGCAAGGTGGGAACAAGTATCCCACGCTCGCCACAAACCGGCGCGGCTAGCTGTCCATCACCGCCAGCGTGGCCAGAGGGCCGGCGAGCCAGCCGGTTTCGAACCGCAAGCCGTCGCCGATCGCCCAGAGGATCGCGAGCATCCACTGGCTGAAGCACCAGCCCAGCACCCGCTCGCGGTCGTGGCCGAGACGCTCACAGATGATGGCCACGCGGCGGGCCATCACCGCCGGGTCGGTGAAGATCTCCGGGTTAGCGATCGGGTTGCGCAGCATGGCGCCAGTCTCGTAGGCCGCTTCGCCCAGCACGCCTTTGGGGTCGATGGCGAGCCAGCCGCGCGCCGCGTCACGCACCACGTTGTAGTGCTGCAGGTCGCCGTGCAGCAGGATCGCGGAGCCCTGCGAGGCGCGAAGATCGTGGAAGGTGGCGCCGGCGAGATCGATCAGCGCGCCGTCCAAGCCCGCTGAGAGGCCGTTGCCGCGCAGCCGCACAAAGCCCTGCCCCCAATCCTCGACGCGCCGATAGCCACCGCGGACGGGCGGCGGTCGGTTGAGCTTCGCCATCACCTCGCACAGCGCCTCGGTCGCCTCGTCGTCCCGGCCAGCGCGACTCAGGTCCGAGAGGTCGTCGCCGGGGATGGCGCGCTCGATCAGCACGGCGCCAGGCGCCTGTTCGATCAGCCGCACCGCGCCCTCGCCGTTCCAATGCGTCAGCACCGCGCCGCTGCGCGCTTCGTCAGCGCCCTCCGGCAGTACCTTCAGCACCAGAGGCTGGTCCCCACGCCGCACGAACGCCACCGCACCCGTCCCGGGATAAGGCTCGCGGCCACCGGGCGACGCCGGCGTGCGCTCGAAGGTCAGGCCCCAGCGCTCGAGCCACGGAGTCAGATCGTCGCTCACAGCGGCTTCGCCAACCACAGCACCAGATCGTCGTCGACGCGGTAGTGCGCGCCGGGTTGCACTGGCTTGTTGTCGTAAGTGACACCGCGGCCGTCTGGGACGAAGCCGCGCCGCACGTAGAGCCGCTGGGCGCGGCCATAGTCGGCGTAGAGGCCAAAGCCGATGCCGAGCTGGCGCTTGCCGGCCGCCCTGGCGCGCGCTTCGCAGGCGCCGATCAGTGCGCCGCCGATGCCGCCGCCGCGCAAGCCCTCGACCACCACCATGTCGGAGACGTCCGGCGTGTCGTCAGCCGCGAACGGCGGATATTGCGAGCGCCAGACCAGCGAGACGTAGCCCACCAGACCACGCTCGGCCTCGGCCACGAACACCACCCGCGCGCCGCCCTCGTGCTCCGGCAGATAGGTCGTCCGCCAGTGGTCCCAGGCCCCGTGCCAGGCGGGGCCTGCGTCGGTCACCGCCGCCAGCTTCGGCAGGTCGCTGGCGACCAGTTCGCGGATCGTCGCCATGGCTATTGCGCGGCGAGCGCCTCGGCCTGGCGCAGGTCGACGCTGACCAGTTGCGAGACGCCGCGGTCGGGCATGGTGACGCCAAAGAGGCGGTCCATGCGCGACATGGTCAGGGGATTGTGGGTGATGGCGATGAAGCGCGTCTCGGTGCGCCGCCGCATCTCGTCCAGCAGGTTGCAGAAGCGCTCGACGTTGGCGTCGTCCAGCGGCGCGTCCACTTCGTCGAGCACGCAGATCGGGGCCGGATTGGCCAGGAACACGGCGAAGATCAGCGCCGCGGCGGTCAGCGCCTGCTCGCCGCCGGACATCAGGCTCATCACCGCCAGCCGCTTGCCCGGCGGGCAGGCGAAGATCTCCAGCCCAGCCTCCAGCGGATCGTCGGACTCCACCAGTCGCAGCTCCGCCTGGCCGCCTTCGAAGAGGGTGGTGAAGAGGGTGCGGAAGTGGCCGTCGATGACCTGGAACGCCGCGACCAGCCGCTCGCGACCGGCCTCGTTCAGCTCGGCGATGCCCTGGCGCAGCTTGCCCAGCGCCGCGGTGAGGTCGGCGCGCTCGGTCTTCAGCGTCTGCAGCCGGCCAGAGACCTCCTTGGCGTCGTCCTCGGCGCGCAGGTTCACCGGCCCCATGCTCTCGCGCTCGTACTCAAGCCTGGCGAGTTGGCTCTCGACAGCGGCCAGCTCGCGCGGGATGGCCGTGGCTTCCTCGGCCAGGCGCTTGCCCAGCGCCTCGGGCTCGACGCGCAGCTGCTCGCGGATCAGCGCCGCGGTTTCGCCAAAGCGCTCACGAGCGGCGTCGAGGCGGGCAGCCAGGGTGGCGCGGCGTTCGCGGGCGTCGGCGGCGGCGCTCTCGGCGAGGCGCCAGGCGCGGTCAGCGTCGCCCCGCACCGCCTCGGCCATAGCCAGCGCGTCGCTGGACGTCAGCTTGCGGGCTTCGGCGACGCCCAGCTCGTCGAGCAGCGCGGCGCGGCGGACTTCGACGCGCGTCGGCGCGTCGCGGGCCGCGTCGATGGCGGCGACGGTCTTCTCGCGCTCGGCCGACAGCTGGTCCTGGCGGCGCGTCGAGGCCTGCGCCCGGCGCATCCAGTCGGCACGGTCGGCCTTCAGCGCTTCCAGCCGGCGCTGGCGGCCGTCGCGCTCGCGGCGCTCGACATCGAGGGCGGCCCTGGATTCGGCGGCGTCGGCCCTGGCGGCGGCGGCGGTGTCGCGGGCGGCGTCGAGCGCGACAGCGTCATCGTCGTCGGGCGCGGCCAGCGTCGTCAGCGCGGCCTCGGCGGCGTCGAACTGGGCGGCGTGGTCGGCGCGCTCGGCCTCGAAGCGGCTGATGGTGTCGTCCAGCGACTGCACCCGGGCGTCGCGCCGATCGTCCTCGCGAGCGATGACGTCAAGGCGTTCACGAGCGGCGTTGAGCGCCACTTCGGTTTCGCGGGGCGCGCCTCGAGCGGCGCGGACAGCGGTCTCCGAGGCGGCGAGGCGCTCGGCGGCGGCCTTGGCGGACTCGGCGGCGGTCGCGGCGGCCGGGGTCTGCGCCTCGATCTGCGCGGCCAGCTCGGCGAGGCGCGCGCGCTGCTTCAGCCGCGCTTCGGCGGGGCGTGGCGCGCCGGCCGCGACGGTGAAGCCATCCCAGCGCCAGAGGTCGCCGGCCTTCGACACCAGCCGCGCCCCCACCGGCGCCAGCTTGGTCAGCCGCGGCCCGTCGGCGGCCTCCACCAGCGCCACATGCGCCAGGCGAGCGGCCAGCGCCGGCGGGGCGGCGACGAGGTCGGCCAGCGGCGTCGCGCCGGCGGGCCACTTCGGCGCGCTGACCTGGGCGCCGGCCCAGTGCGAAAGGGCGCGGGCGTCCAGCGCCGCATCGAGATCGTCGCCCAGCGCCGCGGCCAGCGCCGCTTCCAGACCCGGCTTCGGCGTCACCGCTTCCAGCGCCGGCGGATAATCGGACGGCTTGCCGCGCGCGGTGACCGCAGCCAGGCCCGCCGCTTCGGACTTCAGCGCCGCCAGCGCGTCGGCCGCGGCTCTGGCGGCGGCGCGGGCGTTGCTCTCGGCGGTCGCGGCGGCGGCGCGCTCGGCTTCGGCCGCGTCCAGCGCCTGGCGGGCGGCGGCGAGCGCGGCTTCGGCGGCGGCGTGGGCGGCGAGCGCGGCGTCGCGGCGGGCGGTGTCGGCGGGCGCGACGGCGGCGCGCTCCGACAGCACCTGGTCCAGCGCCCGCTGAGTGCGCGACAGCCTCCCGCGAGCTTCCTCGACCCGGGTTTCGGCGGCGCGGCGCTCGGCCTGGCGGGCGGCGGCGGCGGTGGCGAGGCGCTCGACCTCGCCGTCTGCGGCCTGGCGCGCGACTTCGGCGGACTCGGCGGCGGCGGCAAGCTCCGGCAAGCGCTCCGGCGCGGCGGCGATCTCCTGCTCGATCTCGGCGGTCTCGGTCTCTAGCCGCGACAGCGCCCGGCCGGCGTCCTCGACGATCTGCCCTTCTCGGGCGGCATCCGCGCCGATCCGCGCCAGCTCCGCCCTCAGCCGCTCCAGCTCGGCGCCGGCGCCTTCCAGCTCGCGGTCCAGCCGGTCCTTCTCGATGGCCAGGCGATGCAGCACCGCCGCAGCGGCTGTCTCCTCGTCGCGCAGCGGCCGGATCGCGGCTTCCGCCTCGGTGGCCGCGACGCCCGCCTGCGCCGACGCCCGGGTCAGCCGCTCGGCCTCGCCGCCGACGCCCTGCGACTCGCCGTCGACCTTCTCCAGCACGTCGCGCGCCTCGGACCAGCGAGCGAACAGCACTGCGCCCTGCAGCGCCCGGATGCGGGTCGAGAGCGTCTTGTAACGCTCAGCCTGGCGAGCCTCGCGCCGCAAGCGGGCCAGCGACGCCTCCAGCTCGCGGGCGATGTCGTCCAGCCGCTCCACGTTGGCTTCGGCGGCGCGCACCTTCAGCTCGGCTTCGTGGCGGCGGGTGTGCAGGCCGGCGACGCCGGCCGCCTCTTCCAGGATCAGCCGGCGGTTCTGCGGCTTGGCCGAGATCAGCTCGGAGATCTGCCCCTGGCGCACCAGCGCCGGCGAATTGGCGCCGGTGGAAGCGTCGGCGAACAGCAGCTGCACGTCGCGGGCCCGCACCTCGCGGCCGTTGACGCGGTAGGTGGAGCCGGCGCCGCGGTCAATCCGCCGCGCCACTTCCAGCGTCGGGAAGCGGGCAAAGGCCGCGGGCGCGCCGCCATCGCTGTTGTCGATGGTCAGCACCACCTCGGCGTGGCTGCGGCCAGGGCGCGCGCCTGAGCCGGCGAAGATCACGTCGTCCATGCCGGCGCCGCGCATGGCCTTGGCCGAGTTGGCGCCCATGACCCAGCGCAGGGCTTCCAGCAGGTTCGACTTGCCACAACCGTTAGGGCCGACCACGCCGGTGAGCCCCGGCTCGATGCGGAAGTCGGTCGGCTCGACGAAGGACTTGAACCCGGTGAGGCGCAGCCGCTGGAAGTGCACGGCGGCCCCTAATGTTTCGGATGCTGCGCCGTCGGCGCGGTGGGCTTTGCCGGGACGACGGCGGGCTTGGCGGCGGGAGGCGCCGGATGTTTCTTCGGCGGCGCGTGATGCTTCGGCGCGGCCGGCGCCGCGGCGGCGATGGCTGTGGCTAGCTGATCCATCGTCACGTCGCCGCTGAACTGTGCCTTGCCGATGAAGAACGTCGGCGTCGAGCCGACACCGTCGCCGTCGGCGTGGCGGGCCGAGCGGGCGTTGAGTTCGTTCAGCGCCGCCTGGTCGTAGATGCACGACTTGAACGCCTCGTCGGTGAGGCCCCCCTGCTTCTGAGCGATGTCCTCCAGGATGGCGCCGGCCGTGCCCGCGGCGAACATGTCGGCTTGGCGCTGGAAGATGGCGTCCAGCACCGCAAAGTATTTTTCCGGCCCCGCGCAGCGCGCCACCATGAAGCCTGCCGCGGCGACGGCCTCGCTGCCGGTGATCTCTTCGCGGAGCACCAGCCGGGCCTTGCCGGTGTCGATGTACTTGGCCTTGAACGCCGGCAGCGTCTCGTTGGCCCAGTGGGCGCAGTGCGGGCAGCCGGCCGAGGCGTATTCGATCACCGCCACCGGCGCCTTGGGGTTGCCCAACACCATGTCGTCCGGCTCGGACGCTGGCACAGCCCGGGCGGCGCTGGCAATGAGCGCCAGCGACAGTCCGAGAAGGGCGGCGATCCTCATGGATTGGCGGGCTTCGGACCCGCCGTGGCGATCAGCTTGTCCATGGTCGCCATGTCCTGGTAGCCGGACGCCGTCTTGCCGTTGATGACGAAGGTCGGGGTGGAGTCGACGTTGTATTTCTGTCCGGCTTTCTGAGCCCGGTCGTTCAGCGCCAGCAGGGCGTCGTTGTTGCTCACGCAGGTCTGAAACTGGTCCTCGGTGAGCCCGGCGGTCTCGGCCACTCGCACCAGCGCATCGCGCTTGGCGGCGTTCTGGTCGGTCTCCAGCAGCGGCTGCTCCTGGTGGTACACCGCGTCCAGCACCTGGAAGTACTTGTCCTTGCCGGCGCATCTGGCCAGCAGGAAGCCCGACGCCGCCACCGGCTGGTCGCCGGTCAGGAACTCGCGGAAGATGTAGTAGACCTTGCCGGTGTCGATGTACTTCGCCTTGAAGGCGTCGAAGTTGTCGTTGTTCCACTTGGCGCAGATCGGACAGCCCAGCGAGGCGAACTCGATCACCGTCACCGGCGCATTGGGATTGCCCAGCCGCATGTCGGGATCGGTGACGGCGCCGCTGGCGCCGCCGCCTTGCTTGCAGCCGGCGAGGGTCGCCACGAGGGCGACGCACATCAGAAAAGCCGCGATGGGTCGCATGAAAGGCTCCTGGTCGATTGCGAACTAAAGCGCGATTCTAGGTTGGGGGCGAAGCTATGGCGCGGAGCGGCGCTGGCCGCGCAGCACCTCGCGGCCGAGCTTTGTCAGCGCCGCCTTCAGGGGCCCGTCCGGCGTCTCGGCGAGGCCATCGGCCAGCGCCTTCTCGGCGGCGGCGTCGAGGGGCGGGCGAAGACGGCGGGACGGCGCGGCGCTGGCGGCCGGCGGGCGAGTGAGCGGGCCTTGCACGATGCGCAGCTTGGCCACCGCGCCGGGCCCCAGGAACAGGTTCAGCCGGTCGAGGATCAAGGGCGCCTGGTGCTGCACCAACGCCGCCACCGGGCCGGCCACGCGCAGCTCCAGCACCGCGCCGCCGGTCCGCTGCCGAACCAGTTTCACCGGTTCCGAACGGCCGGCCAGGCCTTCGCCGACGATCTCGCGCCATCTGGCGCGCAGTGTGTCCGGATCGGCCCCGAAGCGCTGCTCGAAGCCGCGCAGCATCGCGGTCAGGCCGCGAGCGATGTGGGGCGGCGGGCGCGGCGGGGGGCGCGGCCGGCGCGCGGCCAGAATGGCGGCGGCTTCCTTGGCGGAGGGCAGCAGGCGCGGCATCGGCCATGTATAGACCAAGCCATGGCGGCCGTCCGCACCCCTTCCGTCGCAGCGCTGCGCCGTCGCCTGCTGTCGTGGTACGATGGCCACGCCAGAGACCTGCCGTGGCGGGTCGGCCCGGCGGCGCGGCAGCGCGGCGTGAGCCCTGATCCCTACCGGGTCTGGCTCTCCGAGATCATGCTGCAACAGACCACCGTGCCGCACGCGACGCGCTACTTCCTGGATTTCACGCGCCGATGGCCCACCGTGCAGGCGCTGGCGGCGGCTGACGACGGCGCGGTGATGGGGGCCTGGGCCGGGCTCGGCTACTACGCCCGGGCCCGCAACCTGATCGCCTGCGCCCGCCATGTCGCCGGCGCGCTTGACGGGGTGTTCCCGGGCACCGAAGCGGGCCTCGCCACGCTGCCGGGCGTGGGGCCCTACACCGCCGCCGCCAGCGCCGCGATCGCCTTCGACCGCCCGGCCAACGTGGTCGACGGCAACGTCGAACGCGTGGTCGCGCGGCTGTTCGACGTGCAATCGCCGCTGCCGGCTTCCAAGCCGGAGCTGCGGCGGCGGGCGGGGACGCTGGTCACGGCCGACCGTCCCGGCGACTGGGCGCAGGCGCTGATGGACCTGGGGTCAGCTATCTGCACGCCGACGTCGCCAGCCTGCGAGCGCTGCCCGATCGCCGCCGACTGCCAGGCGCTGGCTGCCGGCGACGCCGCCGAGCTGCCCCGCCGCTCGCCCAAGGCCGTCCGCCCCGAGCGGTATGGCGTCGCCTATGCTCTGATGAGGGGCCGCCAGATGGCGCTGGTGCGCCGGCCGGCCCGGGGGCTGCTGGGCGGCATGCTGGCCCTGCCCACCAGCGACTGGCGCGCCGCGCCCTGGACCGACGCCGAAGCGCTGGCGGCGGCGCCGACCGCGGCGGCCTGGCGCGACGCCGGCGAAGTGAAACACGGCTTCACCCACTTTGCTCTGACCCTGCGGGTGTTCCGCGCCGAAGGCGATTGGGCCGGAGGGATTTGGACTCCGCTCAACGAGCTGGAAGCGATGCCCAGCGTGTTCCTGAAAGCCGCGCGGCAGGCGCTGAAACCCTAGACTTCGTCCGGTCCCTTGATCCGAAACCGGAGGATCGGGCCGTTCCATTCGTGGTTGGGGATGTCGATCTCTTCGACGTGGGCGACCCGCTGGTGCTCGCCCACGGCGCGGCGCCAGAAGGCCAGCGCGCCGACATTCTTGCGGGCTACCGCCGCCTCCCAGACGCCGGGATAGCGGGTGAAGATCTGCTGCGCCGCCGACAGGCCGACGCCGCCGCGGCGATGCTTCCGCACCACGAAGAACTCGGCCATGTTGCGGTCCACCGGCTGGCGCGTGTGGCCCATCTTGCTGAGCAGCGCGAAGCCGGCGAGGTGGCCGCCGGCGCGGATCAGCAGAGGAATGCGGGCGGTTTCGCGCCAGTAGTCGTCGAGGTAGCGGTAAGGCTCGAAGAGACCATTTTCTTGAAGCTCGCCCCGCTCCTCGCCCGCCCATTGTTCGGAGAAGTCGTGCTCGTAGAGCTGCATCATGTTGGCGATCGCGTCCCGGTGCTCCGGCGCGGCGATGCTGAC
Source organism: Caulobacteraceae bacterium (assembly GCA_036502045.1). GTDB lineage: Bacteria > Pseudomonadota > Alphaproteobacteria > Caulobacterales > Caulobacteraceae > Acaudatibacter. The sequence continues at coordinate 4,952 of DASXZG010000063.1, read as the reverse complement.
GTCGACTGTAGTCATGCGCGGCCTTTACGGCGGCGGCGGGGCGCCACTCAAGCGTCGCGTCGATCCTGACCATGAGCGATGGCGTCTGGCCGACGCAGATCGACCTGAAGCTGGTCAAGCGGGCCAGCTCGACGCAGGGCATGGCCCTCTTCGCGGTCATCCGCGACGAGGACTACTTCCTGCCGCACTTCTTCGCCCACTACCGGGCGCTCGGCGTCGACACCTTCCTGATCTACGACGACCGCTCGGGCGAAGCCGCCAAGGCGTTCCTGCACGCCCAGCCCGACTGCTCGATCGCGGTCTCCGAACACCGCTACGGCGACATCTTCGGCGCCACTGGCGGCAACATCATCCGCCGCCTGCCGACAGCGCTGCGCGAAGCCGCGCCCGTCACCTTCTTCCCAGATCGCTGGGTGCTGACCGCCGACGCCGACGAGTTCCTGGTGCTGCCGAGCGGCTATCAGACCCTGGGGGAAATGACGGCGCGGCTGGACGGCCTTGGCCAACCGTACCTCTCGGCGCCGATGATCGACTTCTATGGCGCGACGCTGAACCATCGCCATCACGCCCCGGAGCTGAGCCCGTTCGAAGGCAGCCCTTACTTCGATGCTGGCCCGCACTTTCGCTGGGACGAGGGCAGCGCGCTGCCGGAGCCGCTGCGCGCCGGGGTGCGCTACCGGCTGCACGAGATGCTGCTGCTGAAACACCGCGAGACCTACCTCGCCATCCACGGCGACACCGTCTCGCTGCCGCAGAACTGGAAGTCGCCGCTCTTGAAGAACGGCGCCGGCGTGCGCCGCGTCGGCGACCACGCGCTCAACCTGATCCCGGACACGCGGATCACCGGCGCGCTGGCCCACTTCAAGTTCACCCCCGGCCTCGACGAGAAGATCGCGGTGGCGGTGGCCGAGGCCCAGTACACGCTCGGCTCGCGCCACTACCACTTCCTCGAAGCCGCTTGCCGCCTGCTGGGAGACGCACCGCTGACCTGCGAGGCGACGCGGCGCTTCGAGGGGGCGGGGTCGTTGGAGGGCGCGGGGCTGATGGGCGACTCCCTTCCCGCTTGAGCGGTGGGGCTCTCGGCGTAGCTCGGCGTCGCTGGCGCGGTCCAAAGGATTGGCCACGGAAAACACGAAAAACACGGACTTCAGGACGCGCCTGCGGCGTTTGCGCCGAAGGCGCGACCACGCCACTGGCTGGCTTCGCCGACGTCTCAGAGGCTGCGCCGAGTCCGTGTTTTTCGTGTTTTCCGTGGTTGAATCTTGGGCTGCCAGACACAGCCCGTCCTTCACCGGCAGCCCCCCATCCCCGGCCCTTCCCCTCGAGGGGGAAGGGAGTCAGGCGCTCAAATCCGCCCGCACCTTTGCCCTGAGCACGTCGATCGGCGTCAGGCCGGCGTCGGTGCGGATGTGCCAGTAGGTCCAGCCGTTGCAGGCGGGGGCGGACTGGACCATCGCGCCCAGCTTGTGGATGGAGCCGGTGAGGTCGCCGATCACCAGGCTGCCGTCGGCGCGGACCTTGGCCTTGTGCTGGCCGCGCGGGCACCAGAGCTCGTCGCCGGGGCGTAGCAGGCCGGCCTCGACGATCTGGCCGAACGGCACGCGAGGCTCGTCCTTCTTGGAGCCGGTCACCCGCAGGTCTTCCGGCGCGACCGGGATCACCTTCTCGATGCGGCTGCGGGCCAGCGAGACGTAGCCCGGGTTCTGCTCGATGCCGATGAAGCGGCGGCCGAGCCGCTTGGCCACCGAACCGGTGGTGCCTGAACCGAAGAACGGGTCCAGCACCACCTCGCCGGGCCGCGTGGACGACAGGATCACCCGGTGCAGCAAGGCTTCGGGCTTCTGGGTCGGATGGCCCTTGGCGCCGGCGGCGTCCTTCACCCGCTCCTCGCCAGTGGCCAGCGGCAGGGTCCAGTCCGAGCGCATCTGCAGCTCGTCGTTGGCCAGCTTCATGGCGTCGTAGTTGAAGGTGTACCGGCGCGCGCCGCGCCCCTTGGCGGCCCAGATCAGGGTCTCGTGAGCGTTGGTGAACCGCGTGCCCTTGAAGTTCGGCATCGGGTTGGACTTGCGCCAGATGATGTCGTTGAGAATCCAGAAGCCCAGGTCCTGCAGCGCCGCGCCGACGCGGAAGATGTTGTGGTAGCTGCCGATCACCCAGAGCGCGCCGTCGTCCTTCAGCACACGGCGGGCGGCGGTCAGCCAGGCTCGGGTGAAGGCGTCGTAGGCCTCGAAGCTGGCGAAGCGGTCCCAGTCGTCGTCGACGGCGTCGACGCGGGAGTTGTCGGGGCGCAAGAGCTCGCCGCCGAGCTGCAGATTGTAGGGCGGGTCGGCGAACACCAGGTCCACCGAGCGCTCCGGCAGCTTCGCCATCTCGGCGACGCACTCGCCAAGGATGATCTGGCCGGCTCTGTCGCTCTTCTTCGACGCCATCCGAAACACCCGCCCGCGGAAGGTGGGGACCATCGTCCCGTCAAGGTAAAGGGCGCGTTTAAGACGTCCCTTCTCCCCTCGCGGGAGAAGGTGGCCCGAAGGGCCGGATGAGGGGTCACGCCGGCCAGTGGATTTGCTTGCTCGACGCTAGCCAGCCGATCGCCGTCGACCCCTCATCCGTCGCTGCGCGACACCTTCTCCCGCAAGGGGGAGAAGGAAACCCGCCTAAGCCCCCCAATCCACCGTCGCGCCGTGGGCGTGGACGATAGCCAGTCGGCGGTCTTGGCCGCCGGGCCAGAGGGTCAGGCGAAGCTCGATGGGCATGGGCTTGCCGGGCTCGGCTTCCATGCGCAGCCACGCCAGCGGAGCCTCGGCGGTGGCGCGCGCGCCGTGCGTCGCCAGCGCGTCGGTGATCGCGGCCTGCAGCTCGGCGGGCAGGTACTGCCAGAAGATCGAGTGGAAGACGACCGTGGCGACACCGGGCTTCGGCGCCGCGTGGGCGCGGACGAAGTCGAGGGCGTCGGCTTCCTCGACCACGGTTCCGGCGGCGATGGCCATGTCGGCCGCGGCGTTGAAGCGCTCGATGCGCTCGGTCTGGTCCGGCCAAAGGTAAGCGCAGAGCCGCGCCCGCTCGGCCGGATCGGCGATGGCGATCGGCTTGCGGTCGCAGGCGCGACTGGCGACGACTTTCAGCGGCGCGTCCAGCGGCGGCGGCGGCCCGGTCCAGTCGGCGGTGAGCTGCAGCGGCTCGGACGCATCGCCCCAGCGGCCGGCGGCGCCGTAGTCATAGCCGAAAGCGTGCCAGAGCTGGTTGAGGCCGGCGCTGGCGCCCAGTTCCACGCACGACAGCGGCAACCCAGTCTCGGCGGCAATGGTCAGGAAGCCCGGCAGCAGGCAGGCGGAGCGGCGCACCTCGTTGGTCTGCGGCTCGTGCGCCATGAAGGCCTCGATCCGGCCCCTGTGCGTCATGATCGCCGCCCGCACGGCCTGCCAGGCTGCGGCAGTGTCGGTGGCCGGCGGGAAGGTGGCGGCGACGAACGGGTCGGCGCCCGTAAGGGCCAGGTCGTGCAGCGCGCCCAGGAAGCGCAGCGTCGCCGCGGCCTCCAGCAGGCCCTCAAACGTCAGGCCCTCCCATGGCGCGAACAGCGCCCGCGTCTCATCATCGAGGTCGGCGGCCATCTCCTGCATCAGCCCGGCGTAGAAACGCGAGCCGAACGAGGCGCAGATGGCGGCCTGGGCCTGGACGGCGCGAAGCAGAGGATCGTCAGCCATGCCCCGATCGGGGCTCGCGAGCCCGCGCCGGGTCAAGCTTGATTGGTTCGATCAATCGAGCGGCGTGAGCGCCAGTTCGCCCTGCACCACGTCGGCGTAGGTCTGCATCGGGTCGACGCCCATCAAAGCGAGCTTCACCGGGCCCCAGGCGCGGCGGTGGATCGGGCACGGCCCCAGCTTGAGCAGCGCGTCGGCGTGCACCTGGGCGCGGTAGCCTTTGTGGCCAGCGAAGCCGTAGCCCGGATAGGTCTCGTCCATCTGCGCCATCAACCGGTCGCGGGCGGTCTTGGCCAGGATCGAGGCGGCGGCGATGGAGGCGGAGATGGCGTCGCCGCCCACCACCGTCTTCACCGGGCAAGGCAGCGGGAAGGCGTAGTTGCCGTCCACCAGCGCGTAGATGGGCGCCACCGTCATGGCCTCGATGGCGCGGCGCATGGCCAGGCCCGTGGCGTGCAGGATGTTGAGTTCGGCGATCTCTTCCACCGAGGCGAAGCCGACGCCCCAGGCCACCGCGCGGTCTTTGATCTCGCTCTCCAGCGCCTCGCGCTTCTTCGCCGACAGCTTCTTGGAGTCGTCGACGCCTTTGGGAATGGCGCGGGCTTTGAGGATCACCGCCGCCGCCGTCACCGGCCCCGCCCAGGGCCCTCGACCGGCCTCGTCGACGCCGCAGACGGGCGCGGGGAAGGTCTTCTCGAGACGCAGGTGCGGCATCAGCGATGCGCCAGCCTGGTGACCGCGCCGTGGCGCGGACATGAGACCACGTGGTCGTTGACCATGCCGACGGCCTGCATGAAGGCATAGACGATCACCGGCCCGACGAACTTGAAGCCCTTGGCCTTCAGCGCCTTGGACATTTCGGCGGCTTCCGGCGTCTGCGCCGGCACCTGCCCCATCTCGGTCCAGCTATTCTGGATCGGCGCGCCGCCGACGAAGCTCCAGAGAAACTGGGTGAAGTCCTCGCCGGCCTCGCGCATGTCGAGGTAGCGCTGAGCGCCGGAGATGGCGGCGTCGATCTTGGCGTTGGAGCGGATGATGCCGGGGTCGGCCATCAGCCGGGCGCGGTCGGAGGCGCCGTAGCGAGCGACAATCTCGGGATCGAAGCCCGCGAAGGCGGCGCGGAACGCCTCGCGCTTCTTCAGCACCGTGATCCAGGCGAGGCCGGCCTGAAAGCCGTCCAGCACCAGCTTTTCCCACAGCGCGCGCGGGTCGTACTCCGGCACGCCCCACTCCTCGTCGTGGTAGGCGACGTAG
>DASXZG010000062.1:0-83367 GCA_036502045.1 Caulobacteraceae bacterium | reverse complement strand
AACAGGCCCGCCAGATCGGTCTCGCGCCCGTCTTCGCCGACAAAACGATAGTCGCCAACTGCCACGCCACCCGGCGGCAACGCCCGGCGCATCGCCGCGACCTGCTCGATGTGGCGGCGCAGCTCGATCTCCTCGGCCAGCAGCGCGGTGCGCGCGGCGCGGTATTCGGCGCTCTCGTTCTTGATCCGGATCGGGTTATCCTGCGCCAGCTGGGCGGCGGGAACAAGGGTGTCGTTGCGGGCGTCCATGGGTGAGGTCTCTCCTCGGCTCGGCTGGAAGACGAACCAGCCTCGCGCGTCCCGACAGCCGCTTCAAGGAATCTCAGGGCGGTGGGCCGATCTGCGGCGTCGGACGGGCGGCGAGCCAGGTGACGAGGTCCCACGCGTTGCGGATGCCGATGAGCAGCAGGCCGAGCAGAGCGACGCCGGCCAGCTTCACGCCCCACGCCCAGCCCAGCCCCATGCCGGCGATCGCCGCCGTCAGCCCGGCGTAGACCCCCCCGGGAATGAGGGCGTAGGCCCACATGTCGGTCCAGTGCGGCGGGTCAGCCGCCGTGCGGCGCAGGCCGCGGACGCCAACGCCGGTGCGGATGGCGTTGCCGAGCCCCACCAGGTCGCCCAGGGCGAACATTGCCGTCGGGATCAGCCGCCCCTGCTGCGGCGCGATGGCGATGGCGCTGAGCGCGACCACCACGCCGAAGTGCACAGCCTGAGGCGTGAGATAGATCGACTGGCCGCGCAGCGACGAACTGCGCTCGGAGCCGGCGGTCAGAGTCACGACAATGAACAGCAGGCCGATCAGCGCGGCGGCCGCCGAGCCGAGCATGAAGTAGAAATTCTCCCAGCCCGCAAACATCCGCCGCCGTCGCCCCCTTGCGTCTCTCAGGCTAGCGCCGGCGCTGCGCGGTCGCCAAGCGGTTGGTGAATGCCGGCGCCGGGCCTAAGGTTGTACCCGTCGGGGTCGAAAAGGGAGTTGATACGCATGAAGGGACTTCTGATCGGCGGCCTTGCCGCGCTGTTGCTGTCAGCCGGCTCGGCCTTCGCCGCCACCGAGAACTTCACCGCCACGCTGAAGGGCGCCGACGAGACGCCGCCGACCACCAGCGCCGGCACTGGCGCGTTGACGGCCTCGCTCGACACCAAGAGCAACGTCTTCAAGTACAGCGTCACCTATTCGGGCCTGACCGGCCCGGCGGTCGCCGCCCACTTCCATGGCCCCGCGCCTGTCGGCAAAGCTGCCGGGCCCGTGGTGCCCGTGCCGAAGGACCAGATGGGCGCCAACCCGATGACCGGTCAGGCGACGCTGACCGCGGCGCAGGAGAAGGACCTCGAGGGCGGCCTCTGGTACTTCAACATCCACACCGCCGCGAACCCCGGCGGCGAAGTCCGCGGCCAGGTGACGAAGCAGTAGCAAAAACACCTCTCCCGGAGGGGAGAGGGAGGGGCCCGCTCACGTAGCGAGTGGGAGGGGTGAGGGGTGAAGGCGCGAGACCACTGGCAGCGTAACCCCTCATCCTCCCACGCCTGACGGCGTGGGCCCCTCCTTCTCCCCTCCGGGAGAAGTGTCTCGCTTGCTTTCCCCACCCCAATCGCTTATCAGCGCCGGCTCCCGAGCCGCCTGGCCCAAGGCATGCCATGGCGGTTCACACTGCTATTCCAAGAGGACGGGGCCTTGCGGCTCCGATGCAAAATGCCGAAGTTGAAGACCAAATCAGGCGCCAAGAAGCGCTTCAAAGTCACTGCGACCGGCAAGATCAAGGCCGGCGTCGCGGGCAAGCGCCACCGGCTGATGAGCCACGGTTCCAAGTACATCCGCCAGAATCGCGGCACCAAGGTGATGTCGGAGTCCGACACCAAGACCATCAAGACCTACATCCCCTACGGTCTCGGCTAGGAGGGGCATGACATGGCGCGTGTGAAACGGGGCGTTGTCGCCCACGCAAGACACAAGAAGGTGCTGGAGCAGGCCAAGGGCTTCTTCGGCCGCCGCAAGAACACCATCCGCACGGCGAAGGCCGCGGTCGACAAGGCCGGGCAGTACGCCTACCGCGACCGCAAGGTCCGCAAGCGCTCGTTCCGGGCGCTGTGGATCCAGCGCATCAACGCCGCGGCCCGGCTCGAAGGCTTCACCTATTCCCGATTTATCTTCGGCCTTGAACAGGCCGGGATCGACATGGACCGCAAGGTGTTGAGCGACATCGCCGGGTCCGATCCAGCCGCGTTCAAGGCCATCGCCGAGAAGGTTCGCGCCGCGCTGGCCTAACGGATCGGGACGCTACGTCCGGACCAACAAAGCCCTCCGGCGAGACCCGTCGGAGGGCTTTTTGCTGACCTGAAGGATCAATCGACCACGAAAAACACGAAAAGCACGAACGATTTAGTCCCCGGCGCAGGCGCTCCAGAGTGTGTCACGCTGATTTCGTGCTTTTCGTGTTTTTCGTGGTCAGCCACAACCGAACGACATGACCGACCACACCGAACTCGAACGAGACCTGTCCGCGCAGATCGCCGCCGCGCCCGACCTGGAGGCGCTGGACCAGGTGCGCGTGGCCGCGCTGGGCAAGAGCGGGGTGATCTCCGCCCTGCTCCGCTCGCTGGGCCAGATGACCCCCGACGATCGCAAGACCGAAGGCCCGGCCATCAACGGCCTGCGCGACCGCGTCGGCGCCGTCATCGCCGCCCGCAAGGCCGAGCTGGAGGACGCGGCGATGGAAGCCGCCCTCGCCGCCGGCCGCATCGACCTGTCGCTGCCATCCCCGCCGCGCCGCAAGGGCTCGGTGCACCAGACCCTGCAGGTCATGGACGAGATGATCGCCATCTTCGCCGAGCTCGGTTTCGGCGTCGCCGAAGGCCCCGACATCGAGGACGACTTCCACAACTTCACTGCCCTCAACTTCCCGCCCAAGCACCCGGCGCGGGAGATGCACGACACCTTCTTCCTGAAGCCCGGCCCCGACGGCGAGCGCAAGCTGCTGCGCACCCACACCAGCCCGATCCAGGTGCGGGTGATGCGCCGCGCCAACGCCCCGGCCGGCGCGCCGCAGTTCGACGTCTTCCAGGACCCGCCGATCCGCATCGTGGCGCCCGGCCGCGTCTATCGCTGCGACTCGGACGCCACCCACACACCGATGTTCCACCAGCTGGAAGGCCTGGTGATCGACCGCGACATCCACATGGGTCACCTGAAGTGGACCCTGGACGCCTTCGTGCGCCGCTACTTCGAGATGGAGGGCGTCACCACCCGCTTCCGCCCCCACCACTTCCCCTTCACCGAGCCGTCGGCGGAGATGGACGTGGCCTGCGACCGCTCCGGCGAGGTGGTGAAGATCGGCGAAGGCCGCGACTGGCTGGAGATCCTGGGCGGCGGCATGGTCCACCCCAACATCCTGCGCAACTGCGGCCTCGACCCGGACGAGTGGCAGGGCTTCGCTTTCGGCATGGGCGTCGACCGCCTGGCCATGCTCAAGTACGGCCTGCCCGACCTGCGCGAGAGCTTCTCGGGCGACGTGCGCTGGCTGGCGCACTACGGCTTCAGTGCGTTTGCCGATCCCAATCCCGCCTCGGGGCTGAGCTGAGCCATGAAGTTCACCCTCTCCTGGCTGAAGCGCCACCTGGACACCGACGCCACCGTCGCCGAGGTCGCCGCCGCCATGACCATGGCCGGCCTTGAGGTCGAGCACGTCGACGATCCCGGTGCGAAACTGGGCGCGTTCTCGGTGGCCCGCGTGGTCGAAGCGGTGCAGCACCCCAACGCCGACCGCCTGCGCGTCTGTCAGGTGGAGACCAAGGACGGCATGAAGGAGATCGTCTGCGGCGCGCCCAACGCCAGAGCCGGCCTCGTCACCGTCTACGCACCCATCGGGACCTACATTCCGGGCACGGGCATCACTCTGGAGCCGCGCCCGGTGCGCGGCGTCGTCTCCAACGGCATGCTCTGCTCGGGCAAAGAGCTGGAGCTGTCGGAGGAATCCGACGGCATCCTCGAGCTGGCCGACGCGCCCATCGGGACGCCGGCGGCTGAGGCCCTGGGCCTGGAAGCCGTGATCGACTTCGAAGTGACGCCGAACCGGCCCGATTGGCTGGGCGTCGCCGGCATCGCCCGCGACCTCGCCGCCACCGGCCTTGGGCGCTTGAAGGACCTGTCGGTGGCCACGGTCGCCGGCGCCTTCCCCTGCCCCATCGACATCCGCGTCGACGCTTCCGGCGCCTGCCCGGCCTTCGCCGGCCGGGTGATCCGTGGACTGAAGAACGGCCCCTCGCCGGCGTGGCTGCAGGACCTGCTGCGCGCCGTCGGGCTGCGCCCGATCAACGCCCTGGTCGACGTCACCAACTTCCTCTCTTACGACCGCGCCCGCCCGCTTCACGTTTACGACGCGGCCAAGCTCACCGGCGGCTTCATCGAGGCGCGGCTGGGCCGCAAAGGCGAGAGCCTCGAAGCGCTCGACGGCAAAACCTATCAGCTTACGGACGATGTCTGCGCCATCGTCGACGGCTCCGGCGTCATTGGCCTCGGCGGCCTGATGGGCGGCGAGGCCACCGGCTCGACCCTCGCCACCACCGACGTCTTCATCGAGTGCGCCTGGTTCGACCCGATCCGCACCGCCCAGGCCGGCCGCGAGCTTGGCCTGATCTCCGACGCCCAGTACCGCTTCGCGCGCGGCGTCGACCCTGGCTTCGTCTTGCCCGGCCTGGACCTCGCCACGGCGATGATCCTGGAGCTGTGCGGCGGCGAGCCCAGCGCGGTGAATCTCGCCGGCGCCATCCCCGCACCGCCGCCGGCCATCGACTTCGACCCGGCCTACGTGAAGAAGCTCTCCGGCCTCGACCTGCCGCCGGACCGCATCCGCGCCATCCTGGAAACGCTCGGCTTCGAGTATCAGGGCGCGCGGGTGCAGGCGCCGACCTGGCGTCGCGACGCCGAGGGCAAGGCCGACCTGGTCGAGGAAGTGGCCCGCATCGCCGGCTACGACCAGCTGCCGGCCGAGCCGCTGCCGCCCATCACTCGGCCGGCCGCCGGCGTCCTCACTCAGCGCCAGAGCCGCCTGCGCGTCGCGCGCCGGGCGCTGGCCGCCGCCGGCTACGCCGAGGCCGTCACTTGGTCGTTCACCTCGAGAGAGGCTGCGCGCCTGTTCGGCGGGGGCGAGGCCGAGACGCTGGTGCTGGAGAACCCGATCTCGCCCGAGCTCGACACCATGCGCCCCTCGGCGCTGCCCGGCCTGATCGCCGCCGCCGGCCGCAACGCCCGGCGCGGCTTTCCCGACTGCGCCCTCTTCGAGATCGGCCCGGTCTTCGCCGGCGACGAGCCGGGCGACGAGCGCACCGCCATCGCCGCCGTCATCGCGCCCCACGCGCCACGCCGCTGGGACCAAGGTCCCGACGACGACCTCTTCGACCTGAAGCGCGATCTGCTGAGCCTGCTCGACGAGCTGGGCGCCCCCGTCGCCAACCTGCAGGTCGCTCAGAGCGACACTCGCCCCTGGTGGCGGCCCGGCCGCGCCGCGCGGCTGCAGCTGGGCCCCAAGGCGGTGCTGGCCGAGTTCGGCGAAATCCACCCGAAGGTGCTGGCGGCGCTGGACGTCGCCGGGCCGATCCTCGCCTTCGAGATCTGGGCCGAGGCCATCCCCGAGCCGAAGAAGAAGGCGGTGAAGACCAAGCCGGCGCTGGCGCTCTCGCCGTTCATGCCGCTCAGCCGCGACTTCGCCTTCGTGATCGCGCGCGACACCCCGGCCGGCGACCTCACCCGCGCCGTCGCCGCCGCCGACCGCTCGCTGATCGCCAGCGTGCGCGTCTTCGACGTCTACGAAGGCCCGGGCGTGCCGGACGGCAAGAAGTCCGTAGCGGTCGAGGTCACGGTGCAGCCGCGCGAGAAGACGCTGGAAGACGCCGAGATCGAGGCGCTCAGCCGCAAGATCGTCGCCAGCGCGGAGAAATCCGTGGGCGCGGCGTTGCGGAGCTAGCGTTGCGCCTGCTCCTGGTCCTCTGCCACTACTTCGGGCGGGCCAAGAGCGAGGACGGCGCGGTCTACTCCAGCCAGCTGGACCCGTTCGCGCGCATCGCGGCGGTGAACGCCGCCGTGGTGGAAGCCTACCGCCACTTCGGTCCCCGCCGACACGGTCCCGACCCCAGCCAGCGCCTGCCCGGCGACGAGACCCAGCGCGCCCTCGACATCGTCATGCTGCAGGTCCCTGGCTTCGGGCTGCTGGACCGGATCGGCATCGACCCCGCCTGCTACGAGGTCGAGCCGTTCGACGGCCCCCCGATGATGCTGGCGTTCGAGGCTCAGCGGGTGCTGCGCGAGCGGCAGGGCGGCTACGACTGGTACGGCGTCGTCGAGGACGACATGATCCTGCGCGACCAGCTGTTCTTCGACAAGCTGGCGGCGTTCCAGGCCGCGTTCGGCCCGCAGCGCCTGCTGCAAGCGACCAACTACGAGATGGCGCAGTCCGGCCGCCCGGCCATGGTCGCCCGCGACCCCGCGCTGTCGGACACGCTGCTCGCCCCATTCCGTCGCCCCGGCCACGCCGAGCGGCTGGCGATGGACTGGCGTGGCGCCGAGCAGAGCTTCGTACGCCCGGCCAACCCTCACGCCCGCAGCTACTTCCTCAGCGACGCACAGCTGCGCCTGTGGACCGCCGCGCCCACCTTCTACGACCGCGACGCGTCTTGGGTCGGTCCCATCGAGAGCGCCATGAGCCTCTCCATCGGCCGCACCTTCGACCTCTACCGCGCCGCCGCGCCCGATCCGTTCTTCCTGTCCATCCAGCACCACGGCACCCGCTACGCCCGGCCGGCCGCGCCGCCCGGCGTCACCTACGGCGACGAGCCGCTGCTGGAGATCGTCCACCAGCTCGCCGCCAGCGCCGCCACCGATCCCGCCGCCGCCCAGTCCCGCGCCAGCTTCAACGACCTCGTCGCCGAACGCGATCGCCTGCTCTACGACCTGAAAGGCCTCCGCCGCTCCCGCAGCCAGCTGTTCAAGGCGCTGCTTAACGCCCTACTGCACAAGGACCGAGGCTGACGCGCGTAATCTCCTCCCCCACAGGGGGAGGGGGACCGCGTAGCGGTGGAGGGGCGCTCGGCGCCGGCCACACACTTGCCCCCTCCGTCCGTCCGCTCGCGGACGGACGCCTCCCCCGGTGGGGGAGGAGACCATCGTTACAGCGGGATCACGTTCCGTTGGCGGCTGTAGGCCAGGTAGCCGATGTTGGCGCCCAGGCGCAGGCCTAGGCCGGCGCGGATGGGGGCGAGCGTGATGCCGTCGGCGCGCTGGTAGTTCACGCCCAGGCCGCCCACCAGGTAGGCCGAGCCCTCGACCCCCGGGAAGCGGCGGAAGATCGCGTCCGGATATTCCAGGTCGTAGCAGAGCGTGAAGACGCGGCTGGCGTTGGCGCCGAAGTCGAAGCCGCCGGTGGGGCCCTGCCAGTAGACTTCGAGATTGGGCCGATCCTTCATGTACATCAGGCCCTTGCCGTAGCGCAGGCCGAAGATGAAGGCGCCCGAGCCCTCGCGGCCGGCGATGTAGGCGGTCGGCCGGCCGTTCTCGTGGAACAGCCGCTCGACGATGGCGCCGGCGTTCTCCGCCGTGACCCCGAAGAAGTTGGAGACGCTGTCGGTCAGCTCCTGGTTCGAATAGGTGCCGGGCGGCTGGCCGGTGGGCCCGCCGGGCGTCGCGTAGCTGGGCGCCGGCTGCGAGGGCCCGGTCAGCGGCGCCGGCGGCTGCGCGCCTTGCGGCGGCGGCGGGTTGGGCGCGCCCGACGGCGGCGGCAGCGACTGGCTCTGCACCTGGCCCTGCGCGAACGCCGGCGCGCCGGCGGCCGCGGCGAGGCCCGTGGCGATGAGGACGCGGCGATCCATGGCGAATCACTCCGGTGAAGCTTTGTGGCCCTGTTGCGCGCCACATTAGTCCGGATTGCGGCGGAGTGTGTGAACGTGGGCTGAGCGGCCACCCGGCCACGGCGGCGCAGCCGCAGCATCCCATTTTACCGCAGAGGTCGCGGAGAATGCGCAGAGGACGCAGAGCCTCTGCGCTCTTTGCGTCTCCTCCGCGCCCTCTGCGGTAGATTCTTTAGGACGCCTGCGGCGCGCGCCGCCCCCTGGGGCTGGGGCTCAGGTCCGAATTGCTCTACACCCCGCCCGCAATGACCGACCAAAGTCGCATCCGTAACTTCGCCATCATCGCCCACATCGACCACGGCAAGTCGACGCTCTCCGATCGCCTGATCCAGGAGACCGGCGGCCTCACCGCCCGGGAGATGAAGGAGCAGGTGCTCGACTCCATGGAGCTGGAGCGCGAGCGCGGCATCACCATCAAGGCCCAAACCGTGCGCCTGGCCTACCGCGCCGACGACGGCCACGACTACGTGCTCAACCTGATGGACACCCCCGGCCACGTCGACTTCGCTTACGAAGTCAGCCGCAGCCTCTCGGCTTGCGAAGGCTCGATCCTGGTGGTGGACGCCAGCCAGGGCGTCGAGGCCCAGACCCTGGCCAACGTCTACCAGGCCGTCGACCACAACCACGAAATCGTGCCGGTGCTGAACAAGATCGACCTGCCGGCCGCCGAGCCCGACCGCGTGCGCCAGCAGATCGAGGACGTGATCGGCATCGACGCCTCGGGCGCCATCGAGGCCTCCGCCAAGACCGGCAAGGGCATCCACGAGGTGCTGGAAGCCATCGTCGCTCACCTGCCCGCTCCGAAGGGCGATGCCGCCGCGCCGCTGAAGGCGCTGCTGGTCGACGCCTGGTACGACGCCTACCTCGGCGTGGTGGTGCTGGTGCGGGTGATCGACGGCGTGCTGAAGGCCGGCCAGACCGTGCGCATGATGCAGGCCGGCGCCACCTACAAAATCGACCGGATCGGCGTCTTCCTGCCCAAGCAGACCGAGATGGAGAGCCTCGGCCCCGGCGAGATCGGCTTCATCACCGCCCAGATCAAGGAAGTCGCCGACGCCGCGGTGGGCGACACCATCACCGACGAGCGCCGCCAGACCGCCGCCGCCCTTACCGGCTTCAAGCCGGTGCAGCCGGTCGTCTTCTGCGGCCTTTTCCCGGTGGACGCCGCCGACTTCGAAGACCTGCGCGCCGCCGTCGGGCGCCTGCGCCTCAACGACGCCAGCTTCACCTACGAAATGGAGACCAGCGCCGCGCTCGGCTTCGGCTTCCGCTGCGGCTTCCTCGGCCTGCTACACCTGGAGATCATCCAGGAGCGGCTGACGCGCGAGTTCAACCTCGACCTCATCGCCACCGCCCCCAGCGTGGTCTACCGCATCGGCCTCACCGACGGCTCCAGCGTGGAGCTGCACAACCCGGCCGACATGCCCGACCCGGTGAAGATCGACACCATCGCCGAGCCGTGGATCCGCGCCACCATCTTCACCCCGGACGAATACCTGGGCGCGGTGATCAAGCTCTGCCAGGACCGCCGCGGCGCCCAGCGCGAGCTCAGCTACGTCGGCGCCCGCGCCATGGTGATCTACGACCTGCCGCTCAACGAGGTGGTGTTCGACTTCTACGACCGGCTGAAGAGCGTCTCGAAGGGCTATGCCTCCTTCGACTACCAGATCGAGGACTACCGCACCGGCGACCTGGTGAAGATGCAGGTGCTGGTCAACGCCGAGCCGGTCGACGCCCTCTCGATGCTGGTCCACCGCACCCGCGCCGAAACCCGCGGCCGCGGCATGGTGGAAAAGATGAAGGACCTGATCCCGCCCCACCTCTTCCAGATCCCGATCCAGGCCGCCATCGGCGGCAAGATCATCGCCAGAGAGACGGTGCGCGCGCTGCGGAAAGACGTGACGGCGAAATGCTACGGCGGCGATGCGACGCGGAAGCGCAAGCTGCTGGACAAGCAGAAGGAAGGGAAGAAGCGGATGCGCCAGTTCGGGAAAGTCGACATCCCGCAAGAGGCGTTCATCGCGGCGCTGAAGATGGACGCGGATTAGGAGACGGCGTGTTCAAGAAGCTGCTCGCCGCCTTGGGGATAGGATTGGCTGTAGCGAGCACGCCTGCAGTCGCGGGCCCGACTTACCAGCCTTATCCCGCGGATTCTGCAGCGCAAGCGCTGTACAATCTACTATTCTGTGATGACCCTGCAGCGTTCGCCCCAAATCCGAAGCAAAGCCCGGTTGATTGGGAGGCGTTGCTTTACGGTCCGTCGCCCGACCCAGCTGCAGTCGCCAAGCTTGCTAACGACCCAGACGTTGAGAGCCGCGTACGTGCATTGGCCTTCAATTGGCTCCATGCCCACGGCCAGGACGTCCCCAAGGGCATAGTGCTCGGCGTTGTGATTGAGGTACCGCTGGAAGGGGGGCTCGATGTCCTTGCTGCCTATCCCGACGGCAGTGTCCGGTACCTTAATCAGGCCGGGAAGGTGGCGGTTGTCGAGCCCGATGGCCTTCCTGACGCCAATCAAATGGCCAAAGACCTGATCGACTTGAGCCAACCGATCGTCGCTAGGATTGGCCCTTGGGATAAACCGCGTTTACCGCCACCCAGCGCTCCGGACGTTCGAATTACCTTCCTCGTCTCTGACGGGCTCTACTTTGGGCAAGGACCTCTCGAGGCGCTGTCGAAGGATCCGTTGGCAGGTGCATTGCTCTCGAAGGGTGCCGCTTTATTGTCAAAACTGACCGCTGAAACGGTTGAGAAGCAGCGCTGAATGGCTAGCGCGAATGGGCGAGCTGC
Organism: Caulobacteraceae bacterium; assembly: GCA_036502045.1. GTDB lineage: Bacteria > Pseudomonadota > Alphaproteobacteria > Caulobacterales > Caulobacteraceae > Acaudatibacter. The sequence continues at coordinate 72,685 of DASXZG010000062.1, read as the reverse complement.
CTTGAGGGGCTGACGTCTCCTGCCTCCCACCCCCGACACGCCAGCAACACTGTCTTCGGCACCGGCTTCTCGCCGTTCGAGTAGTAGGTGACCATGCGGCGGGAGAGGCCGAGGGCTTCGGCGGCGCGGGTGAGGGAGAGGCCGTGTTTCAGGCGCCATTTCAGGAACGCGCTGGCGTCGTCGCGGCGGGTGGCGGATAGGGTCTTCAGCCAGAGCGCATCGGCGCCGGCTTCGATGTCGCCCGGCCAGACGAGACTGTGGCCCCAGTCGCCCACCTGCACCTTGGCGAAGACCTCCGGATCGCGCAGCGCCGCGAACGCAGGCTTCGCCAGCCACGCGCCGAGATCGACCTCGACCTGCACGCCGTCCGACCAGATCAGGCGCAAGCGCGATGGGGCGATGGCCTCGGCCCGCTCGATGGTTCGCATTCTGTCCGCTCGGTCAGCCACGATGAATAGCTACGCTGCTTCCGGCTCGCCGATTTCCAGCCGAACTGCTAGCCCGGCCCGCGAGGCCAGCGTCACCAGCGCATCCAGGCTGAACTTGTTGATGCGGTTGCGCAGCAGGTCGTTGAGCCGGGGCTGGCTGACGCCGAGCCGCGCGGCGGCGGCCGACTGAGAGCCGCCCCAGCCGGCAACCTCCTTGCGGATGGCGCGCATCAGGTCGGAGCGGAGAGTCATGTTGGCCGCGGCTTCCGGCGTCTCTTCCAGGGCTTCGAAGACGTTGTCGAAGGACTGCCGTTCCATGCTCATCGCTCCGCCAACAGCGCCCGCAGTCGATCGCGGGCCAGGTCGAGGTCTGTCTTGGACGTCTGCTGCGTCTTCTTCTGGAACGCGTGCAGCACGTAGATCGCGCTCTCCAGCTTCGCCAGGTAGACCAGCCGAAAGGCGCCGGACGGCTCCCTGATCCTAATCTCCCGGACGCCGGCGCCAATGCTGGGCATCGGCTTCCAGTCGCTGGGATCGTCACCGGACTGCACGTCGCGAAGTTCGTGACCGACGGTCCGGCGGGCGTCCTCGGGGAACTCCCGCACGCGCTTGAGGGCGTCGCCCAGGAAGACCACCGGCTTCATCGAGGCGATAATCTATATCTGTATTGATATAGTTTCAAGATACGCTTCGCGCTCATCTCGAGTGTGCGGCCAACCACGCGCCTCCGCCCGAACCGACGTCTCGCCGCCGCCCTGAGTCGGCGGTACGCTCGGAAGATCGCCAAACCCTAGCCGAGCCGGCTGATGCCCACGTCCAGGAAGCGCCCAGGCGCCGCGAGCAAGACCAGAGGCAGCGCCGGGCCGAAGCTGCCGAGCCGCGAGAACATGGAAGCGTTCGTGGCCCGGCTCGGCCGCGACGAAGCCGAGGCGGCGACGGAAGAGGCGCTCGATCTGATGTTCGACGCCTGGGACGCGCCATCGCTGGAGGCAGGTATCAAGCTGGCGAAGCGTGCGCTTGGCATGTCGCCGCTTTGCGCCGACGCCCATGTGTTCCTGGCGCGAGCGCTGGCGACGACACCAGGTCAGGAGATCGAACTTCTCCAGGGCGCGGTGTCGGCCGCCGAGATCGCGCTCGGGCCGCAACAGATGAAAACGTTCGAGGGCGAGTTCTGGGGCCGGTTCGAGACGCGTCCCTACATGCGAGCGCGCCACTACCTTGGTCTGACCCTCGCCGCCGCTCGCCGCAACGCTGAGGCGGCCGAGACGTACGCCACCATGCTGACGCTGAACCCGAACGACAACCAGGGCGCCCGCTACCTCTTGCTGGAGCAGTTTTTGATCCTGCAGCGCCATGCGGAAGCGACCGCGCTCATTGCTCGCTACCGCGACGACGATACGGCGCATTGGCTCTATTCGAAGGCGCTGTTGCTGTTCCGGACCAAGGGCGACACGGCGGCCGCCCGCAAGGCGCTGGCTGCGGCGCTGGCGCAGAACGCCCACGTGCCCGCCTACCTCCTCGGCGCCAAGCGCATGCCGCGTCGCTCGCCCGACTACATCGGCTGGGGCGACACCTCGGAAGCGGTCTCCTATGTGGAAGAGTGTGGGCAGCTTTGGCGCGGCAACCCCCCTGCCCTTAGTTGGCTCGGCGCACGCGCTGGCATTGACGACGGCGCGGCGCGCGCCATCGAGTTGCGCCGCCGGGCCGGCAAGGGCGCGGCGCCGATGAAGGGTGACGAGATCGAGAACGGCTGAGGCCGCCCGGGCCGGCTCAGCTTTCCTGGCGCGACTCTTGCCCCTGCCCCGCGCTATCCCCGCCGCATGATCCTCTATTCCGAAGACTCGTCGCCCTTCTCCGCCGTCGTGCGGGCGGCGATCTATGCCAAGGGGGCGGCGATCCCCATCGAGCCGCCGCCGGGTGGGCTTCGCTCGGACGAGTACCGAGCGCTCACGGGCACCGGCACGGTGCCGTGTCTGATGCTGGACGACGGGACGCCGTTGCCGGAGTCGACGGTGATCCTCGCTTATCTCGACGAGAAGATCCCCGCGCCGCCGCTGATGCCGGCGGGAGTGGAGGCCAGGGCGCGGGCGGCGCTGCTGATGCGGCTGGGCATGGGCGGGATCGTCGATGCGCTGGTGGGCTTCTTCCACGACCTCTCCACCGGGGCGCCGAACGCCCGCGAGACGGTGCTTGAGCGGCTGACCACGGGGCTGGCGCGGATCGAGCATTTCCTGGCGGCGGACGGCTACGCCGCCGGGCCGGCGTTCAGCCTCGCCGACTGCGTGCTGGGGCCGGCGCTGATGGGGGTGCCGATGATTGGCGGCATGGCCGGCGCGCCGGACCTGCTGTCGCGCTATCCGAAGCTGACGGCCTACGCGCCGCGGGTCTCGGCGCATCCGGCCGTGGCGAAGGTGCTGGCCGAGCTGCAGGTGGCGCTGGCGGCCAACCCGCTGCCAGGCGAGGCCTGAGGCGCCGGTCGCCGCGCCTGAGAAGCCAGCGCGCGACGCGAGCGGCCCTTTTCAACACGAAGACACGAAGACAGCGAAGGCGCGCTTCGCGCGCAGCTAGTCTCCCACAATCGCGCGGGGATTTGCTAGCGCGCCAAAGGCGCGCCCTTCGCTAGCTTCGTGTCTTCGTGTTGAAAAGCGACGCCGGCCTCAAGCGCCGGCGCGCATCCAGCAACGCGCGGAAATCAGCCAGCGCCGACGCGTTTGGCGGCGTCTTCCAGCCAGGCGTCTTCGCGGCGCCAGTGGTGGATCTGGCCGCAGCGGTCGCAGCGGAAGGCGTGCGAGCCGGCCAGCGCCTCGAAGGCGGCGGGCCGCAGGCGCATCACCGTGGAGACCACCTGGCCGGTGGTCGGACACTTGATGACGACGCGATGAATGGTGTCGGTCATCGGCGCGGCCGGAAGGGCGTGCGCCGGGCGCCGGGCGCCGGCGGCGGGCCGTCGCGATGGCGGAAGATCAATCGGCCTCGGGTAAGGTCATAGGGCGTCATCTCAACGGTGACGCGGTCGCCCACGGCGCTGCGGATGCGGTTCTTGCGCATCTTGCCGGCGGTGTAGGCGAGGATGACGTGATCGGTCGCGCCTTCCAGCCGCACGCGGAATTGGCCGCCCGGCAGGATCTCGTCGATCACGCCGTCCATCTCGAGAGCTTCTTCCTTTGCCATGGGCCTCCTTGATCGCCAGGGTCTGAGCGCTTGGCGATGCAGCGCCACCCGCCGAGCGGGCGTCTCTTAAACTGGCGCCGGCCAACAGGGCCGGCGGGTAGCCACCGCCCGGAACGTCCGGGCGATGGCCTGTAGGCGATTTACGCCGCCCGCAGATCGACGGCCGACTCGCGGCCGCTTTTGGCGTCGCGACGAAGGTCGTAGCCGACCTTCTGGCCTTCGTTCAGGGCGCCGAGGCCGGAGCGCTCGACCGCGGAAATGTGGACGAAAACGTCCTTGCCGCCCTGGTCGGGCTGGATGAAGCCAAAGCCTTTGACGGCGTTGAACCACTTGACAGTGCCGGTATTCATTCAGGTCTCTTCATTGATAGTATAGACGTGACGCGTGCGCGCCCCGTTCAAATATTCCGAAGAAGGTCGAAGGCAGGTCCGGGCTCGATCCAGAACCGAGCATAGGAGAGCAACCGAACCAAAGTCGATATTTGACTTCTCCTAGGTATGCGAAAAACGCCCAAAGATCAACCCCCAAAGCCGATTTGAGCTGCGACGCCCAGGTGGAACAGCTCAGCTCCGCGGGTCTCGCCAGCCTTAGTAGACGAGGACGCCGCGTCGCTCTTGCGCCCAGCTGGCCTCATCCGGCGCGCACAGGGCATCCAGATCGCCGGGCTCGGCGGCGGGGTCGTCCACCCACTCGCGCAGCAGCGGCGAGCCGTTGATGACGTCGATGGGCAGCTTGCCGATCTCGTACTCGTAGGGGAAGTCGCGCCAGAGGTCGTAGTCGGGATAGAGCCGGCGCACGGCCTTGAAGCCCAGCGCCATCAGCCGCCAGGGGCGGAAGGCGGCGTGGTCGTAGGCGGGGCCCTCGCTCATGATCTGCACGCCGCTGCAGAGCTTGCCGACATGCTTGTGGAAGGTCGGCTCGAACCAGCAGTCGCGGAGGATGCAGCCGCCCAGCCACTGCGGCGCCAGGGCCTGCATTTCGGCGATCACGGCGCGGGCGTCGATGTCCGGCGCGCCGAACAGCTCCAGCGGCCGCGTGGTGCCGCGGCCCTCGCTTAAGCTGGCGCCTTCCAGCATCACCGTGCCGGGATAGGCCCGGGCCATCCACAGATTGGGCGCGTTGGGGCTGGGATTGACCCAGGCGCGCTCGCCCAGCGGCCAGCCGAAGCCGGGCCCCGCGTCGGGCCGCCAGCTCGGCATCTTGATCACGCGGTAGTCGACGTCGAGCTTCAGCGTTCTGATGAACCAGCGCCCCAGCTCGCCCAGCGTGAGGCCATGGCGCATCGGCAGCGGCCCAGCGCCGACAAAGCTCTCCCAGCCCTCGCGGAGCCGCAAACCCTCGACTGGCCGGCCGATGGGGTTCGGCCGATCCAGCACCCACACCGACTTGCCGGTCTCGGCCGCCGCCTCGAGCATGTACCGGAGCGTGGTCACGAAGGTGTAGATGCGGCAGCCGAGGTCCTGCAGGTCCACCAGCACCGTGTCGAAGGTGTCCAGCATCGCCGGCGTCGGCCGCCGCACCTCGCCGTAAAGGCTGAACACCGGCACGCCCGACACCGGATCGGCGAAATCCGGGCTCTCGATCATATTGTCCTGTTTGTCGCCGCGCAGGCCGTGCTGCGGCCCGAACGCGGCGGTCAGCTTCATGTCGCCGAGCGCGGCGATGGCGTCGAGGGCGTGGGTGAGGCCGGCGGTCACCGAGGCCGGATGCGCCAGCAGCGCAACGCGGCGGCCGGCCAGCGGCCGGCGCAGGGCCGGATCGGCGAGGAAAGCGTCGAGGCCAAAGGTCATCTGGGCTCCGCGAGCTCAAGGACGAAGCCGTCCTGGTGGTGGAAGTCGGGCTTGCCCGCCGGATGCGCCAGCGCCCAATAGCTGCGGGCCCCAGCCGCATCCTCGATCACCGCGCTGACGCCAACCCGCCAGGGTCCGGCGATGGCTACGCTCGTGGCGACCGTGAGCCGGAACGTATCGCCATCCCGGCTCGGCGCGATGGTCGGCGGCGGAATATCGAGCGGCGCCATGCCCTCCCGATAGGCGGTGAAGCCGTACGCCGCCCACTGCGTCGTCGGCGCGAAGTTGAACTCGGCGTAGCCGTCAGCGCCGGCAACGAACGCCTCGAAGCAGGTGCGCTTCCAAAGCTCGTCAGTGCGGGCCGGCGCCAAGGGCGCCGGCAGATGCAGCGCGCCCAGGTCGCCGGTCAGCTCATAAGTCAGCGCCAGCGCGCCGGCCGAGGGCCGCGACACCTCCACTGCGAGCCCTCGCACCGCCAGGCAGGCAAAGTCCGGATGAATCACGAGCGGGCGGCGCATCGGGCAACTCCTAGCCCATCTCACCCCGGCCCCTAACCCCGCTCTGCCGGCTAGCGCCCGAGGCGGTCCAGGCATTTGAAGGGGTCACACGAAGAGCACGAAGCTAGCGAAGGACACGAAGGCGCGCTTCGCGCGCTACAAATCACCAACGGTCCATGGGACTAGCTGTCGCGCGCCGCGCGACCTTTGTGTGCTTCGCGCCCTTAGTGATCTTCGTGTGACCCCTTTAAAGCCCCGCCCTCGCGGATCAGAGGGGCTTGCGGGCCACCGTGTAGCCACAGCGCAGGTCTTCCACGTACCGCCCGGCCGGGTCGAAGGCGCGCAGGGCGGCGCTAAGGTCGGCTTCGAAGGCGCGGTGGCGCTCACCCAGCGCCCTCGGCGAGGTGATCGAGAGCGAGCGCAGGTTTCCCAGCAGCGCCTCCAGCGTCCATTCGTGGGCCACGACCACGCTGAAATCCTCCACCGGATCGAACCCCGCGGCGCGCTGCACCCGGTTCTGGTCACCCACTGGGTCAGCCGGCGGCGGCGCGCCTGGCGCGTCACCCAGCCGCTGCGCCGGCGTGCCGACATAGCGCTGCACCACGTCCGCCAGCACCCGCCGCCAGCGCGTCCCGCCGCCAGTCGCCGGCTCGAAGCCCATGGTGACGAAGGCGCCGCCGGGGGCCAGCCAGCTGAACACGGCCGCCGCGACCTTCGCCTGCTCCATGCGGTGGAACGCCTCGGCGGCGGTGACCAGCTGGAACGAGCCGGCCGCCAGCGCCAGGTCTTCCACCCGGCCGACCTTCCAGCGGATCTGGGTCAGGCCCCGCTCCGCCGCCAATCGCGCGCCGGCCGCCACCATGTCCGGCTCCTGGTCGACCGCCAGCACTTCGGCGAAGCGCGGCGCGATGGCCAGCGTCAGCCGGCCAGGGCCGCAGGCGAGATCGAGCAACCGCGGGCTGGACGGCAGCGCCACCCGCGCCAGCATCTCCTCCAGCATCGCTGGCGGATAGGGCACCCGGTAGCGGACGTAGTCGTCGACCAGCCCGGAATAGGCGTCCGGCTGGAAGTTGGGGGGCAGCTCGGGGGGCATGGGACTGCGTCAATAGCGCGGCGTCCGTCTCTCGTCCACGGCACCAGCAGTAATTTTCGCTGGACGATTCAGCGATTCAGGCGTAAGCGCCGCCAATGACCGAGCCTGCCCAACTGAAAGTCACCAGCTTCGTCGTCCGCGGCGCCGGCGCAGCGGCCGAAGTGCTGCTGATCCGCCACCCGTTCGCCGGCATTCAGTTCCCAGCCGGCACCATCGAGCCGGACGAGGACCCGGCGACCGCCGCTTTGCGCGAAGCCAGCGAAGAAACCGGCCTCGCCGATTTCGGAGCGCCCCGCGATGTCGGCGTTCTGACCGAGCGGCTGGCGCCGCCGACGCTGGCGATCGCCGAGACTACGCCGTTCTATTTCCGCCCCCACGCCGGCTCGGTGTGCTGGGGTACGATCCGGCGGGGCTTCATCGTGCGCGAAGAGCGCCGCGAGGCCGGCTTCGTGCAGATCACCTACGAGGAAACCGACCGCTCGCCCGATCCGCAGTACATCACCTTCCGCATCACCGGCTGGGTCGCCGAGGCCGCCACGGCGCGGCTGCGCCGGCGCTACTTCTACGTGGTCCCGTTCGCCGGAGAGACGCCGGACAGCTGGCCCCACACCGCCGACAACCACACCTGGACCCTGTTCTGGGCCCCCGTCAGCGCCCTCCCCGCGATCATCCCGCCGCAGGACCAGTGGGTCCCGTACCTGCAAGCGGCCATGGGGTAGAGCGCCGTTATTATCGGCGATTTACGGTGGAATCGCCGGTCCGCGCCGCGTCGTAGGCCGCCCACATCGCCGCGCACTCGACCACCTGGCGCTCGGCCATGGCGCGGTCGATGGCCATGACGGTGAGGCCGGCCTCCAGGCTGTCCCAGGGCGTCACCGGGAAAGCCCGCTCGCCGTCGAGGGCGGCGGCGAGGTCGAGGGCCATGGCCTGGTCGGCGCCGTTGTGGGCGTCGGCGGTGCGGTTGCCGAAGTCGATCCGCTCGGGCCTTCCGCGGTCCAGCACCCGGCGCACCAAGAGCCGGTTGCGCACCAGGTCGGCGATCAGCGTGCCTTCGGCGCCGGCCACGTACCAGCGCCGCTCGGTGAGCCCCACGGAGGAGTTGGAATGGAACGAGAGCCGCACGCCGTTGGCGTACTCCACCAACGCGGTCTGATGGTCGGCAAGATCCATGTCGGAGGTGAACGCGTCCGGCGCGCCCTGCCAGCCGCCGGGCGTGACCCCGTAAGCCGGCGAACCGTCCTCGTAAGCGCGAGGGGCATTGCCGCGCTCGGGCGTGAAGATGCGGCGCCCGCCAAAGCTCGCCACCCGCGCCGGCCTGGCCCCGACGAGCCGGCCGAAGATATCGAAGTCGTGGCAGACCTTGTCGAGCATGAACGAGCCGCCCCACTCGGCCCGCCGTCGCCAGTTGCGAGCGAGGTAGGCGCCGTGCTCGGGCGGCAGGTGCTCGGTGGCGTCGATGGAAACCAGCGGGCCGAGCTGGCCGCTGTCGATACGCGCCGCGACCTCTTTGACGATCGGCATCGAGCGCATGACAAGGCCGATGTAGAGCGGCGGCGCGTCGCCGGCGGCCAGCGTGCGGGCCAGCGCCAGACTCTCAGGCAGCGTGCGCACGATCGGCTTCTCCGCGAACACCGGATAGCCGGCGGCGAAGGCGGCGGTGAGATGCTCCAGATGCAGATGGTTGGGCCCGCCCAGCATCACCAGGTCGTAGGGGCCCGCGGCGAGCAGCGCCTCGGCGCTCGCGAAGGCGCGGCCGGGGCGTATGTTGGCGTCCGCCAGGATCGGCGCGCCCACCGGGTCCGGATCGACATAGCCGTCGACGCGCAGGTCCCAGCCCACCTCCTGCATCGCCGCCAGCACGTGCGCGATGCGCTGGCCCAGCCCGATGACGCCGATGCGGCGCGTGGTCACTTCAGGCCCGGCGGCGTCGGCGCGGTCTTGCCGAGATCGCGCTCGATCAGGGCCGCGAACGCGATGGTGGTGAAGTCCTCGAAGCGCGGGCCGATGATCTGCACCCCGGTCGGCAGGCCGCCGGCGGTGAGCCCCAGCGGCGCACAGGTGGACGGGAGGCCGGGATAGCCCGCGATCCCTGGCCAGCTGAGCTGTGCGCCGTAGGGCGTCGCCGCGCCGTTGATCTCGAAGGTGCGCTTGGACCAGTCCGTCTCGTCCTGGTGCGGGTACGCCGGCACGCCGAACGGCGGCGCCAGCACCACGTCGAACGCGGCGAACAAGGCGCGCCACTTGGCGCGAGCGGCGACGATGTCGTCGAGACCGTTCATCCAGTCGAAGCTGGTCAGCGTCGTGGTCGCGCCGGGCACGCTGCGCCGGTTGATCGCGCCCAGCATGGCTTGATAGCGGCGGTGGTCGGCCAGGATGTCGGGCGCCAGCGGGCTCTGCCGCGCCACCTTGGCGCCCAGCGCCGCCAATTCGTCCGCCAGCGTCTCGATCGGCCCGCGCACCGCGCCATCGACCAGCGGATGCTCGGTGATCACCAGCACCCGGAAGTCCTTCAGCGCCTTGTGGCGCGGGGGCGGCAGCGCCAGCCGGTAGCCGACCCAGTCGTCCTCCGACGGCCCGGCGACGACCCGCAGTCCCAGCTCCAGGTCGGCGGCGGTGCGCGCAAGCGGGCCATAGACCCCGAACTCCACGTCCTGCGCCTCCGCATCGAAAGGCGGCGCGGCGAAATCGCGGCCGGGCACCAAGCCGAACGAAGCCTTGTGGCCGAAGACGCCGCACATGTGCGCCGGCACCCGCACCGAGCCGCCGATATCGGAGCCGAGCTCGAGCGGCACCATGCCGGCGGCCAGGGCCGCCGCCGAGCCGCCCGAGGAGCCGCCGGGGACGCGTGTCAGGTCGTAGGGATTGCAGGTGCGCCCGTAGATCGGATTGTTCGACTGCCAGTCGCCGAGGAACGGCTGGATGTTGCTCTTGCCCAGGATCACCGCGCCCGCCGCCTTCAGCCGCTGCACCACCACCGCATCGGCCGTGGGCGTCCAGCCCTTGTACTCGGCGATGCCCCAGGTGGCGGGCAGGCCGGCCATCCTGAAGGCTTCCTTGACCGTCATCGGCACGCCCAGCAGCGGCGCTCGCTCGCCGCGCGCCAGCGCCGCGTCGGCGGCCTTGGCGGCCTCGTGCGCCCGGTCGAAGTCGCGCACCACGATGGCGTTGATCGGCCCGTCCCGCGCTTCGATGGTGGCGACCGCGGCCTCGAACAGCTCGACGGCGCTGACCTGCCGCGCCGCCAGCGCGGCGGCGAGTTCACCGGCCGTTGCGCTCGGGTAGTCGATGGCTTTGTCCACGGCGGCCTCCGCTCAAATGTGGCGGCACGAGACACCCCGCCCCACGCGCTGGCAAGCACGGCTGCGGCGCCTTGTCGCGAAGCGTCGCCACATTGTGGCTGTAATACCAGGGCCCTATGTCGGCGTTCGCGAGGGACGACTTGCGGGCAGGGTTTCGGGCGACAAAAGCGAGAGGCTTCAGATGATGAAGTCGTATCTCATCCTGGTATTCGACAGCCGCGAGCAGGAGCCGATCCAGCTCAATGCGGAGATGGCGCACGACGCGCGAGCCGGCGAGTTCGCTTGCGAGCGGCTGGAGTCATCGCGCTACTTTACCGCCATCGAAGTGTGGCGGGACCAGACCAAGGTGTTCGAGCGCGCCGCCTGAGGCGGCGCTCAGTCGGCGTCAAGTTCCGGATATCGCCGGAAGATTCCGTCTTCGTTGAAAGCGATGCGCCGAGGCGAGGCGAGGTAGGCGGCGATGTTCGGCCGCGCTTCGACGCGGGCGGCCAGATCGAGCACTCGCGGAACCTTGGGCGACACCTCGGCCATGGCGCGCGGAAACGCGTAGTCCAGGCCCCGCGCCAGCTGGAACAGCGACAGGTCGGCGTAGCTGATCGCGTGGCCGGCCAGCCAGTGGTTGTCGCCGAGCGCGCGCTCGAAGTAGTCGAGGAACTTGGGGATGCGTTCGCGGCGGAAGGCGGCCGCTGCGGCGTGCGCCTCGGCCTTCTGGTCGTCGTAATAGAGCGAACCGGCGATCGGGTGGTGAGTGTTGTGCGCCTCCTCCGCGGCGTCGGCGATGGTCAGCTGCAGCTGGTTGACCCATCGTCGCCCCGCCTCGTCGGCCGGCGCCAGGCCGTGGCGGGGACCGAGGAACATCAGGATGTTGGCGGTCTGGGAGATGGCGACGCCGTCGCTGACCAGCGCAGGCGGCGCATAGGGCGGCGGGTGCAGCGTGGGCAGGCGGCGCGCGAGCGCACCCTCCCCGCCGCCGTCGCTCTCGGACAGCCGCGCCACGTCGATGTAAGCCGCGCCCGCCTCCTCCAGCGCCAGTCGGACGAATTCGCCCCGGCCCTGGATGCTCGGCCAATAGTGCAGTTCGTAGGTCATCGCCTCACCTTGGTGGTTCCCGCGCCACGAAACGCTCAGGCACACGCTGCGGCGCCACGGCGCGCTTCAAAAGCTGGTCCAGGGGGCGCATATCCCGGTCATGAGCCCCTGGTCAGCCCCGCGCCGTCTTGGTCCCTCCCTGCGCCGGGGCCTTGCCGGGAAATGCCCATGCTGCGGCAAGGGGCGGCTGTTCTACCGCTACCTGAAGGTCGAGCCGATGTGCCAGACCTGCGGCCACGATCTCGACCGCTATCCGGCCGACGACGGTCCGGCCTACTTTACCGTGCTGCTGGTGGGCCACTTGGTGATCGTCCCGTTCCTGATCCTGGGCGCGCCGCTCATCTGGAAGGCGCCGCTGGCGATCCTGATCCCGTCGGCGCTCGCGGCCGTCGGCCTGGTGACGCTGATCTCTCTGCCGGTGGTGAAAGGCGCGGTGATCGGCGTGCTCTATGCGCTCGACATCAACCGCCAGGACGCGCACCTGCACACGGCAGACGCAGCAGAGTAGCCGCTGGCTCAACCGGAAGGCGGCGCTCGCGGGCCGCTTCAGGGCTCACGACGGTCACGTTCCAGCCCCATCTGAGTTCACAAAACGGCGATTTGCGATTTGAATTGACGTTTACCATGCCGGGTTCGCAGGCGTGGCCCGCGGCATGTCCTCACTCAGTTGCGAGGCATAGTGCGCGCTCTGTGAAAGGCTTTGCCGCAACACAGTGGCGCCCGCGGCATGATTCACCTGCGCTGATCACGGGCCGCGTTCAAGGTTCCACGCCGCAAGAGCCCAGTGACCATGCTCAACGCGAGATACCACTAGCGTGGCCGTAAGTTCAGGTTACATAAGCGTCACACCTATTGGGGGTTAGACAGACACCATGGCCGCGCGCCTATCCAGTAATTCTAGAACGGTCATCGCCGCTGCCGCGCTGACGTTGATTGCCGCCGGCGCTTACGTGACCGCGCGGATGAACCCGCCGCATGGGGCGCCGACCACCGGCACCATCGCTCCGGCGGAGCGCTACCACTCCAGCCAGGTCGGCTCGTCCGACGTGACCCTCGGCGACGCGGGCACGGCGCAGTTCATGCAGACCGACGCCTTTCAGGTCATGACGCATGACCCGGCGTTCCTTGCCCTCGCTCGCGACCCGAACTTCGCGGCGCTGGCGCACAATCCGCAAGCCCTCGCGATGATGGCGGCCGATCCGAAGGCTTTCTCCGAACTGGCCGCCGACCCGAAGGCCTTCGCGCTCCTGGCGCAACAGGCCAACGCCGTCTCGCAAATGGGCGTGGCGGCGCAAGCGGCCAACACCCAGCTGTTCACGGCCCTGGCGCAACATGGCGCGGCCTTCACCGCCTTGTCGCAGCACATGCCGGCGCTGATCGCCATGGCGCACGACCCGCAGGCCTTCTCGCAGTACGCCAGCAACTTCGCGGCCTTCCAGTCCGCGCTGGCCAATCCGGCTGCCGTCGTTGCCATGCAGCATGACGTGCAGGCCTTCACCCAGCTCGCCCACGACCCGGCGGCGATCGTGGCGCTGTCGCATGACCCGCAGGCGCTCGTGGCGCTTTCGGCCAATGCGCAGGCCATCATCGCCATGTCGCATAACCCGCAGGCGTTCGGCGCGGCGCTCACGTCGGCCAACGCCTTCAACGCGGCGGCCTACGACGCCTTCGGCCACAATCCGCAGTTCCTGGCGCAACTCAGCGGCGCGGCGGCGGCGAACCATGACTCGCAGTTCGGCGCGCAACTGAGCGGCGCGGCGGCGGCGGCGCACGACCCGCAGGCGTTCAACGCCGCGGCGACCGCCATGGCGCAAAGCGCCCAGCTGTTCACGGCCATGGCCAGCCACAACCCGGCTTTCGCCGCGCTCGCGACGAACAGTGCGGCGTTCCACATCATGGCGGCCAACCCGCAGGCCTTCGCGGGCTACGCCGGCAACTTCGCGGCGTTCCAGTCGGCGCTGGCCAACCCGGCGGCGGTGACGGCGATGTCGCAGAATGTGGCGGCGTTCACGCAACTGGCGCACGACCCGGCGGCTGTGATCGCGATGTCGCACGATCCGCAGATGTTCGGCGCCTTCGGCCAAAATGCGCAGGCGTTCATCACCTTCTCGCACAACAGCCAGGCCTTCGACACCTTCGCGCACAACCCGCAAGCTTTCTCGCAGCTGATGTCGAACGCTCAGGCGTTCAACTCGCAGGCCGCGATCGCCAGCCTGTCGGCCAACGCGTTCAACTCGCAGGCTTTCGACACCTTCTCGCACTACCCGCAAGCCTTCGACACGATGGCCCACGACCCGCAAGCGTTCGTGCAACTCGCCAACAACGCCCAGGCGTTGTCGGTCATGGCGCATGAGCCGCAGGCCTTCATCTCGGCGGCTCACAATCCCTCGTTCGCGGCCTTCACGGGCAGCGCCGCTTTCGGGGCCTGGGCCAGCAGCCCGGCATTCGTCAGCGCCGTTCACGCCGGCGAGAATTGACCTGGCCAGTTAGGCCGCCTCGCCGGAGAGTAGTCCGGCGAGGCCGCCTCGCCGTATTGCTGCTGACCGCCGCGCCGATGGCTTTTGCCGCCGGCGCGGCTTTCGCACAGATCGAGACCGGCGCGCCGCCGACGCCCATCCAGCCCGGGCCGCCGCCCTCGACCACCGGCCCGTCGACCGGGCCCACCACGACGACCACACCGCCGCAGGCCAGTCAGCCCGCTGGCGGCCTCGGCATCAGCCAGCTCGACACCAAGGACGAGCGGATCCTCTACTTCGATCCGAGCGAGACCTACCTGACGCCCTACGTTGGGCGGGCGCTGGAGAACTCCATCGCTTTCCAGGAGAAGCTCTACGGCTGGAAGCCGTGGGACCGCACCACGCTGCTGCTGAAGGACTTCGCCGACTACGGCAACGCGGCGGCCAGAGCCTCGCCCAACGACGCGTTGCTGTTCGACATCTCGCCATTGTCGCAGACTTTCGAGACCTTCGCCGCCGGCGAGCGCTTCTTCACCCTCGCCAATCACGAAGAGACCCACGTCGCCACCATGGACGTGTGGGACCACACCGACGCGATGTGGCGCGACTTCTTCCACGGCAAGCCGACGCCGATGCAGGAGCAGCCGGAGTCGATCCTCTACAACTATCTGGCCACGCCCCGGGTGAACGTGCCGCGCTGGTATCTGGAAGGCAGCGCCGTCTTCATGGAGACGTGGATGGCCGGCGGCTTCGGCCGCGCTCAGGGCGGCTACGACGAGATGGTGTTCCGCGCCATGGTGCGGGACAACGCCAGGTTCTTCTCGCCACTGGGCCTAGCGGCCGAGGGCGACGCCGTCGACTTCCAGGTGGGGGTCAACGACTACCTCTATGGCACCCGCTTCTTCAGCTACATGGCGCTCACCCACTCGCCCGAGAAGGTGATCCAATGGCTGCGCCGCGACGAGGGCAGCGCGCCTTACTACGCCACCCAGTTCCAGAAAGTGTTCGGCGAGCCGCTGGACCAGGCCTGGAACGAGTGGATCGCTTACGAGCACACCTTCCAGCAAGCCAATCTGCAGTCGGTGTCGCAGTATCCGCTGACGCCGCTGACCCGGCTCACCAGCCGCGGCTTGGGTTCGGTCTCGCGGCAGTTCTACGACCCTGCCAGCGACAGCTTAATCGGCGCATACCGCTATCCCGGTGTGATCGGCTTCGTGGGCGTCCTCGACCTCAAGAGCGGCAAGATCCGCCACGTCACCGACATCAAGGGCCTGATGCTCTACGAGGTGACGTCGATGGCCTACGACGCCGGGGCCAAGCGCGCCTGGTACACCACCGACAACTACGCTTACCGCGACCTGATGGAGGTGAACCTCACCACAGGCGCCACCAAGATGCTGATCCACGACGGGCGCATCGGCGACATCGTGGTCAATCCGGTTGACCACGCGATCTGGGGCATCCGCCACGCCAACGGCCTGTCGACGCTGGTGCGCATCCCGCCGCCCTACACCGACTTCAATCAGGTCCACACCTACCCGTTCGGCGAGACTCCCTTCGACCTCGATATCTCCCCGGACGGCAACGAACTGTCAGAGTCCGTCGGCGAGGTGAACGGCGACCAGTTCGTGCGGGTGTTCAGGATCGGCGACATGTCGCTGGACGACGCCAAGCCGGTGGCTGAGCTGAAGCTGGGCACGTCGACGCCGGAGAGCTTCGTGTGGTCGCCGGACGGCAAGTACCTCTACGGCTCGTCGTACTACACCGGCGTTTCGAACATCTATCGGTTCGACCCGGTGACGCAGGACTTCCAGGCAGTCAGCAACGCCTCGACGGGGCTCTTCCGGCCGATCCCGCGCGCCGACGGCTCGTTGATCGCCTTCGAGTACACCGGGCAGGGCTTCTCGCCGGTGACCCTCGATCCGAAGCCGCTGGATGACCTCGGCTCGATCAAGTTCCTGGGCACGCAGATCGCCGATCAGCATCCGATCGTGAAGACCTGGGCGGTCGGCTCGCCGGCCAACGTCCCGCTCGACAAGATGATCACCTACCAGGGCCCCTACGATCCCCTGCACGAGATGACGCTGGATTCAGAGTACCCGATCCTGGAGGGCTACAAGCTCCACCCGGCGTACGGCTGGAACTTCGTGGTCGAAGACCCGATGCAGCTCGACCAGTTGCAGGCCAACATCGCGTATTCGCCCGCCGGCGACCTGAGTCCGGCCGAGGACTGGCACGTCAACCTCGACTTCAAGACCTTCCACTGGCGCTTCCGCTACTGGCACAACCATGCCGACCCGTACGACCTGGCCGGCCCGATCGACAACAGCCTGCGCGGCGACGCCATCCTGATCGACTACAAGAATTCGCTGGTCTACGACCCGCCCGCCGAGCTCGATCTGACCGCCTCGACCGCCGCCTACTTCGGCCTGGATACAGTGCCCGGCGCGCAGAACATCGGCGCCGGCCTCGACCGCAACGTCCAGCACAACCAGCTGGAGCTGAAGTACACCAACGACACCAAGTCGTTGGGCGCGGTGGAGGACGAGAGAGGCGTCGGCTGGAACTTCGACATCGACCAGGACTTCGCCGACGAGAAGGGCTTTCCCAGCGTTCACGCCGGCTTCGACGTCGGCCGCCCGCTCGGCTCCAACCACGTGGCGCTCTGGTTCTTCGGCGCGGCCGGCGCGGCGGGCGGCTACAAGAACAACCCGCTTGGCCTCTTCTACCTCGGCTCGTTCCTCAACAACTACCTCGACGACGGCGATGTGAAGCGCTTCCGCGAGTTCGACAGCTTCCCCGGCTTCGGCATCGACGCAATCAGCGCTCGCAGCTTCGCCAAAGGCCTGGTGGAGCTCGACCTGCCGCCGCTGCGCTTCGACAACTTGGGCAGACCGAGCTTCTTCCTCTCCTACCTGCGGCCGGAGATCTTCACCGGGGTGCTGGCCGACTCGCCCGGCAATGGCCCTGGCCAGACGCTTGAAGACATCGGCCTGCAAGGCGATCTCAATTTTACCGTGGCGTTCCGGCTGCCGATGACGCTCTCATTCGGCTACGCGGCTGGTTTTCAAGAACATCAGCATGAGCGAAACGAGCTGATGGTGTCGCTGAAGATCATGTAGCGGCGGCTGGGGCGCCCAATGGACCTTCTGAAGATCGCCGTCGCCCTCGTGCCCGTGCTGGTGTTCCTGGCCGGGTTCACGCTGCTGGATGCGTTCAAGCTGATGAGCTGGCGCTGGCTGGTCATCCTGCTGGTAGCTGGCGGCTTGCTGGCGGCCGCCAGCTACCTGGCCAACTGGCGCGCGCTCGATGACCTGCCGATCGGCTTCACCGACTACACCAAGTACGCCGCCCCAGTGATCGAGGAGTCGCTGAAGGGCGCCCTGATGCTCGCCTTGTTCTGGCGCAACCGCATCGGCTTCATGATCGACGCGGCGATCACCGGCTTCGCCATCGGCGCCGGCTTCTCGCTGGTGGAGAACTTCGTCTACCTGCACGACTACGTCGGCTCGGCCAGCCTAGGCGTCTGGTTGGTGCGCGGATTCGGCACCGCGGTCATGCACGGCGGCTCGACCGCGGCCTACGGCGTCGTCGGCCAGTTCCTGATGGAGCGGCGCATGAAGGTGGAAGGCGCGCGCTACCGCTTCCACCTGCTGATCTTCCTGCCTGGACTGATCCTGGCGATGCTGATCCACGGCGCCTACAACCACTTTCCCCACGAGCCGATCCTGTCGATGGCGGTGGTGCTGGTGGTGGTGCCGCTGTCGCTGGTGCTGGTGTTCTCCAAGAGCGAGCACACCGCTCACACCTGGCTGCTGAACGAGTACGAGACCCACGAGCACATGATGGCCGACATCGACGCCGGCAAGTTCGACGCCAGCGAAGCCGGGCGCTTCATTCTGACCATGTCGGAGCGGTTCGGGCCGGACGTGGCGACCAAAGCGTTCGCGTACCTCAAGCTGCACACCGACCTCGTGCTGCGGGCCGAGCAGGCGCTGATGGCGCACGAGGCTGGCGAGAAGGTGCCGCTGAGCGACGTGCGCGCAGAGTTCCAGCAGTTGCACGAGATCGAGAAGGACCTGGGCCCGGCCGCGCTGATGGCGCTGCGCCCGCATCTGCAGTTCTCCCGCCACGAGCTTTGGGAGATGCACGAACTGCAGCGCGAGGCCCATGCTGCTTGAGAGCGACAAAGTCGCGCTTGGCTCGCTTGTGACCCGGGCCGCCATCGCTATATTGCCCGGCTCGCCGCGAGGCGATTGCGTGCGCCTCGGCGTGCGTCTGGTGAGGTGGCCGAGTGGTTGAAGGCGCACGCTTGGAAAGCGTGTTTAGGGGAAACCCTAACGAGGGTTCGAATCCCTCTCTCACCGCCAGCCCTTCTGCTAGTGTTCGCGCCAGGGTTTCGCGAGACTCTTCAGCCACATGACCGACCGCCCGAACGCTCTCCGTCTGCACCAACGCGACAATGTCGTCATCGCCATGCGCGCGCTGACTCCCGGCGACGCGCTGGCCGGCGAAGGTGTCGTGGCGACCGAGGCGATCGCGAACGGGCACAAGGCGGCGAGCGCACCAATCAAGGCCGGTGAGGCGGTGCGCAAGTACGGCCAGGTGATCGGGACCGCGACCACCGACATCGCCGCCGGCGCCCTCGTGCACACCCACAACCTCGCGATGTCGACCCTGCGCGAAGAGGTCAGCGTCAGTGCCGCGTACGGGCGCAACGAGCCGCCGCGAAGCTTTCAGGGCTATCGGCGCGCCAGCGGCAAAGTGGGCGTACGCAACTATCTGGGCGTGCTCACCAGCGTGAACTGCTCGGCGACGGTCGCGCGGCACATCGCCGAGGCGGCCGAGCGCCAGGGCCTGCTCGACGACTACCCGAACATCGATGGCGTGGTGCCGATCACCCACGCCAGCGGCTGCGGGATGAGCGGGTCGGGTGAAGGCTTCGAGATCTTGAAGCGCACGCTCTGGGGCACGGCGGCCAACCCCAACTTCGGCGGCGTGCTGCTGGTGGGGCTCGGCTGCGAGGTGATGCAGATCGGCCGGCTGCGGCGCGACTACGGGCTGACGGACAACGAGACGTTTCAGTCGTTCACGATCCAGGACACCGGCGGGACCCGGCGCGCCATCGAGGAAGGCCTGGAGCGCCTGAAGGCGATGCTGCCTGGCGTGGGCGCCGCGCGGCGCCAGAGCGTGCCCGCCTCCGAGCTGGTGCTCGGCTTGCAGTGCGGCGGTTCGGACGCCTGGTCAGGCGTCACCTCCAATCCGGCGCTGGGCGTGGCGTCGGATCGGCTGGTGGCGCTCGGCGGCACCGTGATCCTGTCGGAGACGCCGGAAATCTACGGCGCGGAGCACCTGCTGATCGCGCGCGCCGCCGCGCCGGAGGTGGCAGACCGCCTGCGCACGCGGCTGGCGTGGTGGGAGGATTACACCGCCCGCAATGGCGCCTCGATGGACAACAATCCCTCGCCCGGTAACAAGGCTGGCGGTCTGACCACCATCCTGGAGAAGTCGTTGGGCGCGGTGGCGAAAGCCGGCGGCTCGGCGCTGAACGAGGTGGTGGAATACGCCGCCCCGATCGCTGGGCGTGGGCTGGTGTTCATGGATAGTCCTGGCTTCGACCCTTGCTCGGCGACCGGCCAGGTCGCCTCCGGCGCGACCATGATCGCGTTTACCACTGGTCGCGGTTCGGCCTTCGGCTGCAAGCCATCGCCCTCGATCAAGCTGTCGTCGAACTCCGACATCTATCGGCGCATGCAAGACGACATCGACATCGACTGCGGATCCATCGCTACCGGCGGCGCCACCATCGAGGCGAAGGGCGCCGAGATCCTCGACTACCTGCTGGACGTCGCGTCGGGCCGGCGCAGCAAGAGCGAGGCGCTCGGGTACGGCGGCGCCGAGTTCGTGCCCTGGCAGGTCGGCGCGGTCATGTGATCGCGCGGCGCGCGGTTAGCGGCGCACGTCGGCGGTTTCGCCGTTGACCAGGCTTTCGATGTCCTCGCGGCTCGCGAGATTGAAGTCGCCATGCAGGCCATGCTTGAGGCAGGCGGCGGCGGTCGCGAACTCAATCGCCGCGGCGGCCGGCTGGTCGCGCAACAACCCGTCCAGCAGGCCTGCGGCGAACGCGTCCCCGGCGCCGATGCGATCGACCGCGCCGTCCAGACTATAGGGCCGCGACTGCACGGCGCGGCCCTGGCGATCGATCAGCACGCCAACGAGCGCCCGGCTTTCCAGGCGCTGCGTTGTGGCGATGCGCGTAAGCTGCGGGAAGGCCTGGAACGCCGCCGATGCAGCCGCCGGCAGCCGCTCCGATGGCGCCAAGTCGGAGAAATCCTGCTTCAGGGCCAGCTCCAGATCGCGCTCGTTGACGAAAGCGAGGTCGACGCCGGCGAGCAGCCCGCTCAGGATCGATGGCGCGTCGCCGTCCCACTGCGACCAGAGCCGCGCGCGGTAGTTGCCGTCGAACGCGATGCGCACGCTACGGGCGCGGGCGGCGGCGACAACGTTCATCGCCGCTTGCGCGCCGCCCGGGCCTAGAGCCGGTGTGACGCCAGAGAGGTGCAGCCAGGCCGCGCCATCCAGCGCCTGATCCCAGTCCCAGGCGCCCGGGTCGGCGGTGGCGAAGGCGGCGCCAGCGCGGTCGTAGAGCACGTCGTAAGGACGCACCCCGGCTGCGGGCGTGAGGAAATAGAGCCCCATCCGTCCGGGAGCCCGTCGCACGCGGGAGACATCCACCCCCCAGCGGCGCAGCTCGCCCAGCGCCGCATCGGCTAGCGCATTCTCAGGGACGGCGCTGACCATCCTGGCGTCGATGGCAAGCCTTGCCAACGAGACGGCGACGTTCGCCTCGGCCCCGCCGACGTGGACGCGCAGCTGCGGTGATTGCAACAAGAGCTCGCCGGGCGGCGCGCTGAAGCGCAGCAAAATCTCGCCGAAGCAGACCACGGGTCCGGTCGGGGTGACGGCCATGGCGATCACGCTCTCCTGGCGGGCCTGACGCGCCCGCCCAGGCTCAATACTGGTAGCGAACCCCGAACAGAACCTCGCGGCCGGTCTCGTGATAGTAATACGAGAGGTCGCGCTGGGTGTCGTTGAACTCGTTCTCGTACTGGTTGGTGAGGTTTAGCCCTTCCACCGTCGCCTTGAGGTGCGCGTTGATCGTGTACTGAACCGAGGCGTCGAGGTTGAACGTCGAGTCGAAGCCGTCCGCGTCGGTGCCCGTCTCCTGGCCCGGCACGCGGGTCAGATAACGGCTGCGGTAGGCCGCGGAGACGCGAGCGCTCAGGCGGTCGTCCTCGTAGTAGAGGGTCGCGTTGGCGGCGTACTTGGAGAGGCCCAGCAGCTGGTTGGTGACGAAGGTGCCCGTGGTCGCGCCAGGATACGTCAGGCTGGAGTCGGTCAGCGTGAAGTTCGCAAGTGCGCCGGTGTGGGTGAGAATGCCCGGCAGGAACGTGAACGGCTGCTGGTAGTTGACTTCCAGGCCCTGAACCCAGCCGCCCTGCGTGTTGGCGGGGGTGGAGAAGTTCCACGTCGCCGCCGGGCTGCAGCCCGGCGTGGAGCCGCAGGCGGCGATAGCCGCGCTGTCGGGGACGCCGAACGGGTTGCCCTCGAAGGGGATGTTCTCGGCTTGGGTGGTGACGAAGCTGGAGACGTCCTTACGGAACAGCGCCACCGACACCAGGGCGCCGTGCGCCGGGTACCACTCCCACGCCAGGTCGTAGGCCCAGGCCAGGAACGGCAGCAGACTCGGGTTGCCGGTCTTGACGTTGAACTGGGTGCCGGAAACCGTGACGGACGTCGACGCCACCAGGCTGGTGAGGTCGGGACGCGCCATCACCCGCGAGGCGCTGAAGCGCAGCACCATGTCGTCGCGCACGTTCCAGGCCAGGTTCAGCGACGGCAGCACTTCGTTGTAGTCGTGCTGCGCCGTCACCGCCTGCTGCACCCCCGCGATGAAATCGAAGCCTTGTGAGTTCTGCGTCGTGTAGACGTCGCGCACCCCGATGTTGCCGCGCAACTCGCGACCCAGCAGCGGCGCATGGAAATCCGCCTGCACGTAGGCGCCGTAGTCGCCTTCGGTGACACCGGCGTTGTCGCCGAGATCGCCCGTGTCGCTGAGCGCGAAGAGCGGATTGCTGTAGAGCCCGAACAGGTTCGCCGCTGTCGCCACGCTGGGCGTGATCCAGGTCGTCGAGCTGCCAGCTGGCGCCGTGACGCCTGAGCCCGCCAGTGTCGCGGTCTGGCTGTACTGGCTGACCGGCGTCGACAGCAGGCCGGCGTAGGCGTTGGACGAGGTGACGGATTCGCCGTTCACCAGCCGCAGCGACGTGGTGGTGAAGGTGTACTGCTTGAAGTCGAAGCCCGAGGAGACGGTGACGCTCTCGGCCGGCGTGTAGTGCAGGTTGATCTGGCCGGTGTAGTAGCCGTTGTCGTCCGTTTGCGGCCGCTCGCGCACCTCGGTGAGCACCCATGGGCCCTGCGCGGTCAGATTGGCCGAGCCGAAGTTCAGCAGCGGAATGCGGCTATTCGCATAGCTGTAGCTGAAGCCCTGGACGTTGAACTGGTCGTAGCCCAGCGTGGTCTGGACCGGGTTGTCGAAATTCGACTGCGACCAGCCGAGCAGTTCGTCAGTGCTGAACTGGCTGCTGAACTGATTGCGTCCGTTCAGGGTGACCTGGTCGAAGTTGGTGTGCAGGTTGTCGATGCGGTCTTCGACGCGGGTGTCGACGCCGTTGAACGTGCCCGAGTCCATGACTCCAAGCGAGGTGATGTCGTCCGTCACCACCGCGATGTTGGCGATCGAGGTGCAGTTGGTGGCGCTGGCGCACTTGCCGGTGCCGCTGAAGCCGGGCGCCTCTAGATACTGCTCCTGGCGCGTGCCGCCCCAGTAGGAGTGCAGCGCGTCGAGCGTGAAGAGGTTGCGATCGTCGGGCGCCCATTGCAGCGACGCCGTCGCGCCGACGCGGGTCTGGTCGTCCTGATACAGATCGTAGCGCGGGAAGCGGGGGTGGAACGCCGAATCCACCGTGGCGCAGGCCGCCGGCAGTGGGAACACCTGGCAGTTCGTGCCGCCCACCGATTTGAAGCCCACCAGCGGCGCGGCTGTGGTGCCGCCGGTCGAGAGCACGTTGCCCATGTCCCAGCGCACCGTACTGGCGCCGTTGTCGTCGAACACGCGGTGGCTGTAGGCGATCGAGAACAGCGCGCCGAACTTGCCGTCGCTCGATGTGTCCGCGATCAGGAACGAGGCGCGCGGCTCGACCGTGCCCGCGAGGTCGTTGTAGTCGCCCTGAGCGCTCAGCTGCAGGGTGAATTTGCGGAGCTGGAACGGCTCGGCGGTGTGCAGTTGCACCGTCGCGCCGAGCGATCCCTCGTCGAGGTCGGCCTCCGGGGTCTTCTGGACCGTCAGTGAGCTGAACAAATCCGAGGCGAACACGGTGAAGTCGAACGCGCGGGTGCGGTTGACGCCGCCGTCGTTATCGGGCGCGCCGATGGTCGAGAGCGCCTCCATGCCGTTGATCGTCGTGCGGGTGTACTGCGGGCCGAGCCCCCGGATCGTCACCTGACGTCCCTCGCCGCCTTCCCGGGTGATGGCGACGCCAGGGATGCGCTGCAGCGACTCCGCAAGGTTCAGGTCGGGAAACTTGCCGATATCCTCGGCGAGGATGGTGTCGATCTCGGCGGTTTGCGCGCGCTTGAGCGTGATGGCCTTGGCCAGGCTGTTGCGGAAGCCGGTGACGACGACATCCGACGTCGTGCTGCTGGCGGCTGCCGGCGCTGCGGCTGGGGCAGGTGACGGCGCGACGGCGGGCGCCGCCGGATCTCCCGCTGTATCGGCGTGCGCAGCGCCGGCGCTGATTGCGATTGCGACCGCCAGGACCGATGCGCCAAGACGCAATTCGTCCGACCTCGACTTTGACATGACAACCTCCCTACCCCGGCTTCGTCGCCAGCCGAAGCGGCGCGAAGTCTCCTTGTGACACCGGTATCATCCAAAATGACACCGGTAACAATCGAAATTTGCGCCCGTGGCGCCTAGCAACGCTTGTCGTTGCTCGCCAGCAACAAACCGGGGCTATCAGCGCGCGAGCCACCCGCCGTCGACGGGCAACACCACCCCGTGGACATAGTCGGACGCCGGCGAGGCCAGGAACACCGCCGCGCCACCGAGGTCCGCGGGCCGGCCCCACCGACCGGCGGGAATGCGCTCGAGTATCTGGCGGCTGCGCGTTGCATCGGCCCGCAACGCCTCGGTGTTGTTGGTCTCGAAGTAGCCTGGCGCGATGGCGTTGACGTTGACGCCGCGCCCAGCCCACTCGTTGGCAAGGAGCCGTGTCACGCCCGCCAGCCCGCTCTTCGCCGCGGTATAGGACGCGACGCGAACACCGCCTTGGAAGGATAGTAGCGACGCCACGTTGATCACCTTCCCGCCCCGGCCGGCCTCCAGCCAGCTGCGAGCGACGGCCTGGGTGAGAAAGAAGACCGTCTTCAGGTTGACGCCCATCACCGCGTCCCAGTCCGCCTCGGTGAAGTCCGCGGCGTCGGCGCGGCGGATGACGCCCGCGTTGTTGACCAGGATATCGACCTCACCGGCGTCCGCGACGATCCGGGAAACGGGTTCTGTGGTGGCCAGGTCCGCTTCGACCCACGCAAGCCGCCGTCCGGCGGTTTCCACGGCCGCGCGCGTTTCGTCGGGCGCGGTGCGGCCGACCGCGACGATGTCGGCGCCGGCGCCGACGAGCGCGACGGCGATCCCCTGGCCGAGGCCGGTGTTGGCGCCGGTCACCAGGGCGCGTTTGCCGCTGAGGTCGAAAGGATTCATCGCCGCTACTTGAGCTGGCAGATGTCGAGCACGTTCATGTCGGTGTAGTCGAGATTCTCCCCGCCCATCGCCCAGATGAACGTGTAGTTCGAGGTGCCGGCGCCCATGTGGATCGACCAGGGCGGCGAGGCCACCGCCTCTTCGTTGCCCACCACGATGTGGCGCGCCGCATCCGGCTCGCCCATGAAGTGGAAGACCCGTTGGTCGGCCCCGAGCCCGAAATAGAAGTACACCTCCGAGCGGCGATCGTGCAGGTGCGGCGGCATGGTGTTCCACACCGAGCCGCTCTTCAGGATAGTGAGGCCGAGCAGCAGTTGCGCCGACGCGCAGACGCCCGGGATCACGTACTGGTAGATAGTCCGTTCGTTCGAGGTCTCGAGCGCCCCGCGCTCCAGCGGCGTCGCCTCGGCGATGGAGATCTTCTTCACCTCGTAGCGGGCGTGCGCCGGAGTCGAAGCCAGGTAGAAGCGCGCGGGCGATTGCGGGTTGGCGCTCTCGAAGGTCACCTCGGACGCGCCCATCGGGACGTAGAGGCCGTCCAGCCGCGCCAGCTGGTGCTGCGCGCCGTCGACGCGCACCACGCCCGGGCCGTCGCCGACATTGATCAGGCCGAGTTCTCGCCGCTCGAGGAACGGCTTGCCAGCCGCCGACGCGGGCTCGGTCTGCGCCGGCAGCGAGACAGCGCGCGACACGGGCGCCGCGCCGCCGATCACCATGCGCTCGTCGTGCAGGTAGTTGAGCGCCACGGCGTCGGGCTGGAAGAGGCCATCGACCAGGTAGCGCTGACGCAGCGCCTCGTTGCTGGCGCCGGCCATCATGTCCGGGTGGGTCGACTGGTAGGTCTTGCGGAACACGATGTCGTCTCCTTGTCAGGACTGGCGCTTTGCCGCGTCGTCCAGATTGTAGGCCCGGCGAGCGAGGCCGACCGCGAGCTCGGGCGCCAGATCGTGCGCCTCGTCGAGATCCAGCCGGTGCTCGGCCACCAGCCGCGCCAGAAATGCGCAGTCGACCCGTCGCGCCAGGTCGTGGCGCGCTGGAATCGACAGGAAGGCGCGCGTGTCGTCGTTGAAGCCGACGGTGTTGTAGAAGCCCGCGGTCTCAGTGGTCTGTTCGCGGAAGCGGCGCATGCCTTCGGGGCTGTCGTGGAACCACCAGGGCGGCCCGAGCTTGAGCGCCGGATAGTGCCCAGCAAGCGGCGCGAGCTCTCGGGCGTAGCTGGTTTCATCGAGGGTGAAGACGATCACCGTGAGCCCTGGCGCCTCGCCGAAACGGTCGAGCAGCGGCTTCAGCGCCCGCACGTAGTCGGTCCGCTGCGGAATGTCCGCGCCCTTGTCACGACCGAAACGGTCGAAGACAGGCTGGCTGTGGTTGCGAAATGAGCCGGGATGGATCTGCATCACCAGCCCGTCGTCGAGGCTCATCGCCGCCATCTCGGTCAGCATCTGGGCCCGGAACAGCTCGGCCTCCGCCGGGGTGGCGCGACCGGCAATGATGGTGGCGAACAGCCGCTCAGCGTCGGCGCGCGCGAGGTCCGCTGTGGCGGCGCTCGGATGGCCGTGATCAGTGGACGTGGCGCCGGCGGCAATGAAGACCTGGCGGCGCTGGCGATGGGCCGCGAGATAGCCCTGCCAGCTCAGCACATCCTCGCCGGTGAGCTCGCCGAAGCGCTGGAGGGCGGCCCCAAAGAGTTCGTGCTCGGCGTCGATCACCGGGTCGGGCCGGTAAGCGGTGATCACGCGCCCACCCCATCCACTGGCCCTAATCGCGGCATGGTGCTCCAGCGTGTCCACCGGGCTCTCGGTGGTGGCCAGCACCTCGATGTTGAAGCGCTCGAACAGCCGCCGCGGCCGAAACGCCTCGGTCGCCAGCGCGGCGCCGATGACGTCGAAGTAATGGTCGGCAGTCTCCTCGCTCAGCGCAACGGCCAGCCCGAACACCTCGGCGAAGGTGTGGTTCAGCCAGAGCGCCGACGGCGTGCCGCGAAAGAGTTGGTAGTGGCGCGCGAAGAGCCGCCAGGCTTCACGCGGGTCGCCGCCGGGGTCGCCGGATCGGTCCGGGACACGCAGCGCCTGCATTGGCACGCCCTGACTGTGCAGCATCCGGTAGAGGTAGTGGTCCGGCGCGACCAGCAGGTCGGTGGCGTTCGGGAAGGGCTCGTTGCTGGCGAACCAGGCGGGGTCGCAATGGCCGTGCGGGCTGACAATCGGCAGCGACCTGACGCCGGCGTACAGCTCGCGCGCCAACGCCCGCACGGTCGGCTCGGGCGGGAACAGCCGGTCATCGTTGAGAACCAGGGGTCGTGTCATCCGCGCGCCGATCCTAACCCCGGCACCGGTAACCGGTGTCATTTCGTCCTTCAACCGGTTTAAGGGCTGGAGGGCAGGCTTTATTCTGGCGGCGCCGGTCCGCTAGAGGCTCGCACGATCAGCGTCGGACGCACGGTTTCGTCTGCCTCGGGACTATCGGCCCCGTCCTGGCGCATGAGCTTGTGGGCGGCGATGCGCCCCATGTCGCGAATCGGCAGGCGCACGGTGGTGAGCGCCGGCCAGACCCGGGCGGCGATGGGCGAGTCATCGTAGCCGACGATGGAGAGGTCCTCGGGAACCCGAAGTCCGGCGTCGCGCGCCGCTTGATAGGCGCCGAGCGCCATCTCGTCGTTGCCAGCGAAAATCGCGGTTGGACGGGGCGAGAGCGCGAGCAACGCCCGCGCGCAGGCGACCCCCGACTCGAAGGTGTAAGCCCCGGCCCGCACCCGCGCTTCGTCGAGCGCCAGCCCCCGCTCAGCAAGCCCGTCCGCAAAGCCCTGCCGGCGTTCATGGGTGGAGCGGAAACTCAAGGGGCCGGTGATGTGCCCGATGCGGGTATGGCCGAGGTCGGCCAGGTGCCGCGCGGATTCCGCCCCGCCGATGGCGTCGTTGGTGACCAGCATCGATCCTGCGCTGTCGAGCTCGACCGACGCCACCCGCACATAGGGGCACTCCAGCGCCCGCAACTGCTCGATAAGAGCCTCGTCCTCCGAGACGGACGGGAACAGGATCACGCCGTAGAGCTTCTGACGCTGCACGAAGCTGCGCATGTCCTCCAGGAAACTGGGCGCTGCGCGATCGCAAGGCCGCACCGCCAGCACCAGCCCAGAGCCTGCCAGCGCGTCGAGGATGCCCTGCTGCGCGTTGACCACGTATTGCGGATTGGGATTGTCGTAGATGAAGCCGACCAGGAACGAGCGTCGAAAGGCGAGACCGCGCGCTTGCGGGTCGGGCACGTAGTCGAGTTCCCGCATGATCGCCGCGACGCGCTCGCGTGTGTCCTCCTTGACGAACGGGGAAGCATTGATCACTCGCGAGACGGTTTTCTTGGAGACCTCCGCGAGCCGGGCGATGTCGTTGATGGTGGGCCGCCGGCCGCTGGTCGGCGCCTCGGCGCGCCTCGGACTCGCGCTTGCCGGCTGGCGATCAGTCAATGGCGATGGTCTCCAGCCAGCAGGCTCTCGGCGTCGAACGCAGCGCCCGCTCGCCGGCGCGACTTGAACGAGCCACGACACCGGTTACCGTTTCGGGCGTGAGCCTGCCTCGTCTCAGTGATCGCGCCCTGGCGCAAGCCGAAAACGCGCATTGGCGCCCGCCATATGACCGCGGCGCCGCGGAGATCGGCATAGCGCATCTGGGCCCGGGCGCTTTTCACCGCGCCCACCAGGCGCCCGTGTTCGACCAGCTTCTAGCGCGCGATCCCCGGTGGGCGGTGTCCGCGATCGCGCTGCGCTCGGACAGCGTCCGATCGGCCCTGGCGCCTCAGGATGGGCTCTATTCGCTGGTCGAGCTCGACGTTCAAGTCCGCGTTCGGATCGTCGGGGCGCTCCGGGAGCTGATCACCGCAGCGGCCGATCCGGCCGCCGCCATTGGCCGCCTCGCTCACCCGAAGACCCGGCTGGTCACGCTGACGATCACCGAGAAAGGCTATTGCCTGGACGCCGACGGCCGGCTGGATACGGCGCACCCGGACGTTGCCTTCGACCTCAGAGGCCCGCGCGCCCCGCGCAGCGCGCCGGGGTGGTTGGCGGCGGGGCTTCGCGCCCGCAAAGCCGCTGCCGCGGGCGGATTGACGATCGCGAGTTGCGACAACCTCGCGGGCAACGGCGCCAGGTTGCGGGCGGCGGTGATCGATCTCGTACGCGCCCAGGGCGACCGCGACCTCGCGGCCTGGATCGAGGACCAGGTGCGCTTTCCAGCGTCGATGGTCGACAGCATCACGCCGGCGACGGACGACGCGCTGAAGGCCCGGGTCAGCGCGCTGACAGGGCTCGACGATGCCTGGCCGATCCAGCGGGAAGCCTTCACCCAGTGGGTGATCGAGGACGAGTTGGGCGCGGACGGCGCCGCGCTGGCCTCCGCCGGCGTGGAGGTGGTGCGCGACGTGCGGCCCTACGAACAGGCCAAGCTGCGCCTGCTCAACGGCGCCCACTCCACCCTCGCCTACCTTGGCGGCCTGATCGGCCACACCACGGTCGCCGATGCGATGGCTGACGCGCAACTGGCTGGCTTCGTGGAGCGGCTGATGCGGCGAGACATCGCCCCGACGCTCAGGCGGGGTGGCCCGGACACGGATGCCTATATCGACGCGATCCTCACGCGTTTCCGCAACCCGGCGATCGCGCACCAGCTGGCTCAGATCGCCTGGGACGGCTCGCAGAAGCTGCCGGTCCGCGTGCTCGGCACCATCGCCGATGCGCTCGCCGCCGGGCGCGGCGCGCAACGGCTCGCCGTCCCTGTCGCGGCGTGGATGCTCTACGCCGCGCGCTGCGCCGTTAGCAGCGAGACGCTGGTCGACCCTCTGGCGCCCGCAATCGCCGCCATCGCGGTGGCGCCGGAGACCGCTCAGGTGGACCGCTTCCTGGAACTCACCGCTGTGTTCCCAACGGCGTTAGCGCGCGACCGGCGCTTCACCGACGCGGTGCGCACGGCGCACGCCGAACTGGCCGCCGGACGCTTCGCCGAGGCGTTGGCGCTCTGACCGCCGTCAGGTGCCGGGTGCGCGATGACTGCCGTCGAGCACCGACGGGTCCTTCGGCGTCATGTCGTCGAGATTCCACTGCGCCGGATTGAACGCGCGCTGCGTCGGCGCCTGCACCGGATAGCCGTGGATGTCGTCCTGGCTGTTGATGATGATGCCGCGCCCTTCGGCGACATCGGCAATCAGGCGCACGTCGTCATAGTCCCGGTCCCAAGGCCGGGCGCCGACGTTGTGCAGCACGTACTGCTGCACGTCCTCGGCCGGCATCACCTTGACGTCCGGTGGCCACAGCGGCGGCTGGTCTTCGGGGATGATCTTCGCCGGCGAGGTGGTGTAGCGGCCGATCATGGGCAGCGGCTCGCCGATCTGGTCCACCGCGATGTTGTCCCGGGCGTAGTATTGCACGTCGCCGTAGCCGCCGAGTTCGAAGAAGGCGATGTGGGGCACGGTCGACTGGCCAGCACGGGCGACATTGCCGACCGCAACCACCTGGCCCACCTGCCAGGCGTGGTCGCCCCACTCTTCCGCCATCAGGTTGTAGTGGATGATGCGCTGGCCGGGATCGAAGATCAGGTTGTTGAGCATCACGCCGCGCGCCCCGCCCTTGTAGAGCACGTTGCGCTCGTAGTTGTGGGCGTAGAGGTTGTCGGCGATCAGGAAATCCGTGGCGTTGTCGTGGATCAGCGAGCCCTTGGAGTGCTCGATCTTGGAGTGCGTGGCGTAGCTCAGCCCTTCGGCGATGATGTCGTTCGAGAAGGTGATCCGGTGCGAGGTGGACGCGCGCCAGTCGTCAGGGTTCTGACCGACGAAGCGCTTGCCCGACATCGACATGTTCTCGTCGGTCGCCCAGGTCACCGAACAATGGTCGACGATGACGTCGTGGGCGTCGCCCGCGGTGGAAAGGCCGTCTGTCTCCCAGCCACTCTTCTTCGCCGCGCCAGCCTCGCCAACCCGCACGCGAATGTGCTGCACTATCACGTCGTGGGCGTGGATCTGAAAGCCGCCGCGAATAAAGGTGATGCCCGGCGACGGGGCCGTCTGGCCGGCGATGGTCAGGTAGGGCTCGGTGACGTTGATCTCGTTGCGGCCGAGATCGATGACGCCGCCGACCTCGAACACGATGATACGCGGCCCCTTGGTCTGCAGCGCCTCGAGGAATGAGCCCGGCCCGTCGGCCTTGAGCGTGGTGACGCGCAGGATCTGGCCGCCGCGACCGCCGGGCGTGTGCGCCGCCCAGCCCATCGCGCCCGGAAACGCGAACGGCGCCGCCTTGGCTGTCGGCGCTGACGCATCCGGCGCCGCACGCGCCCCGAGCGCCAACGCGAGGGCGCCGGCCATCGTCGTCAAGCCAATGATTCCACGCATGTTTCACTCCCCATCGCCGGCTCCGCGATCGGCTTCGACGCGTGCGCCGCGCGACCTTCACACCGGATCGATTGAAAATGACACCGGTTTCCTCTAGACGCAATCGCGGACCTGGCCGACGAGAGCCAGGGAGGGAGGATCGGCCGAGTGACGAGTTCGAAGGCGCGGCCGTCAACGGCGGGTCCGTCGCTCGCCATCGCCAGAGCCTTCGTCGATGCGCGCCGCGCAGCGCGGCCGCTGGCTGCCTTCCCCGGCGAGCCGCCAGCGACCTTGGAGGCCGGTTACGAGATCCAGGAACACGCCATCGAGCTCCGGGGCGGGCAGATCGCCGGGTGGAAAGTCGGTAAGATCCCCGACCACCTGGAAGCGCGGCTAGGCCAGTCGCGGGTCGTGGGTCCGATCTTCGCGGACGAAGTCTGGGCGCCAGATCCGGCTCGGCCGACGCCGACGCCGGTATTCGTCGGCGGCTTTGCGGCGCTGGAAGCTGAGTTCGTCTACGAGTTGCTTGAGGACGCGCCCACGGACAAGACTCTCTGGACGCTGGCGGAAGCCGCGGCGCTGAAGGGGCGGATGCGGATCGGCGCCGAACTGGCTGGCAGCCCGCTCGCGACCATCAACGTGCTCGGTCCCACGGTCGTCGCCGCCGACTTCGGCAACAACCACGGCCTGATCGCCGGTCCGCCGCTCACGGCGTTCGGTCAGGCGCCGGACACGTCGCTGGTTTGCGAGACGTTCATCGGCGGACGCAGCGTCGGCCGGGGGTCGGCCGCGTCGATCGCGGGCGGCCCCCTTGAGAGCGTGCGTTTCCTGCTGGCCCACGCCGCCAGCCGCCGGCGTCCGCTGCGGGCCGGCTGCCTGATCTCCACGGGCGCAGCGACGGGCATCCACGACATCGTCGCCGGGGAGGATGGCCGGGTCAGCTTCGGACCCCACGGCGACGTGCGCTGCCACGCCGTCCCGGCCCTTCCCGCCGCATGACCGCCCCCGCCGCCACCGACCTGGGCAAACCCGGCCGCTTCCGCTGGTGGATCTGCGGCCTGCTCTTCGTCGCCATGGTGTTCAACTACATCGACCGGCAGATGATCGGCGTGCTGAAGCCCACCCTGCAAAAGGAGTTCGGCTGGAGCGAGATAACTTACGCCGACATCGTGTTCTGGTTCCAGGCGGCCTACGCAGCGAGCTACCTGGTGTTCGGCCGCTTCGTCGACTGGGTCGGCGCCAAGCTCGGCTACGCCGCCGCTTTCGCGATCTGGACCATTGGCCACGTCAGCCACGCGGCTGTGCGCACCGTCAGCGGCTTCATCCTGGTGCGCATGGTGCTGGGCGTCGGCGAGGGCGGCGGCTTTCCCGCCGGCATCAAGGCGACCGCCGAATGGTTTCCCAGGCGCGAGCGAGCGCTCGCCACCGGCCTCTTCAACGCGGGCACTAACATCGGCGCGATCGTGACGCCTCTCCTGGTGCCGTGGATCGCCATCGACCTGGCCATGGGCTGGCGCGCGACGTTCGTCATCACTGGCGTGGCCGGCCTGCTGTGGCTGGTCGCATGGCTGGTGATCTACCGCTCGCCGGCCAGCCACCCCCGGGTCGGTGCGGCTGAGCTGGCGCTGATCGAGAGCGACCCGCCAGAAACCGTCACCAAGGTGTCGTGGGTGGACGTGCTGAAGACCCGCGAGACCTGGGCCTACTGCGCCGGCAAGTTCCTCATCGATCCGATCTGGTGGATGTACCTGTTCTGGCTGCCCGACTTCTTCGCCCGCGAGTACCACCTCGACCTGAAGAGCTTCGGACCGCCGTTGGTGGCCGTCTACCTGCTCTCCGACGTCGGCAGCATCTCCGGCGGCTGGCTCTCGGGCGCGCTGCTGCGCCGGGGCCTGTCGCTGGGCGCGGCGCGCAAGACGGCGATGCTGATCTGCGCGGTGCTGGTGCTGCCGATCCTGTTCGCCATGCAGGCCGGCTCGCTCTGGCTCGCGGTGGGCATCCTCGGCCTCGCCACCGCCGCCCACCAGGGTTTCTCGGCCAACCTCTACACGCTGCCTTCGGACGTCTTCCCGAAGGCCGCTGTGGGCACGGTGATCGGGATCGGCGGCGCGATCGGCGGCGTCGGCGGCATGCTGATGGCCAAGTACGCGGGCTGGGTGCTGGAGCGCATCGGCAGCTACACGCCGATCTTCATCGTCGCCGCCGGCGCTTACCTGACCGCCCTGGTCGTCATCCATCTGCTGACGCCGCGCTATGAGCCCGCAAGGATCGGCTGACGGCCCCAATCGCCGCGCCGTGGGGCTCGGCCTTGGCGCCGGCTTTATCGTCGCGCGCTCAGCGCTGGCGGCAGCTGGGTCGGCCTCGCCGGTGGTCGCGACCAGCGCTGGCGCCATCCGGGGCGTCAGCGACGGCGGCGTGCTGGCGTTCAAGGGCGTGCCCTACGGCGCTGACACCGGCGCCGCGCGTTTCCAGCCGCCGCGCCCAGCGCCCGCTTGGCAAGGCGTACGCGACACCACGAGCTACGGGCCTACCGCGCCGCAGACCAGGCCAGATGGTCCCACCAGCGAAGACTGTCTGTGCCTCAACGTCTGGACCCCGGGCGGGGATGCCGCGCGCCGGCCGGTGATGGTCTACATCCATGGCGGCGCCTACGCGGCCGGCTCCGGTTCGGCGCCGCTCTACGACGGCGTCCGGCTGGCGAAGCGCCGCGACGTTGTGGTGGTGACGCTCAACCACCGGCTCAACGTGTTTGGCTACGGCTACCTCGCCACGCTCGGCGGCGCGGCGTTCGCCGACTCAGGGAACGCCGGCCAGCTCGATCTGGTGCTGGCGCTGAGGTGGGTGCGCGCCAACATCGCGCGCTTCGGCGGCGATCCAGGCCGGGTCACGCTTTTTGGTCAGTCCGGCGGCGGCGCGAAGATCGCCACGCTGATGGCAATGCCGGCCGCCACAGGCCTCTTCCACCGCGCCATCACCATGAGTGGTCAGCAAGTGACCGCATCGGGTCCGCTGCACGCCGAGGCCCGGATGCGGCTCTTCCTCGATGCGGTGAAGATCGTCCCGGCCAACGCGGCCACGCTGGCCAGCCTCCCCACCGACCGGCTGGTCGGCGCGCTGGAGACGCCGGATCCGTTCACCCCCGGCCCGCTCTACTTCGGCCCGGTGCTCGACGAGCGCAGCCTGACGCGCCACCCGTTCTGGCCCGACGCGCCGCCGCAGTCAGCGACCGTGCCGATGATGATCGGCAACTGCCACGACGAGACCCGCGCGTTCCTCGCCCACACCCAGCCCGACCCGTTCACGATGACCTGGGACCAGTTGCCCGCAAGGCTCGCGCCGGAAATGCGGGTCGACATCGATCCGGCCTTCGTGGTCGCGGCCTATCGGCGTCTCTATCCCGGCTATTCGCCGACGGACGTGTTCTTCGCCGCCACCACCGCGGGCCGATCCTGGCGCGGCGCGGTAATCGAGGCGGAAGCGCGGGCCCGTCAGGGCGCGCCGGCGTTCGTCTACGAGATGGACTATCCGACCACCATCGAGGGCGGGCGGCTGAAGGCGATGCACACCACCGACATCTCGCTCGCGTTCGACAACCTGGCGGCGCCCGGTTCGCCGATCGCGCCCAGCGCCGACGCCCAGGCGATGGCCGACAAGGTCAGCGTGACCTTCGCGGCCTTCGCGCATCGCGGCAATCCGAACAACATCGCGATCCCCAGGTGGTCGCCCTACACCCTTCCCCGCCGGCAGACGCTGGTCTTCGACCGCGAGACCCGATTGGTCGACGACCCCCGCGGCGCGGAACGCCGCCTGTTCGCCGCGGTCCCGTATATCCAGCCGGGAACGTGAGCCTTCAGGCGACTAGAGCGCCACGGCTTCCGGCTTTGGGTTGCGCAGCTGAGCCACCACGCGGGCGAGGTCGCCTTGCGAGTAGGGCTTGGCGAGGCGCGGATAGTCCAGGTCGCGGCGGGCGATGAGGTCGAGGTCGGCGTAGCCGGTGGCGAGCACGATCGGCAGGCCAGGGCGGCGCTCGC
This sequence comes from Caulobacteraceae bacterium, assembly GCA_036502045.1. Lineage (GTDB taxonomy): Bacteria > Pseudomonadota > Alphaproteobacteria > Caulobacterales > Caulobacteraceae > Acaudatibacter. The sequence goes on along the minus strand of DASXZG010000062.1, from coordinate 37,658 downwards.
GGGCGATGCGGGCGAACTCCAGACCGGTCATTTCCGGCATGGCGTGGTCGGTGATGATGATGTCGACCTCGGCGCCCCGGTCGAGCACGTCGAGCGCCGCGGCGGCCGACTCCGCGGCAATCACCCGGTGGCCCAGGTCTTCCAGCATGGCCACGGTGCCGACGCTGACCAGCGCGTCGTCGTCGACCAGCAAGATGGTCGCCGCGCGATCGTTCGCGGCGAAGGTTTCAACGGGGGTCGCCGGCGCGGCCTCAGCGCGCGCCGCCTCGTCCGCCTCCGGCAGCAGCAGGTGCACGCGCGTGCCCTCGCCCGGCCGACTGTCGATCCACAGCGCGCCCCCCGATTGCGCCGCCAGGCCCTGCACCATCGGCAGGCCGAGCCCGGTGCCTTTGCCGGTGCCTTTGGTGGTGAAGAACGGCTCAACCGCGTGCGCTAGCGTGTCGGCGTCCATGCCCTCGCCGGTGTCGGCGACGATCAGGCGCAGGTAGCGGCCGGCGCTGAGGCTGGCGCCGGGACTCACCTCTTCGGCGCGCGTCGAAATGGTCAGCACGCCGCCGCCCGGCATCGCGTCGCGCGCGTTGAGCGCCAGGTTCATCAGCGCCAGCTCGAGCTGGTTGGCGTCGGCTAGCACCGGCGGTAGTTCCTCGGCGATGTCCTCGACCAGGGTGATCTGCGGACCCAGCGAGCGGCTCAGCAATTCGCGCATGCCAGCCATCAGCGCCGGCAGGTCGATCGGCTCGGGCCGCAGCTCCTGGCGCCGCGCGAACGCCAGCAGCCGCTGGGTCAGCGCCGCGCCCCGCTCGGCGCCTTTCAGCGCGTTGGCCAGCAGACGCTGAGCGGTTTCATCGCCCGGCAGGCGTTTGCGCAGCAGCTCCAGGCTGCCAATCATCGCCATCAGTAGGTTGTTGAAGTCGTGGGCGACGCCGCCGGTCAGCTGGCCGATGGTGTCGATCTTCTGCGCTTCGAACAGCTGCGCCAGCGCCTGCTCGCGCTCCCGCGTGCGCTGCTCGATGCGGCCCTCCAGCTCGTGGTTCAGCGCCTGCAGCTCCGCTCGGGAGGCCTCAAGCGCCGCCGTGCGCTCGGCCACCCGTTCTTCCAGTTCGAGGTTGAGCTGCTCCAGCTGACGGGTCTTGCGGAACAGGTCGACGAACGTGCGCACCTTGGCCCGCAGGACTTCAGGCGCCACAGGCACCGGCACGTAGTCGACCGCGCCGGACTCGTAACCCTTGATCCGGTCGAGGTCGGAGAGGTGCACCGCCGAGACGAAGATCAGCGGCATGTGGGCGAAGCGCGGGTGCTCGCGGATCATCGCGGCCAGCTCGAAGCCGTCGAGATCCGGCATCTGCACATCGATCAGCACCACGGCGATGTTGTCGTGCTTCAGCAGCAGGCTGAGGGCATCGTGGGCGGAACTGGCGGAGAGCAGCCTCTCGCCCAGGCCGCTCAGGATCACCTCGTAAGCCAGCAGCTTGGCGGGCTGGTCGTCGACCAGCAGAATATCGACGCGTTGGGTGTCGCTCACGGCCGTCACTCAGCGGTGCAGCCACATCCGCAACGCGGACAGCAGCTGTTCGGTGTTGACTGGCTTGGCGAGGTAGTCCGACGCCCCCGCCTCAAGACACTTCTCGCGGTCACCTTTCATCGCCTTGGCGGTGAGCGCGACGATCGGCAGCCGGCGGAATTGCGGGTGCAGTCGGATGGCCTCGATGGTCTCGTAGCCGTCCATCCCTGGCATCATGATGTCCATGAGCACGATGGCGATATCGGGCTCGCTCTCGACCATAGCGACGGCTTCGCTGCCGTTGTTGGCGGTGAGCACCTTCATCCCGCGCCGTTCCAGAACGCTGGAGAGCGCGAAGATGTTGCGTGCATCGTCGTCCACCAGCAGCACCGTGCGTCCCACGAGGTCCTCGTCCGAGGAGTGCAGGCGCTCCAGCATCTCCTGCTTGGCCTTGGGCAGATCGGCCACGACCCGATGCAGGAACAGCGAGGTCTCATCCAGCAGGCGCTCAGGGCTCTCGACGCCCTTCACCACGACGCTGCGAGCCATGGTGTGCAGCTGAGCGTCTTCCTCGGCGGTGAGCTCGCGGCCGGTGAAGACCACGACCGGCGTCTCGGCCAGCGCGGGGTCGTCGCGCAACTGCTCAAGCACCTCGAAGCCGGACATGTCAGGCAGCTTCAGGTCGAGCACCACGCAATCGGCCGGGTCGGCCCTGAGACTCGCCAGCGCTTCCGCGCCGGATCCGACAGCGGTGATGTCGACGTCGTCGTGTGACAGCAGCTCGGTGACGCTGGCCTGTTCGGCCGGGTTGTCCTCGACCACCAAGAGCCGCCGGCGGCGCGGCGCCGCATAGGTCTTGATCCGGTTGAGGGCGTCCTGCAGGCCCTCAGTGCTGGTCGGCTTGTTGAGGAACGAGAACGCGCCGCGGGCGAGGCCGTGCTGCTTGTCCTCGTCCAGCGTGACGATCTGCACCGGGATGTGGCGCGTCGCCGAGTCCTGCTTCAGGTGGCTGAGCACCGTCCAGCCCAGCATGTCGGGCAGGAACACGTCGAGCGAGACGGCGGTCGGCTGATGTTCTCTGGCCAGCGCCAGCGCTTCGGCGCCGCGCATGGCGACAAGCACCTTGAAGCCGTTGTCGCGGGCGAGGTCGGCCAGGATGCGGGCGTAGTGCGGGTCGTCCTCGACGATCAGCAGCACCTCGTCGCCCATCTGGATGTCGCGGCGGTCGTCGGGCACCAGTTCCACGGCGTCGCTGCTGCGGGCCCCGGCGAGGGTGCTGGCCAGCGTGTGCATCTCCACCTTCGGCGCGATGGCGCTCGTCTGGACCAGCGGTGTGGCCGAACCGACGTAGGCCGAAGGCAGGTAGAGGGTGAAGGTCGAGCCCTCCCCCGGCGTGGACCGCAGCTGGATCTCGCCGCCCAGCAGGCTCGCCAGTTCGCGGCTGATGGCGAGCCCCAGCCCGGTGCCGCCATACTTGCGGCTGGTGCCCGCATCAGCCTGCTGGAAGGCCTCGAAGATGATGCGCTGCTTGTCCGGATGGATGCCGATGCCGGTGTCGGAGACCTCGAACGCCACCACCTGCGGCGCGTGCTTCAGCACCGGATGCTGCGGGCTCCAGCCGGTGTCGGTGGCGAAGACCTTGAGCCGCACGGCGCCACGCTCGGTGAACTTGAAGGCGTTGGAGAGCAGGTTCTTCAGCACCTGCTGCAGACGCTTGGAGTCGGTGATGATCGAACGGCCGAGATCCGAGGCGATCTGCACCTCGAAGGAGAGGTTGCGGTTCTCCGCCTCGTGGCGGAACGGCCGCGCCATGGTGTCCAGGAGGTTCGAGAACGGCAGCTCCTCGGCCTCCACCGTCACGGTGCCTGACTCGATCTTGGAGAGGTCGAGGATGTCGGAGATCAGGTTCAGAAGGTCGGTGCCGGCGCCGTGGATGGTGCGGGCGAACTCCACCTGCTTGTCGGTGAGGTTGCCGTCCGGGTTCTCCTGCAGCTGCTGACCCAGGATCAGGATCGAGTTCAGCGGCGTGCGCAGCTCGTGACTCATGTTGGCCAGGAACTCGGACTTGTACTTCGAGGTCAGCGCCAGCTCGGCGGCCTTCTCCTCCAGCGCCCGCCGGGCCTGCTCGATCTCCTGGTTCTTGGCTTCCACCTCGACGTTGCGCTCGGCCAGCTGCTGAGCCTTCTGCTCCAGCTGCTCGTTGGTCTGTTGCAACTCGGTCTGCTGGGCCTGCAGCTCGGCGGCGAGTTGCTGCGACTGCGTGAGCAGGCCCTCGGTCTGCATGGTCGCTTCGATGGAGTTGAGCACGATACCGATGGAGGTGGTCAGCTGTTCGAGGAACGACAGCTGCAGGTCGGTAAATGGCGACAGCGCCGCCAGCTCGATCACCGCCTTCACCTGGCCTTCGAAGCGCACCGGCAGCACCACCGCGTTCTTCGGCCGCGACTTGAACAGGCCCGAGCGGATTGGCACCACGTTGCGCGGCAGGCTGTTGAGGATGAGCCTGCGGCCGTCACGGGCGCATTGGCCAACCAGGCCCTCGCCGAACAGCACCACCTCGGGATAGCCCTCGGTCGGGTGGTCGGCGTAAGCGGCGAGCAGCTGTAGCGCCTGCGGGGCTTCGGGGTTCGACTGCGCCTGCAACTGGTAGAGGACGCCGTGCTGGGCCTCCACCAGGGGCGCCAGCTCCGACAGCAGCATGTGGCCCACTTCCGAGAGGTCGCGCTGGCCCTGCAGCATGTTGGTGAACCGGGCCAGGTTGGTCTTCAGCCAGTCCTGCTCGGTGTTGCGCTCCGTGGTCAGACGGAGGTTGTCGATCATCGTGTTGATGTTGTCCTTAAGCTCCGCCACCTCGCCGCGGGCGTCGACCTTGATCGAGCGGGTGAGGTCGCCCTTGGTGACGGCGGTGGCCACCTCGGCGATGGCGCGCACCTGGGTGGTCAGGTTCGCCGCCAGCAAGTTGACGTTACCGGTGAGGTCCTTCCACGTGCCGGCCGCGCCCGGCACGTGCGCCTGCCCGCCCAGCCGGCCCTCCACGCCCACCTCGCGCGCCACGCTGGTCACCTGATCGGCGAACGTCGCCAGCGTGTCGGTCATGTTGTTGATGGTCTCAGCCAGCGCCGCGACCTCGCCCTTGGAGGCGACCGTCAGGCTCTGCTTCAGATCGCCGTCAGCGACAGCAGTCACCACCTTGACGATGCCGCGCACTTGCTCGGTGAGGTTGGCGGCCATGACGTTCACCGTGTCGGTGAGGTCTTTCCAGGCGCCGGTGACGCCGGGCACGTTGGCCTGGCCACCCAGCTTGCCATCGGTGCCCACCTCACGCGCCACCCGCGTCACTTCCGAGGCGAAGGCGTTCAGCTGATCGACGAGCGTGTTGATGGTGTTCTTCAGCTCGAGGATCTCGCCCTTCACGTCGACGGTGATCTTGCGCGAGAGGTCGCCCCGGGCGACCGCGGTGGTCACCTCGGCGATGTTGCGGACCTGGGTGGTGAGGTTGGCCGCCAGCAGGTTGACGTTGTCGGTGAGGTCCTTCCAGGTGCCGGCGACGCCCGGCACCACTGCCTGACCGCCAAGGCGCCCTTCGGCGCCCACTTCGCGGGCCACGCGCGTCACCTCGCCGGCGAACGAGCGAAGCTGATCCACCATGGTGTTCAGCGTCTCTTTCAGCTGCAGTATCTCGCCGCGGACGTCGACGGTGATCTTCTTGGAGAGGTCGCCGTTGGCGATGGCGGTGGCGACGTCGGCGATGTTGCGCACTTGGTCGGTGAGGTTGGACGCCATCGAGTTGACGTTCTCGGTGAGGTCTTTCCAGGTGCCCGACACGCCCGGCACCTGAGCCTGGCCGCCAAGCTTGCCTTCGGTGCCGACCTCGCGGGCCACCCGCGTCACCTCGCCGGCGAAGGCGTTCAGCTGGTCCACCATCGTGTTGACGGTGTTCTTCAGCTCCAGGATCTCCCCTTTCACGTCAACGGTGATCTTGCGCGAGAGGTCGCCTCTGGCGACGGCGGTGGTCACCTCGGCGATGTTGCGCACCTGGCCCGTCAGGTTCGAGGCCATCGAGTTGACGTTCTCGGTGAGGTCCTTCCAGGTGCCGGCGACGCCCGGCACATTGGCCTGGCCGCCCAGCTTGCCCTCGGCCCCCACTTCGCGAGCGACGCGCGTCACCTCCGAGGCGAACCGGTTCAGCTGGTCCACCATGGTGTTCAGCGTTTCCTTCAGCTGCAGGATCTCGCCGCGCACGTCGACGGTGATCTTGCGCGAGAGGTCGCCGTTGGCGATCGCGGTGGCCACGTCGGCGATGTTGCGAACCTGGTCGGTGAGATTGCCGGCCATGAAGTTGACGCTGTCAGTGAGGTCCTTCCAGGTGCCGGACACGCCCGGCACCTGCGCCTGACCGCCCAGCCGGCCCTCGGTGCCCACTTCCCGCGCCACCCGCGTCACTTCCGAGGCGAAGGCGTTCAGCTGGTCCACCATGGTGTTCATGGTGTTCTTCAGCTCGAGGATTTCGCCCGCGACGTTGACGGTGATCTTCTTGGAAAGGTCGCCGCGGGCCACGGCGGTGGCCACTTCGGCGATGTTGCGGACCTGGCCGGTCAGGTTCGTGGCCATCGAGTTGACGCTGTCGGTGAGGTCCTTCCAGGTGCCGGAGACGCCCGGCACCTGCGCCTGGCCGCCCAGCCGGCCCTCGGTGCCCACTTCCCGCGCCACCCGCGTCACTTCCGAGGCGAAGGCGTTCAGCTGGTCCACCATAGTGTTCATGGTGTTCTTCAGCTCGAGGATTTCGCCCGAGACGTTGACGGTGATCTTTTTGGAAAGGTCGCCGCGGGCCACCGCCGTCGCCACCTCGGCGATGTTGCGCACCTGGCCTGTCAGGTTCGACGCCATCGAGTTCACCGAGTCGGTGAGGTCCTTCCAGGTGCCGGCGACGCCCTTCAGCTGCGCCTGGCCGCCCAGCTTGCCTTCGGCCCCTACCTCGCGCGCCACCCGCGTCACTTCCGATGCGAAGGCGTTAAGCTGGTCGACCATGGTGTTGAGAGTTTCCTTCAGCTGAAGGATCTCGCCCTTCACGTCGACCGTGATCTTCTTGGAGAGGTCGCCGTTGGCGATGGCGGTGGCCACGTCGGCGATGTTGCGCACCTGGTCGGTGAGGTTCGACGCCATCGAGTTGACGTTCTCGGTGAGGTCCTTCCAGGTGCCAGCGACGCCCGGCACGTTGGCCTGGCCGCCCAGCCGCCCCTCGGTGCCGACTTCTCGCGCCACACGCGTCACTTCCGAGGCGAAGGCGTTCAACTGGTCGACCATCGTGTTGATGGTCTCTTTGAGTTCCAGGATTTCGCCGGAGACGTTGACGGTGATCTTCTTCGACAGGTCGCCATTAGCGATGGCGGTCGACACCTCGGCGATATTGCGCACCTGCGCCGTCAGGTTGGACGCCATCGAGTTGACGTTGTCGGTGAGGTCTTTCCAGGTGCCGGCGACGCCGGGCACCTGCGCCTGGCCGCCCAGCCGGCCCTCGGCGCCCACTTCGCGCGCCACCCGCGTCACCTCGCCGGCGAAGGCGTTCAGCTGGTCGACCATCGTGTTGATGGTCTCCTTCAGCTCCAGGATTTCGCCGGAGACGTCGACGGTGATCTTGCGCGACAGGTCGCCCCGCGCCACCGCCGTGGTCACCTGGGCAATATTGCGCACCTGGGCGGTAAGGTTGCCGCACATGGCGTTCACCGAGTCGGTGAGGTCCTTCCAGGTGCCGGCGACGCCGGGGACGATGGCCTGGCCCCCAAGCTTGCCTTCGGTGCCCACCTCGCGGGCCACCCGGGTCACTTCCGACGCGAACGAACGCAGCTGGTCGACCATCGTGTTGATGGCTTCCTTGAGCTGCAGGATCTCGCCGCGGACGTCGACGGTGATCTTCTTGGAGAGGTCGCCGTTGGCCACAGCGATGGTCACGTCGGCGATGTTGCGCACTTGAGCTGTCAGGTTCGAGGCCATCGAGTTCACCGACTCGGTGAGATCGCGCCACACGCCGGTCACTTCGGTCACCTGCGCCTGGCCGCCTAGCTTGCCGTCGGTGCCGACTTCGCGCGCCACCCGCGTCACTTCGGTGGTGAACAGTGACAGCTGCCCGATCATGGCGTTGACGATGGTGGCGGAGCGAAGGAACTCGCCCTTCAGCGCCCGCCCATCGACGTCCAGAGGCACGGTCTGCAAGAGGTCGCCCTTGGCCACGGCGGAGATGCTGCGCGTGACCGCCGTGGTCGGCCACAGCAGGTCGTCGACCAGGGTGTTGACCGATTGCTCCATGTCGCCCCAGGCGCCGTTGGAGAGCCCGAAGCGCACGCGCATCTTGGTCTGACCTTCGCGGCCCACGACCTCGCCGACCTGCTCGAGCTGCTGCGCCATGCGCTGGTTGGCGGCGACGATGTCGTTGAAGGCGTCGGCCACGCGGGCGGCGACACCGGTGCGGTCGGTGGGCAACCGCACGGAGAAATCACCGACGCGCATCGCCTGCAGCGCCGACAGCAGTTCGTTGATGTCGATACCGCCGCCGCTGTCATCGCCGTCAAAGCGCCGCGGCTCCGCCGGTTCGATCGGCGTTTCGAGGGTCTGGTCTTCAGCAACGTAGCCGCCGTCGAGCGCCGTAGCGCCAGCAGATGATGTCATCGAAAAGCGCCCTTGCCTGGCAAACGTCGGCAGCGTTGAGTTAATCCTCGGAGGATATCAAGAGCAACGATGCGTGATTCAGCTTCGCCATTGCTGGCGCTCGCCACCCTGAAAGCCCCTACAGTCAAGCTCAACGCGCAAAGACACGTTCGGTTCCACGACGAATAGCTATTTCTCGACTAAGCGGTCTAGCCACAACTTGGCGGCACGTCTGGCGATGTTGCGAGCATGATCTGGCAGGCTATGTTGCCGCCTTCGAGCGGGGCGACGTGATGGCGGACTTCAACGGACTTGGCCTTCACCTGGGCAACCTCAGCCGGTTGTCGTCAGCCAGGTCGCGCTCGATCTCACCGGAAAACTTCACCGGCGAGAAGGGCAAGGGCGGCATGTCCACGGATGGACCCGCCGCAAAAGCCGCGCGCGACCTGGGCCAAGGCTGGAAGGTCTCGCCTTATGTCATCATCGAGCCGGGGCAGACTTTCACCCTGGCAGACATCGAGGGGCCGGGGGCGATTCAGCAGATCTGGATGACGCTGGCACGGGGCAAGTGGCGCCACACCATCCTGCGCGCCTACTGGGACAGCCAGGAACAGCCCTCAATCGAGTGCCCGGCCGGCGACTTCTTCGCCTGTGGCTGGGAGAAGTACGCCCAGGTGACCTCACTGCCGGTCTGCGTAAACCCCGGCCGCGCCTTCAACTGTTACTGGGAGATGCCATTCCGCCAGCGCGCCCGCTTCACCATGGAGAACCGCTCGGAAGAGGCGATCTACGTCTACTACCAGATCAACTACGCGCTGACCGACGTGCCGGACGACGCCGCGTATTTCCACGCCCAGTTCCGTCGCACCAATCCCCTGCCCTACAAGGATGTCTACACGATCCTGGATGGTGTCAGCGGCCGCGGCCACTACGTCGGCACCTACATGGCCTGGGGGGTGAACAACACCGGCTGGTGGGGCGAGGGGGAGATCAAGTTCTTCCTCGACGGCGATGGCGAGTTTCCCACCATCTGCGGCACCGGCACCGAGGACTACTTCTGCGGCGCCTACAACTTCGACCCCGGCACGGTGGATCGCACCAATCCCAGCCGATACGTCGAGTTCACCACGCCCTACGCCGGTCTGCCGCAGGTGATCCGGCCTGACGGCGTCTACGCCTCGCAGCAGCGCTTCGGCCTCTACCGCTGGCACATCCCCGACCCAATCCGCTTCGAGCAGGATCTGCGCGTCACCATGCAGGCGCTCGGCTGGCGCACCGACCGCGACCGCCGCTACCTGCCGCTGCAGGACGACATCGCCTCAGTGGCTTTCTGGTACCAGACGCTGCCCACCGCGCCCTTCCCGCCGCTCGGCGACAAGGACGCGCTGGAGGTCATCTAGCCTCAGACCTGGCGCAGGTGGTCCGGCGGCTCGACCCAGTCGCCAAGGCCCGCTGTGGTTTCGGGCAGCGTCTTCAGCAGGCCATAGAGCCCGAACGTCTTCAGATTGGAGCGATAGTTGGCGAAGGCCTTGGTCCACCACATGCGCTGGCGCAGCTCCTCGGGCGTCAGATCAGCCTCGGTGGCGCCTTTGCCCCCAAGTTCGACGCGGGTGGCGGTCTCGTTGCGGAATGCACCGGCCTGATAGAAGGCCGCGCCCATGCCCACGAAGTAGGCGATCGGCACCATGGTCATCATGGCGAACTCTTCGGTGAACTTGTCGAACGTGTAGGCCTTGTAGGCCTGCGTCTTGGCCATGAACTGGTCGTAGAAGGCGCGCAGCACGGTCTGCAGCCCGGCGCCCGAATAGACCTCTGGCAGCACTGAGCCGGTGCTCATCAGATAGGCGAGGTCCGACGGGACCGGGCCGCGGAACATCAGCTGGAAGTCGATGCAGAGCCAGCCGGCGGGATAGTCCGCGCAAGGCTCGCAGAAGAAGATGTTGTCGCCGCGCAGGTCGCCGTGGCTGAGCGTGCAGGTAGCGCCCTTGTCGGGGCTGGCTCGCTCGAAGAAGGCGTCGAAATGGCGGGTGTAGAGCTCCGCGAAGCCGGGGCCGATGTCGGTGGTCCACGGCGCGCCGATGGGGGAGTTCTTCATCGCCGTAAAGACATCGAAGAGCTTGGCGCCGCCCGGCATGGTGGCTTTGTAGAGGCCGAGGTTGGCGTCCGAGGCCCAGAAGTCGACGCCGAGCACCTCCAGCTGCGCCGCCTTCTCACCGCTCTCGCAGCCTTCCCACGCGACGGCCACGTCGACCATCTTCGGGATCATCGACAGCACTTCGGCCAGCGTCAGCTCGCTCTCGTGCACCTTGTGCTCAGCGAAGCTGTCGGCGTCCTCCATCACCAGCGCCCAGCGGTTCCCCGCGAGGTCGAATTCCGCCACGTGGGTCTTCGGGCGGGGGAAGAAGCCGTCGCCGGGGAAGGCGTAGGCCTTGATATCCTTGACGAACATCGCCGCGATCGCCTCGCGCGGCAAGATCTCGAACGGCGGCCAGGCCTTGACCACGAAGGTGTCGTGCGCGCCGGTGGCTTCGGCGAAAGCGCACTTCACCTTCTTGATCGCCGAGAAGTAGCCAGCGGTCATGCCGACGCCGCGCTCCTCCTGGCTGACCACGGCGTTCCCCGCTGAGATATGACCGCTGGCGCGCAGCGCCTGGGTCATGAAAGCCGCGTCGATTTCGTCCAGGTTCTGCGGCAGAACCAGCGCGTCCGTTCCCATGATCGTCCTCCCGCCGGCGGCTCTGACGGCTCGCTCGGCAAGGCGCATACAAGCACTGCAACGGCAAGCCCGCCATGCACTCCGCTAGTTGTGGAGCGGCGGCAGGGCCTCGCGCAGGAAGGCGGCTCGCTCGCGCTCGTCATGGATATGGCTCGCCAACGCCTGGCAGAGGGCTTCGCGCGACGGGGCGCCGGCCTTTTCCCGAGCCACCAGCCGCTCGGCGATCGGACCGAGGTAGCGCATGAGGACGCCGGCCAGCGCAGCCAGATCGTCGGGCGCCAGGGCGTCTTCAGCCACCGCTGACGACGGCGGCGCGCGGCCCGGTGCGGGGTTCTTTTGAGCGCCTGCGACGAAGGCGGCGCGCGCTGTCGCATCGTCGATCGAGTTGCCCAGGCGCTCGTAGAGTTCGGCCTCGCTGGTGACGGGCCCACCGCGCGCCACGATCACGCTGGCGATCGGTCCGAGCACCGCGGTCAGCCGCGCCTCCGCACGCCTCACCACCTCATCTGGAAGCGACGTTGCTGAAGCGCCCTTTACTGGCGCACCGGCGAGCGCTGTGAGGCACTTGGCCAGCGCCGCTTCGTAGCCACGGGTCGCGTCGATGAACTGCATCCGCGACATCCGCAGCGGCGGCTTGCAGGCCTCCATCAGCACCGGAACGATGAGCTTGCCGTCGTCCAGCGCCACCGCCACCTCGTCGGCGACATTGGGCGAGGCCGCCGAGCGTGGCGAGAGCACCACCACCACGCCGTCGCAGCCGCGCACCGCCGCCTCGACTTCGTGGTCCCAGTGCTGGGCCGGCTGAATGTCGTACTGGTCCACCCAGACCCTCAGGCCCGCGGCGATCAGGTCGTCGGCGAGGCGGAGGGCAAATGCCTGATCGAGCCGCGCGTAGCTGAGGAAATACGTCGTCATGCGCCCCCGGATCGGCCGCGAGGATTCACGGGTCGGACAGCATCCGCAAGGCTTCTTGCAGGCTGCGCCGCAACCGGTTGATGGCGCTCGACAGCCGCGCGATCTGGTCGCTGCCGGTGCGCACGTATTCGGGCGTCTCCATCTTGCCCAGGCTGACCGCCTCGGCGGCTTGCGACATGCGGTCGATCGGCTCGATCACGGTGAAACCGAGCAGCAGGTTGAGCAGCAAGAACACCAGCGCGAACACCGCCGCGACCGCGCCGAGCAAGAGCAGCCGGCCGTGGTCGGCGCGCGCCTGCGGCACCGACGTCGGCACGCTGACGATCTGCGCGCCGATTACCTCGTTCGCCTGCCAGCCGAAGCCGTTGCGAGGTCCGTAGATGGCGATCATCGACGCCGGCGCGGCGGTCGGCGCCGAGTGGCAGGCGAGACAGGCCGGCGCTGCCGAGAGCGGCCGGGCCAGCACCAGCGCCGCGCCCTCCGGCGTCTGCCGCTCCAGCACCGCTTCCTGTTTCTGGGGATGCGCGCGGAAGTCCTGGATGATGTCGGTTTCCCAGTCGGTGGCCTTGTCGTCGAGGTTGGTCGGATTGAGCGCGGCCTCGCGATAGCTGTAGTCCGGGAACTTGGCGTGCAGGCCGGCGAGCACCTTCTTGGCTGCGTAGGCCGACACCGCTTGCGGACGGAACGTGGGGCCCATGCCCGGCGCCAGCAGCGGCTCGATCTCAGCGGCGGTGTAGTCGCGGGCGCCGGTGGCGGTTTCCATCACCAACCGCGAGTCCTGCAGCACCTCGTCACGCGCCAGACCGTTCAGCACGGGGGTCGCCACCGCGGCGAACACCGCCAGCCCGACCAGCACCGCAACCAGCAGGATCAGGTTGAACTTTGTCCGCAGACCCATCGTCCGCCCCCTGTCGGACGCCGCGCTGGCGCCGCCCGTTCCCGCGGCGACGTTGTCCCGCGCCGGGGGCCACCGCAACCTATTCCGGCGCGCCGCGGCTGATCTCGCGATACCAGGCCAGCTGCTCGCTGGTAGCCAGCAGCTTGCCGTCGCGTCGCCAGTAGCGGGAATGTTCGTCGGACGCGCCGCCGCCGCCCACCCGGCCCTCGCACTCGACCAGGATGAAGTCGTCCCCGACTTCGGCCAGGTCCTGCTCGGTGGCGTGCAGATAGGCGGTGAGGGAGAGCGTGGTGGTGCGAACCGCCGGCCCCAGGGCGTACATGGCCCGGGGCGCGGAGTTGTCGGTGACCATCCCGAGGAGGGCCTTGTCGAGCGGGCCCATGCGCGAGCGCACCCACGCCAGCGAGCGGGAGTCGCCGCTAGGCGCCGGCGGGAAGCCTTCCAGGGTGCGCCGCTCGAACGCCGAAGCGCCGTAGTGCTGCGCCGCGCCGACGGGCTCCGGCGGCGCTGGCAGGTCTTCCGGCGCGGGCGCGGTGGGCATGGCGGCGAAAGCGAAAGGCGCGGTTTGCGGCCGCCGCGCCAGGGTGACGATGGCGTGCACGCCCACCTGCTCGGACCCGGCCGGCAGCAGCTCCACCTCCCACACGCCCACCGACCCGCCTTGCCGGATGCGGCGCGTGCGGATGTCGAGGTCTCCTGCCGGCAGTCCAGCGGCGTAAGTCAGCGTCAGCGTCAGCGCCTCGCCGAGCGCCTCCGGCTCAGCCTCCAGTACGCGGACAGCCAGGCCAATGGCGTAGCCGCCCCAGAGCCCGCCGCCAGGATTGCCCCATTGCGGGCCGGCGTGCGTGGTCCATCGACCAGGCGCCACGGATGTCAGAGCGATGTCGGCAGCAGCAGTCATGACCGCTCTCTAGCTGCTCGCCCCCGCGTCACGGAAGAGGCTTCACCCTGGGTCAACAAGGCGGACTTGCAATATGCGTACACTCGTTAGGTGCACGTGCACTTTTATCTTGACGCAAGCCTGCGCACTGGCCTAACCGAGCGCCCCGACGCGCCGGAAGGGCGTCGAGTCGGCCAATGAGCCGACGCTTCTCGGCATTGGATCGCGCCGCCTCGCCAGCGTTCGGGGCGTGCGGTGCGATCCGGCCCGCGGCCGCCTACCGTCCCCCCTCAGTCAGTCGGCGCCGCGGGCCACCTCTGCCTCTTGGAGTTAGCCCCGAACCCGCGACGGGCCGGCGGTGCGCGGTCCGCCAGCTTGCGCAGCGGCGAACAAGCTGGAGTCGTGCGGCGCCGGGCGGCGCAGGCCCGCCTTCACCGCCGCCAGGCCCTGCCCCGGGTAGCCCGCCAGCTTGGCGGCGAGCTGCCGACCGGAGTCCAACACCTCGGCGTCGGCGACCACTTGGTAGGCGAGACCCAGGCGGCGCAGTTCCGGCCCGCCCACGCGCTGGGCCGCCAGCGCCAACTGGGCGGCCACCGCCTCGCTGGCGCGCAGCCGCAGCCAGGCGATGTTCATCGGCGCATGCATGCCCACAGCGGCCTCGCCGATCAGCAAGTAAGCGCCCTCGCCCGCCACCAGCAGGTCGCAGGCCAGCGCGAGCGAGGCCCCGGCGTTGATGGCGAACCGCTCCAGCGCCCCCACGATCACTGCCGGACACTCGTAGAGTTCGCGGTGCAGCCCAGCGTAGGCCTCCGCCCAGGTGTCGCGCCACGCCGGCGGCGGCTGCGCGCCGAACGCGTCGACGTCGAGGCCGGAGCAGAACGAGCCGCCGTCGCCGCGCAACAGGATGGCCCGCGCGCTGCCAGCCAGCAGCTCGGCCAGCGCCGCACGCATGTCGTCGACCATCGGTCCGACCAGGGCGTTGCGCCGCTCAGGCCGGGCCAGCACCAGCTCGCCCCAGCCCTCGTGCATCACGGCATAAGCGGCCCTCGTCGCTTCGGTCATCGGCGTGGCTCCTTCATTGGGCGCAGGCATAGGCCTTCACCTCCGCCAAGGCGACCGGCGGGATGGCGCTCCGGGCCGGATCGATGGCGCCCGCGCGGGTGCAGTAGTCGCGAAACGCCGAGGCGTTGAAGCGGTCGTAGATCAGGTGGGCGGGTACGGCGCCGTCAGCCAGCACCGCCGAGCGGTAGGGCAACGTCCAGGCGAACTGCCGATGTCGCAGAACGGCCGCCTCGGCCGGCACCACCAACGCCGCCGCGTCATCCACTGACAGGAGCGGCGGACCGCGTCCCGGCGTGGCCGCCACCAGCCGCCGCAATCCATCTTGCTCGAGGTTGAATTCGGTCAGGAACGCCGCCGCGCAACCCACCATGCAAGCGAGCGCGGCGAACACGACCGGCGCCGCGGCGCGGCTCGCCAGCGGCGGCATGGGATCTGGAGCAAGATCGCCGTCCAGGCGCGCGGCAACGAACAGCCCGGCAAGCGACGCCATGGCGAGCGCAATCACCGTCCGCCCTGTGGGATAAAGGCCATGCTCAAAGTCGATGCTGGGAGACAGGGCGAGCGCCAGCGGCAGCCCGGCGGCGAGCGCGCCCGTCGCCCACCAAGCCAGGCGCTGCCGGAACAGCTTTGGCCGGACCCGCACGGCAAGCAGCGTCAGCCCTGCGACCCCGAGACCCAGCCAGAGCTGCACGCTCTGCAGCAAGGTGGCGATCGGGAAGGCGCTCGCCGGCGCCATCTCGCCGTGCGTCCCGCCAGCAAGCCGCAGGGCGGCGTCCAGCGCCAGGCAGATGAGCGCTGTCACCACGACAGCAACGACGCGCCAGCCACCGCGCACCCGCACCGCGGCGAAGCCGGCTGCGATCACCGCCGCCGGGACTGCCAGCTCGTGCGAGAACAACAGGCCGACGAAGCCGACCAGCGCGCCCAGCGAGATCGCCTGCCCACGGTCCACCAGGAAGAGGCAGATCCAGAGGAAACCCGGCGCGAGCGCAATCTCGGACGGGAAGCCGAACTGCATCGCCGAGGCGCAAGCGTAGGTCGCTACGGGGAACGCCAGCAGCCGCGGCGCGCGGCGCCAGACCAAGGCGCAGGCGACGAGGAACTGCGCCAACGGC
Source organism: Caulobacteraceae bacterium (assembly GCA_036502045.1). Lineage (GTDB taxonomy): Bacteria > Pseudomonadota > Alphaproteobacteria > Caulobacterales > Caulobacteraceae > Acaudatibacter. The sequence continues at coordinate 21,929 of DASXZG010000062.1, read as the reverse complement.
ACGGCGTAGAAGATCAGGCCGTTAAGGTCCGCGATCGCCATCGGCGACAGGTGCGCCGCCTGAGCGATCCAGGCGGTGGGCACGGCGGTCAGTCCGTAGACCGCAGCGCGCGGGGCGATGTCCGCCCACTTCAGCAGCCACGGGCGGCCGACCGCGATGGCGTAAACGCAGAACGCGCCGTCGCCCTCGAGCATTAGGTGATCGCCCGCCGCAACCGCGACGCCCACCAGTTGGATGACTGCGACAGCGACTGCCAGTCGCCGCCAGGTTCGGGGCTCGAGCGACGCCACAACGCGGGCCAGAGCGATCGTCGCGCCCGACGCGCGGCGGGCCGGCGCCGCGTCAGTCGGCGCAGGCATACGCCCTGACCTCCGCCAGAGCGACGGGCGGGATGGCGCTGCGGGTGGGGTCGATGGCAGCCGAGCGCCTGCAGTAGGTGAGGTAGTTGGCGGCGTTGTAGGCGACATAGACGAGGTGGGTCGGGGCGGCGCCGTCGGCGAGGATGGCGGACCTGTAGGCGCTGACCCAGGTGAGTTGCAGGCGCCGCGCCGCCGCGGCCTCCGGCGGCGTCATCAGCGCGAAAGCGTCATCGAGCGACAGGGCGAATGGCGCCCGGCCCGGCGTGTGCGCCGCCACGCGCTCCACCCCGAGCAGCCCGGTGTTGAAATCGCTGGCGAAGGCCAGCGCGGCGCCGGCGCCGCAAGCCAGCGACGCCAGCACGGCGGGGCCGGCGATGCGCGCGGCGACCGGCTGCGGGCGCGGTGCGACGCTCCGATCGCCAAACCGCGCGATCGCGAACAGCGCGGCGAACGCCGTCATGTCGATGGCCAGCAGCGTACGACCGGCAGGATAGAGCGCGTGCTGGAAGTTGACCCCCGGGACGTTCAGAAGCACCAGCGGCAGCGCCGGCCAGAACACCACTGTCAGCCACCAGGCCCCCTTGCGAGCGAAGAACCAGGGCGCCGCGAGGGCGATGCCTCCCGCCACCATTGCTGCGATGGCGACAAGCCAGACCGCGAGATCCTGTGCCATGAGCGCCACCGGCACGGCGGCGGTAAGCGGCACCTCACCGCTCGCGCCACCCATGACATGCGCCGCCGCCACGAACCCGAGGCTGAGGACGCCAACCACAGCGATGGCCGCCACTCGCCAGGCGCCCTGCGCCTTGCCGTGTTCCCGCGCCATCGCCGCCGCCGCCACAATCAGCGCCGAGGGGGCCGCAAACTCATGCGAGAACACCAGGCCGATGAAGCAGACCAGCGCGGCCAGGGACATGGCGCGGCCGCGCTCGACCAGGAACAGGCAGATCCACAGAAATCCAACCGCGAACACGATCTCACTTGGATAGCCGTACTCAAGGACGCCCGCGAACGCGTAAGTCGCCACCGGGAACACCAGCAGCTGTGGTCGTCGCCGCCAGACCAGGGCGCAGCCGGCCACGAACAACGCCAGCTGCGTCCCGTAGTAGATGCAGGCGTAGAGCGCGGTGATTGCCATGGGCGTCAGGTGGGTCGCGCGCGCGATCCACGCCGTCGGCGCCACCGTCAGCGCGTAAGCCACGGGACGAACGCTGATGTCCTGCCAGACCAGCAACCACGGCCGCCCGACGGCAATAGCGTAGACGAACTGCGAGCCGTCGGCCTCCAGCATGACATGGTCGACCACCGCGACCACAACGCCGGCCAGCTGGACAAGGGCCACACAGACCGCGAGCCGCCGCCACATCGCCGCATCGAGGCTCTCGACAAAACCGGCGACGGCCTGGCTGGCGCGGGCTATTCGCGCCCCCGCCACGCCGCTCGCCGATGCTGTCACGCGCTGCGCCCCCACGCGGCAATTCATAGCTGCTGGCATAGGGACTGGCGATGGCGGCGCGGTTGGTGCGGCGGCCGCGTTGCAGCTACGCTGGGACGCGAATGACCCGAGAGGAGCGCCCGCGATGCCAGTCCTCAGCCGGCCTGACGGCGAGATCAACTATCTGACCTTCGGCGAAGGCTTCCCGGTGCTGCTGTTCGCGCCCGGGGGCCTGCGCTCATCGATGGGCTTCTGGCGCAGCCCGGCCGAAGGTCCGCCGCGGCCGTGGGTGGACTGGACCAAAGCGTTGCCGGAAGCCGGCTTAACCGCCATCGCCATGGACCAGCGCAACGCCGGCAAGTCGCGCGCCGACGTCAAGGCCGACCACGGCTGGCACACTTACGCGGCCGACCACCTGGCGTTGATGGATCACCTGGGCTTCGAGCGCTTCCACACCCTCGGCGGCTGCATCGGCGGCAGCTTCTGCATGATGCTGGCCAAAACGGCGCCTGACCGGGTGGTGGCGCAGGTGCTGCAGAACCCCATTGGCCTGCATCCGGAACACCCCGAATTCTTCCCCAACAGCCATGCCGAGTGGAGCAAGGAGATGTTGGCGGCGCGGCCAGAGCTGAACGCCACCGATCTCGAAGGCTTCGGGCGCAACATGTGGCCGCGCGAGTTCATCTACTGCGCCGACCGCGACTTCGTGCGCGGCTGTACGACGCCCTCTTTCCTGCTGCCGGGCTCCGACATCCCCCACCCGGCCGCCACCAGCGCCGAGCTGGCGCAGCTGCTGCCGGACGTCGAGGTGCTGGATCCGTGGCGCGGGCCGGACCACCTGGCCGAGCAGGACCGTCGCGTCACCGGGTTCCTGCGCGCTCACACTCCGACGTCGTGAACGACATCCGGCAGATGGTGGATGTGGCGATCGACGAAAATCGCCGCGCACCGTGCCTGTGGGTGCCGTCCGAGCACTGGCAGGCGTTCTGCGACGCACTCGGGCGCCAGCCCAATGCCATCGGCGTGATGGTCTATCGCGGCAAGTCGATCCGCGAGGGCGAGCCTTACTCCGACATTACCGCGCGGCGGCCCGAGTAGCGAATGATGCGAGCCGCCCGAGAACCTAGTGCGTCGGGCAGGTGGCGGAGGGCGAGCCCGGCGGACACGGCGGACCGGTGTAGAGGTCGCCGTTGCCGCTTTCGGTGACAGGCGAACCGTTCTCGAGATTGTCGTTGGTGTCCAGGTCGGGCGGCAGGATGACGTTTACGAACGTCGTGGTCGTGGTTGTCGTCGTCGCGACCAGGGCCGCGTCGGTCTGCTCCAGCACGTTGCTCGGATTGCTCGGATCGAGCGGGTTCTGGAACTGCAGCGTGTCCTGCGCCTGGGTGATCAGAGGATTGGGCGGCGGCGGAGGCGGTGGGGGCGGAGGCGGCGGCGGCGGGGGGGGCGGTGGCGGCGGCGGCGAGGCCGGCGTGCAGTTGGTCCCGAACTCGCAGGTATTGATGCGGTAGGACGCCTGGGTGGCGATGCCGGTCTGCAGCAGATTGGGCTGCAGCGCCGCATCGACGCCAGCGGTGAAGACCCCGTTGGACTGCCGGATCAGCCCGAAGAGGTCAATCGCCGTGGGTCCCGAGAGATAGGCGGCCGTCCAGCCGTTCGTCGAGCCGATCACCCGGCCGGTGAGGCTGGCGGGCGCGTAGATCAGCGGGGTGGTCGACGTCGGCGCGTTGAAGATCAGGCCGGTGTAGAGCTGCCCTTCGGTGAGCGAGGTGTTCTGCTGGATGATCCGGCCCAGCGCGTTCAGCTGCAGCGTATTGGAGGCGATGAACAGGTAGCCGTTGGGCAGGCCGGTGAACGAGGCCGACTGTGTGACCGCGTTGAACGTGGGGCTGGCGCGAGCGGCGGAAATGAACGCCGGCGTGCCCATGAAGATGTTGTTGCGCGCCAGCAGGCCCACCGACCCCAGCGGCGAGAACTCCGAACCGATCGAGCCGGTGATGTCGATCTCGCCGGGGATATAGCCAGTCAGAGGCTGCGGGCCGGTCGTGGACTGCGCGGTCGCCTGCCCCGGCTGCCGGGCGAAGCCGATCTGCAGGCCCATGCCAGGCGTCGTGACCGCGCCGGCGACCGTGATCGTGTGGCTGGAGTCCGTCCCCAGCCACATCGTCCCGACCTGGCTCGACCCCAGGCTCAGGCTGTTCAGCTGGATGTTCGTGCCTGTGGTCGTTCCTTCGCCGCCACCGGCCATGATCACGAGGTTGCGGGCGTCGAAGACGAAACCGTTGCCGAGTTGCGTGCCGCCGGGTGAGCTCGTCCCCAGCGTCAGCAGCTGCGGCGCGCCGAGCACCTCGATGTAGATGTCGTCGGAAGCCCCCGAACTCACCGTGCCTTGCAGGTTGAAGGTTCCGGCGACGAGATTCAGCGAGCTCACTGTCGGCAGCGCCTGGCCGCTGGCCACAATAGTGGCCGGGATGATCGGCGCGACCGGCGCGGTGGTCGAGCCGGTGGTGATGATCGAAGCGCTGCTGGCTTCCGTGAGCGTGTTTCCCGCCTCCGCCGCCAGCGCCTTGGCCGACACCGTCACGCCGCTGCCGAAGCTGATGTTGCTGCCCGCGGTAAGGAACACTGTGCCGCCACTGGCGATGCTGCCGTTGACCGCGATGCTGCTGTCGCTGGCGACGTCCGCCGCCGCCGGCGCGTTGACCTGCGCCGCGATCGTCAGCAGACCGCCGGACCCCAGCGTCACGTCCTGCCCGGAAACACCGCCTACGGACAATGTGCCATTCGGGGCGCTGACAAAAACGTTCGACGTCGGCTGGCCGGTGAGCGTGCCAGCGATGAGCTTCGAGGTCACGTCCGCGGTGAAGCTGCCGCCCGAAGCATCGAGGGTGAGGTCATTGCCGCCAGCGCCGAGGTTGTCGGATTCTACCGTGACGCCAGCCGCCACGGTGATCGAGTTGGTCGCCGTGAGGTTCAACGCCCCGCCCGTGATCATGTTGGCGTTGATGAAGATGTTGCTCGGATCGACGGTCAGCGACTTGGAGCCGAACACCGCGCCACTGACGGTCAGCGTGCCGCTCCCGGTGCTGAGCGTGACGTTGGTCCCCTCGATCTTGCCGGTGGTGAGGTCGCCGTCTTCGGCCGTGATGCTGACTGCCGCTGTCGGCGCCGCCGCGGTGGGTCCGCCGCGCAGTTCGGAGCTGGCGGCGGCGTTGTAGGAGGTCCCAGCGTCGATGGCGGTGCCATTGACGCCGCCCGCCCCACCTGTGTCGGACTGGATCAGCACAGGCGACAGCGCGGTGGCGCCGACGGTGACCGTGTCACTCGCGCCGATGTTGATTGGCCCGCCGCTGGCGATCCCGGCCTCGACGTCGACCGAGCCGGAGAAGGCCTGCACGGTCACGCTTTTTGTACCGAGCACCTGACCGAGGAGGGTGATGGTTCCTCCCTCAAGGCCACACCCCGCGGTCCCAAGATCGCAATCGAACGGCGACGGCGATTCGACGGTGACGTCCGTGCCGATGACCCTGCCGGCGGTGAGGTCGCCATCGTCAGCGTAGATTTCCACGCTACTGACGGGCGCCGACGTTGGATTCGGACCGGAAAGGACCAGAGACGTGAAGGCGGCGTCGACGGCGTCGCCGTCGATCACGACGTTCGAAGCGCTGGATTGCGCCATCGCGCCAGCCTTCAGCGTGATCGTACCCGAGCCTTCCAGGTCAAGGGTCTGGCTGACGCTGTTGACGGTGACGCCGGCATCGAGAGTGACGTCGTTCGGGAAGCCGGAGTCGTAGTCGTCGTTGACGCTGAGCACCGTCGTCGCCAGCACCGACCCAGCGAACTCAAGGTCGTCGGGCGTGTCGAGTTCGACCGTCGTGCCTTCGATCTTCCCGGTGGTCAGGTCGCCGTCGTCGGCGCTGACGGTCACCGGCTCATTCGGATTGGCCGCGGTCGGGCCGCCGCGCAGCTCCGAGTCGCCCGACGCGTCGTAGAAGCCCGACGCGAAGATCTCGATGTCGTTCTTCGTGCCGCCTTCGCCGCCGGAGTTGGACTCTATCAGCACCGCCGAGTCTGGCAGCTGGCCGACCGTTACGTTCACGGCTGAGGTTAGCGACACTTGGCCGCCGGCGATGATGTTCGCCTCGACGTCGATGCTGCCGGTCAGAGTGGTGATAGTGACCGTGCCACTGGCGTTGATCGCGCCGCCGACTTTGACGTTGCCGCCGGCCGGGCCGCAGTCGTCGTCACAGCTGTCCGCAATCCCATCGAACAGCGTCACGTCCCCGGCTTCGATCGCACCCACGTTCAAATCGCCGGTCAGCGCGGTTATCTGCACCGAGCCGGTGTTCACGCCCGGCGGGTTCTCCGGGTCGCCGAAGGCGATGAGGGTCGATGTCGGGTCGGCTTGGAAACTGTTCGCCGTCGACTCGATGCTGGCGGCGGTCACCGTGACCCCGGCCCCGATGGTCACCGTGCCGGTCTGGCTCGTGTCAGGGTCCAGAGTCAGGCCAGCGCTGGAACCATCGGTGACGTCGGCCTCGATGTCGATATTCGCGGGCGGGTCGAAGTTGACGCTATTGGTCCCCAGCACCGCGCCGTTGATGGTGACGGTGCCGGTGGTGGTGAAGGTGACGTCCGTTCCCTCGACCTTGCCGCTGGTCAGGTCGCCGTCTTCGGCCGTGATGCTCACGGCGTCGTCCGGCGCGTCCGCATCCTGCCCGGCGCGAAGTTCGGAACTCGCCGCGGCGTTGTAGAGCCCGCCGGCGGTGATGCTGATCGTGCCGGAGCTGGGCACGCAATCGCAGTCATCGAGGATGTTGTCGGAGTCCGACTGGATCAGCACGCCCCCCTTGGGCGGTGTAAAGTCCATCGGCAAGTCCTGACCTGTGCCGATCAGCACATCGCCGTTGTCGGCGGTGATGGTTACCGAGCCGGTGGCCGAAATGCCGTTCTCGACGTCGACCGTGCCGTTGAAAGCGTGCACGCTGACGCTCGACGTGGCCGATCCAAGACCCTCGGCGACGATCGGGCCAAGCAGGGTGATGGTGCCGCCGGACGGCTCGCAGTCGACATCGCAGTCGGTCGACATGCAGCCCGCTGTTCCGTCGGTGATGCTCACCACGGTGCCCACGACGCCGCCGAGCTGGATCGAGCCGCTGCCCACCTGGACGATCACCGGGCTGGTCGGGTTGGTAGGCTCCGGACCGGGACCGGCAAACAGCAACGAATTGGCGTCGGCGTCGACGGCGTTGGCTTGCAGATAGATCGCGCCTTCGCCCTCCCCGACCACGTCCGATTGGAGGGTGACCCCATCCGCGATGCTGATCGTTCCGAGCGGCGCGACGATGCCGATGCAGCCGTCGGAGAGGATCGCGTTGTTGATGTTCACGTCGCCGTCGTAGGCGGTCACGTCCACGCCTGGGAAAAAGGGGCCTGACGCGAAGGGATCGCTTGCCAGAATCTCGCCGTCGAGGGTGATCGTGCCGCCAGTCCCGAGCGATTGGCAGCCATCGCTGATCGAAACGGAGGTCCCGGATACCCCGCCCAGCTGGATCGCACCGCTGCCCCCGTTCGCGGCGGCGGTGATGTTCACGGGACTGGTCGGCGCTGTCGACGACGTTCCTGCCTCGATCTGCGATGAGCCAGCCGCGTTGATGCTGCCGCCGCTGATCGTGACCGTGCCGCAGCCTGCGCCGAACGAGTCGCCCTGGATCGTGACTTGCGACGAACTCGTGAGCCCAACATCGACATCACCGCCGGCTGTGATGCTGACGGTCCCGCTGCTGGTGACGTTGTTCTCGACATCGATCCCGCCCTTATAGGCCGTGACCGTCACGCTGGAGAGCGTTGCGCTGCCCGAACCGCTCGGTGTCTGCGCCAGGATCGGTCCGTTCAACGTGATGCTGCCGCCGCTGGTCGGCGGGCCAGCGACGCCGTCGATGATGCTGACGCTGGTTCCCGAAACGGCGCCAAGCTGGATGGAGCCGCTACCGCCGCTGCCGGCGGCCATAATGTTCACCGGCGCGGTCGGCGTGATCGTCGTTGTGCCAGAGCCTGCGTAAATCGCGGACTGCGGGCTGGCGTCGATCGAGCCGCCGGTCAGGGTCACCGCGTACGCCGTCCCCCCGCCTTCCGGGTCGCCGCTGCTGTCGCCCTGGATGGTGACGGTGTTGGACTGGCCGATGTCCAGCGCGGTCGCCGCGGTGATCGTCACCGAGCCGCTCGCGGTGATGTTGTTTTCGACGTCGACGCTGCTGTTGAGCGCCTGGACGGTGACGCCGCTCCGCCCGTCGTCGTCGTTCCCACCGGCCGCGAGAATAGCCCCGTCCAATCTGATGCTGCCGCCGGTTGCGTCACAGTTGCAGTCCGGATCGACGGTTCCGTCCGTCACGCTGACGTTCAGACCGGTGACCGCGCCGAGCTGGACAAAACCGCTGCCGCCGCCAGCGCCGCCGGTGATGTTCACCGGGCTGCTGGGCGTGCCGGAGGTCATGCAACCCGCGTAGATCGTCGAGCTGCCGGAGGCGTTGATCTGCGGCGCATTGATCGTCGTCGTGCCGACCGAGGATCCCTTGTCGGCGCTGTTGATCAGCGCGCCGCCGTTGATGGTGACCGTGCCGGTCTGGCTGGGCGAGTTGGAAGGGCTGCCGCTGACCTCCAGGTCGATCTTGCCGGTCGCCTGCACCGTCGCGCCGAAGCCCACCGACACGCCCGGCGCGGTGACCCCGTCGGTGTTGGCGCCGCCGTTGGCATCGACCACGATATCCTGCGCGCTGGTGACGTCGCGGCCAGCGGTCACATCGCCCAGTTCGACCGAGTTGGCGTTGATCGAGACGCCGCCCTGGTCGGCGGTGACCGCAGCGCCGCTGACGTTGACGTCGGTGACCTGGTTGTTGAAGCCGCTGGTGTCGTTGGTGGCGCCCACCAGCAGCACCGCATCCGGACCCGGACCGCTAGGCGCCAGGCCGGTGGCCTCGATCGTGCCGTCGAGGTTGATCACGCTGGAGAACATCGTATCGCCGGGTGTGAAGACACCCACCCAGCCGCCGGTCATCGACGCGTCCGAGCCTTGCGTGACGTCGACCGCTTCGCCATTCGAGCCGCTTACATCGAGGGAATTGAGGGTCTGCCCCATGCAGCCGGTGTTGAACGAAATCGCCGCCTTGTCGCCGGCTGCGATCGCGATCCCGTCGCTGGCTGAGATCGTCCCGTCCTGGGTGATCGACGGCGACTGAAGCACAACGAAGCCTTCGGAGACGTTGTTGCCCGGTTGCTGGCCGGCGGTGATGGTCGCGCCGTCGTTGATCACGATGGAGCCGCCGGCGTCGCTGAGCGTCAGCGTACCGCCGCCGCTGCTGAGGCATCCCAGGGTGGTTGAGTCGGGGAACGCAGCGGTGGTCGACGCCACGAGGGAGCCGACGTTGATCGCCGCCGACGGACCGAAGATCATGCCGTCCGCGTCGAAAATCCACACCCCGCCAGTGGCGTTGATCGCGCCGAAGATCTGCGCCGGACCGGCGCCGGACAGCACCTCGTTGAAGGTGATCGATCCGGGGCCTGAGTTCTGGGTAAACACCAACGCCGAGTGGTTGGCGAGGTTGAAGGAACTCCATTGCACCACGGCGCGGCCGGCGCCCTGGGTGACGGTCTCGGTTACGTCGGACCCCGACGTGGTCGTGTTGACCGTGGCGCCGCCCACAAGCGACGTGAAGCCGCCCGGCACGGTGCCGGCCGGCGGACCAACCGGCGCGGCGGCCGCACTTGTCGCCCAGATCATCGCTGCTGCGGCGGCGGAGCCCGCGAGCGCGGCGCGAACGCTGCGCCTGGTGGTGAAAATCGGCAGGACGTCGCTCATCGAGCGTCTCCCTTGGAACCACGCTGGAACAGGTACTGGTAGGCCTGGTTGAGGCCGACGGTGACATTGACGAGGAAACGGTTGTCAGGGACGCCGAGGCCTGGGAACGGCGCCTTCAGCGGCACCGCATAGGCCAGTTCGACATGCACCAGGCCCGGCAGGTCGAAGCGCACGCCGCCGCCGTAAGAGGCGATGTCGGTGGCCAGGTGCGCGCCCGGCGTCAGCACCCAGAGCCGCGCCGCGTCGTAGAAGGCGAACGGCTGGGCCTGGAACTTCTTGTTAAAGGCGGTGAACGGCCCCAGCCGCACTTCGCCCGAATAGGCGATGGCGCTGTCGCCGAACGCCGCGCCGGGCTCGTAGCCGCGGCCGATGGTGAGATTGCCGATGGCGTATTCGTCCGGCGCGGTCAGCGCATGGTCGGCCACCTGGCCCTCGACGTGGCCATAGAGGCTGACGTCCAACACCGGCGGGGTCTCGCCGCTGAAGTGCAGCTGGCCGACGAACGCCTCCGGATCGGCGCCCGGACGCGACAGGTCCGGGTCGCCCGGCTGGCTGGCGTCCCAGATGTCGACGCCCTTCTGACCGGTGAGGGCGAGCGTCGCGTCGCCGCCCCACTTCGGCTTCCACACGCCGGTCAGGGTGGCGGAGAACTCCTGCAGGCGGTCACGGGTCAGGCCGGTCGACTTGAACACCAGACTGTCCTGGTCGTTGACCTCGAAGGCGACGCTGCCGTCGAGGCGGAACTCGCTGGAGCGCACCAGCGGCTGGCTGACCGCGATGCGTCCGAGATCGACGTTCTCGGCGATGTCCAGCGGGGCGATCGCGCCTTGCGGATTGGCCCAGGCGAACAGCGTCTCCAGCGAAAGGTCCGTCCCCGACGCATTCAATCGCCGGTCGTGGGAAAGCCGCAGCACGTACTGCTGGCCGCCGTCCACCGACGAGTAGAACTGCCCGGAGGTGACGTCGCCCCAGGCCGAGTGGCCGAAGTAGTCTAGGCCCAGCAACACGCCCCACGGGCCAGTGGCGTCGGGGTAGTAGTTGTTGACGTTGGCGTAGGCGCGCCAGTCGTCGCGCTGGGTCTGCACCACCAGGTCCATACCGCCGGGCTCGTCGCCGCGACGCAGAGCGCCGGAGACCGCCAGACCCGGCACGTCGCGCGCTCGCTGGTAGGCGTCGTCGACGTCGCCGAGCGACAGCGGAGCCTTGTCCACCAGCGGGCTGAACGCCGCGGTGGCTTGCCGGCGCGCCGTCGGGTCTTTCGACAGCACGGTCAGGTTTGAAATGTGGCCTTCGACCACGCTCAGGTGGACCATGCCGCCGCTCACCGCCTGCGGGGGCACCACAATGACCACGAACGGATAGCCGTCGTCGGCGTAGATCTGCTCGGCCTTGCGGGCGATGTCGCGCAGGTCGAACAGGCTGACCGGCTTGCCGCGGTAGGATGCCCAGGCCGGTTCGAGCTGCGAGTCGCTGAGCGCCCCGGCGCCGTCGAAGCGCACATCGACCAGGGTGAAGCGCGCTGTGGTGTCGGCGGCGGGCGGCGCGGTCGGGACCGCCGGCGTCGGCGGCGCGATCGGGGTCTGCGCGGCGGGCGCCGCCGGCGGCAACGCCCGCGACGGGTCTATCGTCGGTGACAGCGGTTGTGACGCGCCTTGCGCGAACGCGACCGAGGGAAGCCCGAATAGCAACGCCGCCAACAAGCCCCGCACGCCCTGACCCCTTCCTGCGAGCTCAACGGAGCCCCTCAACGCGGCCGCTGCAACTCCAACGAACATCGTTCTTAGGGCCAATGACACGCGAGCGTCCATTCCATAGGCGCCCGGATCACTGCCTCGTGCTGACGCTATGGCCATATATCGGGCGAGATTGCGGCGATATCTGTCGCCGCGGCGACTTACGCGCCGTTTACGGGCGCTCGACGGGGGCTCTATGCCGTGTTTATTGAACTGTGGTCGCCCAGTTCGGGAATCTGCCGCGTCATGACGTATCGAATCACCCCGCTCCTCCTCGCCCTCGTGAGCTTGTTCGTGATCGGAGCGCCGCACGCCGCGCGCGCCGACCCGTACGACGACTTCGGCGTCGCCACCAACGCCGAGAACCAGGCCTGCCGCGGCGTCTGGCGGTTCGAGAGCGCCAAGGCGCCCACCGCCGTCGACGTCTATTGTGGCGACTGGCAATCGCCGTCCGGGACCCTCCGGGTCACCGCCTCCTCAGGCGAAGCGCTGGCCAACCTCGCCAAGGATTGCCCGGGTGCGCCGAAGCTGCTGCCCGATGCCGGCGAGGTATCATTGCAGCAGGTCGACTGCAGCCGCGGCGACGGCGACACCGGCGCGCGCAAGTTCGGCCTCATCGCTCAGGCGCGCGGCCACACCGCCTACGGCGCGATCTATCCCTCGGACTGGGCTTCGGCGGTGGGCGCGGCTCGCGTCGAACTCGGCGTCGACAAGCCGTCGAAGGTGGCGCAGGCGCAAGCCGGCGTGACCCCTGGCCTACAGGAAATCGAGCAGGTCTATCCCAACGGCGCGCCGGGCCAGGGCGCGGAGTTCAACTACGAACTGCTGCGCCGCCGCGGCTTCGAGCAGAACATCGCCTGGAGCTTCGGCGCGTCGGAGCAGGACTTCGCCGAGCTGCTGCGCGCCCACCAGAAGGTGGCGCCCGACGACCAGGACGGCGAAGCGGACATCCTCTCCGAAGTGGGCCTCAACCTTTCCGACTCTCAGCGCTTCGCCGACGCTGGCGACATGTTCGACCGCGCCCAGGCCGAGGCTCAGGCCGCCAACGATGGCCTGCTCATCACCAAGATCGCCAACTACCGCGCCCTCAACGATCTCAATCAGGGCCGCAACACGGACGCCTTCAACCTGGCGGTCGCCGCTAACAATGCCCGTGACAAGCTGTACGGGGCGAACGGCGTCGCCACGGCCGACACCATCACCAAGGCCGACAGCCGCACGCTTGAGGCGGGCACGGCGCCGGGCTCGCGCCGCGAGATGCTGGCCTTTCTCGACGACATGACCCCGCAGGAGAAGGCGGCCATCCTGTCGGCGCAGGCTGACGACATCGCGGCGGTCGCCGCTCGCGCGCTCGGCCGAGCCGACGCCGGCGTTTGGCTCGACAAGGCGCTGGCGCAACTGAATCAGAGTTCGATCCAGCCGGCGTGGCTGGCCGGCGAGATCTACGAAGACCGCTCGGAACTGGCGCTGGCGCAGGGCAACGCCGCCGCCGCTGGCGCGGCGGCCAACCAGGGGCTGGACGCGGTGCGCCAGCTGGCGCCCGACACCCGTATCGAGGCGCGACTGTTGCTGGCGGCCGAGCGCGCGCGTCTGGCGCAAGGCGATCTCACCGGCGGGATCACCTTAGGCCGCCAGGCGGTTGCGATCCTTCAGGCGCAAAGCGAAGCGCCCGGCCTGCCAGCCGACGAGGCCGCGAGCCACATCGGAGCGCTCTTCACCGCCTACCAGCAAAACCACGACGCGGCGCTGGCGGCGGAGTACTTCGAGACGCTGACACTGGTCTGGGACGGGGCAGCCAGCCGCGCGGCGGCCGAACTGGCCGCGCGTCTCGGCGACGGCGCCGGCGGCGACTCCATCAAAGCCTACCAGGACGCCCAGACCACCTACCGGACGGCGCTCGCGCGCCGCGTGCGGATGTCGGCGGCCGAAGCTCAGCCGGCAGACCTGGCCGCCGCGGACAAGGCCGTCGACGACGCCGCCAAGGCGGTCGCCGCGGCCGAGAGCGACGTGCGCACGAAGTCGCCGCGCTATCTCGAACTGCTCAATCCGGCGGTGAACGCGCCTGACCTGGAGAAGGTGCTGAAACCTGGTGAAGGCTACGTGCGGGTGGTGCTCACCTCGACCGGCGGCTTCGGCGCGCTGGTGACCAAGGACGGCGTCGCCCCCTACCAGATCGGTCTCACCGAAGCGCAGGCCGAGCAGCTGGTGACGGGGGTTCGCACCTCGTCGATCATCAAGGGCCGGCGCCTGCCCGACTATGACCTCGTCGGCGCGCGCAAGCTCTACCTGGCGCTGTTCGGGCCGATCCAGGGCGCGATCGCCAACCTGCCGATGCTGCACATCGATGGCGGCGGCGTGCTGGCGGCGCTGCCGATGGGCGCGCTACTGACCAGCGACCCGACCCAGGACCAGTTGAAGGCCATCGCGCTCGACCAGGACTACACCGGCGTCGACTGGATGGCGCGCCACCACGCGCTGGACACCGCGCTGGGCCCGGAAGCCTTCGTCCGTACACGGATGGAGGCCGGCCCAGCGCCCGCCCCTTCCGTGGTCGCGTTCGGCGACTTCCAGCCCAATCCGCAGCTGGCGGCGCAGCGCATCTCCACCGACGCCGGCCTCTCCGACCGCTGCCGCCAGGAAGTGGAGATCGCGCTGGGTGAGCTGAAGCCGCTGCCACAGACCGGCCCCGAGGCGCAGAACGCCGCCGCCGCCTTCGGCGCCGGCCAGGGCGAGGCAATCCTCGGCTCGGACTTCACCGACCAGACCTTCCTGAACCGGCCGGACGTGGCGCAGGCGTCGGTGCTGGTGCTGGCCACGCACGGGGTGCTGGGCCTGTCATCGTGCTTCGCCGAGCCGGCGCTGCTGACCTCGGTCGGCGCGCAAGGCGAAGGCCTGATCGACGCGTCCGACCTGCTGACGCGCACACTCAAGGCGCGGCTGGTGGTGCTCTCGGCCTGCAACACCGCTGGGCCGGCCAAGGGCGGGGTGCTGACCGGCGCGGACCTGGCGGATGGCGGCGAAGCGCTGTCGGGCCTGGCGCGCGCCTTCATCTACGCCGGCGCGCCCAACGTGCTGGCCACCCAGTGGCCGGTCGACGCCACCGCCTCGGCGTTGCAGACAGGCGTGCTCTTACGGACCACAGCGCAGGGCGGGCGGACCGTCGCAGAGGCTTTGGGGCTCGCTCAGAGCGAGCTCTACGACAACCCCGAGACGGCCCATCCTTTCTTCTGGTCGGGCTTCATCCTGATCGGCGACGGCGGCGCGGTGCTCACCGCCGCGCCACGCGCACAGGCGTCGAACTGAGCCCACGAAAAAGGGCTCCGGCCGCGAAGCCGGAGCCCTGATCCGATGACAGAAAGCGACGCTTAGTCGGCCCCGTAGCTCTCGATCAGGTCGTAGACGCGGCCGCGGTCGAGGCCGTTGCTTGGCGCGGACGCCAGCACTTCCTCCGCTTCCAGCGCGTCGGTGGCCGACTGCTGGCGCGCCAGTTCGCACGCCGCCGCGGCTGCCCGCACTTCACTGTCGGAAATCGCGTCGTAAGTGGTGGGCAGCATCACCGCCTTGTCGTCGACGGTGAAGTCGGCGGCGATGGTCACGCCCGAGCCGTCCTTGGCGACAACGTGATAGCGGCCGGGACTGAGGTCAGCGGTGGGGAACACCAAGTCGGCGCCGTCGCCCTGGGCCTGGCCCAGCATCGCGCCGCCAGGACCGGTCAGCACGGCGCTGTAGGGGCCCGCCCCGCCGGTGACGCGCAGCAACAGCGCCCGCGGACCCGGCGACAGTTGCTGGGTACCGGTGGCCATCTGCGGCAGCGCGAAAGCGAAGTCGCCCGAGCCGCCCTTCAGACGCACGTCCCAGGGCAGGCGCTTCATGTCGGGCATCACGTCGTCGCTGACCGCGCGATAGGCGTTGCCGACCACGCTGGCGCTGCCGGTCCGGGCAGCGACCATGTACGGCGCCGAGCCGACGGCCACATTGCCCTTGCCATCGATGCTGAGCGTGACCTTGGCCCCGCCAGCGGCGCTGACCTGGTCGCCCGCACACACAACTTCCAGCACCCGCGGCCGCGTGACCTTCTGGCCCGCCCGCAGGATATTCACGCCCGACGGATCGCCATCGATGCGCGTGATCACGCCCGCGCCGACGCAGCCGCCGCCGGCGTCCGCGAAGGCGGGCGCCGCGGCGCCTGCCGCGAGCATGAGGCCGGCAGCGAGCGCCAGGCCGAAATAGTCAGTCTTCGTCATTCGAGAATTCCTGCACCGAACCGACGACCGCGGATGCGAACGCCGGCGCCGATAAATAGCCCCAATAGCCCAGGTTCAGCGACACTATAAGCAGCCCCACCCCGGCCGCATAGGCCGTGAAGGCAAAGACGTAGCTAAGCAGAACTGGATTAAAAGGGAGCAGCCTTAGCCGGACGATCAAAGGTCGTTCACGGTGTCGCGATCTCAAACCTTCATAGTGTTCACGAAGTTTGCGAGCAGCCCAGAATCCGACCGTGATCAGAGCGCTCATCACGATGAGCGTCGTCAGCTGCAACCAGAGCGGCACCCGCTTGAGGCCGCCGTCGGACATCTCCAGGCCGCGCGCGGCGTTGATCAGGATGACTGGGCCAGACATGTCGTTGAACGGCGTCTGCTCGAAGTCGTTGGCGGCCTGATTGGTGCCACCAACCACGACGAGGCGCTGGCAGAGCAGCCCGTGATCGGCGTCGGGACCGGCCGCCGCAACGTCGCCAGCGGAGAGGCGCCGAAACACAGCGCGGTCGGCGTTCGGCCCGCAGACCGAGGCGCCAGGCCAGTTGGCCGGCATGTCCGGCCAAACGCGATTCTCGTTCTCACCTTCGCCGAGTTCCAGGTGGTAGTTGATGAACTCGCCGTACTGGATGGGCGGATGCGGCGGCCCGGCGCAATCGGCGTCCGCCGTCTTTGTCCACTGGCTGACCGGCGCGCCGTTGGGGATCTTGCCTTGCACCATAAAGGCGTAGGCCATGAGCGGGGCGGAGAACACCGGGGCCATCTTGCCGTCGGGGCGGACGTCGCACTCGTAGGGCCGGAACTCTCGGATGACGCTGTTTTCGTCCGAGAGCATCTTGACGATGACCCAGTAGATGTTCGGCGCCGGGTCGACGACGTCGTCGTAGTCCGTGGCTGGCAGCAGCAGCTTGGGGGTCTGATCGCTGGTGATGGCGGAGGCCGGAAACGACTGTCGGCCCAGCAGCAGCGGCGGGGCTGACGGGGTCTGGGCCCACTCAGCCAATACCTTGTGCAGCTCGGCCGCACCGGCTTCGTCGCCCGGAGTCGGGGTGGCGAAATCCACGTCCACGATCACGACCTTCGCACCCTGCCCCGGCGGGGCATGCAGGATGTAGTCGAGCACCTTGGCGACAACGCCCCGCGGCGCCGTGGCCAACGGCGCCCGCGGCGGGCCGCTGGCCGGCAACGTCCCGACAATGGTCGAGTCATCGATGTCGATGAGCAGGGCGGGGTCGTCCGCCGCGACCTGCTCGGCGCGGATCTTGAACGCCATGGTCATCATCTGCCGGTCGGGAGCGCCGACGAACGAGTGATTGACCGCCGGGATCCACATCATCGCCCCCAGCACCACCATGCCGGCCCCCACCGAGACCAGGAAGCGGCGATAGTGCGCCCGCTCGATCGCCAGCACCGCGCGGCGCGCCAAGAGGCTGAAGCGCCAGGTGTGCCGCTTCAGGCGTCGCGCACGGTGGCGCACGTGGTGATGGAAAGGCCGCGGCCGGCGTTGGCGTCGCGGCGCTGGCGGACTGGGTTCTGAGGGAGGTGATTCCATGCCGTCGCCGGCTCAGTCATGGCGAAGCCGGCCGCGACTGGCAATGGAGTCCGGTGTGTGCTCGCCTCTCTACCAGCGTAGTTTGAAACCGGCGGCCACCTGCGCCGCCTCGTAAGAGGCGCTCCAGCGATAGGCGCCGCTGACAAAGGCTGAACGCTTTCCGTCGGCGCTTTCCAGGCTCACCGCGTCGGTGGCGTCGGCAAACATCCCGCCGATCTGGTCTGGCAGCACGAAGCCGTCGGCGCCGCCGAGGTCGAGCGTGTTAGCCCCCTCCAGCTCGTCCCAGACCTTGAGCGAAGTCTCGTTCTTGACCATGCGGCCGAACACCGTCGCCGCGCCGTCGAGCTTGGCCCCGAAGCCCAGGCGCACACTGGCCGAATCGCCGAAGCTCACCGGCGTCCCCTGGATCACCAGCTGGCCCATCTGCGAGCTTTGCATCGAGATCGACGCGGTGGGCTCGACGCTCCAGGCGCCGCCCAGCGCGCGCCGCCAGCCGGCGTCAGCCTCGGCGCCGAATGTGTCGATGCCGGTGGTCGGCGCGCCCACTCCGCCGCCCCAGCTGGTGGCGTAGCTGACCTGCAGCGCTGTCACCTTGGCGTCGCCGGCCACGTAGAACCCGTTGGTATTCACATAGGCGCCGTGCATCGCCAGCAGCGCGCCCTGGTACTGCGCCACCGACGAGCCGGTGTTGAAACTCTGCTGGCTCTCCAGGTAGCCGGTGGTCAGGCCCCACGACCAGGCGTCGGCGCTACCCACGTGACGCCCGAGGTCGAGGCCGGTCTCCAGCGCCGACACGTTCTGCGCATAGCCGGTGTTGAAGCCGTAGGTCATGCCGTAGGCGGAGAAGTTCTGCGTCTGCTGCGTGACGCCCTGCAGCGGCGGGCCGCTGGCGATGTCGGGGCTGGCCCCGAAGGCGGCCTGGCCCATCAGCGTGTCGCCCCCGTTCAGCCGGTTCGCGCCACCGTTCAGCGCCCGCGCCCAGAGATGTGGCCCGTTAACGCCAGCGGTGTCCGGGTTGGCGAGGCTGAGGCGCAGGTCGGCGGCGGACTCGTCGCCCGGCGTCGTCGATGACCAGATGTCTTCCGCCGCCGAGGCCATGGTGGCCATCTGCGCCGCCGACTGGCCCGGCTCGCCCAGCAGCACCTCGTTGCCACTGACGAAGGCCAGCGGATAGACGAAGAGGCCATTGTCGATGCCGTGCAGCGACGCGTCGTAGCCGGTCTGGCCGGGATCGAGCGCGAAGTTCGAGGCCGCCGTTGCGCCCACCACGAGCACGATGCCCTTGGGGTTCAGCGCGCCTGCGCCGGGCGTCGTGTCGTTGATCTGGATCAGCGTCTGGCCGCTGGAGCCACCTTGCAGGATCAGCTCATCCGCCTTCGAGCCGGGGCCCCCGAGCGCGGCATCGAGCGCCAACTCACTGCCACCGGCGCCGGCGATGAATGGGCCGCTGACGGTCAGCGTGTCGCCCACCTTGCCGTTGACCATGGTGATCGCGCCGGCGGTGACGAAGCCGCCGTTGTGGAACGCGCCGAGGTCGAGGAACGACGCCGCACTCGCGGACGTCGCTGGCGAGCCGTTCTGACCGATGACGATCGTGCCGAAGTTCTGCAGCGTGTTCGTCGCGGCGCCCGCCGGCGTGCCGAAGTCGCTGGTCCCGGCGGTCTGCCAGGTCCCCAGATTGTTCAAGGTAACGTTGTCGGAGCCGCGCACGACGCCGTCGAGAGTCGCGCCGGCCTCGTTGGTCAGGATCATGCCCCCGGTGTTCGCGGCGAGCACGGCTAGGCCGGTGTGGTTGACCTTGTTGGTGGTCAGCGTCCCGGAATTGTCGACGTCGAGCAGGCCGGCGCCAGCGGCCTGAACGGTCGGGGACGTTGCGGCGCCAGGCGCCGTCAGCGTGATGCCCGTCCCGATGGTCAGGGTCCCCTGAGTGGCCGACGAGAGCACCACCGCGCCACCGGCGCCCCCGGCGATCACGCCGTCGTCGGTTACCTGAGCGGCGCCCCCGGTCGAGGTCGCGGTGACGCCGGTCTTGCCACTGAGCATGCCGCCCGCGGCGACGGTTACCTGCACCGTACCGATGCCGGACGCATTGACCGCCGATCCCTGCCCCGCCGTGATCGTCGAATTGACGGTGACGGTGTTGGCGCCGGCGCCCGTGGTCGTGCGCACGCCGTCGCCCTGGTGCGAGTTGACCGGCGCGTCCACCGCGACGTTGGCGACGCCCTGGCCGCTGGTGCTGGCGAGCAGGCCGACAGTGGAGTCAACGCCGCCGGTGACATTGACGGTGGCGTTATTGGTGATGCTGGCCGCGCCGCCCTGACTGATGGCCGCAAGGCCGACGTTGGTAGAGCCATCGCTGGCCGCGCCCGTCGCCCCGCTCTCGTTGACGGTGATCGTGCCCGTGCCGGTGACGACGCTGGCCGCGCCGCCGCCGCTGCTGGCCTGGACGCCTTCGACGTCGAAGCCGGACACCTTCAGGGTCAGGGCCGCGCCGGTCTGCACATTGGCGGAACCGACGCCGGCGGCGCCCAGCAGGTTCTGGGCGGCGATGCCCTGGGTGTCGTTACCCTTCACCGTGACGGTGTCGTTGGCGCCGGTGAGCACCTGGGCGCTGGGCGCGCCCGCGTCGGCCTCGGCGTTGCTCTGCGCCAGGACGCCCTGCACGCCATCGTCGCCGGCCGCGCCGGCGGTGATCTTGTTCCAGTCGCCCAGGTCCACCAGCGCCGCGCCCTGGCCGCCGCTGACGGCGACGATCGCGTCCTGACCGCTGATGTTGATGGTTCCGGTTGAGGCGCCGGACGCGGTCGCAACGCTGGCCCCGTCGCCGATCACCAGTACGCCTTCCGCGCCAGATGAGGTCACCGCGGCGTCCACCGTCGCCATGGCCGAGCCAAAGGACGAGAGCGCCAGCAGCCCCGCGCCAGTGGCGGTCACGGTTCCGCTATTGGTGATGGAAGCCGGCCTGCTGCCGAACGCCACGGCGACCGCGCCGCTGCCGTTGGAGTTGGTGTCCACGCCCACGGCGATCGACGCCGCGCCCTGGTTGCTGATCGCCTCGACGCCGCCGTCGACCACCTTGCCGGTGACATTCAGCGTGACGTCGCCCGAGCCGCTGGCGTCGCCCAGCACCGCCCAATCCGACCCGGGCGTGGTGCTCTGCACCGTTGCGCCGCTGCCGATGGTGACGTTGATCGCGCCGTTCGCCGACTGAGCATTCACCGCGTCGCCCGACGCGACGACCTTGCCACCGGCGATGGTGACGAGGTCGAGGCCGTTTTGGCTGAAGGCGTCCACGCCGTCGCCGTTGGCCGAAGTGATCGCCGCGCTGGACTCGACGCTGAGCAAGCCCGAGCCGCCCGTCTCGGCGAAGATCCCTGACGAACTGTCCTCGCCGCCGCTGACGGTGAGCTTGGCCGAGTTGATGACGATGACATCGCCGCTGCCGCTTACCGCCTCGATGCCGGCGTTGCGCGCCGGCCCGGAGGGCGACCCGCTGGCGCCCGTCTCGTTGACGTTGATCGAGCCCGTACCGACGGAGAGCGTGATCGCGCCACCGCTGGCGTACGTGCCCGCGCCGCTTAGGTCGGCGGTGTAGGCTTCGACCCCTGCATCGTCGAAGCCGGACGCGTTGATGGCGAGGCCGTTGCCGGTCGTCACCACGTCGCTGGCCGTCCCGCTCGGTCCGGAGACACCGGCCATGCCGACGCGCGACAGGATCGCCGCGCCGTCGTTGCCGCTGAGGTTGAGCGTGTCGTTCTGGCCAACGCTGACGCTCACCGTGGGCCCGCTGGCGTCGGCCGACGTATCGACGGCTGTGGCGTTGATCCCGGAGACGCCGCTCGTGCCCGCCGAACCTGAGGTGATGTCGATGTTGGAGCCAATGGACACCGACGCCTGGCCGGTCGCGCTTTGGGCGACCAGGCCGGCCACGGTCGGGTCGCCGATGGTCAGCGGCGCCTTCGCCGTGCCTGACGCGACGGTGACGGCAGCCGAACCCGCCCCGGTGTTGTTGGCGTTCACGCCGTTCGCGCCATCGGCCACGAAGCTCTTGTTCATCTCCACCAGGATCGGATTGTCGCTGGGCGTGGTCGCATCGACCCCATCGCCGTGCACGGCCGTCAGGTCGCCGTTGTCGATAATGGTGATGGCGCCGTTCGACGCCGTGGCGCTGATGGCGTTGGGTTGCAGGGGCGGTCCGGGGTCGAGGACGCTGCTGCCCGGCTCCATAGTGATGGTGATTGGCCCCGGCGCGGTGTTCACGGCGACGATTCCGCCGCCAATGATGTTGCCGGTGACGACGATGGTCAGCGGCGAGGCCGCCGCCGTCGCGGCCATCGACAGGACCATCGCGCCCAGCGCCGCGCCGGCCAGCCAGAGTTGCTTGCTCCTGCGCATGACGCGCCCCCTAATCCTGAAACAGGGCTGCCCAGCACACCCCCGCGGGCGACAAACTGTCGCTGAACAGCGTTCGCGCAACTGGACATTTTTAGGCCACCCGCCTGGCGCAGGCTTCGCCTGTCAACCTGCGGTTCCGGCTACGCTTGTTGATGGCTGGACGACGTTTCTAGATGCACGCCGTTGTTGTCAGGGGCTTTCTAGGGCGCGTCCTCAATTAGCGGATTCCCTTGGAGGAATCTGAGTGATTCATAGCGGGTCAGCTGATTCGGAGCTGACCGATGCGCCGCTATGGCCTGCGCGACGACCAATGGGATCGGATCAAGGACCTTCTGCCGGGCCGC
>DASXZG010000061.1:0-47778 GCA_036502045.1 Caulobacteraceae bacterium | reverse complement strand
CGTCGGCAGCGGCCCCAGCTGGGCGTTGATCTTGGCGATCTCCGCGCGGGTGGGCATGCGCCGTCCGTAGACCATCTGGCCCGGCGCGACGACCGCGCGCGCATCGGCAGCCGCGCCGAGCGCACTCGCCGCGGCGGGGATCATCAGGATCGCCCGTCCGCCGGCCAGGTTGACCGCCTGCACGCCGCCCGGAATCGCGATGGCGCCGCCCGGCCGGGCCTGACCCGACGCGACCGCCTTGGCCGTGGCGAGCGCCGCCTGCAGCGGGCGCTCGAGCGAGGTGGCCAGTTCGTTGCCGGCGTAGCGGCCGGTCAGCAGCCCGGCATCGCCGAGCGGTCCGGGATAGCGATAGAAGATCTGCGCGCCGAGCTTGACGATCTTGACCATCTGCGGCCCCCAGCGCGGGAACACGTAGTCGGCGTGGTAGTGGGTGGCCGAGCCGACGTCCTTGGCGACGAAGCCGTCCAGGGCCGCCGTCGCCACGCCCTTGGCCCGGCCCCAGTAGGGCTCGATCGCGGGGCGAGCCAGCGAGCCGTCGCAGGTGAACGAGAACTGGCAGCCGGGCGGCAGGTTCGCGCCTTGATAGACCACCCCGCAGATCGACTTCGGAAAGTCAGGATGGCGGACCCGGTTGAGCACCGTCTGCGCCACGGCCTGCTGGCCCTCGGTCGGCTCCAGCGCCGCCTCGTAATAGACTGCCTGGGTCAAACACAGCTCGGCGCGCGCGCGCTCGGCCCCCCCGGCGTTGAGGAAAAACGGCTTGGCCGGGACGAGATCGAGATCGTCGATCGGCAGCACCGAATTGAGCTGCGCCGCGTCGGCGAGACTGAGCTGGGCGAACGGGAACGGCGGCGGCTTGGCCAAGTCGAGCGAGGTCCAGCCGTGCGGCCGATCCCAAAAGTCGCTGTGCGGGGCCGCATCCAGTCGCGCCGCCAGCATCAGCGCGCCGTCGCCCATGCCGCGCTGGAGCCGCAGGAGGCCTTCGGGCGTTAAGCTCCTGGCGGCGTCGACGATCCGCCCGGAGCGGTCGGCGCTCCGGTCGGCGGACTTCGCGCCGCAGGCGGCCAGCGCCAGGCACAGGCACGCCGCGACGAGGTTCTGGAGTGGCGGTCGTCTCGACACCGGCCGCCTATACCAGCTTGCGCATTCGGGCGCCCCTGACAGATTGTTAATCGCTGCAACTGCCCGGCGCGCGGAATGGTTTCCGCAAAGGGGGGCAGCGAAAGGCGCCGGGATAGGCTCCAGGTTTCGTGACCCAAAAATGTCATCGAAGGGGGTTTGCGGCGACCTGACGCGGGTCTATATGGGGTTTGCGACTTATGCTCAGACTTAGCATAAGGGAAAGCGCCGGCCTCGCGGGGTTCGGCGCTTTATCCGGCCAAAGAAATGCTCAAAGTGAGCATAAGGGGAAGGCGACGGAGGACGGCATGGCGGACGGAACGCGGGTTCTGCACTTCACGCCCGAGATCGAGGCGGCGACCGCGCCGCTCTGGGAAAAGGTCAAGACCCGGGTCACGCCGATCGAATGGCGCGCCCATGCGCCGCTGATCGCCGAGATCAACCGGCTGAAGCGCGAGAAGAACGCGGTGATCCTGGCGCACAACTACATGACGCCGGAGATCTTCCATGGGGTCGGCGACTTCGTCGGCGACAGCCTGGGGCTGGCGCGGGAGGCGGCGCGGACCGACGCGGCGATCATCGTGCAGGCCGGCGTGCACTTCATGGCCGAGACCTCGAAGGTGCTGTCGCCCGAGAAGACCGTGCTGATTCCGGACCTGCGCGCCGGCTGCTCGCTGGCCGCCTCGATCACCGCCGCCGACGTGCGGCTGATCAAGCAGCGCTACCCGGGCGTACCGGTCGTAACCTACGTCAACACCACCGCAGAGGTGAAAGCCGAAACCGACATCTGCTGCACCAGCGCTAACGCCGTGCAGGTGGTGGAAGCCGCGGCAGCCGCGGCCGGGACCGACCGGGTGATCCTGCTGCCCGACGAGTTCCTGGCCCGCAACGTGGCCCGCCAGACGGCGATCAGGATCATCGCCTGGGCCGGCCGCTGCGAGGTGCACGAGCGCTTCGACGCCGACGACATCCGCCAGGTGCGCGAGTCCTGGCCCAACGCCCAGATTCTGGCGCACCCCGAGTGCCCGGCCGAGGTGCTGGAGCTGGCCGACTTCGCCGGCTCGACCACCGCGATGAGCGACTACGTGCTGCAACGCAGGCCCAAGCAGGTGGTGCTGATCACCGAGTGCTCGATGGCCGACAACATCGCCGCCGACGCGCCGGACGTGGAATTCGTGCGGCCCTGCAACCTCTGCCCGCACATGAAGCGCATCTCGCTGGAGAACATCCATGCGGCGCTGCTGAACGGGCAGTTCGAGGTGACGGTGGACGCCGATGTGGCGGCGCGGGCCAGGCTCGCCGTGCAGCGGATGATCGACCTGCCGCCCCCGGCCATCCCGGCCCGATACGACCTGGTGAAGGCGCGCCACCACGTCGATGTGGAGCTGATCTGATGCCCGCCCGGGAATCATTCGACGGCGTGTTGATCGTCGGCGCGGGGCTGGCCGGGCTCTCGGCGGCGCTGGCGGCCGCGCCGCGCCGCGCGCTGGTGCTGAGCGCCGCGCCGCTGGGCCAAGGCTGCTCGTCGGCCTGGGCGCAAGGCGGCATGGCCGCGGCGCTCGCCGAGGAGGACGACCCGGCGCTGCACGGCGCCGACACCATCGCCGCCGGCGCCGGGCTTTGCGATCCCGCCGCGGTCGAGGTGCTGACCCGCGAAGGCCCGGACGCGGTGCGCCGGCTGGCGGGCCTTGGCGCGCCGTTCGACCGCCTGGCGGACGGCGGCTTCGCCCAGAGCCTGGAAGCGGCGCACAGCCGGCCTCGCGTGGCCCGCGTCGGCGGCGACGGCGCCGGGCGCGCCATCATGGACGCGGTGATCGCCGCCGCGCACGCCGCGCCCTCCATCGCGATCCGCGAGAGCGTCCGCGCCCGCCGCCTCATCACCGACCGCGCTGGTCGGGTGCGCGGCGCGCTGGTGGAAGACGCGGACGGCCGCCTGACCGAGATCGTCGCGGCGGCGACGGTGCTGGCCACCGGCGGGCTCGGCGGGCTCTATGCGCTGACCACCACGCCGCGCGCCGTGCAGGGCGAAGGGCTGGCGCTGGCGGCTCTGGCCGGCGCGGTCATCGCCGACGCCGAATTCGTGCAGTTCCACCCCACCGCCATGGACTTAGGGAGCGACCCTGCCCCGCTGGCCACCGAGGCGCTGCGCGGCGAAGGCGCGCGGCTGGTGAGCGCTGACGGCGCGCCGTTCATGGCCCGATATCATCCGAAAGCGGAGCTGGCGCCGCGCGACGTGGTGGCCAGGGCGATCGAAGCCGAGCGCCGCGCCGGCCGCGGCGCATGGCTCGATGCGGGGGACGCCATCGGCCCGGCCTTCGCGCACGAGTTCCCCGCGGTGTTCGCCGCGGCGATGGCGGCCGGCGTCGATCCGCGCGTCCAGCCGATCCCGGTAACGCCAGCGGTGCACTACCACATGGGCGGGATCGAGACCGACCTCGACGGCCGCGCCAGCCTGGAGGGCCTGTTCGCCGCCGGCGAGTGCGCCAGCGTCGGCGTGCACGGGGCCAATCGGCTGGCGTCCAACTCGCTCTTGGAAGCGGCGGTGTTCGGCGCGAGAGCCGGCCGGGCCGCCGCCCGCGAGGTTGACCCGCGCACGGCGCCGCTGCCTGCTGAGACCGCGCCCGATCTGCCCGACGCTGCGTTGCAGGCGCTGCGCCAGGCGATGAGCCAGGGCGCCGGCGTGGTGCGCGATGCGGCAGGGTTGCGGCGGCTGCTGAGCGAGATCGCCGCGCTGGAGCGGGCCCATGGCCCGGCCCTCGCGCTGATCGCCGCGCGGCTGGTGGCGCAAGGGGCGCTAGCCCGGCGCGAGAGCCGCGGCGCCCACTACCGCGCCGACTATCCCGCCCTCGCCGCCCCGATGCGCAGCCGCGTGACGCTGCAGCCCGCCCTCGCGGCCGCCTGATGGAGGGCGGCCTGCCGGACCTACTGGTCGAGCCGATCGTGCGCGCCGCGCTGGCGGAGGACCTCGGCCGCGCCGGCGACATCACCTCGGCCGCCTGCATCGACGCCGACGCCCGCTTCGCCGCAACCTTCACCGCGCGCCAGCCCGGCGTCATCGCCGGGGTCGCCTGCGCCCGGCATGCCGTGCTGGCGCTGGACCCGGCCGCGTCGTTCCAGGTGCTGATCAATGACGACTCGGTGGCGGCGGGCGCCGTCATCGCCCGCGTCGAGGCCAACGCCCGCGCGCTGCTGTCGGCCGAGCGCACCGCGCTGAACCTGCTGGGCCGCCTCTCCGGCGTCGCCACCCTGACCCGTGCTTACGTTGAGGCCGTGGCCGGCACAGGCGCGGTGATCACCGACACACGCAAGACCACGCCCGGCTTGCGAGCACTGGAAAAGTACGCGGTGCGCTGCGGGGGCGGCGTCAACCACCGCTTCGGCCTCGATGACGCGATCCTGATCAAGGACAACCACGTCGCCGCTTGCGGCGGGGTGGGCGCGGCGATCCGCAAGGCGCGCGCCGCCGCCGGGCATCTGGTCAAGATCGAGGCCGAGATCGACCGTCTAGACCAGCTGGACGAGGCGCTGGCGGCGGGGCCGGACGTGATCATGCTGGACAACTTCAGCCTGGCGGACCTGCGCGCCGCCGTGGCCAGAGCCAAGGGCAAGGTGGTGCTGGAGGCCTCGGGCGGCGTGAACCTCACCACCGTGCGGGCCATCGCCGAGACCGGCGTCGATGTGATCAGCGTCGGCGCCCTCACCCACTCCGCCCCGGTGCTCGACATCGGCCTCGACGCGGCCTGAGCGCGCTTACGGTTGCTTGATCCGCCGGGCGTTGGCGGGGCAGTCGGGGCCGAGGTAGTGGGCGTCGACAGCGGCCCAGAACGCCAGCGGTACGATGTGATAGTGGCCGGCGCCCGCCACGGTGAGGCGCACGTGGGTGGGCGAATAGTCGCCGCCGCCACTGATCTCGTAGCGCTCGTGCGGATTGAAGAAAACGCCGGAGAAGTGCGCCTTGCCGTCCGCCAGTGAGGCCTGACGGTACTGGCAGGTGTAGATGTGGTTGCAGGGCTGGGAGAGGAACCGGGTGATGTTCTGCGGCTCCAGGCAGTACTTGTAGCTGAGCGGCACCGCGAGCCAGATGGCGTTCACCTGCCAGTAGCCGGGGTTCACCAGATACGCTGGCGCATCGACGGTCGGCGTGACGGCCGGATCGATGAGATCGGGCGGGGCCTGTAGCTGGGCCAGCCCGCCGACCGGTCCGCTGGCGGCGGCTAGCTGGCCAGGACCGTTCGCCGCGGCCGCGCTGGCCGCCACCGGCAGCACGTCGTCGGCGGTGACCACCGGAGCGCGCACCGATTTGATGGCCGGCGCGGCCCTCGGCGGGGCGGCGAGCTTTGGCTTCGGCGGCCGGATCGGCGGGGCGAACGCGACCGGGATCGCGGCCTGGGCGTAGGCCGCCTCGGGCGTCAGGTCATGGCGGAAGGCGATCGAGGCGCCGCTGAGCAGGGCGGCGTTGATCGCCAGCGAGGCCGTGAGCGCCGGCGCGACGCGGCGCAGCTGACCTCGGCGCGGCCCGGCCATGAGACCCTCTCTGCTCGAGCCGCCCCCGGCCCCCTATGTGCGATGCGGGATGGCGTTGCGGAAGGGCTTACGTTCCAGATCGTGATGGCGCCGCTGGTCTTGCCGGAAGACGAGCCCGCGGGGGAGACGCCGGTGGCGGAGACCCCGCCGCCGAAGCCAGCGAGGAAGCCGCGTCCCGCGCGCCAAAACCAACTGGGACACGGTCTGCGGCATCGGCCGGTGATGGGCTGGTCGCCCGACCAGGTCGGCCGCGCCGCATCTGGGAGTCGCGCCCCTGCTGGCGCGGCTGGAAGAAGGCCAACACCATGCCCAGCGGCCCGAAGGCGCCCAGCCTCGCCGCCCACGAACAACATGGCGTTTCTAGCAGGCGCCGCGCAGGGTTGACTCTTGCGTCCAGACTCGCGGCGCCCCAATTTGGCCACATGCGCCAAATCGCTCTCGCCGCCCTCGCCCTCGCCTTCCTCGCCGGGTGCGCGACGCCCTATGGCGAGATGGGCGCGATGGGCGGAGTACGAGCAACGCGGCTCACAGAAGACACCGTAATCATCAGCGCACAGGGCAACGGCTACACCGCTGCCGACACAATTCAGGCCTATGCGCTCCGCCGCGCGGCGGAGGAAACCGTCAGCGACGGATACGACCTCTTCCGGATCGAAGGCTCCGCAGACCGCACCCGTCAAGGCGCCGTCGGCTATGGGAGCGCCTACGGCGGCTTTGCCTCAGTCTACAGCCAGCAAGTCATCAAGCCGGGCGAGAGCCTCACTATCAAGATGCTGCATGGTCCGGCGCCATCACCGATGCCGGATGGCGAGTACGACGCGCGCGAGTTGATCAAATTCCTTTCTCAGACGGACGCGAGCGCCGATCACAAGAACTGCGTGACAGGAGCAGACGGCAAGGTGACTTGCCAGTGAAGCGCACGGCGTGCGCGCTGATGCTTGCGGCGCTGACGAGTGGTGCGTCTGCGCAGGGCCTCGTGGATATGGGTTGGGGTTGGAACTCCGACGCCAAGGTTGTCGACATCGATGGGGCTTTCAACGTCTGGGTCTACCGCCCGCGCAACCACGACAGCTTGTTGCTTGAGCCACGCATGTCCGAGATCCTGGGCGGGGCGGGCGCGGTGTCGCATTGGCCGATTGCATTCTGGCGGCATGCCGCGGAGGCGTTCGTGCGCCCGGTCGGCTGCGGTATCTCTGACGTTCAAGCGATCAGCAAGGACGGCGCGGCGTGGCGCGCGCTTTACGTCTGTCCACCCGGCGTGGATCTCCGGGCTTTGGTGATGGCGCAGCGCCCGGCACTCCAGCAGGGTCAGCCACTTCATCCCGCAACGCCGGCGACGAACGCCAGACCCTGGCCACGCGCAGGCCGTGCGCCGAAGGCCGCACAGACGACAGCGGCGTTCGAGCTGGGCACGTCAGGGTCTAAGGCGGCGTTTTGATCGCGGCGGCCAGCACCGCCGGCGCGTAGAGCGAGCGCGGCGCCGCGGCCAGCACCTGCGGCGTCCAACTGGGCGCACGGTCGAGCCACAGCGTCAGGTCGCGCCGGCCGGCGGCGGCGTCGGTCCGCGTGTCGGCCTCGGCGGCGGCCAGATCGCGCCCGGCCACGGAGAGCAGCGCCCGCTCTGGCGCCAGGCCGGCCACCGCGTAGCGCTCGTCGACGTCGCCCAGCCGGGAGCGCGCCGCCTCGACCATCACCGCCGCGGCGGCCGTGTCGCCGGCGTCCAGCGCCGCCAGCGCGGCCCGCACGGCGCGGCGGCCGTCGGCCAGCGCCATCTCAGCCGTCAGGGCGTGCGTCGCGGCCGCCGGGCATGCGCCTGGCGACAGCGCCCGCACATAGTCCGCCAGGCCTTTCAACACCGCCGGCGGCGGCTCGTGGCCATCAAACTCGCCGGTGACGATGCCGTCGATGTCGGTCTCCAGCGCCCGCGACGCCGGATCCTGCGCCACTTTCAGCGCCGCTCTTGGCCCCGACAGGTTGGGGATCGGCTTCGGGTTCAGCGGACCCTCGCCGCGGTGCTCGGAGAACACCGAGGCCGGCACGTCGGCCGTGCCCGGCGCGCCGGAGACGCCCGGGAAGTCGAAGTCCGGATTGCCGTGACCGTCGCGGTGACAGGTGTCGCAAGAGATGCCGGCCCGCGCCGCCTGGCCGCCCAGCAGCAGCGGGGTGCGGAACGCCGCGCGGCCGAGCTCGACCGAGCGCGCCGCCGCCGGATCGGCGGGCAGCGTCAGACACTCGGTCGGCTCGGCCGTCAGCGTTCGCCCGGCGTCGACGCCGGGCGCCAGCCATCGGATCGCCTTCAGCGGCGGGGCCGGCGGCGGCGCGGCGGCGCACAGCGTGACGACGGCGGCGCCGGCGATCAGGAGGCCGGGTCGCCGCCGCGATCGATCCAAAGCCGCAATTCCTCCGCCTCGGCGCAGCCGTACGTGCAGGCCGCGTCGAGCCTGGCCAGCATCGTTCGGGCGCCGGCCATGTCGCCCTTCAGCACTTTCAACTCACCGTAGTACTCGGTGGCGCCCCGGTGGTTCGGATCGATGGCCAGCGCCTGCTGGTAGTAGGCCTCGGCGCGGGCCCAGTCGCCCTTGTGGCGCCAGACGTAGCCTTCATAGGTGAGGATGTCCGGGTGCGGACCGATGGCCAGCGCGGCCTTGTCCAGCGAGGCCAGCGCCTCGTCCCAGCGTCGCTCGTTGATCAGGCTGACGGCGCGCACGTAAGCGCCGTCGCCGGTCTGCGGCGAGGCGAGCGAAAGGCTGTCGGGCATCGGGTTGGCCGCCGCGGGCGCCGGCGCGCCGGCCGTGGCCGGTGGGGCCATGGCAGCGTTGATCGCGTCGATGGCGGCCTTCAGGTCGGCCGCTTGCGGGCAGCTGTTGTTGCAGGCCGTGGCTTTGCCCTGCAGCACGGCCAGCTCGGCGTTGGCCTTGTCCGGCTGCTTCAGCTTGATCAGCGCCAGCGCCAGCTCGCGGTGCGCGTCGATCGACGCGCCGTCGAGCTTCACCGCCTTCTCGTAAGCGTGCTCAGCGCCTTTTTCGTCGCCCGAGCCAGTGCGCGACATGCCCAGCATGAACCAGGCGTCGGCGGAGTCAGGCGTCGCGTCGATCACGTTCTGGAAGTGGTCGGAGGCGGAGCGATACTTGCCCGCCTGCAGATCGGACTGCCCCAGCTGGTATTCCTGAACCGGGTCGTACTGCGGGCCGGACGGCATGGCGCCGCCGCTCGGCATGCCGCCGCCGCCACCGCCGCCCATACCCGATGCGACACTCAATGCCGGCGCGGCGACGAGACACGCGCCAGCCACCAGCGCAAGCAAGGTGCTTGCTCTCTTCATGGCCTGATCCCTCGATACGCGTCCCTCACTCGCCAGAGTGGCAAAGAACCGGCGCCGTGTCACGCGGTCGCGGGCCGGCGCGCCGCTTTCCTGTGACAAATCAGAAACCGGTTCGGTATAACCGGCCGTAAGAAGGGGATCATGGACGCCTCTGTAGGGATGCATGGCCGTCGGCGCCTGCGCGTCGCGGCACTGGTCGATCTTCCTCGGTCGCCGCAAGCCGGCGGCCACGTGAAGTGCTGGGAGCGCATCGCCGAGGCGGCCGCGCCAGGCGACCTGCCGCTCTCGCTCACCGTCTACTTTTCCGGCCGCCGGCGCGACGAGACGCTGGGCCCCGGCGCGCGGATGGCCCACCTGCCGCCGATGCTGTCGACCGCGCAGCTGAAGTTCCTGCCCTACGTGCCCGACCACACCGACCTCTCACCCTACCACCCGGCGCTGGCGCGGGCGCTGGCCAGCTACGACGTCATCCACACCACCGACGCCTTTTTCGCCTTCGCCCGCACCGCCGAGAGCGTCAGCCGTCGGCGCGGCATCCCGCTGGTCACGTCGATGCACACCGACACGCCCAGCTACACCCGCATCTTCACCCGCCAGACCATCGAGTCGCGGTTCGGCGACAGCTGGCCGGCGCGCAAGCTGCTGCGCGACTGGAAGGTGCACGAGGCCCAGGGCCGGCGCATGGACCGGCGACTGAGCCAGCATGTGCGCCGCTGCGACTATGTCGCCGCCACCCGCGAGGAAGATCACGCGCTGGCGTTGTCCGTGCTTGGACGCTCGCGGGTCGGGCAACTGCGGCTCGGCATCGACAAGGACCTGTTCGGCCCGCACCGCGCCGACCGCGCCGGGGTCGAGGCCCAGTTCGGGCTACCGAAGGATCAGATCGTGGTGCTGTTCGTCGGCCGACTCGACGTCGGCAAGAACATCCACACCCTGGTCGACGCCATCGCTCAGCTGCGCGCCGAAGGCTTGCCGCTGCACCTGGTCACCGCCGGCGTCGGACCAGCGGCGGGCGAGATCAAGGCGCGGCTGGGCGAAGCGGCGACCGTCGCCGGCTTCATCGCGCCCACCGACCTCGCCCGGCTCTACGCCAGCGTCGATCTGGTCGCGCTCGCCTCCGAGGTGGAGATCCGCTCGATGGTCGGCGTCGAGGCGATGGTCAGCGGCTGCCCGGTGCTGGTCTCCGAGAAGAGCGGCGTGGCGCAGCTGTCGGACCACAACGACGGCATGCGCATGGTCGCCAGCGGCGCGGCCGCCTGGACCGACGCGTTGCGCGACATTGCTCGCGACGCCGCGGGCCGCGCCGCCATGCGCGCCGCCGCGCTCGACTACGCCGACCGCGAACTGGCCAGCTGGCGCGACGTGCTGGAGGAAGACCTGCTCTCGGCCTGGCGCTTCGCCGCCGACGCCGCGGCGCTGGCGGAGCTCACAGCCTAGCTGCGCCCCGTGTCCGCTGGGTTCGGCGCTTCCATTCTCGTGCTCAGTCCGCACCTCGACGACGAGGTGGTGGGGTGCTGCGCCGCCATCGGCCGCGCCCGCGCCGCCGGCGCCGCGGTGCAGGTGCTACATCTGACCCACGGCTGCGTCCCCCGGCGCTCAGCGTGGCCATGGGCGCGAGGCGCAGCTTACGACGCCGCGGTGGCCATCCGCCGCGCCGAGGCCGAGGCTGCCGCTCTGGCGCTGGACGTGATCGCCCGCGGCTGGTCGCAGCGACCGGCCCGCGGCCTCTGGCGCGACCTGCCCGCCGCCGAAGCCGAAGTGCGCGCCGCGCTCGCCGCCCAGCCCGCCGATCAGATCTGGGTCCCGGCGTTCGAAGGCGGCAATCCCGACCACGACGGCGCCAACGCCATCGCCAGCCGCTTCGCCGCCGAAGGCCTCAGCGTGCTGGAGTTCGCCGAATACAACCTCGCCGGCGGCAAGCCGCGCTCGCACGAGTTTCCCACAACGACCGGCGCGGAGGTGACGCTGACGCTCACCGACGCCGAGCGCGCGTTCAAGCGCGCGGCGCTGGACATCTACGCCTCCGAGCGCGGCAACCTCGGCTACGTCGGGGTCGACCGCGAGGTCTATCGCCCCCTGCCCGCTCACGACTACGCCGCGCCGCCGCACCCCGGTCAGCTCTGGTGGGCCCGTTTCCAGTGGTCGCCGCTGCGCCATCCGATGATCGATTTCACCGCCCCGGCCGAGGTCAGCGCGGCGCTGGCCGCTTACGTCGGCGCCGATCGCGTGGCCGCCGCTAAGCTTTGATTAACCATGTCGGCCGACCCTCCGAGTCGTCTTCCATGAAGACACCCCACCATCACCAACTACCAACAGCCCGGCTCTCAAA
The DNA here is from genome assembly GCA_036502045.1 of Caulobacteraceae bacterium. Classification (GTDB taxonomy): domain Bacteria; phylum Pseudomonadota; class Alphaproteobacteria; order Caulobacterales; family Caulobacteraceae; genus Acaudatibacter. The sequence continues at coordinate 36,484 of DASXZG010000061.1, read as the reverse complement.
AGCCGGGCTGCTTTTTCGTCCGGCGACCGCGGGCCATCGCTGCGGCGGAACGCGACCCTTGCCGCGCCGCCACGGCGGCTTGCGCCCGGCCCACGCGCATCGTAATAGGCCCGCCTTCCGGCCGATGGCCTGATCCTCGGTAGCTCAGTTGGTAGAGCAGTCGGCTGTTAACCGACGGGTCGCAGGTTCGAGTCCTGCCCGGGGAGCCATCCCCCTTCAGGCCAGCTCCACCCGCGTTTCAAAGGCGGACGCCAGCAGCTTCCCTTCAGTCGATCGGCACGCCGATGATCGCCTTGACGATCAGGTTGTCCTCGGGCCGGCCGTAGCCCGTGCCGACGCCGAGATTCAGGTCCCACTTGCCGAACGACTTGTCGACGATGGCGAAGAACTCCTGGTCGTTCTCCTCCAGGCGGCCGAAGTGGTCGACGTCGCCGAGGCCGTTGTAGCTCTCGAAGCCGACATCGATGTCCGGGCCGAGCTTGCGAGTGACCATCGTGGCCAGCTGCAGTGAGACGGGCCCCTTGTCAGGCCCCGCCACCGCCCAGTCGGCATTGAGGTTCATCGCCACGGTCCAAGGACCCTTGCGATAGCCGGCGATACCTTTCAGCTCGGCGTTCCAGGGATTGATGTCGATGTCGCGGCGCACCACGCCCAGCTCGAAGTTCGCGCCCCAGAACAGGCCGTCCGCGCCGGGTTTGGAGCCGATGAACTTGATGCGGCCTTTCACGCCGCCGAGTTCGCCATGCCAGTGGTCGTCCAAGGTCGTCAGCGGCAGGTAAGCGCCCAGTTCGATGTTGGGGGTGAGGCCATAGGCCCACTCCGGCGTCACCCGCAGCCGCCCTTGCGAGGCGGATTGCCCGGGATAGTCGACATCCGCGCCCCGACCGTCAGGCACGTCGTTGACGTGGACATCGAGGCCATAGCCGCCCTTCGGCTGCATGTCGTCGATGTAAACCTGGATTTCCTCGTCCGCGGCCCGCGCCGCGCACGGCCATCCCACCAGCGCCAACAGCGCCGTCGTCCACCGCATGCGCTCCCCCCTCGCCGTCGCCCACGTCCGCTCCAAGTCTCGCACGCCTTCCATCACCCCGGCGGGTATTTCTGGGTGCGAACGAGCTGGTGGTCGCCGGCCAGGCGCGACCGGTCTCAGGTGATGTGGTGGGCGCTGGGCGGATCGCTGGCGGGGAAGCTTTCTTCCACGCTTTCGTCGATACGGGCTTCCTGGCGGTTCTCGCTGGCGGCTTCCTTTTCAGCCAGCTGGTCGGGCGTCTCGTCCGGCGCCAACCGCTTCGCCCGCTTGGCGCTGGGCGCACCCGGCAGGTGATCCTCCGGACGAGGCGAAGCCTCCGTCGCCGCGTCGGCCATGGCGCCGCCGGCGCCGTGGGTGAAATGCCGGGTTTCCTTCGGGCGCTCTTTCTTGAACATCGGCTGTGGTCCTCCTGGACCTGTCCAACGGTCACGGTCGGGCCAGGGTTGCCAGGACGCGGGGGCGGCCCGCGCCGGCGCCTCGCCGCCTGAGCCGCAAGCGGACGATTTTGTGCTAGGCCTGCGGCATGCCGTCAGGGCTTTCCACCTATCGCGCCAAGCGGCGCTTCGCCGAGACGCCGGAGCCGGCGGGCGAGGTCGGCTCGTCCGAACACGAGCCGATGTTCGTCATCCAGAAGCACCACGCCAGCCACATGCACTACGACCTGCGACTGGAGATGGGCGGGGTGCTGAAGAGCTGGGCGGTGCCGCAAGGGCCCTGCCTGGACCCCAAGGTGCGCCGCTTCGCCAAGCTGGTGGAGGACCATCCGCTCGAGTACGGCAGCTTCGAGGGCCGCATCCCCGGCGGCAACTACGGCGCGGGCACGGTGATCGTCTGGGACACCGGCAAGTACGTCACTCTGGCGGCCGATCCCGAGGCGGCGCTGGCGGCGGGCGAGCTGAAGTTCCGCCTGCAAGGTGAGAAGCTGACCGGCGGCTGGACGCTGGTGCGGCTGAAGGACGATCCCACCAACTGGCTGTTCATCAAGGAGCGCGATCCATCGGCGCGGCCGCTGGCCGACTACGACGTGCTGGTGGAAGCGCCCGACAGCGTGATCACCGGGCGGCCGGTTGACGAGCCGGTGGTGGAGCGCAAGCGGCCAGCGGCGCGCAAGGCGGCGAAGATCACAGGCGCGAAGGCCGCGCCGATGCCCGCCAAGTGGCGCCCGCAGCTGGCCGACACAGCGGAGTCGCCGCCCAAGGGCGCCGGCTGGCTGCATGAGATCAAGTACGACGGCTATCGCACGCTGGTGTTCGTGGAGGACGGCAAGGCGCGGCTGATCACGCGCAACGGACACGACTGGACCCATCGCTATGCGGCGCTGGCCAAGGCCTTAGCCAAGCTACCGTGCAAGAGCGCGATCTTGGATGGAGAAGTGGTGGTGCAGGACGCGCGCGGGGTCACCTCGCTCAACCTGCTGGAACAGGCGCTGTCGGACGGCGACAGCCATTCGATGACCTATTTCGCCTTCGACCTGGTCTACCTCGACGGCTTCGACCTGGCCGGCGTGCGGCTCGACGAACGGCGCAAGACGCTGGAGGGGCTGATCGCGCCGCTGATCGACGACAAGAGCCCGATCCAGTTCAGCGACAGCCTGGACGGCGACGGGGCGGCCCTGTTCGCTCAGGCCAGCCGCATGGGCCTGGAGGGCATCGTCTCCAAGAAGGCCGACGCCCGCTACGTGCAGTCGCGCTCGCCAAGCTGGGTGAAGGTGAAGCGGGTTGAGATCGCCCCCTTCGTCATCATCGGGTTTCTGTCCAACATGCCGAAGGCCGCCTCGTCGCTGATCCTGGCCGAGGAGCGCGACGGCGAACTGGTCTACGCCTCCCGCGCCGGCTCCGGCATCAACGAGCAGATCGCCCGCGAGCTGTTCAGCGCCCTCTCGGCCGACGAGATCGCCAAGCCGGCCATCGAGGTGCCCAAGACCCCCGGCGCGCACTGGGTGACGCCGAACTACACGGCCGAAATCGGCTACCGCAGCCGCTCGGCGGGCGACGCGCCGCGCGCCCCGGTGTTCATGAGCTACGCGAAACGCAAGGCGGCCTCGAAGGTGCGCGCGGTGAAGCCGAAGCTGGTGGGCGATCGCGATCTGGCCGCGATCACCCTAACCAACCCCGAGCGCGAGATGTTCGCGGGCAGCGGCGTCAGCAAGCTCGACCTGGCTATCTACTACGCCCGGGTCGGCGACTGGCTGCTGCCGGAGTTGCTGCGCCGGCCAGTGACGGTGATCCGCTGCCCCACCGGCGACATCAAGGACCTGTTCTACCAGCGCCACGCCTTCCACGGCCTGCCGCCCGGCGTCGAGACCATCGAGCTGGCCGACGAGAAGGAGCGGGCCGCCTTCATCACCGTCACCGAAGCGAAGGGCTACCTCGGCCTGACCCAGTTCGGCGCGGTTGAGTTCCACCTCTGGGGCTGCCACGTCGACGATGCCGAGCACCCGGACCGCATCGTCATGGACCTGGACCCGGACGAAAGCCTGCCGTGGAGCCGCATCTGCGACGGCGCCGAAGTGCTGCGCGATCGGATGCAGGCCATGGGCTTCACCCCATTCCTGCGCACCACCGGCGGCAAGGGCCTGCACCTGGTGGTGGCGCTGGAGGGCGGCAGCGACTGGCCGACGGTCAAAGGCTTTGCGGAGCATCTGGCCAAGGCCGCGGCGGGCGATGCGCCGAGCCTCTTCACCGCCATCGCCTCGAAGGAGCGCCGCCGGGGCAAGATCTACGTCGACTATCTGCGCAACGCCCGTGGGGCCAGCGCCGTGGCGTCGTACTCGCTGCGCGCCCGGCCGAAGTTCCCCGTCGCCACGCCGATTACCTGGGCGGAACTTCGAGGCTTGTCTGGTGGAGATGCTTTTAACCGTCTTAGCGTAGTGAAGAGATTAGAAACCCTGGCCGCTGACCCGTGGGATGGGCTAGGATCAAGCGCTATCAAGATCACGCCGAAGATGCTGCGTGATGTTGGAATGAAAAAATAAGGGGTGTCGGCAAATGGCAGGCCGCGCGAGTTGGAAGGGCTACTTGAAGCTGTCGCTGGTCTCGTGTCCGGTGAAGCTCTACCCGGCGACGTCATCGACGGCGGGCAAGATCAGCTTCAATCTTCTGCACAAGGACACGCTGAACCGCGTGCAGCAGCGTTACCATGATCCGGAGCTGGGCGAGATCGACCGCGCCGATCTGGTGAAGGGCTACCAGTTCGAGAAGGATCGCTACGTCGTCGTCACCAACGAAGAGCTTGACGAGATCGAGATCGAATCCAGCAAGACCGTCGACATCGACGGCTTCGTCGACGAGGCCGAGATCGATCCGATCTACCTCGACAGCACCTACTACCTGGCCCCCGATGGCCCGATCGCCGAAGAGACCTTCGGGGTGATCCTTGAGGCGATGAAGCGGGTGAACAAGGTGGCCATCGCCCGCATCGTGCTCTCCGGCCGCGAGCGGCTGGTGGCGATCGAGCCGATCACCGACGGCTTCCGCATGATCACGCTGCGCCCGGCCAAGGAGATCCGCGAGCCCTCGACGGCGCTCGACCCTCTGAACGTCAAATACTCCGACGACATGCTGAAGATGGCCGAGCAGATCATCTCGCAGAAGGAAATCGCCTTTAACCCGGCGACCTTCGAGGACCGCTACGAGGACGCGCTGCTGGCGCTGGTGAAGTCGAAGATCAACGGCGGCGAGCCAGTGATCGCCAAGGCGCCGGAGCGCGGCAACGTGGTCAACCTGATGGATGCCCTGCGCCGCTCCATCGAGGAAGAGCGCCGCCCGCCAGCGCCGAGCCTCGCCAAGGCGGCCGCCAAGCCGGCGGCGAAGAAGCCAGCGGCCACCAAGGCCGCCGCCGCGGCGCCAGCCGCCCCGGCCAGGAAGAAGAAGACCGCCTGACGCCATGGACCTGCAAGGGCGCGCCGTAGCGCTCTACGGCAGGTTCTCGGTCGGGGTTCGCGACGGGCTGCAGCGCCAGATCGCCGCCGCTCGCGGAACCGTCGCCCGCGATCTGATGCGGCGCAGCGACGTGCTGGTGATCGGCGCGCTGGCGACGGCGCTGATCGACAGCGGCGCCCTGCCGCAGCGCCTGCGCGCCGCCGCCGAGCGCAGCCTGCCCACCTTCGCCGAGGCCGCCTTCCTGCGCGACCTGGAGGGCGAGGCGCCGGCCCTCGCCACGCTGCCGCTGACCACGGCCCTCACGGCGACCGGCCTGACGCCCAGCGATGCGGCCGTGCTCGCCGCGTTCGACCTGGTCTCAATCGACGGCGAGAATTGCCGTTTCGGCGACGCCACTGCGTTGCGCACCGCCAGCGAGCTGATCCGGCAAGGCAGCACGCTGGGCGCGGCGACGCGCATCCTGCTGGAAGCCCGCGACGTGGCGCCCACCGGCCGGCGCAAAGTGGTGCTGACCCCGACGGGCGAGCCGGCGCTGCAGTGGGACGACGGCGTCACCACCCTGGCCGGCCAGGGCGTGCTGCCCCTCGACGAAGACCACGCCAGCATCGACGACCTGTTCGAAGCCGCCTCGCTGGCCGAGAGCGCCGGCGATCTGGGCGACGCCGCGCGGCTCTACGACATGTGCGCCCGGGCCGACCGCAAGGACGCCATCGCGCTCTACAACTTCGGCAATATCCGCATGAGCGAGGGCGTGATCGACGAAGCCGCGCTGGCGTATCGCCGCGCCTTGCAGCGCGATGCGAAGTTCCTCGAGGCCCGCTACAACCTCGCCCAGACGCTGGAGGCGGCCGGCAAGCCGGACGAAGCCGACCTGGAGCTGAGCCGGGTGCTGAAGGCCGACGGGACCTACGCCGACGCCGCCTTCAACCTGGCGCAGCTGCGCATGAAAGCCGGCAAGCTGAGCGAGGCCAAAGCCCTCTACGAGCACTACCTGCGCCTGGGTCCGCCGGACGAGTGGGCCGCCACGGCGCGCCGCGCCATCCTGTACTGCGCCACGCAGCTGGCCGGCTGACGCTCGCGTTACAAGCCGCCCTCGGCTAAGCAGCGCCGTGACCGCCTTGCGAGGGACCATGGTGAACACGCTCCGCCGCCTGCTGATCGGCCTCTTCGCCGCGGCGCTGCTGGCGGCGCCCGCCGCGGCGCCGGCGCTTGCCCAGGACCCAGGCCAGCTCACCGTGTTCGCCGCCGCGTCGCTGAAGAACGCCTTCGACGACGTGGGCGCGGCCTTCACCGCCAAAACCGGCCACGCGGTGCGCTTCTCCTATGGCGCGTCCTCGGCGCTGGCGCAGCAGATCGAGCATGGCGCGCCGGCCGATGTGTTCGTCTCCGCCGACACCGACTGGATGGACGACGTAGCCAAGAACGGCCTGATCGTCGCCGCCTCGCGCCGCGACCTGCTCACCAACCACCTGGCGCTGATCGCGCCCGTCGCCTCGACCATCCGCATCCGCATCGGCAAGGGCATGCCGCTGGCCAAGGCGCTGGGCGACGGGCGCCTGGCGGTGGCCGCGCCACAGGTGCCGGCCGGCAAGTACGCGCAAGCCGCGCTGACCGCGCTCGGCGTCTGGGACAGCGTCTCGGGCAAGCTGGCGCCGGCCGACAATGTGCGCGGGGCCCTCGCCTTCGTCGCCACCGGCCAGAGCCCGCTCGGCATCGTCTACGACACCGACGCCAAGGTGGAGCCGAAGGTGAAGATCGTCGGCCTGTTCCCCGAAGACACCTACCCCAAGATCATCTACCCGGCCGCGCTGGTGGCCCACCGCGCCAACCCGGACGCCGCGGCGTTCCTCGGTTTCCTGCAAGGGCCGGAAGCGACCGCGATCTTCCAGAAGTATGGCTTCATCGTGCTGCCGCGGCCGAGCTGAGGAGCGCCGTATGACCTTCAAAATCCCGCTCGCCGGCGCCGCGCTGGCCCTCGCTCTGGCTGGGGGCGCCAATGCCGCCGACCTCAAGCTCACCGGCCTCGACGGCCAGGCGGTGACGCTGAGCGGCGCCGACTTCGCCGCTCTGCCGCACGTGAAGCTCACGGTCACCGTCGAAGGCAAGACCAACACCTACGCCGGCGTGCCGCTGGCGAGCCTGCTGGCCAAGGTCGGCGCGCCGCAGGGGCCGGCGCTGAAAGGCAAGGATCTACGCGACGTGGTGCTGGTCTCCGCTTCGGACGGCTATTCGATCGTGCTGGCGCTGGCCGAGACCGACCCGGCCGAGCGCAAGGACCAGATCCTGGTCGCCGACAGCGCCGACGGCGCCCCCCTGCCCGCCACTCAGGCGCCTTACCGGCTCGTCGTCGAAGGCGATATGCGCGGCGCGAGGCTGGCGCGGATGGTGACCGGCATCGCCGTGCAACGGGTCGGGCCTTAGGAGGGCGCAATGGCAGAAGCATCCACGCAGGTGGGCGAGGCGTACGGCGGGGCGGCGTTCAAGGACTTCCGCGCCGAGCTTTCGCCGCCGGGCGTCCTGCTGATCACCCTCGACGCGCCAGCGCGGATGAACTCGCTGAGCCAGGCGATGAAGCGCGACCTGATAGAGCTGATCACCCGCGTGCAGATGGACGACGCCGTCCGCGTGGTTGTGTTCACGGGGACCGGCCGCGGTTTCTGCGCCGGCGACAACATGGGCGGCTATGCCGAGGATGCGCCGGCCAGCGTGCCGCAGATCGCTCGCGGCCACACCACCGGCATCGGCACGGCCAACGCGCTGCGGGTCTATTCCCAGGGCCTGAACCTGGCGGTGCGCAACCTCGACAAGCTGACCATCGCGGCCATCAACGGCCATGCGATCCAGACCGGCCTGTCGCTGGCGCTGTGCTGCGATTTCCGCATCGGCTCGACCGCCGCGAGGCTCGGCAGCGCCACGCTGCGCTTCGCCCTGCTTCCCGACGAAGGCGGCCAATATCTGCTGGTGCAGCACATGGGCCTCGCCAGGGCGCTCGACTTCTGCCTGCGCAAGCGGATCGTGGACGCCGATGAGGCGCTGGCGCTGGGCCTGCTCGGCGAGGTGGTCGAGCCCGCCGCGCTGATGCCCGCGGCGATGACGCTGGCCAAGGAACTGGCCGAGGGTCCGCAGGTGGCCATGCGCATGCTCAAGCGCTCGCTCTACAACGCCGCGGAATCGAGCTTCGCCCAGGCGCTGGACGACATCGCCGTGCGCACCGCCGTCACCGACCACCACGCCGACGCCCGCGACGGCGGACGCTCGTTCCGCGAGAAGCGCGCGCCGGTGTTCAACAAATGGCTGGACGACGGCGCCGGGCGCTGAGGAGGACTCTACCTCCCCCGGGAAGCGGGGTGAGGGGGACCGTCGGCCGAGCGCAGCGAAGAGCCGACGGTGGAGGGGGCGAGCCGTCGCCACGCCCCATCCGCCTCCATCAACGCCTCAGCGCTCTTGGCCTGCCCCCTCCACCATCCGCTCTTCGGCGGATGGTCCCCCTCACCCCGCTTCGCGGGGGAGGTAGAAACGCCAGGAAGCGCCGGGCCGTCAGTTGGATGACCTGCGCCCCGCAACGCCGAGGTGCCGCGTGTAGAAGGCCTCCCAGTCGCCGCGCTCGAACTCCGGGATATCCATGTGGCCGCCCGGATTGATGTGCATGGTCTTCTCTTTCGAGCCGAAGGCGTTGAAGAGCGCGATACCGGTGTCGCGCGGCGCGACCGCGTCTTCCCACTGGAAAACGTACTGGAGCGGGATGGTGATCTTCCTGGCGGCGGCTTCGAAGGCCTCGACGCCGGGGAGCAGGCCGGCGAGACCGAAGATCGCCGCGGTGATACGCGGTTCGCTGGCGACGAAGGGGACGCCGAACAGCGTGCCCATCGACACGCCCCAATAGCCGACCGGCCCGTCCTTGCCGACGAAGCCCAGGGACTGAACGGCATCGAGCCCGGCCTGCCACTCGGCGATCACCTTCGGCGCCATGTCCGAGAGCCGGCGAATGCCCGCCGCCGCGGCGCCTGGGGCCGGCGCTTCGCCGCGCACCGCCGCGCCAGTCTCGCGCTCGGCCTGGGCGGCCTGCTCGCGGCTGATGCGATCGCCGTGGCCCGGGGCGTCGAGCGCCAGCGTCGCGTAGCCGAACTTGCGCGCATAAGCGCGGGCCCGGGCCACGATGCCGGCGGTCTTCTTATGCTGCGAGCCGCCATGGCCCATCAGGATCAGCGGCCGCGGCCCCTTGGCCCCTGCCGGCGACCAGATGACGCCGGGCACTTTGTCCCCGGCCACCTCAAGCTCGAACGAGGCGCGCGCAACGCCGTCTTCTTCGACGCGCTCGTCGGTAAAGTTCATCACTTCGCTCCCATTTTCGCGGCGAATCTCTCCAGCACCAGCAGCTGGTCGGCGACGCCTTCTTCGACAATCATCCGCAATGGCCGGAAGCCGACCGACGTCGAGCACCGCAGCGCCGCCACGTTGCCCGGCTCGTGGGCGATGTAACAGCGGTTTTCATCGGGGTACTTCGGGAAGGCGACGTCGCGCAGGTAGCTCGCCAGCATCGCGCGGCCCCAGCCGGCGCCCAGGAACGCGGGCTCGCCGACGTAAAGGTCGACGCTGATGCCGTCGTAGGCGCCGATGACATGCGCGTAGTCGAGGTAGTCGACGTTGCGGTAGAACTGGATGTAGCCGAACGGCGCGCCGTCGTCGCTGAGCGCGATGTGCGAGAAGCTCGGCTCGGCGCCCCGCACCACGTCGCCATACTCCTCCAGCACCTCGTCCAGCGTGATCGGCTCGTGCTGGTAGAAGGCGCGCACGTGCGGCTGGTTCAGCCACCGGGTCTGCAGCGGCGCATCGTCGGCGGCCAGCGGTCGGAAGCGAACCTCGCGGCTCACCACTCCCCGACGTTGACCATCGACGCCCACGGCTCGGCTTTCTCTTTCGAGGGGCCCTTCTGCAGCAGCTCGATGGAGATGCCGTCCGGCGAGCGGACGAAGGCCATGCGGCCGTCGCGGGGCGGGCGGTTGATGGTGACGCCACCGTCGGCCAGCCGCTGGCAGGTGGCGTAGATGTCGTCCACCTCGTAGGCCAGATGGCCGAAGTTGCGCCCGCCGCCGTACTCTTCGGGGTCGTAGTTGTAGGTCAGCTCGACCATCGGCGCCTGGCCGGCTTTGGCCTGCTCGACGTCGTCCGGCGCGCAGAGAAACACCAGGGTGAAGCGGCCCATCTTGTTGTCGATGCGCCGCGCTTCCACCAGCCCCAGCTTGTTGCAGTAGAAGTCGATGGCCTGGTCGATGTCGGTGACCCGCACCATCGTGTGTAGGTAGCGCATGCCCATGACGTCCTCCTGCTGCTGTCTGGCGCCCTCTTAGCTCATCTCCGCGACGCTCGCCGAGTGGTTTGCGGCGTCGCGGGTCTGGCGGCGCCAGAGCGCGGCGTATTCGCCGCCGGCGGCGAGCAACTCGGCATGGCCGCCGCGCTCGACGATGTGGCCGCGGCGCAGCACCAGGATCTGGTCGGCGTCGACGATGGTGGAGAGCCGGTGAGCGATGACCAGCGTGGTGCGCCCGGCCCGGACCTTGCGCAGGGTCGCCTGGATCGCCGCCTCGGTGGCGCCGTCGAGGGCGCTGGTGGCCTCGTCGAGCACCAGCAGGCGCGGATCGGCCAGCAGCGCGCGGGCGAGGCCCACGCGCTGGCGCTCGCCACCGGAGAGCTTCAGGCCCCGCTCGCCGACGCGGGTCTCCAGTTTGTAGGGCAGTCCTTCAACGAAGGCGTTGAGCTCCGCCGCCTCGATCGCCGCCAGCACCTCGGCCTCGCCGGCGTCGGGATTACCGAAGGCGATGTTGGCGTAGAGGCTGTCGTTGAACAGGGCCACTTCCTGCGGCACCAGCGCCAGCGCCCGGCGGATCGAGGCCTGCTTCACCTCGCGCAGGTCCGCCCCATCAATGCGCACCGCGCCTTCCTGCGGATCGATCAGCCGCAGCGCCAGCCGCGCCATGGTGGTCTTGCCGGCGCCGGAGGGGCCAACCAGCGCCGTGGTGGTGCCCGGCGGCGTGTGGAAGCTGACGTCGCTGAGGCCCTGCGAGCGGGCCGAGTGGCGGAACACCACGTGCTCGAAGCGCAGGTCGGCGCCCTTGCCGGAGGCCGGCGGCAGGTCGTGAGCGTGCGGCGCGTCGGTGATCTCGGGCATCACCGCCCGCAGGTCGATCATCTGCTCCATGTCGATGAAGGCCTGGCGGATCTGGCGGTAGTTGGCGCCCAGCTGGTTCAGCGGCGCGTAGACCTGCTGCAGGATGAGGATGCAGGCGGTGATGGCGCCGGCGGTCATCGCCCCGGTCTGCACCTCCGAGCCCGCCAGCAGCGTCACCGTGACCAGGCCGAGGCTGAGCACCACCGACTGCACCACGTTGAGCAGCTGCAGCGAGGTGTTCGATTTCACCGCCGCGTAGGCGTAGTCCAGCAGCGCCGCGCGGTAGGCGTCGACGATCCGATCCTCGGAGCCGAAGGCCTTGATGGTCTCGTAGTTCATCAGCGCATCGACCGCGAGGCCGGCGGCCAGGCTGTCGGCCTCGTTCAGCGCCCGCCGGTGGCGGATGCGCCAGTTCGAGATCGAGAAGGTGAAGGTGGTGTAGACGACGATGGTGCCGATGGTGACGCCGGAGAGCCGCCAATCGTAGCGGCTGGTCATCACGTAAGCGGCCATCCCCAGCTCGAACACCGTGGGGCCGAGGTTGAAGACGACGCTCTGCAGCAGCGTGTCGACCGAGCGCGCGCCGCGGTCGATGATGCGGGCGACGCCGCCGGTCTGCTTGCCCTGGTGGAAGTTCAGCGACAGCGCCAGGGCGTGGGCGAAGGTTTCCTGCGCCGAGCGGGCCAGCGCCTGTTGCGACACCGGCGTGAAGATGGCGTCGCGGATCAGCGGCGTCGCGTTGGAGATGAAGCGCAGCAGCACCCAGCCGCCGGCCAGCCCGGCGAATACCGCGAAGATCGCGCTGCCGGCGTCGCCATGGCCGTGGCGCACCTTGTCGATGGCCTCGCCAATCAGCACCGGGGCGTAGACACCGGTGGCCTTACCGATCAGCACGAGGATGAGCGCGATGCCGAGGCGCGTCTTCAGACCCTGAGCGCGGGAGCGCCGCACCAGCCGCACCAGTTCAGCCATCGAGCTCCAGAAGTTGAACTTGGTGGGCGCCTGGTTCAGCCCCGACGCCACCGCCATGCGGCGGCCCCGGATGCGCATGCCACCGACGGTCATGCCGCCGCCCTCGCGAACAGCAGCGTCACCTGCTCGCCGCCGCCGGGCGTCAGCCAGTCGACCCGCCAGCCGCCCGCCGACTTCGCCGCCGCGAACGGGGTGCCGCTGAGCGGCGCCGGCGGCGCGATGGGCGCGATGAACTTGGTTTCGGCGGTGGCGCCGACCAGATCGAAGGTGTGCGGACCCGGCGTGATCGGCTGGTTGAACGACAGCACGAAGCGGCCGTCGGGATCGGCGACGGCCTCGCCGCGCTCGACCCCGTCGACGTGCAGGCTGACGTCTTCGCCGGGACCCGCCCGGCCGGAGAGGGTGACCGCGCGCTGCTTGTCGTAGTCGAGCGCCAATGGCGCGAGGCCGCCGCTGGCGGCCAAGAGCTCGGTTCCGCCGCCGGCGCGCAGCCGGGCCGCGGCCCCGTCCGGCGCCACGAACAGATAGCCGCGCGCCTGGATCACCCGCCCGGCGTTCGACATGGAGAGGTTGAACAGGCGCGCGTCAGGCGACAGGGGCAGCGGGAGGCTCCAGTGGCCGGCCGCGTCGGCAGTGGCGAACAGCGCCGCGCCGCCTGGGCTCGCCAGCCGCACCGCCGCGCCGGGCGCCGCCAGGCCGGAGAGCTGCAGCCGTCCGTCCACGGAGGATGCCGACGCCAACTCCGGCGGCGACAGGTAGTCCGGCTCGTCAGAGGCCGCCGCGGCGGGCGCGGCGTTGCCGACCTGGGCTCCGTTCGGGCTGCAGGCGGCCAGGGCGAGCGCGCCAATCCCGTATAACAACAGTGACATACTGCCCGCTTGCAACCAGCTTCGCTCCGTCAGAGACTTCACCCTCAATCGTCGCACGACAGAGCGCGCCATGGCGCGCTTTTTTCGTCCCGGAGTCGCAATATGTCGACGAACAACAAGCGGCTGGATTCGGTGTGCGTCTACTGCGCCTCCTCCAACGACGCCGCGCCAGCCTATCTCGCCGCCGCTGACGCGTTCGGGACCATCCTGGCCCGCGAAGGCGTGCGCCTGGTCTATGGCGGCGGCGGCGTTGGCCTGATGGGCGCGACGGCCAAGGCCGCGCACGCCGCCGGCGGCAAGGTGCTGGGCGTCATTCCCCACTTCCTCACCTCGCACGAGCGGCCACTGGGCGAGGTGGAGACCATCATCGTGCACTCGATGCACGAGCGGAAAATGATGATGTTCGAGGAAGCCGACGCCTTCGCCATCCTGCCGGGCGGCATTGGCACGCTGGAGGAAGTGATCGAGCTCTTGTCGTGGCGGCGCCTCGGCCTGCACGCCAAGCCGATCGTGTTCCTCGACATCGGCGGCTTCTGGGCCCCGCTGTTCGCGCTCTTCGAGCACATCCACGAACAGAATCTGATCCCGGACGAATTCCGCGACTGCTGGCGCGCGGTGGAGGCCGTGGAGGACCTGCTCCCGGCCCTGCGCAGCATGCCGACGCTGGCCTTCACGACACCGCCGGGCGTGGAGGAGATGACCTAGGCCGCACTCCTCACCCGCCCGAAGAGGCGGGGGAGGTGGATTTGAGCGCGAAGCGGTCAAAGACGGAGGGGGCGCTTAACGCTGCTTGCGCCAGACGCCCCCTCCACCACTTCGTGGTCCCCCTCCCCCGCCTCTTCGGGCGGGTGAGGAGATTCAGTCCCGCGCCCCAGCTTCCGTGATCAGCACCAGCTTCCCGGTCAGGTGCCGCGACTCGCTGACCCGGTGCGCTTCGGCGGCGTCCTTCAGCGGGTAGCGGACCATGTTGGGCGGCAAGACGGCGCCCGCCGCCAGCAGTTCGACCATCCGCTCCAGATGGGCCCGGTCGCGGGTCACCGCCGGACGCAGCGTGGCGAAGCCGGCCGGCGGCTCGAAGCCTTGCGGACGGGGCGCCACGAACACCAGCCGGCCGCCGGGCTTCAGCACTTCGTAGGATCTGGCCTGCACCTCGCCGCCGACGGTGTCGAACACCACGTCGCAGACCCGCCCCAGCCGGGTGAAGTCCTCGGCGTTGTAGTCGATCACCTGGTCGGCCCCGAGGCTTCGCACATAGTCGGCGTTGCCGGCGCTGGCGGTGGTGATCACCCGCGCGCCGATGTGCTTGGCCAGCTGGATGGCGAAGCCCGCCACGCCGCCCGCGCCGCCCTGGATCAGGACGGTCTCGCCTCTCTGCAGCTTGGCGGTGTCCTCCAGCGCCCAGATCGCGGTGATGCTGGTCAATCCCATGGCCGCGGCGGCGGCGTGGCTGAGGCCCGGCGGCTTCTTGGCCACCAGCGCGGCCTTGATCGCGACCTTCTCGGCGTAAGCGCCTTCCTGGCCCTGGTCGCAGACCCCAAACACTGCGTCGCCGACCTTGAGATCATCGACGCCTTCGCCGGCCGCTCTGACGATCCCTGAGAAGTCGCGGCCCAGGATGTACGGAAAGGTCAGCCGGCCGTAGCCACCCAGCCGCACCTTGTAATCGGCCGCGTTGACGCTGGCGGCGTGCACATCGACGACCACCTGCCCTGGCCCCGCCACCGGGTCCGGCGCATCGCAGTACCGCAGGTTCTCCGGCCCGCCGGCCGCGACAAGGAGAGCTGCTTTCATCGGACGCCTCGCTGGATGACGGCGCCTCTCTGGACCCGGCGACCGCCCGCGGCAACGCTGGAACGAAGGCCGCCGCGCGCCGTTTGCCGACGACACCAGGAGGCAAGCGATGACGGACGAACGCGATATCGAAGCGAAGCTCTGGAAGGCGCTGAAGTCGGACCGGACGATGATGCTGGGGCTGGCGGACGAGCGCGAAGCCCAGCCGATGACCGGCCAGGTCGAGGACGACACGGGCGGCGCGATCTGGTTCTTCACCTCGAAGGACACCGATCTGGCGAAGTCGCTGGGGCGTTCGCACCCGGCGATCATCCACTTCGCCGGCAAGGGCCATGACCTCTTCGCCTCGATCGAGGGCGAACTCACCGCCGACAACGACCGGGCGACCATCGAGCGGCTGTGGAATCCTTTCGTCGCTTCCTGGTTCGAGGGCGGCAAGGACGATCCGGACCTGCAGCTGCTGCGCTTCGATCCGGCCAGCGCCAAGGTGTGGCTCAACGAAAACAGCGTCTTCGCCGGCGTTCGCGTCCTGCTCGGCCGCGACCCGAAGGCCGACTACGCGGACAAGACGGCGCAGCTGGACCTGTCACCACGTGGAGCGATGTCTCACTAGCACCTGGAATCCCGCTCTCCCCCGCGAAAGCGGGGGCCCAGGCTTTTTCTGCAAAGCTCAGAGCCGAGCGATAAAACACCTGGGTCCCCGCTTTCGCGGGGAAGAGCGGTAGAAAGTCAGGCTTTCGCGGCCTCGGCCGCCAGCATGTCCCGCCACCTGGCTCGCGTCGCTTCGATGCGCGGGTTGATCTCTTCCAGCATGCGCGCCGGGCCATCGCCCACCGGATAGTGAAGCGCATCCTCATGGGCGGCGCGCCAGATCACGTCGGCCGCGGCTTCCACCGGCAGCGCGCCCATGCCCTGACTGATCGCCTCGCGGAAATTCGGGCCGCCGGGCTTCGACGCCTTGTCGAGCAGCGGGGTCTCGATGACGGTGGGCTCGATGCACGACACTCGCACCCCGGAGCGCATGAATTCGATATCCAGCGCCTCGGAGAGGCCGCGCACCGCGAACTTGGTCGCCGAATAGACCGCCAGCCGCGGCGAGCCCGACAGCGAGGCGGCCGAAGCGATGTTGATCAGCCGCGAGCCTGGCGTGCGCTTCAGCCGCTCGTGGCCGAGGTAGGCGCCCAGCACCACGCCGCGCAGGTTGATGTCGATCTGGTCGTCGAAGTCGCGCGGGGTCTGCTGGGTGAAGTAGCCGTAGCGGGCGATGCCGGCGTTGTTGACCAGCACGTCCAGGCGCCCGCCGGCGGCCTCCACGAACGCGTCCAGCGCCCGCTCCCATTCGTCGGCCTTGCGCACGTCGTGCACCACGGTGAAGCCGGCGTTGTCGCCGCCAATCGCCGCCAGCGCGGTCTTCAGGCCGGGGGCGTCGATGTCCGACAACCCCACCAGCCAGCCCTCGCCGGCGAACTTCCTGGCGGTCGCCAGGCCAATACCGCTGGCCGCGCCGGTGATGAAAATGGCTTTCCGCTCGCTCACAGCTCTCTCCCTTTGTTGGGAAAGAGCCTAGCGGGGCCTACTCCAGCCCCGCAATGCGCTTGGCGGCGGTGACGGTGTTCTGCAGCAGGCAGGCGACCGTCATCATGCCGACGCCGCCCGGCACTTTGGTGATGTAGCCGGCGACGTTGACCACGCCGGGGAAGTAGACGTCGCCCACCACGCGGGTTCCACCTTGCGCCGCCTTCTCCGGGTCGAGCGAGGGGACGCTGTTGACGCCGACGTCGATCACCGTCGCGCCTTCTCGCACCCAGCTCTTCTTCACCAGCTGCGGCTGACCCACGGCGGCCACCAGGATCTCCGCCTCGCGGCACACCGCCGGCAGGTCGACGGTGCGCGAGTGGGCCGTGGTCACCGTGCAGTTGGCGGCCAGCAGCAGCTGCGCCACCGGCTTGCCGACCAGGTTGGAGCGGCCGATCACCAGGGCGCGCTTGCCGGTGAGGTCGCCCAGGGTCTCGCGCAGCATGATCATGCAGCCCAGCGGCGTGCAGGGCGTCAGAGCCGGCAGCCCGCTGAACAGCCGCCCGGCGTTGGCGATGGTGAGGCCGTCGACATCCTTGGCCGGATCGAGCACGGCCAGCACCGCCGCCTCGCGGATGTGTTTCGGCAGCGGCAGCTGCACCAGGATGCCGTGGATGGCCGGATCGGCGTTGAGCTGGCTAACGAGCGCGACCAGGTCGGCTTCGGCGGTGTCGGCGGGCAGCCGGTGGGTGACCGAGCGCATGCCGGCGGCGCGGCTCTGCTCGCCCTTGCTGCGTACGTAGATCTGGCTGGCCGGATCGTCGCCCACCAGCACCACCGCCAGGCCCGGCTGCAGCCCGTGATCGCGGACGAGGCGCGCCACCTCGTCGGCCACCTGCCGCTTCACCTTCTCGGACAGCACCCGGCCGTCGATGATCTCAGCGGTCATCCGATTCCTTCAGGCGGAGAGGCGCTTCGCTTACGCCCGCCGTCCTATCGAGGCAACGCCGGCGCCGCCGCTCTCGCCGACGCCAGCGAAACTCGGTAGAGCCACCCCATGCCCGGTCCCGGCGAGCATGAAACGACGAGCGCGGACGTGCTCCTGGTCGGCGGCGGCCTGGCGTCCAGCCTGATCGCGCTGCGCCTGCGCCAGGACCGGCCGGAGCTGAAGATCATCATCCTGGAGCGCGACCTGCGCATCGGCGGCGAGCACACCTGGTGCCACTTCGCCACCGACGTCGGCCCGCGCATCGCCGAATGGATGCGGCCACTCTTCGTGCACGAGTGGGACGGCTACGACGTGCGCTTCCCGGATCATCGACGCACCCTGACCACGCCCTACCGCGCCATCACCTCGGCCCGCCTGCACGTGGTGATGAACGACCTGCTGCAGGGCGATGCCTGGCTGGGCGTCGAGGCGGCCGAGGTGCGGGCCGAAACGGTGAAGCTGGTCGACGGCCGGCGGCTGACCGCGCCGCTGGTGATCGACGCCCGCGGCCCACGCCGCTCCAGCCACCTGGTGCTGGGCTGGCAGAAGTTCCTGGGGCTGGAGGTGCGGCTTGAAGCGCCGCATGGCCTGACCCGGCCGGTGATCATGGACGCCACGGTGGCGCAGCTGGACGGCTACCGCTTCGTCTACCTGCTGCCGATGGACGACAGCCGGGTGCTGATCGAGGACACCCGCTACAGCGACGCGCCGGCGCTGGACCGCAAGGCGCTGGCCGCCGACATCGCCGCCTATGCCGCCACGCAAGGCTGGAAGATCGCTGACGTGGTGCGCGAAGAGGCCGGCGTGCTGCCGATCGCGCTCGCCGGCGACATCGACGCCTACTGGGAGGACGCGGCCACCGGCGCCGCCGACGCCGGCCTGAGAGCCGCCCTCTTCCACCCCACCACCGGCTACTCGCTGCCCGACGCGGCGCGCCAGGCCGAGGCCATCGCGCATCTGCCGGAGCTGACCACCGCGGCGGTGCGCGAGCGGCTGATCCGCATGTCGAAGGAGCGCTGGCGCGAGCGCGCCTTCTATCGTCTCTTGAACCGCATGCTGTTCCGCGCCGCCGAGCCGGATCAGCGCTACAAGGTGCTGGCGCGCTTCTACCGGCTGTCGCAGCCGCTGATTCAGCGCTTCTACGCCGGCCGCGCCACGGCGACGGACAAGCTGCGCATCCTGGCCGGCAAGCCGCCGGTGCCCATCGCTAAGGCGCTGGCCTGCGTCTCCGAGGCGCCGCTGCTGGCCGAGCGCGCGGCGTTCGAGCGGATCGCCGTCGAATGAAAGTCGCTGTCATTGGCGCGGGCTTCGGCGGCCTGGCGCTGGCCATTCGCCTGCAGAGCGCCGGCATCGCCACCACGCTGATCGAGGCGCGGGACAAGCCGGGCGGCCGCGCCTACGTCTGGAAGGACCAGGGCTTCACCTTCGACGCCGGGCCGACGGTGATCACCGACCCGGCCTGCATCGATGAGCTGTTCGCGCTCTCAGGGCGCAAGCGCGCCGACTACGTCGACCTGATCTCGATCTCGCCCTTCTACCGGTTGCTCTGGGAAGACGGGACGCGCTTTGACTACGTCAACGACCAGGCCGAGCTTGATCGGCAGATCGCCGCCACCAACCCGGCCGACGTCGAGGGCTACCGGCGTTTCCTGAAGTTCTCCGAAGCGGTCTACGACGAGGGCTACAAACGCCTGGGCCACGTGCCGTTCCTGAAGATTGGCGACATGCTCGCCGCCGGGCCCCAGCTGCTAGGGCTCGAAGCCTGGCGCAGCGTCTACGACAAGGTCAGCGGCTATGTGCAGGACGACCACCTGCGCCAGGCGCTCTCGTTCCACACCCTGCTGGTGGGCGGCAGCCCGTTCGCCGCCTCGTCGATCTATGCGCTGATCCATGCTCTGGAGCGCGACGGCGGGGTCTGGTTCGCCCGCGGCGGCACCAACGCCCTGGTGGCGGGTCTGGCGCGGCTGTTCGAAGACTTAGGGGGGCGGCTGATCGTCGGCGACGCGGTGCGCCAGATCACCAGCGAAGGCGGCAAGGTCACCGGCGTCGTCCATGCGAACGGCGAGGCCGAGAGCTTCGACGCCGTCGCCTCCAACGCCGACATCGTCCACACCTACGGGGCGCTGCTGGGCGACACGGCGCGGGGCAAGGCGGTGGCGCGGGGCCTGAAGCGCCGGCGTTTCAGCCCGTCGCTGTTCGTGGTCCACTTCGGCCTGAAGACGCAACATCCGGAGATGGCGCACCACACCATCTGCTTCGGCCCGCGCTACCGTGGCCTGATCGACGAAATCTACGGCAAGAAAGGCCTGGCGGACGACTTCTCCCTCTACGTCCACGCCCCCAGCACCACCGACCCGTCCGTCGCCCCACCGGGGTGCTCGACCTACTACGCCCTCTCGCCGGTGCCGCACCTGGGCACCGCGCCCATCGATTGGGACGTGGAGGGCCCGCGCTACGCCGACCGCATCCTCAGCTATCTGGAAGCGCGGTATATCCCGGGTCTGAAGGCCGACCTGGTGACCAGCCGCATCTTCACGCCGAAGGACTTCGAGCGCGAGCTGAACGCCTGGCAGGGCTCGGCCTTCTCGCTGGAGCCGATCCTGACCCAGAGCGCCTGGTTCCGCACCCACAACCGCGATGACGCCATCCCCAACCTCTACTTCGTCGGGGCCGGCACGCATCCGGGGGCCGGGGTGCCGGGCGTGATCGGCTCGGCCAAGGCCACCGCCGGCCTGATGATCGCCGACCTTGGAGCCGCGCCATGACCGCCGCCGCCCCCAGCCTGGAACAGTCCAGCCGCGAGACCATACAGAAGGGCTCCAAGAGCTTCGCCTCCGCCGCGGCGCTGTTCGACGCGCAGACCCGGGCCGACGCCGAGATGCTCTACGCCTGGTGCCGCCACTGCGACGACGTCATCGACGGCCAGGAGCTGGGCCACGGCATGGCGGCGCTGGATGCCGCCACCGCCCACGATCGCCTCACCGCGCTCTACGCCAAGACCCGCGCCGCGCTGGCTGGCGAGCCCACCGACGATGCCGACTTCGGCGCCTTCCAGCGCGTGGCGCTGCGCCGCCACATTCCCGAGCGCTACGCCATCGAGCTCTTGGACGGCTTCGCCATGGACGTGATGGCGCGCCGCTACGAGACGCTGGAGGACACGCTGGAATACTGCTGGCACGTCGCCGGCGTGGTGGGCGTGATGATGGCGCTGGTGATGGGCGTCGCGCCTGACGATTTGCCAACCCTGCGGCGGGCGCAGGACCTCGGCCTCGCCTTCCAGCTCACCAACATCAGCCGCGACGTGATCGAAGACGCCGCCAACGACCGCATCTACCTCCCGTCCGCCTGGCTCGCCGAAGCGGGGGTGCCGGAGGGGGAGATCCGCCTGAAGAAGCGCCGGGCGGCGGTGTTTGGCGTGACGAAGCGGCTGCTGGCGGCGGCGGAGCCCTACTACGCCTCGGCGCTAGCCGGCCTGCCGGCTTTGTCCTTCCGCTCGGCCTGGGCCATCGCGGCGGCGCGGGGCGTCTACCGCCAGATCGGCGTCATCGTCGAAGCGCGCGGCGCCAAGGCCTGGGACGTTCGCGCCTCAGCCAGCACCCCAATGAAGGCCTGGCTGGCGCTGCAGGGCGGGTTCGTGGCGCTAGGGAGCCGGGGAAAGACGGCGCCGGAGCGGCCAGCGTTGTGGTCGAAGATCTAAGCTGGGGCTTCTCAGTCCTCCCCGCCCCCTTGCGGGGCGGGGTCGGGGGCGGGGGTGCCAGCTCAGCGCTTGTGATTGGCGAACACCAGCGGGAAGCACCGAGCTGACACCCCCATCCCTAACCCTTCCCCGCAAGGGGGAAGGGAACAGGTTTGCGCCAACCGCACCTTATCCCAGCGCGCGCCCCTGCACTTCCGCCAGCTGCGCTTTCAGTTTCCGCACCGGCTGGGCCAGCAGGAAGCCGAACGACACACAGCCCTCTTTCGTATTCACCGCGTGGTGAATGCGGTGGGCCTGGATCAGCTGTTTCCAGAATGGCGACTTCGCGCTGAGCGGGGTCCAGTAGCGGCGGTGCACCAACCCGTCGTGGAACATGGCGTAGACCGCGCCGTAGGCGGTGATGCCGACGCCGATGGGCAGCAGCGGCGGGACGCCATGGACGCCGAAGTAGATCGCCACGATCGCCGGGGTCGCGAACACCACGGCGAAGAGGTCGTTGAGCTCGAAGGCGCCGTCGCGGGGCCGATGGTGGGATTCGTGCCAGACCCAGCCGAAGCCGTGCATGACGTACTTGTGGGTGAACCAGGCCACGCCTTCCATGAACACGAAGGCGGCGGCAAACAGCAGGATGTCGAAGGCGAACGTCGCCATTAGGTCCTCAGGCGGCGGGCGGCCAGCTGAGCGACGACGAGACCCGCGACGCCGATGCAAGCCAGTACGATCCAGGCGTTATAGAGCGCCGAAGCGCTTTCGTCGCGCCACAGCAGGCCCTGGTAGGCCTCGATCACCCAGGCGTGAGGCGTCCACCAGCTCAGGCTCTGCAGCCAAGGCGGCATCAGGAAGCGAGGCACCATGGCCCCGCCGAGCGCCGCCAGCACCAGCACCATGAACGTCGACAGCATCTGGCCCTGCTCCCGGGTGCGGCAGAGCGAGATCGCGCCCAGCGCCAGTCCCCCGGCGGCGGCCGAGGCGGCAACGGTGGTCGCCAGCCACAGCCCGGCGTGCTGGATCACCGGCACCGCGAACACGATCTGCGCGGTGGCGAAGATCACCGCCGCTTGGCCGACGCCCTGCGCCAGCAGGAACAGGAACTTGCCGCTCACCACCGGCGCCATGCCCGCCGGCCCCGCCAGGATGCGGTCGGCGACGCCGGTGCGCCGCTCGTCGAGCAGGGTGAGCGCGCCATGGCCGGCGGCGAAGAGGGCGAAGAGGATCATCACCGCCCCAGCGTAGTAAGCGATGTTGGCCCCGCCTTTTCGCGCCAGCAGCACGTCCTGGTGCAGCACCAGCGGCGGCACGGCGGGGGTCGAGGCCGGATCGGTGCGCGCGGTCTGCTCGGCGAGCTGAACGTTGAGTTGCTGGCCGGGCGTCAGCGGGCCGATGGCGGGGCCGATGTCGCGCAAGGTGCGGGCCAGCAGCTCGTCCGGCAGCGCATGCTGCATGGCGTCGCGAGTGCGGGCTTCGGTCAGCGGCGCGGCGACCGCGCGGCTGGGGTCGGAGAGGATCAGGATCGGCGTGCCTGGCGCGGCGGGGTCGCTGGTGATGACGAGGCCGGCGTCGTCGGCGCCGGAGCGCACCGCCGCGGTAGCCGCGCCTTGCGTCTGCGGCGTCGCCAGCTCCGCCCGCAATGCCTTGTCGGCCAGCAGCGCCTTGGTAAGGCGCGCGGAGCCAGCGGTATGCGCCACGTCGGCGACGCTGACCTTCAGCCGCACGTCGGTGCCGGTGGCGCCGGAAAACACCGCCGAGAAGATCAGGAACACGATCGAGGGCAGCACGAAGGTCATGGCCAGGGCGGCGCGGTCGCGCACCAGCTCCAGCCACATGACCCGGAACATGGCCAGCGTCATGCCGCGCGCCGCTCCCCGGCCATCCGCGCCACCAGCTGCTCCAGCGACGGGCGCCGCACCCGGATCTCGCGCACCTCGAGATCGCCAAGGCGGGCGGCGAGTTCGGCGGCGCGGGCGTAGCCGTCGGCGGCGAGGCAGGTCCAGGCTCCGCTCTCGCGGCCCGGCGTCAGGCCCTCGCCGGTGAGGCGCAGCGCCATCGCGCTGTCGGGCCCGACGCGCAGCGCCACTTCCACTTCCATTCGGGCGCCGAAGGCGTCGGCGATCAGCGTCGCCGGCGCGCCTTCCACCACCTTCTCGCCGTCGCGCAGGAAACCGACCCGGTCGGCCAGCGTCACCGCCTGGTCGAGGTCGTGAGTGACCAGCAGAATGGCGACGCCCTCGGCGCGCAGCGCCTTCAGCACCTCGCCCACCGCTTCGCGCGCCCCGAGATCGACGCCCACTGTCGGCTCGTCGAGGATCAGCAGCCTGGGCCGCGCCAGGATCGCCGCGGCGATGTTGGCGCGGCGCTGGTAGCCGCCGGAGAGGTGGCGCACCGGGGTGCGAGCCCGGTCGGTCAGATGCGTCACCGCCATGGCGTCGGTGACCGCCGTCCGAAGTGTGTCGCCCTTCAGCCCCGCCAGCCGGCCGAACGCCTGCAGGTTCTCCGCCACGCCCAGCCACGGATAGAGCGCCAGCGCCTGCGGCGTCAGGCCGAGCGCGGCGCGGGCCCTGGGATCGGCGAAGGGGTCGCGGCCGGCGATGCGCACGGTCCCGCCGGCCGGCTTCAGCCGCCCGCAGATGGTCCGCACCAGCGTGGTCTTGCCGGCGCCATTGGGGCCCAGCAGCGTATAGATCTCGCCGCCGCCGACCTCCAGGCTGACGCCGCGCAGCGCCTGGCGGGCGCCGAAGGCGTGAGAGACGCGGTCGACTTTGAGGATGGCGCCCTGGTCGCCGGCGATCACGCCGCGGCCTTGCGCCCCGAGAACAGGCTGCGAGCGAAAGCGCCCAGGCGGCCGTCGACGCCAGCGCGGGTCAGCGCCGAGTCGGCCGCTTGCAGATGCATGGTGATGGCGGCGGTGGCGGCTCTGGCGCCCAGCGCCGAGACGAAGGTGGTCATGCCGGCGTCCTTGCCGACATCCTTGCCCACATGCTCGCCGCCGTCCTCGACGTCGATCAGGTCGTCGCGGATCTGGAAAGCGAGACCGATGCAGCGGGCGAACTCGCCCAGCTCGCGGCGGGCGGAGGGCGATGCGCCGCCGATGCGGGCCCCGGCCTCGGCGGCTGCCATCATCAAGACGCCGGTCTTGCGATGATTGAGGGCGTCGAGTTCGTCGACAGTACGGGGGCGGTTGCGCTCGGCCAGATCCAGCGCCTGGCCGGCGACCAGGCCCTGGAAGCCGACCGCCTGGGCCAACGACGCGGCGAGGCCGGCGCGGTCGTCCGCGGCCAGACCCTCGGCGGTGGCGATCACCCCGAAGGCGCGGGTCAGCAGGCCAACGGAGGCCAGGATGGCGTCGGCTTCGCCGTAGACGCGGTGCGTGGTCGGCCGGCCGCGGCGCAACCGGGCGTCGTCCATCGAGGGCAGGTCGTCCAGCACCAGCGAGGCGGCGTGGACCATCTCCATGGCGCAGGCGATGTCGAGCGCCCGGCCAGCGGGCGAGCCGAACGCCTCGGCGCTGAGCAGGGTGAGCAGCGGGCGGAAACGCTTGCCGGGCGCGAGCAGGGCGTAGTGGGCCGCTTCGCCCAGGCGGCCGGGCTCCTGCGCCGGGGCCGGGATCAACTCGGCCAGGCGCCGGTCGACCTGCAGCCGTAAACTCTCAACGCTATGGAGAAACGTACCGGTGTCGTCCATGCGCCCCTCCGACTCGCGCAGGCACTGGCCCCCCGCACATTGAGTCTTTGCAACATTTGAAAGGGTTATTGGGCCCCGTCAACAGCCACGCCATCCGCTACACCGGTTCGCGACGTCATGCCTCGCTCCAGCGCCACCGCTGGTAGGCCGCGACGGCCCAGCCGTGGGAGTCGTGCCGCAAGCGGGCGATGGCCTCCGCCGGCGTCACCCAGGTGAGGGTGTGGTCAGCCTCGATCTTCAGCTCCGGCGCCTCGCCCACCCAGAGCGCTTGGAACAGCGTCTGGCGGTTGTTGAAGGCCTCGCCGTCGGTGTTGATGAAGTACTGGTCGGCGTGGCCCAGCGGCTCGCCGGGGCGGACCCGCAGGCCCGTTTCCTCGCCGAATTCCCGCACCAGCGCCTGGGCGGCGTCTTCGCCAGGATCGATGGCGCCGCCGGGCAGGTCGATCCAGCCGGCATAGCCTGGTTTCACCACCGTCACGACCGCGATGCGGCCATCGCGCTCCAGCACGCCGAACGCGGCGGGCCGGTCGGCGTAAGGCCGGCCCCGATCCGCCTCGCCGAACTGCGGCGCCGCCATCAGTCGAGGCCGTAGAGGCTGTCGAAGGGGTCGACCTTGCCGGCTTCGACGTCGGCGACGCTGACCTCCGGCTGGTAGCCGACGCTCTCGGCGGCGCTGGCCCGCCAGGCCAGCACGATCTCGTCGCGCAGCTCGGTGGCGCCGACGGCGACGCGGGCGGCGGTGAACTCGACGCCGGCGGTCGCGCCCGGCTTGAACGCCCCGGTCTTCTCCAGCTCGTAGAACGGAACCACCGTCGCCATGTCGGCGGCGAGGTAGGCCCCGACCCGCTGCTCGATCGGACAGGCGCAGTCGTGGAACGGCCCGATTCGCGTCTTCACCGCCTCGGCGGTGATCATCTGGCGGACGTAAGCCCCTTCCCAGGGCGAGTGGATGTGCTCCTGGGTGTAGCCGTTCGGGTTCGGATACTCGCCCCAGCCGTTGTAGTGGAGCGAGGCGTGCAGCGGCATCGAGCCATCGCCGACGAAGTGCGAGAGGAGGCCGATGTCGACGAGGATCTGCTGTTCGCGGCGGGCCCGGTCGGCCAGCATCCAGGCCTTGTGGCCGGCGTCCTTGGTGAACTCAGCACCGGCCTTGTCGATGCGCCAGAAGGCGAAGTCTTTCGCCAGCTGCTGCCAGTCGGCGATGATCGAATAGGGCAGATAGCCCATCTTCCAGCTGTCGACGCCAGTGCCGCGCAGCAGGCTGTCGTAGTCCTCGCGGGTCGGCGGCAAAGCGGTCAGCGAAACGACGCCGCCGACTTTCCCGTCATCGCCGACGTCGACGAAGTGGCCGGGGTCGCGGTCGGCGTCGTGAACCTTGCCGGAGCCGCGGGAGCGGTCCGGCTCGCGGCTTAGCTCGCCCACCGCGTCCGCCGAGGCCTTGGTGCGCAGGAACGGCGGCAGTTCGTCCGGCAGAGCGGCGACGGCGTCGACGCCGATGATGCGGTGGCCGCTGGCGCCCCACCCCAACGCCTGGCCGGCGGCGGCCAGCGCGCCGACCGCGCCCAGCAACAACGATACGCGCACCTTCATCGCGGCTCCCCGATCGGCAGTTCGGCTTCGACGCGCTCGACCCACGCCAGCACCGCCGGATAGTCGGCCAGCACGAAGCCGCCGTCGCCGGCCATGCGGGTGTAGGCCACCAGCGCGATGTCAGCGAGGCTGATCTCGCTCCCAACCAGCCAGTCGCGGCCGGCCAGCGCCGCCTGCATCAGCGCCAGCGCCGCCGCCCCCCGCGCCACCAGCTTCGGATCGAGCTCGCCGGGCGGCTTGCCGAGGTAACGCACCTGGAAGCGAGCGACGGCGATCGACGGCTCATGCGTGTACTGTTCCCAGAACAGCCACTCGAACATCCTGGCGCGCTGGTAAGCATCGCCAGGGATCAGCGCCGAGCCTTCGGCGAGATGCAGAATGATCGCGTTGGACTGCGCCAGAGGGCGCCCATCGGCAAGGATGACCGTGGGAACCTGGCCCGCAGGATTCAGGGCGAGGAACTCTGGCGTCCTCGACTGACCTTGCATGATGTCGACCGATTTCCACGAAAACGACACGCCGAGGCGCTCCGCCGTCCACTTCACCTTGAGGCAGTTGCCGGAGATCAGGTCGCCGTAAATCGTGATCATGCGTGATGCGCCATTGGGTCGCCCCCGGGTTGCCCCGAGAAAGTGACGTCTGTACGACAGCGTTATTCAGGCCGCGAGCGGCCGCCGAGACTTTTCGCGATGTCCCGACGCCTCGCCTGCCTCGCCGCCACGCTGCTTGCCATGAGCGCATCAGCGGCTTTCGCAGACACTGCGTCCGCCCCGACGACTCCCGCGACTTCAAGCTTGGCCACGGCGGCTCCGACCGCCGCTGCCGTCGCACCGGCTCCCACCGCTCCCGCTGGCGATCCTGACGCCGCGACGCCCGCCGCCAGCGCCACCCCTGCCGCCGATCCGCTCGGCGACCTGATCGGCTCGGTGCTGAACAACGCCATCCCGGGCGTCACCGACTACCTGAAGGCGACGCTCTACCATGCCGGCCGCCGCATGAGCGCGCTGGACTCGCTGGGCTGCAAGGTGGTGCCGATGCGCACCGCCGCGGTGGACGGCGTCGCCCTGCCCCGCCACACCATCCTCTTCATCAAGGACACCGTCGGCATGACCATGCCGGATGGCTCCAAACACGACGGCTACTGGTATGCGTCGGACGTCGGCGGCGCGATCCACAAGGGCCGCATCGACCTCTTCACCGGCGACGGCAAGGGCTCCATGGCCCCGCTGATGGCGCTGAACCTGACCACGCTGAAGGTGATCCGCGCCGGCGTCTTCCACGGCTGCCCGCCGAACTAGGCGCTTTTCGCGGCTAACTCCGCGTCCGCTCCCCCTATAACCGTCATCGCCGGGCGTCAGTCCCGGCGACCCAAGCACAGAAACGCCGGAGAGTGGCCGTGCCAGAGCACGGCCATGGCTCGCAGGGTGTTCCTGGGTGGCCGACACTGACGGTCGGCCATGACGAAATTTTGGGAGCTATCGCCGAGGCGAACGAGCTTACGGCTCCTGCCCCACCAGCCAGCGGCCCCGGGTGTTGGGCGGATAGGCCGCGCCGTCGCGGTGGCGATAGGGCTGCGAGCCGGGCCCCACCACCATGTCGATGTCGGAGTAGACGCAGACGTCGCGCTCCAGCTCGCAGTTGCCGACTTCCAGCACCACCGCGTCGCGGTCCGAGCGGTTGATCAGGTGGTGGCCGTCGTGGTCGCCGGCCTTGAACGCGGCGGAGTCGCCGGCCCGCAGCACTTCCTCGCCGGCGTCGGTGACCAGCGTCAGTTCGCCCTCGACGACGAACACCAGCTCGTCCTCATGGCTGTGCCAGTGGCGCTGGCTGGACCAGACGCCGGGCGGCAGACGTGAGAGATTGACGCCGAACGCGGTGAGGCCGGCGGCGCGCCCCAGCCTGCGCCAGGTGGCGCCCAGGCACGGCTCGTCGTACGGCGTCGGGTAGCTGCAGCCGCTTTCCTGCGGGATGGCGGCCAGGTCGAGCTTCTTCATGCGAGGCTCCTTAAGTGTCGGTTTCGCCGAGACTTAAATCCACGCCACGCCGCAAAATGTCAGGAGCCGAGTCGGGGGCCGCGTCCCTAAGTCGTCCTAGGAGCCGAAGCGAAGGGAGGCCGCCATGCTGAAGGTGACGCCGTTTCTGTGGTTCGACACCGAGGCCGAGGACGCCGCGAAGCTCTACGTCTCGCTGTTCCCCAACTCGAAAATCACCAATGTGGCTCGCTACAACGCGGCGGGGCCCGGCGAGCCCGGAGCCGTGATGACGGTGTCGTTCGAGCTCGACGGGCTGCCGGTGACGGCGCTGAACGGCGGGCCGATGTTCAAGTTCACCGAGGCGATGTCGTTCTGGGTGAGCTGCGACGACCAGGCCGAGGTGGACCACTACTGGGACGCGCTGCTGGCGGATGGCGGCCAGCCCAGCCAGTGCGGCTGGCTGAAGGACCGCTTCGGCTTCTCGTGGCAGATCGTGCCCCAGCGCCTGATGCAACTCCTCGCCGACCCCGACCGGGCCAAAGCCGCCCGCGCCACGCAGGCCATGCTCAAAATGCAGAAATTCGACCTTGCGGCCCTGGAAGCGGCGGCGAGCGGGTGAGACTGCCGGCTATCGTGCCGGGTCGCGCCAGAGGTTGAAGTTGGTCCCCTGGTCGTCGCGGCAGGCGCAGACTTCGTAAGGGCCCATGGCGCTTTCGGTGAGCACCTCGCCGCCGAGAGCGCGGACCTGGCGCTGGTGGCCGGCCAGATCGCTGACGCAGACGAAGACGTGGGTCTCTGAGGCGCCGTCGGCGCCGCGCCGCGGCGGGAAGCCGGTGGCCAGGGCGCTGGAGAAAATGCCGAACGCGGCCCGGGTCGACCACCAGCGGTCCTGCGGGCCGATCTGGTGGAAGCCGTCGCCGAAGAGGCCGCTGTAGAAGGCTTTGGCCTTGGCGGTGTCGCCCACCAGCGCCACGGCCACGCCGAGTTCGCCGGAGGCCCCATCGTTGGCGGCGGCCCGCGCCGACGGCGCTGTGAACGCCAGCGGCAGGCCCGGGTCGTCGGTCACGGCGTCCGGCGAGTGGCCGGCGCCGCCCAGCGCCGTGGCCCGGGCCAGCGCCTCGGCCGGATCGGCGACCTCGAACCCTAGCCGCACGGCGGGCGCCGCCGGATCGTCGACGATGGCGAGGTCCCACGCCTGGTCGACGAAGCCGGCCGCGGTCTGGGCCCGCCGGCGCACCCCGCCGGAGCCCTCGCTAAAACGCCAGCCGAACAGCTGGCCGAAGAAGGCGGCGGCTCGCGCCGCATCGTTGGCTCGCAGTTGCACCGAGCTTAGTTGGCCCTCGATGGGGTCGGTCATGACAGTCTCTCGCGTGAGTTGGATGAGATCGAGGGCCGACAGGGTCTCGCCCAGCGCCAGGCGCCGCCGCACCGCCGTCAGCAGCTCGAGCTTGGCCGCATCGTCCGCCAATCGGGCGCGGACGGCGGCTTCCTGCAGCTGCAACACGGCGTCGAGGTCGGCCAGCTGGGCGCCCAGCAGTTCCCGGGCCCGCTTCAGCGGCACCCCCAGGCTCTTCAGCGCCAGCACCTGGTGCAGCCGGACCATCTGGTCCGGCCCATAGGTGCGCCAGCCGGAGCTGGTCCGCACCGGCGCCACCAGCCCCAGCGTCTCATAGAGCCGCAGCGCCTTGGTGCTGACCTGAAGCCGGCGGGCGGTCTCGGCGGGGCTGAAGTAGCGTGGGCTCAAGAGCACGGGTCCTTGTCTTCGACCCAATGGTGTTGCGGGCCAGCCCCAGGGACAAGGTCAAGCAGCTTCTTTGTCCTGGCGCTGGATCGACACGGATCGTCCGTGGAAGCTGCAAAAGGGGAGCTTCCGCCATGACCGCCACACGCCGCGCCGCCATGTCCGCTATCGTTCTTGCTGGCGCGGCCGCCACGGCTTCCGCCGCCGAGACCACGCCGGCGGTCGGGAAGCTGGAGACCGGAACCCTGGCGACGGCGCTCGTCCCCTCCCCGGTCAAATACACCACGCTGGCGCCGCCCGGCGTCGCCATCGCAGGCCTGCCGCTGCTGTTGCTGCTGCATGGCGGCGACGGCGACAACGGCTTTCTGGCCAACTTCCGGCCCGCCATCGAAGCCGCCTGGGCGGCGGGCGAGTTCGCGCCCTGCCTCGTCGCTACGCCCGACGCCGACCGCTCGTTCTACCTCGACTACCAGGACGGCTCGCAGAAGTGGGAGACCTTCATCACCACTGAACTGATCCAGCATTTGCGGAGCGCCTATGGCCTCGCGAGCGGCCCGGCGAAAACCGTGGTCAGCGGTATCTCCATGGGCGGCCTGGGCTCGCTGCGGCTGGCGCTCAAGCACCCGGACCTGTTCGGCGGCGTCGCGTCGCTGGAGGCCGGCATCGAGCCGGCGCTGCGTTGGGCTGATGTGAAGCCGCGCAACAGCTTCGAGCGCGGCCCGGCGATCATCGCGGCCCGCTACGGCTCGCCGGTGGACGAGGCGTTCTGGCAAGCCAACAACCCGGCCAACATCGCCATCGCCCGTCGCGACGCCATCGTGGCCGCTGGCCTGCAGATCTACATCGAGGTCGGCGACGCCGACATGTTCCACCTCGACGAGGGCGTCGAGTTCATGCACCGCGTGCTTTGGGACCACGACATCCGCCACGAGTACCGCCTGGTCCACGGCGCCGACCACCTGGGCCGGACGTTGCCGGGCCGGCTGCGTGACGGCCTGCGCTTCCTCCAGGCCCACGTGCTGAACCCGCCGCCGCCGGACACCAGCTACGCGGCGGGCAAGCTGGCGGTGCAGGCGATGAAACGGGCTGCGGGGGTCGATGACAGCGGGCCAAGGCCGCCGCTGTTGCCGACGCGCTAGACGGGTTTGCGTCCCTTCTCCCCTTGCGGGAGAAGGTGGCCCGAAGGGCCGGATGAGGGGTCGACGACCGGCTTGAGGTTGGCGGCTGCAGGCAAGTCACCGCCTCCAGCGCGACCCCTCATCCGTCGCTTCGCGACACCTTCTCCCGCAAGGGGAGAAGGAACCCGGACAGAGCGCCAAAAGTCGAGATCAACGCTACGGCCCCTGAGAGCCTCGCACAGTGGTTTTCGATCGTTACCGGTAGTACCCTACCAGCCACCCCCGGCGACGGGCCTCAGCGGCCGTCCTAGCCCCGGGAAAGGGCGCCCCAGGCGTCAGGTCTCGACGAAGGCGCGTTCCAGGACGAAATCGCCGGGTTCGGCCACCGAGCCTTCGTCGTAGCCGCGGTCGAGGAGCAGCTGCTTCAGGTCGGCCAGCACGCTGGGGCCGCCGCAGAGCATGACGCGGTCGCGGTCTTTGTCGAACTCGGGCAGGCCGATGTCGCGGAACAGCTGGCCCGAGGTGATCAGGTCGGTGATGCGGCCCTGGTGCTCGAACGGCTCGCGGGTCACCGACGGATAATAGATCAGCTTGGGCGCGATCAGCTCGCCGAGATCGCTGTCGTTGGCCAGGTCGTTGGCCAGGAACTGGCGGTAACTGAGGTCGGCCACGCTGCGCACCGTGTGAGTGACGACGACATTGTCGAAGCGCTCGAAGGTCTCCGGGTCGCGGACCAGCGACAGGAACGGCGCGAGGCCGGTGCCGGTGCCCAGCATGTAGAGGTTCTTGCCGGGCTTGAGGCCGTCCAGGATCAGCGTGCCGGTGGGCTTCTTGCCGACCAGCACCTCGTCGCCGACCTTGACGTGCTGCAGGCGGCTGGTGAGCGGCCCGTCCTGCACCTTGATCGAGAAGAACTCGAGTTCGTCGGCGTAGTAGGGGCTGACCACCGAATAGGCGCGCAGCAGCGGCTTGCCGCCCACTTCCAGGCCCAGCATGACGAACTGGCCGGAGGCGAAGCGCAGCGCCGGGTCGCGGGTGGTGCGCAGGGTGAACAGTTCCTCCGTCCAGTGATGGACGTAGGTCACCCGCTCTACGAAGAAGGCGCCGCGGGCTTTCGCCGGGGCGGCGACGACAGTGGTGTCGGTCATCGGGGTCCTTGGAAAGCTTGCCGCGCTAGATGTCGCCGCCCAGGTCGGGCGCGACTCCAGGAGCGCGGGCGGTATGTATGCCGCATTCGGACTTTTGCGAACCCGCCCAGCGCCCGGACCGAATGTCGCCCCCCTCTTCGACCGGGGTGGTGCACGGCCAGCAGCCGATCGATGGGTAGCCGAAGGGCACCAGCGGGTGTTCGGGCAGATTGTGCTCGGCGGTGTAAGCGTCGAGATCGGCCTTGTTCCAGTTGGCCAGCGGATTGAACTTCAGCTTGCCTTCGGACTCTTCCACCACCGGCAGACGCAGGCGGTCGCCGCCATGGAAGCGCTTGCGGCCGGTGATCCAGGCGCTGAAGCCCGACAGCGCCGCGTCCAGCGGGATCACCTTGCGGATGTGGCAGCAGGCGTCGGTGTCGGTCTTCCAGAGGTCGGCGCTGGGATCGCCCGTCGCCAGGTCCTCGAAGCGAGGGCGGAGGTCGCGGACGTCGGTGAGGCCGAGCTTGGCCGCCAGCTGCTGGCGATAGTCCAGCGTCTGGCCGAACAGCATGCCGGTATCCAGGAACATCACTGGCACGTCCGGCTTCAGCTGAGCGGCCATGTGCAGCAGCACGGCGGACTCGGCGCCGAACGACGACACCAGCGCCACGTCGTCGCCGAACGCCTCGAAGGCCGCGGCGAGGATCTCGCTGGGATGGGCGTCGCGCAGCTCGGCGTTCAGCCGCTCGGCGAGGGTCTGGGGACGGGTCACGTCCTGATAGGCGATGCTCATGAGGCTTGGCGCTCCACGAACGCGGGGGCCCGCCCATCGGCGGCCCGCTGATAAACGTGGCGGAAACGGTTCGCCACGTGGTTGACCTGTTCGGCGGTGGCGCCGTCGGCCGGCTCCAGCGCGTCGACGCCGCAGCGAAGCATGTAGCGGACCTGCTCCAGCAGCACTTCGCCCACCATCCTCACCTCGCCGGCGTACTTGTAGCGCTCCCGCAAGATCCGGGCCGACGAGTAGGCCTGGCCCTGGCGGAACTTGGGCACCGCCAGCGCCACCACGGCGATGCGCGGCAAGTCGGCGGCAATATCCTCCACCGCTTCGTTGGCCTCGACACGGACGCCGACCTTGCGGCCTTCGTCCAGCAGCCGCCGGCCTTCGGCGTGGAAGCGCTGCATGGAGACGATCACGTCACCGCGCGGCGTCGGCATTTCGTCGGCGGCGTGAGTGAAGGGGTCCTCCACCGTCTGCGCGCTCTGGCCGTTCCACCTAATGAGCGTCGGCATAGACAGCCTCCTTGAACGGGGCCATGCCGGTGCGGCGGAAGGTGTCGAGGAAGCGCTCGCCGTCCTGGCGTTGGCGCATGTAGACGTCGACCAGGTGCTCCACGGCGTCGGCGACCTTGTCGGCCGGCAATGCCGGTCCCAAGATCTGGCCCAGGCTGGCGTCAGCCTCCGGCGAGCCGCCGAGCGAGACCTGGTAGAACTCCTCGCCCTTCTTATCGACGCCCAGGATGCCGATGGACCCCACGTGGTGGTGCCCACAGGCATTGATGCAGCCGCTGATCTTGATGCCGAGCTCGCCGATCGCCTCGGCCTTGACCGGGTCGGCGAAGCGCTTGGCGATGGCCTGAGCGATCGGGATGGCCCGGGCGTTGGCCAGGGCGCAGTAGTCCAGCCCCGGGCAGGCGATGATGTCGGTGATCAGGCCCATGTTCGGCGTGGCCAGGCCCGCGGCGTCCAGCGCCTTCCAGACCGTGTGGACGTCGTCCAGCTTCACGTGCGGCAGGATCAGGTTCTGGTCGTAGTGGACCCGCACTTCGTCCTGCGACCAGCGCTCGCCGATATCGGCCACCGCATCCATCTGCTCGGCGCTGCAGTCGCCGGGCGTCTCGCCCGGCTGCTTCAGGCTGACGTCGACGATGGCGTAGCCCGGGACCTTGTGGGCCTTGACGTTGTGGCGAGCGAAGCGGGCGAACGCCGGATCGGCCTTCTTCGCGGCCTCGAAGCTCACGGACGTCGCCGGCAGCGTGGCGAAGTTGCGGGGTGTGAAGGCGGCGCGGATGCGGGCCAGTTCAGTGTCCGGCAGGTCGACGGCGGCCTGGTCGGAGCTCTCCCACTCGGCGTCGACCTCGCGGGCGAAGGCTTCGGCCCCCAGGCTCGCCACCAGCACCTTGATCCGCGCTTTCCACGGGTTATCGCGGCGGCCGTGACGATTGTAGACCCGCAGGATCGCTTGCAGGTACGACAGCAGGTGCCGCACTGGCAGGTGCTTGCGGATGGTCGAGCCCAGATATGGTGTGCGGCCAAGGCCGCCGCCCACCAGCACCTCGAAGCTGAGTTCGCCGGCGTCGTCGCGGTGGAGCCGCAGGCCAATGTCGTAGACCTTGGTCGCCGCGCGGTCGGCCGGCGACGCGGTCAGCGCGATCTTGAACTTGCGCGGCAGGTAGCTGAACTCGGGGTGGAACGTCGACCACTGGCGCAGCGCCTCGGCCCAGATACGCGGGTCGTCCACTTCGTCGGCGGTGGCGCCGGCGTGCGGATCGGCGGTGATGTTGCGGATGTCGTTGCCGCTGGTCTGGATGGAATGCATCCCGACTTCGGCGAGGTGGGCCAGGATATCCCCCGCGTCCTTCAGCTTGATCCAGTGCAGCTGGATGTTGGTGCGGGTGGTGAAGTGGCCGTAGCCCTTGTCGTAGGTGCGGACGATGAAGGCCAGCTTGCGCAGCTGCTCCCCGGTCAGCGCCCCATAGGGAATGGCGATGCGCAGCATGTAGGCGTGCAGCTGCAGATAGAGGCCGTTCGCCAGCCGGATCGGCTTGAACTGGTCTTCGGTGATCTCGCCGTCGATGCGCCGCTGGCACTGCTCGCGGAACTCCGCGACGCGGTCGGCGAGCATTTCCCTGTCGATGGTGTCGTAGCGATACATGAGGCTCGACTCCCTAACGCTTGATCTTGTCGATACGGCCGGTGGACCGGCCGACGCCGTGAGCGTGCAGCAAGGCCGCGATAGCCTCGCCGCCTTCGGTTTTCTTGCCGTGCTCGGGCTTGTTGGTGGGGCCGAGCGCCCGCACTCGTTCCCGGAAACTGAGCGGCGCAAAGCCGCTGTCCGACGGGATCACGTCGATCAGGTACGGATCGACCACGATGGTCTCTTGAGTCTTGGCGTGGGCCTCGGCCGCCATCGCCGCGGCGTCGTCGTCGAAGAGACGCGCATCGGCGAAGCGCGAGGCCCAATGGCCGTCGTCGTCGAGAAACACGGCCTCGCCGTCGCCAAGCAGGTTGCCGGTCAAGGCTTTCACTTCACCGCTCCGCGCAGATCCGCCGGCGCCGCGATCTCGGGCGAGCCGGCTTGAGCCAAAGCCATCGCCTCGCCGATCACCAGCAGACCGGCGTCGGTGACGCTCTTCGCCGCCTCCGCCAGCTCCGCCAGCGTGGTGACGATGCGGCGCTCGGTGGGCAGGCTGGCGTTCTCGACGACCAGCGCCGGCGTCGCCCCATCTCGGCCTGCGCCCAGCAGCCGCGCTGCGATCGCCGCGGCGGTGGAGACGCCCATGTAGATCACCACCGTCTGGTTGGCCTTGGCCAGCGCGGTCCAGTCGAGGTCGGGCTCGCCGCCAGCGGCCGCGTGGCCGGTGACGAAGGTGACGGCCTGCGCCGCGCCGCGATGGGTCAGCGGCGCACCAGCGCCAGCGCCGGCCGCCAGGGCCGCGGTGACGCCCGGAACCACGTGGCACACCACGCCAGCGGCGCGGCAGGCTTCAAGTTCCTCGCCGCCGCGGCCGAAGATGAAGGGATCGCCGCCCTTGAGCCGCACCACGGTCAAACCTTCCCGAGCGAAGGCCACCAGCAGCCGGTTGATCTCGTCCTGGGCGTAGGAATGGCGCGACTTGCGCTTGGCCACCGAAAGGCGCTGCGCCTTGGCGGGCGCCAGTTCCAGGATGGCGTCGCTGACCAGGCCGTCGTGGACCACCACGTCGGCGCGCTGCAGGGCCTTCAGCGCCTTCAGCGTCAAGAGCTCGGGATCGCCTGGTCCGGCGCCTACCAGCCACACCTCGCCGGCCGGCCGCGCGGTGTCCGCGCCGCCCAGCGCCACCAGAGCGCTCGCCTTCCGTTGTGCCGGTTTCGGGGCCATCTCAGCCAGTGTACCTATCAGCTGTTCTAACAGCTATCCGTTAAGCGCATTGCGGGGCGAACCTTTCGGTCCGCCCCGCTGACACCCGTCAGCGAAAGGGCCGATGCGCTTCCGGGTGATTGCAAAGTGGCGGTGCAGGTCCCATTTCGCAACCGAAGACTTCTGAGGGGGGGATTCAGGAAATCTCATGGAGACGCGGCGGCGACT
>DASXZG010000060.1:0-4303 GCA_036502045.1 Caulobacteraceae bacterium | reverse complement strand
AAGAAAGCCGGCGATCAGGCCCACCACCAACCATGCGAGAAGTGACATTTGTTAACCCTCCGAGCGCGTCGCCCGAAAAGGAAAAGTTTCCGACGCCCGGATTTGTTCCACGACTTCACCGGCATTTGCGCAGGTCGGGGCAGCTTCACGGGGCAATCCGCCGCGGCGCCGCAGGCCATCTTTCCTCAGCCCTTCTCGAGGACGTTGTCGGCTTTCCTGTCAATCTTCGTCTCCTCGGCCCTGGACATCCGGCCCGTCTTCACCGCCTGGCTGGCGCGGGCCTTGGCGTTGCGGGCGTGGGGCTTGTCCTCGATGGGATAGGCGCGTTTCCTGGGCTCGGCGAAGTCCTTCGCCGGCAGCTTGTTGCGGGTCTTGGCTTTGAGGTCGGCCATGGTGGGGCTCCATCCTAAGTCGATGATCCTCCTAAACGCGCCGCCCCCAACGGACGTTCAGCGCGGCGCTGGCGGCACGAGCCTTGCGCGCGTGCAGCGCGCGGGCGTAGAGCGGCGCCAAGAAAAGGTCTGGTCGGGGGACGGGCCGTTGAGCGAAGCCAAACGAACCGGCGATTGGATCGCCGTCCTGGAAGCGGGCTATTCGCTGGACGGCGACGACCCCACGTGGCTGGACGGCTTGCTCGGCTGCATCGCGCGGGAACATGGGCCGGACCAGACCTCGGCGGGCTTCATCTTCGATCTGAGTGCGACTGACATCGAGGTCAGAGACGTGCGCGTCCACGGACGCCCGGAGGTTTACGATGCCGTGGCCGCCACCACTCAGGCGATTTCGGCCGATGGGGTCGATCTCATGTTTCGCGCCGGCCGGGTCGTGTGCACCGTCAGCGAACTGATTTTCGGTCAATTGCCAGCCGACGAGGCCACTTTCCGCAATGCTGCCGGGGACGTCGCACCGGACGTTTTGGGCGTTATCGTTCACAGCGGGGCCGGGCGGGGCGCGGTGATCAGTCTGGTCCTCGACGCGCCGCGCGCCAGCACCCCAGCGGAGCGCCGGTTGTGGACGCGCTGCGCCGCCCATATCGGCGCTGGATTGCGCTTGCGCGCCTTGGGACCCGAACTGGCGAGCCTCGACGCCGAACCGATCGAGGCCGTGTTCGATGGCGGCGGCAAGCTGCACGACGCCCGCGACGGCGCGACCAGCAAGACCGCGCGCGACCGGCTGCGCGATGCGGTGCTCTTGATCGACAAGGCGCGGAGCGCCGCCGGCCGCCAGGATTCCGATGCAGCCTTGGCGGCCTGGGAAGGGCTGGTAAGCGGCCGCTGGTCTCTGGTCGACCGGTTCGACAGTGATCAGCGCCGATTCGTCGTCGCGGTGCGCAACGACCCGCGATTCCCCGACCCGCGCGGCCTGTCTCTGCGCGAGCGCCAGGTGGCGGAGTTCGCCGGCCTCGGCCGGTCGGCCAAGGAGATTGCTTATCTGCTGGGCGTCGCCGCACCTTCGGTGGAGAACAGCCTGCGGCGCGCCCAGGCCAAACTCGGCCTGGCCTCACGGCTGGAGCTGACGGAGTTTTTCTCGCCGCAAGGAATCCGCGCCAGCCTGGCCAGCGTCGCGCTGGCGGGCGACGATCTGCTGATCGGCGCGACCCCGCGGCTGGACGAGACGAAGCTGAGCAGCTTGACGGCGGCGGAACGCGAAGTGACAGCCCTGCTGATCGCCGGCTCGACCAACGACGACATCGCCCACCGCCGCGCCACCAGTCCGAACACCGTCGCCAACCAGGTGCAGTCGATCTTCCGAACGTTCGGAGCCCGATCACGCGGCGAACTTCTGGCGCGCCTGAATGAGCAATACAAGCCCAGCAGCGTTGGGTTTTGACTATGCGGCGTTGGATATTGACCACGAAACATTGCGCATTGACTATATACGACCTTTTTTGCAGACGGTTATTCATCATCTCCGCTTGAGTGCCTGAGAGTTCGGACGTCCGTTTCTTCTCAGCTGCTTGAGATGTGGCCATTTTGGCCACGGTCACCGCTGTTCCCGCGACCTGAAAAGTCGCCGCTGAACACGATCAAATGGAGACGATGATGACCACGACGATACGACGTCTTTTGACGGGCGCGGCGGCCCTGACCTCGGTGGTGGCGCTCGCCCCCGCCGCTTTCGCCGGCTGCGGCGGCGCTCCGATCGAGCCCGCAAGCTACCTGGTCGGCTCGAACGATGCTCAGCTGATCCGTACGGCGACGGTGACGCCGGCGAACCTCGGCGTCAACGGCATCGTCGGTCTGTGGGCCGTGCAGTTTACTGTCGGCGGCAGTCAGTTCGACTTCGGTTACGCCGAATGGCACTCAGACGGCACCGAGATCATGAACAGCGGCGGCCGCGCGCCAGCCACCGAGAACTTCTGCTTGGGGGTGTGGCGACAGTCCGGTCCGAACACCTACCACCTGAAGCACTATGCCCTGAGCTACACCTCGGCTGGGGTGCTCGCCAACCGTGTGGTCATCACCGAAGACCCCACCGTGAGCGCGGGGGGCGCCACCTTCAGCGGTCCGGCGTCATACGACATCTATGACGCCTCCGGGACAACCTTGTTGCAGCATGTGCCGGCGATGGTCACCGGCCATCGTATCCTGCCGAACTAAGCCCCTCGTCCGAGGGGTCGCGCACCCCGGTCCCGCGCCGCCGCCTATGGGACCGGGGCCGCGATACCTCGGCGAAGATCGCTATGCGCCTCGCCCGAATTTTCCTGGCTGCCTTCCTTGCCTGCGCCGGCGGCGCCATTGCCCAGGTGACACCTGTTTCTCCTGCGGCCGCCATCGCCACCAACTCGACAACGATCGGCGCGTGGGGGACGCCGATCCTGCCGCCACAGGCGCCCCAGGCGCCTACCCCAGGCCAGCTGTCGCCCCAGGGCCTGATCCCCGGTCCCGGCGAGATCCTCGCGGTCGTGCCGCTGCGCTATGCCGACGTCAGCGAGATCGTCGGCCTCTTGACCGCCGACCAGAACCTCAAGCCCAACGATGACTTCACGCCGCAGGAGCCGAACTTCGGCTCCGCCGGCGGCCAGACCTATTACGGCGCCGGTGGCGGCGCCTTCCCAACCTCGCCGGTGACCCCGGCCTTCAATCCCGCCGGCCTGCCCACCGACCCGGTGGGCCGCGACGTCAACGAGGCCATCGGCGTCGACCGCCGGCTCAACGCCGTCATCCTCAAGGGAACGCCCGAGCGGGTGGCGGCGATCAGGGCGGCGATCGCCAGCCTCGATCAGCCGGTGACCAGCGTGGTGCTGGAGACGGTGTTCGTGGAGCTGACCGAGACCGGCGCCCGCAACCTCGGTCTCGACTTCAACAACGCCAACAACCAGATCGCCACCGCCGCCTGGACCTTCTCCAAGGGCTTTCCGGGCCAGGCCGACACGCCGCGCGGCGGCGGGGTCAACGTCAACATGCAGGCGGCGCTCTACGCCCAGATCGCCAAGGGCGAGGGGCGGATCGTCTCCAAGCCGCGGATCGCGGCCCAGAGCGGCGGCTCGGCCAAGATCGTCACCGGCGACGCCCTGCCGATCCTCACCTCGATCGCCCTTTCCGGGGTCAACGCCGTCCAGCAGCAGGTGCAGTACGTCAACGTCGGCGTGACCCTGCAGATCGCGCCCCGGGTCAGCGACGACGGCATGGTCACCTCGCACGTCTTCGCCGTGGTCTCCTCGGTCACCGGCTTCTCGCAGGGCTATCCGACGATCAGCCAGCGCGAGGCCTCGACCTCGGCCACCGTGCGTGACGGCGAGAGCTTCGTGATCGGCGGCCTCTCCCAGGAGAGCGACCTCAAACACCGCAACAAACTGCCGATCCTCGGCGACGTGCCGGGGCTCAGCCTCCTCTTCGATTCCGAGAACTCGACCAAGTCCAAGACCGACCTCTACATCGTGGTCACGCCACACGTCGTCCGCGGCCGCGTCCCGCCCGACGAGGCGGCGCCGCCTGACAATGCGCCCCGCGACCATGCCAAGGCGGCCAAGCCCTAGGCATGGGCCCAGGAGCGGGTTGCCGGCGAGACGCCGGCGCTCCGAGATCCACATCGAACGGCCGATGCGCTGCAGACAACACCAGGATCCTGGATCTTCGCGCTATCGCGCTCCGTCCGGGATGAGGGGACGTTGGGGTGGCGCCGCGATCATGCTAGGGCGCGCGCCATGGCTCTCAAGGTTGCGATCGTCGGCCTGCCGAACGTCGGCAAGTCCACCCTGTTCAACGCGCTGACCCAGTCGGCCGCGGCCCAGGCGGCCAACTATCCGTTCTGCACCATCGAGCCCAACGTCGGCGAGGTGGCCGTGCCCGAGCCGCGGCTG
>DASXZG010000059.1:0-33416 GCA_036502045.1 Caulobacteraceae bacterium | reverse complement strand
GCGTCGTGCGCGGTCGGCTTCACGGCGGCGTAGATGTAGAGCACCGGCAGCGGCAGCGAGTTGTCGCTGGTGGTCAGGCGCAGCTGGAAGACTCGCGGGTCGCCGTGCGCCAGCACGAACGGCTGCTCCTGCCAGACAGGTTCTTTGGCCGCCCCGTCGTTGGTCGAGGGGCGGCTGTAAGCGCCCATCTTGTCGCCCTCGATGACGAAGCCGTTGGCGCAGGCCGGCCAGGCTGCCAGCGCGCTGCCGACATCGTAGGCGCAGTCCTTGCCGGTGATCTGGCCCCAGACGCCCGACTTCAGCCGCGGCTGGCCAGCGCCGTCATCCGCCGCGAACACCGGGTCCTTGGTCATGACGATGTTGCACGCGCCCAGCAGCAGGCAGGCGACGACGGCCAGAAGACGCATGCGCGCAAGTCCCGCGTGGTTGCGGCGGCGATAGTGGCGCGGGCGTCGCCTGACGGCAACGCTCTGTGGTCTCTGGCGCCGTTAGTGGTCGCCGTCGCGCAACCAGTAGGCGTGGCGTGGCTCATCGGCCCAGGGCTGGCTGGCCTTGGCGGCGGCCCGCAGGGCGTCCTTCGAGGTGGTGGAGCAGTCCGCGTCGCCCTGGGACATGTCGAGGCCCTTCAGCGGATGCTTGGTGGTGAGCGCATTGGAGTTCCGCGGCGGCGGCGGGCCGCACTGCACCGGCCAGAGGTCGAAGGCGACGATGCGGCCTTGCGGGTCGGACTTGGTCGGCTTGACGCCCGCGTAGGCCCACGGCTCGGCGTGCGCCGGCGGCGAGGCGGAGGCCGTCGCGCCCGGGCCGCTGGCGCTCGCGCCGGCGCTCATGTCGATGGTCACCTGCACCTGGGCGATGCGCGGATCGCCCGCCGCGAGCAGGAACGGCGTGCGCTGCAAGGTCGAGGGCGGCGTGTGCTGCGGATGGCCGGCGATGCTGTCGGCCGCGACGATGCCCCCCCCGGCGCAGTCGGGCCAGTTCGAGATCGGCGCCTTCTCATCCACCGCGCAGCCCGCTTCCTTGAAGAACAGCCAGACGCCGGGGCGCAGCGTCGGCGCGCCGGCGGTGTCGGCCGCCGTGAACAGCGGCGACTTGGTCAGCACCACGTTGCAGGCCGACAGCAAGGTCAGGGCGAGAAGAACGGCCAGGCGGCGCATCGGATCAGAGCGCAAACGACTTATGGCGAGCCAGGCGCGATCCACGCGACCTGCTGCAGGGCCGCGCGGTCCTGCAGGGTGGTGACCGCGGCCTTGCGCACGCCCTCCAGGCTCTCGTTGTCGCAGCCGTTGAGGATCGGCTTGATCACCAGCGTGCCGCCGGTGGCTTGCGGACAGGCGACGGCCGCGCCGACCGCGCCGACCAGCCGGCCTTGCGGGTCGCGCGAAAGTTGCGTCAGGGCCAGGAACATGTACCCGTCCTTGTGGGTGCCCACCTGCGCGATCAGCGGATCGCCCAACGCAAAGGTGTAGTCGGCCGCGAAACTGCCCTCGTGCGGCCCGATCCGGGTTCCGTTGGTGCGCACCAGCACCGCCTTGTCGCGCTTGATCCAGAACGGGGAGGCGCAAGCCGGCCAGGCCTTGATGTTGCTGGCGGCGGGTTTCGGACAACCAGGGTCGAGGATGGCCCAGAGCCCGTCCGCCGGCTTCGGCGCGCTGACCCCCAGTCCTTGTGTCAGGAAAGCAAAGTCCGCCCGCAGCGACCCGCAGGCGCTCAAGCCGACCAGCATTGCGACAGCCAGAATCCGGCGCAGCAAAGCGTGCTTCCCTCCAGCCCGATCCCATATATCGCGTGACAGGCGAGTTTGCAGCACAAATGACGGTTACTCACATGTTCAACATCGTCGCGGCCGACAGCTGACTTCCAGAGCTTGTTAACGGTTTTGATTCACTAGTCGCAGGTTGAAGGAGCCGCCGCATGCCGATGGCCGCCGCCGATCTGGAGGCTGAACTGCGCGAGGCGTTTCCAGGCG
This sequence comes from Caulobacteraceae bacterium, assembly GCA_036502045.1. Taxonomy (GTDB): domain Bacteria; phylum Pseudomonadota; class Alphaproteobacteria; order Caulobacterales; family Caulobacteraceae; genus Acaudatibacter. The sequence continues at coordinate 31,447 of DASXZG010000059.1, read as the reverse complement.
CCGAGATCGCCGTCGAAGACCTCGCCGGCGATGGCGACCACTATCGCGCCCGCATCGTTTCGCCGCGTTTCGCCGGCCTGCCGCGCGTGCGCCAGCATCAGCTCGTCTACGCAGCGCTGAAGGGCAAGGTGGGCGGTGAGCTTCACGCCCTGGCGCTGGAGACCAGCGCGCCGGCGAGCTGAGCGCCGTGCGCTACCGCCCTTTCGGACATACGGGCATGGCCGTCTCGGCCCTTTCGCTGTCGCTGGATGGCCAGGGCGACCGTCGCAACCAGTCCGAGTGGTGCGACGTGATCCACGCGGCGCTGGAAGAAGGCGTCAACACCTTCGAGATCGTCCACCCCTCGCCGGCGCTGCTGGCGGGCGCGGCGGCGGGTCTGTCGGCGGTCAGCCGGCGGCTGCTGTTCGTCTGCCTGCGCATCGACCCCAGCCTCGAGCCGACCGAGCTGGAAGCCTGGGTCGAAGCGACGCTCCACGGCCTCGGCCTGACCGAGATCAACCTGCTGGCGGTGTCGGCCGACGACGGCATGGACCCGGCGATGCTGGTCGGCATGCGGCGGGTGAAAGAGCTGGGCCGCTGCTTCGGCATCGCCATCGCCGGCGACGGCGACAAGCTCGCCGACCGGCTCGACGTGGTGAGCTTCGACGCTCTGATCACGCCATTCAACCTGCTGTCCGGCTGGCGCGAGCGGCGGCTGATCCGCACCGCGCTGGAGGCGCACATGGGCGTCATCGGGGCCGAGCCCTGCCCGGAGGCGATCGCGCCGCTGGTGGCAGCGGCCACGGCGGAAAGCAAGCCGGGCCTCTTCAAGCGCGCCCAACCCCTGGCGGGCGTGGGCACCTACGGCTTCCTGGAAAAGACACCCAACTGGACCTGCGAGCAGCTGTGCGTCGGCTATGCGCTGACCGAGCCGGCGGTGGCGACCGCGATGGTCAAGCCGGGCGGGCGCAAGCACGTGGCGGCCGTGGCCGGCGTCACCGAGCGCGACCTGCCCGCCGCCGTCAGCGCCCAGATCGAGATGGCGCGCTTCTCGGCCGAGCAGGCCGCCCGCGACGCCCAGCCTCAGGCCCGCCGCGCTTGACCCGCGCGGCGGCGCTCCCTAGCTGTTGCCCCAAGGGTCCGTCCCAACTTCCGCAAAGGCTCATCCCGTGAGCGACACCGTCGAAGCCAATCCGATCCACGACTTCATCGCCAAGGCGATCTCAGACCACAACGTGGTGCTGTTCATGAAGGGCGTGCCCGACAAACCGCAGTGCGGCTTCTCGGCCATCTGCGTGCAGATCCTCGATCACCTGGGCGTCGACTTCGTCGGCGTGGACGTGCTGCAGAGCGACGACCTGCGCAACGGCATCAAGACCTTCACCGACTGGCCGACCATCCCGCAGCTCTACGTGAAGGGCGAGTTCGTCGGCGGCGCCGACATCGTGCGCGAGATGTTCCAGGCCGGCGAACTGAAGCCGCTGCTCGCCGACAAGGGCCTGATCGAGGGCGCAGCCGCGTCGCCCGCGGCCTAAGGCCCGGCGCGAGCCCCCTCCACCACTTCGTGGTCCCCCTCCCCCAGTGGGGGACGAGACGTGCGCGCGACGGCTCGACCTCAAATCTCCTCCACCACCCGTAGAGGTGGGGGAGGGGGACCGCGAAGCGGTGGAGGGGGCCGCCGCCCCAAAGACTTTCTTAGCGCGAAGCGGCGGATAACCGGCCCTGCATGGGACGCCGGTTCGACATCGCCTGGGATCGCGACGCGCTGATCCGCCTGGGGCTGGGCGTGCTCGCCTTCGTGGTCTGGGCCGGCTTCGCGGCGTGGCACGAGCAGGTCAAGGCCGCCGACTTCTACGTCTTCTGGGCCGCCGGGCGGCATGCCGCCGCACCCTACGATCCCGCCATCATCGAGCAGCTGAAAGCCGCCTACCACTTCGCCGGCGCGTTGCCGTTCGTCTATCCGCCGACATTCCTGCTGGCGGTGTGGCCCTTTGCGCAGGCGCCGCTGGCGCTCGCCTTCCCACTGTGGACCGGCCTCTCGGCCGCGCTCTTCATCTATGCCGGCGCGCATCTGGTGAAGCCGGGCTGGGCGAGCCTCGCGCTCTTCATCGTCCCGCCGGTGGTGCTGGCGATCTCCCCGGGACAGACCTCGCTGATCGTGGGCGCCGCAATGATCGGCGGCTGGCTGGCGCTGAAAGAGAAGCCGGCGCTGGCTGGCGTCCTGTTCGCCGTCGCCGCCTGCATCAAGCCGCAGGCGATGCTGCTGGCCCCCATCGTGCTTTGGGGCCACTGGCGCGCGGTGCGCTGGGCGGCGGGCGCCGGCGCGGCGCTGGTGCTGGCGAGCTTCGTGTTCGGTCCGGACCTCTGGCTGCAGTGGCTGAGCGCGCTGCGCAGCTTCGGCCACGTCATCGGCGACACCAACCGGGTGAACCCCTCGGCCCTGGGGCCCTGGGCCGCGGCGCCGCTGGCGGTGGTCGGCCTCTGGCTGGCCTGGAGCTGGCGCGACCTGACAGGCCTCATCGCCGGCGCGCTCTGCCTGACGCCCTACGCTCACCAGTACGACCTGGCCCCCCTGGCGCCGGTGGCGCTGGCCTGGCTCTGCGACTGGAAGCGCGCCGGCTGGGGCCGCGCGGGCGCCGGCGCGGCGCTGCTGGCGGGGCTGGTGGCGAGCCCCCTGGCGGGCCTCGCCTTCGTCCTTGGCCTGGCGGCGATCCCGCTCTTCGAGCGGCGGGCTGGCTGGGCGCCGCTCGCGCACGCCTCTACAAGCTCCGGGAACAGCGCGCGGGCCTGAACCCGCCCTCGACCCGGGAGACGAACACCATGGCGCCCATCCCCAAGCGCGGCGTCGTCGCCGTGACCGGCGCGGCCGGCTTTCTCGGCGGCTGGACCGTGCGGCGGCTGCTGGACAAAGGCTACCGGGTGCGGGCCTGCGTGCGGAAGGTGGACGACGACGCCCGCGTCGGGTTTCTCAAGGCGATGCCTGGCTACGCGTCCGGCCGCCTGACCCTGCACGCCGCCGACCTCGACCAGGACGGCTGCCTCGACGAGGTGCTGAAGGGCTGCCACGGCCTGGCGCACATCGCCCACATCTCCAGCTACACCGACCACGAGTACGCGCAGCGGGTCTGCGACCACGTCATCGCCAGCGTGAATGGCTCGGGCAGCGTCAGCCGCGTCGTCGTCACCTCGAGCATCGCCGCGGTGATCTCCGAGGTGGACCTGGCCGAAGTCACCCGCCGCCCGGTGTTCTACGAGGACCGCTTCCCGGACGAGCTCAATCCGCGCCGCACGCCCGAGCGCGGCCAGGGCTACTCGATGGCCAAGCTGATCGCCGAGCGCGCCTTCGCCGACGCTGCGGCGGCGAGCGGCGGCATGTGGGATGCGATCACCGTCTGCCCAGGCGACAACGTCGGGCCGATCCAGTCGGCGCACCAGAAAGACATGGGGCCCTGGCAGAGCCTGATCATGCGCATGCTGCGCGGCGAGCTGCGCCAGACCCAGGCCTACCGGCCCTGGTTCACCGTCGACGTGCGCGACGACGCCGAGTGCCACGCGCGCCTGCTGGAGGTGGATGGGGTGAAGAACGGCGAGCGCTACATCGCCTGGTCGACCGACGCGCGCAACGTCGAGGACGTCAACGCCAGCATCGACCGCCTGCTGCCGGAGCTGCGCCGCGACACGCCGCCTTGCGAGGACACCCACCCGGACCGGCTGAAGGCCCGCGAGGCCGAGTTCCGTGGCATCTGGGCCGGCGCCGAGCTGCGCAACGAGCGCATGCGGGCCGCGACCGGGGTAACCTTCCGCCCGCTCGACGACTCCATCCGCGACTGCGTGGAATCGCTGATCGCGGTGGCGGGCGCGCCGGTGAAGCGGCGGGCCGAGGCAAAAGAGCCTATTTCGGCGGTATCCTGATCGTCAGCGTGAAGCGCCCGAAGGCGCCGTCGGCCATCAGGTCGGGGGTGACCCCGAGCACATAGTGGCCGCTCGCCGGCAGCGGCAGCGGGTTGGGGATGCCGGGACCGTCGGTGTGGCCGTCAGGGTAGCTGATGGTCATGCGCACCGCCGGGCCACTAATCCGCCAGTGCAGCTGCTGCCCGGCCCGCGCCGCGAAGACGTACGAGCAGCAGGCGACGTTCTGCTTCAGCACCCCGTGAACCGTGAGGCTGTCGGTCCCGCGCTTCATCTTCAGTGGGATGGCGGCATTGCCGACCTGCGCGGCCGCCGGGTCCGCGATCAGCGCCGCGCCCGCCGCCAGGACGACCACCGCGCGCACTATTCGGCGGCCACTTTCGTCGCGGCCACCGCGTCCTGGCCGAACACACGGGCGAAGATCGTGTCCACGTGAGCGAAGTGCCAGCCGGCGTCGAAACACGCGGCCAGCTCGGCGCCGCTCATCACCGCCGTCACCTCGGGATCGGCCTTCAGCAGCTCCAGGAACTGGCCTTCGCCGCGCCACACCTTCATGGCGTTGCGCTGAACCATGGCGTAGGCGGCTTCGCGGGAGATGTCTTTCTGGGTGAGCGCCAGCAGCACCCGCTGCGAATGCACCAGCCCGCCCTTGCTCTCCAGGTTCCGTTTCATGTTCTCGGGATAGACGATCAGCCGCTCGACCACGCCGGCCAGGCGCCGCAGCGCGAAGTCGAGGTGCACCGTGGTGTCCGGCGCGATGGCGCGCTCCACCGACGAGTGGCTGATGTCGCGCTCGTGCCAGAGCGTCACGTCTTCCAGCGCCGGCATCACCGCCGCGCGGACCAGCCGGGCGATGCCGGTGAGGTTCTCAGTCAGGATCGGGTTGCGCTTGTGCGGCATCGACGACGAGCCCTTCTGGCCGGCGTCGAAATACTCCTCCGCCTCCAGCACCTCGGTGCGCTGCAGGTGGCGAATCTCGGTGGCCAGCCGCTCCATCGACGACGCCACGACGGCCAGCGCGGCGAAATAGGCGGCATGCCGGTCTCGCGGGATCACCTGGGTGGAGATGGGCTCGACGGCGAGGCCGAACTGCTCGGCCACGTGCGCTTCGACGCGTGGATCGACGCTGGCGAAGGTGCCGACAGGCCCAGAGATGGCGCAGGTGGCGATCTCGAACCGGGCCATCGCCAGCCGCTCTCGCGCGCGGACGAACTCGGCGTAGTGGCCGGCCAGCTTCAGCCCGAAGGTGGTGGGCTCGGCGTGGATGCCGTGGCTGCGGGCGACGCAAGGTGTGGTCTTGTGCTCGAACGCCCGCCGCTTCAGGGCGGCCAGCACCAGGTCGACGTCTTCCAGCAGCAGGTCGGTGGCGCGGCAGAGCTGCACGGCCAGCGCGGTGTCGTTGACGTCCGACGAGGTCAGGCCCTGGTGCAGGTAGCCCGCTTCCGGCCCGATGATCTCGGCGAGGTAGGTGGTGAAGGCCAGCACGTCGTGCTTGGTCACGCGCTCGATCTCGTCGATGCGCTCGACGTCGAAGACGAGGCCGCGTCCGCGCTCCCAGATCCGCGCCGCGGCTGCTTTCGGGATCACGCCCAGCTCGGCCATGGCGTCGGCGGCGTGCGCCTCGATCTCGAACATGATCGTAAAGCGCGTCTGCGCCGACCAGATCGCGGCGGCTTCGGGGCGGGCGTAGCGTGGGATCATGGCCGCTAGATAGTCCTGGCCGGCGCGGGTGGGAAGCTTGTCGGGGCGCCGGCTTGGGCCTAGTTCGGTCGAGAAAACCATGATCGACCGCCGATTGAACAGGCGGCAAGTGGGAGGCGGGAAATGGGGCTTCGCGCGTGGATCGCGCCGCTGGCGGCGCTGGCGTTGGCAAGCTGGAGCGCCGGGGCGCTGGCGGCCGTCACCAGCCTCACCACGGTCTCGTCACGGCCGGACCGGGTCAGCGGCGGCGATGTGCTGGTGCAGGTGACCCAGGACGACGACGCGGCGACGGCGGTGACGCTCAATGGCGCGGACGTCACCGGCGCGTTCAAACCGTCCGGACCGCATCAGCGCGAAGGCCTGGTCAGCGGCCTGAAGCTGGGCCGCAACGTCATCGCCGCCGGCGGCGTGACGCTCAGCGTCACCAACTACCCGATCGCCGGCCCCATCGTCTCCGGCCCGCACGAGACGCCGTTCGTCTGTACCACCGACCGCTTCCAGATCTACGCCGGCTTCGGCAAGACCGACCTGCCGAGCGACGAGACTTTCGGCCCCTCGCTGGACAAGGACTGCGCGGCCAAGACCAAGATCACCTGGCTCTACCTGCCCAAGGGCGCCAAAGCGTTCGTGCCGCTGCCCTCGACCACGGCGCTGCCGGCCGACGTCGCCGACACCACCACCACCACCGGCCAGACGGTGAAGTTCGTGGTCCGGGTCGAGACCGCCACCATCGACCGGGGCATCTATCAGCAGACCGTGCTCGACGACCCGACCTCCGACCCCGACCCCAGTTGGGCGACGCCGCCGAAAGGCTGGAACCATCGCCTGATCGCGGTGCAGGGCGCCGGCTGTCCCGGCGGCTGGTATATGCAGGGCACGAACGGCGGTTCCTCGCCGCATCGCCCGGGCACGCCGGACGCCAGCATCTACAGCATCGACCGCCTCGGCGAGGGCTACGCGCTTTACGGCAACACGCTGCAGAATGCCTCGCAGAACTGTAACGCCGTGCTCGAGGCCGAGGCGGCGATGATGGGCAAGGAGCACTTCATCAAGAGCTTCGGCGCGCCGCTCTACACCGTCAGCGTCGGCTGCTCCGGCGGCTCCTATGGCTCCAGCCAGCCCGCCGACATGCTGCCCGGCCTCTACGACGGCATCCTGATCGCCTGCACCTTCCCCGATCCGCTGGCCATCGCCACTTCGGGCCTCGACGCGCACCTCTTGCAGCACTTCTTCAACGTCACCGCCAAGGGCGCCTTCACCGACGACCAGCAGGTGGCGATCAGCGGCTACAAAGGCGCCAAGGCCTTCCTCGATGCCGCCAACCAGGCCGAGCGCACCGATCCCGTCCCGGCCCGCCAGGACGCGCCCGGCTACAAGTCCGCGGTGTGGAACGACGCGGTGCCGGCCGCGCTGCGCTACGACCCGAAGACCAACCCGAAGGGCGCGCGGCCCACGATCTACGACCACGGCCGCAACATCTACGGCGTCGATCCCCGCACCGGCTTCGCCCGGCGCACCTTCGACAACGTCGGGGTGCAGTATGGCCTGGCCGCCCTCGACGCCGGGACCATCACCCCCGACCAGTTTATCCAGCTCAACGCCGGCGTCGGCGGCTACGATCAGGACGCCAACTACACGGCGACTCGCGCCGTGGGCGACGTCGGCGCCCTGACCCGCGCTTACCAGAGCGACCTGGAACTCTCCGGCGGCGGCGGCCTGAAAGCGATCCCGGTCTTCGACATCAGCGGCATCTACAACGACGACGGCGGCTACCACTACCAGTGGTTCCACTTCGCCATGCGGGCGAGGATGGCTGAGGCCAATGGCGACACCCGCAACCATGTCATGTGGCGCGGCAGCCCGGTGCCCTCCGACAAGGCCTGGGCGCTGTTCGTGGCCTGGGAAGAGGCGATCCATGCCGACGCGAGCGCCGGTTCCCCCCGTGACAAGACCCTGCGCGACAAGCCAGCCGACGCCGTGGACGGTTGCTGGAAGGCCGACGGCGGCTTCGCCGCCGAGCCGCAGCTGTTCTCCCGCAAGCCCGACAGCGCCTGCAACACGGCCTTCCCGTCGTTCGGCAACCCCCGCCTGATGGCCGGCGGCCCGCTGGCCGCCAACGTGCTGAAATGCCAGCTGAAGCCGGTGGACGGCGCCGACTACGCGGTGAAGTTCACGCCCGCCCAGCTCGCGAAACTGCGCAAAGTCTTCCCCAACGGCGTCTGCAACTTCGCCAAACCCGGCGTCGGCCAGGTGCCCGTCGTCCCCTGGGCCAGCTTCGGCCCCGCCCCAGAGAACCTGGTCTTCGATGTGACCAAGGGCCGGTAGCGGTCAGGATTGGCCACGGAGAACACGGAAAACACGGACTTCAAATCCTCACCCCAACCGTGTCATCCCGGAAGCTCGCGCCAGCGAGCTATCCGGGACCTACTTCCCACCGGCGAAGCCAAGTAGATCTCGGCGCTGCGCTGTGGCCGGGATGACACAGCGACCAAGCGGGCTCAGACGCCTTTCCGTGTCCTCCGTGTTTTCCGTGGCCACCTTGAATTGAGTCTGCGACACATTACCTGTGGTGCCGGGCCGGCGCCCCGCGGCTCCGAGTCCTCACCCAGGTCTTTGACATTGTCCAGAAAAGCTCACAGCGCGGCCCCGCCGCCGAACCCGGGGTATTGCGCAGAGCGCCGTTACTATCGGCGATTTACGGCGAGAATGACGGCGGCGCCGCGCCCACCGCCGTTAGATTCTCTGCGCCGGCGGTCTCACCCCGCCCGCTGGTAGGTGCAGTTGTTCTCGCCGCTCGTCATGTGGTCGTGGTCGGTGAAGATGTAGGCCACCTCGCCGACGCCGGCGGTCACGATCACTGTGTTGGGCGGCGACCAGCTGAAGCTGTCCACCGGCGCGGTCGTCTGCGTCGCCGGCGTGCCGCCATAGGCGGCGTCGTGCAGCGTCATGGTCTTCGCGGTGAACGTCAGCCCGTCGATCTCGCAGCCGTTGGTGGTCTTCCAGACCCCCAGGATCATGCTGGAATTGCCCGGCATGCCGGCGCCGCAGGCGCTGGAAGCCATCAGCAGCACGGCCACGCCCAGCCCGCGCGCCAGCAGTTGTCTCGTTCGTCCGTTCGCCCGTTCCATGGCCCCAACCCCTGTTTGTGCAACCGAGGGGATCAGTAGGCGCGCGCCCAGGCCGCCGCTACTTCCTCCTTTTGGGGGTGTGTGGCGGCCGATTGCCGAGCCGCCCTTGTCACGCTACGGCTGTGCTTGACGCGCCGGCCATGGCTGGGGAGCCTTGGCGCGGGAGAGACGCCTCGTGCCTCAAGCTCAGACGCGCGCGCTGCCGCACCGCCCCTCCGCCGCCGCGTTGGCGCTGCTGGCTCACGCCGGGTTGTTCACCCTGCTGGCGGTTGGTGGCGGGTGGCTGCCGGGCGCGGTGCTGTCGCCTGGCCGGCCCGTGCAGCTGACGCTGGCGCCGCCTTCGTTCCTGCAGCCGCAGCGCGGCCTCGCACCGAAGCCGGTCGCAGCGCCAGGCACGCCGCCGGCGAGCGCCGCGTTCGCCGCGCCTCAGGCCATTGCCGCGCCCTCCCAGGCCGCACCCGTCGCCGACATCCAGGGCGGCCTAAGCGCCCGGCAAGCCTCCGGGTCCGACACGCCCGCCGCGGCCCTGCTGCCGAAGTCGCTCGGCTGCGACCAGCCGGACGCGGCCTGGATGTCCGCCGCCGCGCGCGCCGCCTGCCGTCAGCAGCTGGCCGCCGGCGCCGCCGCCGCGCCGCATGTCGAGGGCATGGCGCCTGCCAAGCACGCCTACTACGCCGCCGTCGCCAAGGCGCAGGACGACTGGCTGAGCGGCCGCGACGCCGGTCACCCGCCGTTCGCCGGATGCGCGGTGTTCTGGGGACCGGGCGAGACGCCGAAGATGCCGCCCCACGCCCTGAAGCTCGGTCCTTGCATCCTCGAGCCGCCGCGCGGATCGCTCGATCCCGACGTGGACGTGCAGCCCATCGGCATCGCCCGCGATCCTGCCGACGTGGTCGGCCGGCGCACCGTGGGGCCGCCGGCGTTCCACAACCCGCTCTACAGCGGCTGGCGCCCCGCCGCGGACCACTGACCCGCCGTCGATTGACGCTGAGCGCCGCAGCCCGCAGTTAGCGGGTGGAAACGCAACGATCAGGGCTCACGCATGATCATCGAACCGCGCATCCGCGGCTTCATCTGCACCACGGCGCACCCGCAAGGCTGCGCGCAGAACGTCCGCGAGCAGGCGGCTTACGTCCGCGCGCGGGGCGACATCCCGGACATTCCCAAGCGGGTGGCGGTGCTGGGCTGCTCCACCGGCTACGGCCTCGCCAGCCGCATCGTCGCCACCTTCGGCGGCGGCGCCGACACCATCGGCGTCTCGCTGGAGCGCGAGCCGGGCGAGACCAAGTCTGCCAGCGCCGGCTGGTACAACAACCGCGCCTTCGAGCTGGAAGCGCGCAAGCTTGGCAAGGATCCGGTGACGCTGGAGGGCGATGCGTTCTCCGACACCCTGAAGGCCGAGTTCATCGAGGCGGTGCGCGCCAAGTTTGGCCAGCTCGACCTGCTGGTCTACAGCATGGCCGCGCCGGCCAAGACCGACCCGGACACTGGCGTCCTCCACCGCTCGGCGATCAAGCCGCTGGGCGCGCCGGTGACCACCAAGACCCTCAACACCGATAGCGGCGAGGTGCACGAGATCACCGTGCAGCCGGCCACCGGCGAGGAAACCGACGCGACCGTTGCGGTGATGGGCGGCGACGACTGGCTGCGCTGGATCCGCCAGCTCAAGGACGCCGGCGTGCTGGCGCCCGGCTTCCGCACCCTCAACTTCACCTACATCGGCGGCGACATGACCCGCGCCATCTACGGCGGCGGCACGCTTGGCCGGGCCAAGGCCGACCTCGACCGCGCCGCGGTCGACATCCGCGCGCTGCTGGGCCCGGACGCGGCGCGGGTGGTGGCGTTGAAGGCGGTGGTGACGCAGGCCAGCTCGGCCATCCCGGCGCTGCCGCTCTATGGCACCGTGCTGTTCAAGGTGATGAAGGAGCAGGGCCTGCACGAGGGCTGCATCGAACAGATCGACCGCCTGTTCCGCACTCGCCTTGGCCCCGATGCGCCGGTGGATGAGGCCATGCGCCTTCGCCTCGACGACTGGGAGCTCCGGCCCGGGGTGCAGGCCGAAGTGGCGCGCCGCTGGCCGCACGTCACCACCGAGACCCTGGCCGAACTGGCCGATCCGGCCGAGAACCGCGCCCAGTTCCTGCGCCTGTTCGGCTTCGGCATCGCCGGCGTCGATTACAGCGCCGACGTCGATCCGCGCGTGGTCCGCTAGCTGACCACGTCCTCGCGCACCGTGGCGCGGCCGAGCCAGAAGAACAGCGCGGCCAGGATGCTGAAGCAGCCGGTCACCACCATCGCCCAGCGCAGGCCCTCCGCCGGCCCCATGTGCTGCTGCACGGCGAAGTAGTCGCTGAGCGCGCCCAGGAAGGTCGGGCCGAAGCCGAGGCCGATCAGGTTGAGGATCAAGAGCAGCAGCGCCGCGGCCGTCGCCCGCCGATGTGGCGGCACCACGCTCTGCGCGGTGGAATAGACCGGCCCGTACCAGACCGTGGCGATGGCGTTGGGGATCAAGAGGAGCAGCATCGCCGGCAGCGTCGATTTCAGCGTGAAAATGACGATGACCACCGGGATGTAGATCACCGCGGTGATCGCCGGCAGGCTCATGAAGATGCGGCGGTCGCGGGTCACCGCGCGGTCGGCGACGATGCCGCCGATCAGCGTGCCGGCGAGGCCGCCGATACCGGTCATCAGGCCCAGCGCCGGGCCGACGAAGCCCTTGGACTTCAGTCCCATGGTGGCGGCGATGGCGGCCACTTCGCCGGCGTGGCAGCGCAGGAAGAACGACGGGGTGAAGTAGATGTAGGCGTAGCCGACGAAAGCGGAAAAGCCGCTGCCCAGCGCCGCGTACCAGAAGGTGGGCTTGCTCTTCAGCTCGCCCAGCACCTGGATCAGGTCCTTCACCGGCAGCACGAAGGCCTGCGCCAGCGACGCGATCGGCCGGTTCGGCCGCACCTCGCGGGTGGTGAAGGCGATGACCAGCGCCAGCACCAGGCCGGGCGCGGCCGCGACTAGGAAGGCGGTGCGCCAGCCGTAAGCGTCGGCGATCAGTCCGCCCATGGCCAGGCCCAGCAGGGTGCCGATCGGCACGCCCAGCGAATAGAACGAGAGACCCGAGGCGCGTTGATGGGGCGTCGACATGTCGGCGATCAGCGAGTGCGAGGAGGGGTTGCAGCCAGCCTCGCCGAAGCCGACGCCAAGCCGCGCGATCGCCAGCGGCAGGAAGCTGGTGACCATGCCGCTGAAAGCGGTGAAGCCGCTCCACAGGGTCAGCGAGACGGTGATGATGATCGGCCGGCTGAAACGGTCGGCGAGCCAGGCGATGGGGATGCCGAGGAAGGTGTAGAAGATCACGAAGATCGGCCCGGTCAGGATGCCGATGGCCTTGTCGGTGATGTGCAGGTCGTGCTCGATCGGCTCGACCAGGATCGACAGCACCTGCCGGTCGAGGAAGCTGAGCGTGTAGGCGATCATCAGCAAAATCAGCACGTAGCGCCGGCGGCCAGCGGCCACCAAGGCTGGCGCTGACGCGGATGCGTCAACGGGCGCGGTCACATCCGCCATGGCTTTGCGTTCCCCTGGGACGCGTCTGACGCGCGCCACGCTTGTATGTCCCCGTGAAGGGAGACTAGACGGGCGGCCCGGCGAAGCAAAGGCCCGGAGGCGGCCGGGTAGGGTCTCAGCCCCGTTGATGGCATGGCGCCAGGTTGGGGCAGGCGCTATTCTCAGGGCGTGAGGGACAGTTGGCTGCTCTGGGCGCAATGGGCGCTGGTGGCGTGCTTGGTCGTCGCAATGACGATTCAGGTCACCGTGCACCCGGCGCCCGACTACGTCTACGGGATCGGCCTCGGGCTTGTCGTCGCACTGGCCGCCGTCCGGTTCTGGCGGTGGCGGAGACGGAAGGATGCCTGAGGGGCAGCGGGCGCGGCCGATGGAACTCCTGATCGGCGACAAGATGTGGTCCACCTGGTCGCTGCGGCCGTGGCTGGCCCTGAAGCGCGCCGGCGCGCCATTCACCGAGACGCTGATTCGGCTGCGCACGGAGGAAACCAACGACAAGGCCAGAGCCGCCGGCTCGCCCAACGGCTACGTGCCGGCGCTGATCGACGGCGACGTCACGATCGGCGAGTCGCTGGCCATCTGCGAACACCTGGCGGAAAAGTTCCCCGCCGCGCGGCTCTGGCCCGCCGATCCGGCCGCCCGGACGCTGGCGCGGGCCGCCGCGACCGAGATGCACGCCGGCTTCCAGTCGCTGCGCGGCGAGTGCCCGATGGATCTCAGCCTGCGCTGCCACGTCGAAGTGTCCGAAGCCACGCACAAGGACCTGCGCCGGCTGGTGGAGCTGTGGAGTGGCTTGCTGAGCCGCTTTGGCGGACCGTTCCTGGCGGGGGAGTGGTCGATCGCCGACGCCTTCTACACGCCGGTGGCGACGCGGCTGCGCAGCTACGGCCTGGCGCTCAGCGACTGGGGCGACGCCGGGGTCTGCGGCGCGTACGCCGCGCGGCTGCTGGCGACGCCGGAGTTCCTCGAATGGGAAGCGGCCGCGCTGGCCGACAAGCGCCCGGCCTAGCCGCTGGTCTGCGCCTCCCAGGTGACGCCGAAGCGGCCGAAGGTGGCGTCCACCACGCCCTTGTGGTCGATGTAGGTGAGCGCGCCGGCGCTGAGCGCCGCCTGGCAAAGGCAAAGCGCCGCCAGCAGCAGCCGCGCCTGCCGCACGCTGGGCGCCGCCCAGAGCATCGTCATCGCCAGACACAGACCCATGAGCGGCGCCACGACGATCAGATAGTGCCGGTGCGAGTCGGGACCGAACACGGTGATCAGGCTGAGGCTGAGGCCATAGCCCCACAGCGCCGCGGCCAGCAGCGTGGTCTCCGGCGAAACGCCAAGGAGCACGTCGCCGGCAGGCGGCCGGTTCCGGGCCAGGCGCCGCAGCGCCAGGAGCAGCAGCCAGGCGAAAATCGCGGCCAGGAGTGCATGTGCGGCCGCCATCAGCCAGGTGGCCTGGCCTCCGACCATGGGCCAGGCCAGAAACGCGCCGAAGCTGTGGCCCAGGCTGTAGTCGAGGCCGAAGCCGAAGGGCTGGGTGAGCCAGCGCAGGTAGAACGCCATGATCGGCAGGCGCAGCGCGTGCAGCGGCGTGACGCCGCTGTGCAGGGTATCGAGCGCCCACGGCAGCGCTGGCAAAGCGCCCAGCATCGAGCCCGCCAGCCAGGGCGCCCAGGGGAACGCGGCGCGATCGCGGACCCAGGTCCAGGCGGCGATGGCCAGCGCGAAGAACCAGGCGCTCTCTTCGATCTGCCCGATCAGCGCTCCCAGCGCGCCCCACAGCAGCGCCAGCGGCCAGAGGCGCCGGTTCCACCAGGCCCACAGCAACGCCGCCGCCGGCAGCGGCAGCACGCTGGGCGGCCAGATCTTGCGCTCGAAGATCATCGCCAGCGGATTGACCGCCACCAGCGCCGCCGCCCACAGCCACGGCTCGCGCCGCGCTCGGTCCACACAGACGACGGCGAAGGCGACCAGCGCCGCCAGCGCGGCGATGTTGCAGAGGGCGACGGCGCGCGCGAGGTCGGGCGGCGTCTTGGCGCCCGAGAGCCAGGTCAGCGCGCCGAACACCCAGGCGCTGAGGCCGGGGTTCGGCGTGGCGATGCTGGTCGGCATGCCCAGCGGCGGCCAGGCGCCGCCGGCGACCATCGCCTGGGCATGTGCGAAGCTCCACGCCTCGTCGGCCTTCCACTCGATGTCGAGCGGAAAGGCCAGCCGCAGCCACGCGCCGAAGGCCAGCGCCAGCGCGACACCGATCCATGGCAAGGCCCGGCGCGACCGACTTGCGGTCACGCCCGGCGCTTCGATGGCCTGATTCAGCGGTCTTCCTTGCAATGCCAGATGCGGACGATGCCGATGTCGCGCTCACGCACCTCGTATCTCATCTCATAGTTCCCGACGATCAGGCGTCGCACCTCGCGCGAGCCGTAACCATCGACGCGCTGACCAATCCGAGGCATGTCCGCCAGGCGTTCGGCCGCTGCGATGAGATCGCGCACAATGGCGTTCGCGGCTCGTGGCGCAACGGGCGAGAGAAACGCGTGCAGTCGCACCAAGTCGGCATGGGCAAGCCGGGACCAGACCAGCCTCACGGGCGGTGCTTGGCGACCTCGCCAGGGCCGTCCGGCAGACTGTCCGCCCAGGCTTTGACGCCGTCGTGCTCGACCACATCGCCCGTATCCAGCGCCGCCAGACCCTCCCGTGTCAGGCGTTCGCGCAGGTCTTCTTCATCGAGCCAGGCTTTCAGCGCCTGCTTCACGATCCAGCCTCGGGGTCGCTCGTGCCGTTCGGCCACGGCGTCGATGCGTTCAGCCAGCTCCACCGGAATGTGAGCGGTGACGACTCGTGTGCTCATGTCGCGAAGCTCCTAATCGCGACCAATCTAGATGATTGGAGCTGATTCATCAAATCAACCCCAGCGCCTTGAAGCTGGCGACGCCGTCGCGGCCCACCACCAGATGGTCGTGCACGCCGATCTTCAGCGCCTTCGCCGCGGCGATCACCTCGCGAGTGATGTCGATGTCGGCGGCCGAGGGGGTGGGGTCGCCCGACGGGTGGTTGTGCACCAGGATGAGGTTGCTGGCCGACAGCTCCAGCGCGCGCCTCGCCACCTCGCGCGGATAGACCGGCGCGTGGTCGACGGTGCCGTGGTTCATCACCTCGTCGGCGATCAGCTGGTTCTTCTTGTCGAGGAACAGCACCCGCACCTGCTCGCGCGGCTCGTGCGCCAGGGCCGCCTTCACGTAGGCGATCAGCGCGCTCCAGGTGGTGATCACCGGGCGCCGGGACACCTCCGCCCGGCCGATGCGCAGCGCCGCCTCCTGCAGCAGCTTCAGGTCGAGCGCCACCGAGACGCCGACGCCCTTCACCGTCTTCAGCGCTTCGGCGTCAGCGCAGAGCACGCCGCCCAGCCCGCCGAACCGCTCCAACAGCGTCTTGGCCAGCGGTTTCACGTCGCCCTGCGGCAGGCTGCGGAACAGGTAGAGTTCCAAAAGTTCGTAGTCGGGCAGGGCGCCCAGGCCATGCTTGGCCCGCGCCCGCAGCCGCTCGCGATGCCCCAGATGGTGCGGCGTCGGCTCGCTGGTGGCGCCCGCCCACCAGGCGTCGGCGTTCAGATTGGCTTCGGCAAGGCCGGTGGCGCGCTGTCCCATGTGCGCCAATGTTCCTTAAATGTTCTAGAACGGCAAGGCCGAAAACGGCGACGTCTCACAGTTCTCCACGTCCCATTTCTGTGTCATCCCGCCCGTGGCGTGCAGCGCGTAGAGCCGGGATCTACTGAGCGCCGGCGGTGAGCAGTAGGTCCCGGACAGCCCGCTTCGCGGTCTTCCGGGATGACACAGTTTTGGAGGATGCGGGCATGGCGGACATGATGGACGAACTGCCGCCGCTCGCGCTGCCCGCCGGGATCACCGCCCGCTTCGTCGAGCGCGTGAACGGCCTTCGTATGCACGTGCTTGAGGCCGGCGACCCAGCCGCGCCGACGCTGCTGCTCCTCCACGGCTTCCCGGAACTCGCCTTCAGCTGGCGGGCGGTGATGCCGGCGCTGGCCGACGCCGGCTTCCACGTCATCGCGCCGGACCAGCGCGGCTATGGCCGCACCACCGGGTGGGACGACCGCTACGACACTGACCTCGCGCCCTTCCGGCAGATGGGCCTGGTCACCGACGCGCTGGCGCTGCTGGCGGCGCTGGAGATACCCCACGTCGCGGCGGTGATCGGCCACGACTTCGGCTCGCCGGTGGCGGCATGGTCGGCGCTGATCCAACCGGATGTGTTCCGCGCCGCCGTGCTGATGAGCGCGCCCTTCGCCGGGCCGCCGGGTTTCGCCGCCGGGCGCGGCTTCGACCTCGACGTCGCGCTGGCCGCGCTCGATCCCCCGCGCCGCCACTACACCGGCTACTATTCGATGCCCGAGGCCAACGACGATCTGCTGAAATCGCCGCAAGGATTGCCAGCTTTCTTGCGCGGCTACATCCACGCCAAGAGCGGCGACTTCGCCGGGAACGACCCGCATCCGCTCGGCGCAGCGACCCCCGACGCCTACGCCCAACTGCCGCACTACTACGTCATGCGCCGCGACCGGGGCATGGCTCGGACCATCGCCGACATGGTCCCGACGCTGCCGCCGGCGCCGACGTGGCAGCCGGACGACGACTTGGCCGTCTACGCCCAGGAATACGGCCGCACCGGCTTCCAGGGCGGGCTCAACTGGTACCGCGCCTCAGGCGATCCGGGCTTGCGGCTCTTCGCCGGCCGTCAGATCGACGTCCCGGCCACCTTCATCGGCGGCGCCCGCGACTGGGGCGTCTTCCAGGCCCCGGGTTCATTCGAGGCGATGGCGACGCGCGGCTCCTCCCATTTCCTAGGCGCGACGCTGATCCCCGCTGCCGGCCACTGGGTGCAGCAGGAAGCGCCCGAGGCGACGGTGGCCGCGATCCTCGCCTTCCTGAAAGACGCTGGCCGGCGCTAGAGCGGCGCGCAGGCCGCCGTGAGCCAGGTCCGCACCTCGCCGTCGACCAGCGGGCCGATCTCGGCCAGGACGCGGGCGTGGTAGGCGTCCATCTGGGCGCGCTCCTCGGCGTCGAGCAGCGACACGTCGATCAGCGCCCGGTCGAGCGGCGCCAGGGTCAGGGTCTCGAAGCCCAGCATCGGCCGCTCGCCGCCGGCGATAGGCGCGGCCTCGGTGACGTACTGCAGGTTCTCGATGCGGATTCCGTAGCCGCCTTCCTTGTAGTAGCCGGGCTCGTTGGAGACGATCATCCCCGGCTTCAGCGCCACGCTGTTGGGCAGCTTGGAGATGCGCTGCGGGCCTTCGTGGACGCCGAGGTAGCTGCCGACGCCGTGGCCGGTGCCGTGGTCGAAGTCGAGACCGCGCGACCACAAGGGCGCCCGCGCCAGCACGTCCAGCGCCGAGCCGGTGGTGCCGGCCGGGAAACGCACGCGGGCCAAAGCGAGGTGGCCCTTCAGCACCAGGGTGAAGCGCTCGCGCATTTCCGGCGACGGTGCCCCGATGGCGACCGTGCGGGTCACGTCGGTAGTGCCGTCGAGGTACTGCGCCCCCGAGTCTACCAACAGCAGCGTTCCGGTCTCCAGATGGCGCGTCAGCCGGCGCGTCGGCCGATAGTGCACGATGGCGCCGTTGGGTCCGGCGCCGGCGATGGTGTCGAACGAAAGGTCCTTCAGCGCCCCGGTGGCTTCGCGCAGGCCCTCCAGCTTGCTCACCACTTCCAGTTCGTCCGGCAGCGTGTGCTGCGCCTCGGTGGCGACCCAGTGCAGGAACCTGGTCAGGGCGGCGCCGTCGCGGACGTGGGCGCGCCGCGTGCCGGCGATCTCCACGTCGTTCTTGCAGGCGCGGGGCAGGGCGGTGGGATCTGCCCCGCGCACCACCTTGGCGCCCGCCGCTTCCAGCGCTTCGAAGTACCAGGCCGACGAGACGCCGGCGTCGGCGAGCACCCGCTTGCCCTTGAGGTCAGCGATGGCGCCGGCCAGCGCTTCCGGCGGCTCCAGCGTCACCTGGTTGCCGAGCCACGCCGGCAGCTCCGCCGTCACCTTGGCCGGGTCGAGGAACAGCCGCGCCGAGCCGTCCTCGTTCAGGATCGCCTGCGACAGCGGCAGCGGCGAGCGGATCACGTCGCCGCCGCGGATGTTGAACAGCCAGGCCACCGAGGCCGGGGCGGTGATCAGCGCCGCGTCGGCGCCGGCCGCGTCCAGGCTCTTGCCGACCCGGGCGCGCTTGTCGGCCGAGTCCTCGCCGGAATAGTCGAGCTGATGTGGCGAGACCGGGGCCTGCGGCTGCGCTGGTCGCGCCTTGCCCCAGGCGGCGTCGAGCGGATTGGGCGCCACGGGCTTCAGCGCCGCGCCGGCTCTGGCGGCCGCGCTCTTCAACCGCTCCAGCGCCTCGGGGCTGTGCAGGCGCGGATCGTAGCCGATGGCCCAGCCCGGCTTGGCTTCGCTGGCGAGGTAGGCCGGCACGCCGCCTTCCACGAGATCGCGGATCTCGAACAGGCTTTGATCAACCTGGTCTCTGGCCTGCAGGGTGTAGCGGCCGTCGATGAAGAGGGCGGCCTTCTCCTTGAACAGCACCGCCGCGCCGGCGGAGCCGGTGAAGCCGGTGGCCCAGGCCAGCCGGTCGTTGGCGGCCGGCAGGTATTCGTTCTGGTGCTCGTCCTCGTGCGGGATGACGAGCCCGTCGAGGCCCTGGGCGGCCATGGCCTGGCGGATCAGGGGCGTGTGCTCGCGGCCGAAGGAGGGGTCCGCGGCGTCGTCGAAGGTCTGGCGCATGCCCGCAGATTTAGGCGCTCCCGGCGGCGCTGGCAAAGCCGCCGGGAGCGTCAATCAGGCTAGGGCTGCGAGGAGGGCGGCGCGCTCTGGCTGTCAGGCGCCGTGGTCGACGCATCCTGGCCGGCGCTGGCCGCGCTGGCGGCCTGCCGCTGCGAGCGATCGGTTGCAGCTTGCTGGTCGGCCGTCGCCTGCTGCTGAGCCGCCGCCGACTGCTGCGCCGCCGCTTGTCCGGCCTGCGCGTTCTGAGCCGACATCTGCGCGCTCTGCGCCGCCGCCGCGCTTTGCGCCGCTGCGTCCTGAGTCTGCTGCGTGCTGGCCGCCTGCTGGGCGGTGCTGGCGTTGTTGTTCTGGTTGGTCATCACCACCGCGGCCACACCGACGACGGCGACCACCGCCACGGCGGCGGCAGCCACCCAACCAGCGGACGACGTGCGGCGCACCACGGTGCGCTCGGTGTAGACGGGGCGAGGATCGGAGTTTGGATCGTAGGTCATTGGGCTTGGCCCTTCTTGTTGGTCCCGCCCGGAAACGTGTCCGAAAGACGGCGCGTTCCAACGGCCAAGCTTAGCGCCGTCGCACCACCAGCGTCGCCCACGCGTCGCGGCGGATGGCGCTGACCAGGGTGAAGCCCCGCGCCAGGTAGGCGGCGCGGACGAAACGCTCCTGGCTGCGCAGCAGGCCGGAGAGGATAGCGAGGCCTCCGGGCCCCAGCGCGCCGCGGATCGGGGCGGCGAGCCTGGTCAGCGGCCGGGCCAGGATGTTGGCGAACACCAGGTCGTAAGGCGCGGCCGAGGCGATGCGGCGGTGGTCCAGGCCGTCGGCGTGGACGAAGCGGGCGCGGGCGCGGTTGAGGATGGCGTTCTCGCGGGCGATGCGCACCGAGACCCGGTCGATGTCGCCGCCGATCACGCGCTGGCTGCCGGTGCGCGCCGCGGCGATGGCCAGGACGCCTGTGCCGGTCCCGACATCGAGCACGCGCTCGAAGCGCTGGCGCTTCAGCAAGGCGTCGTAAGCGACGAGGCAGCCGGCGGTGGTGCCGTGGTGGCCGGTGCCGAAGGCGGCGCCGGCTTCGATGCGCAGGCCCACGGCGTTCAGCGGGATGCGGCCGCGGTCGTGAGCGCCGTAGACGAAGAAGCGCCCGGCCTTCACCGGCGGCAGGCCGGATAGCGCCATCGCCAGCCAGTCGGCGTCGGCCAGCGGCGCCGAAGCGGTGCGCAAAGTCGTGAACGCCGCCAGCACGCCGGCGATCGCGCCGGCCTCCTCGTCCGTGGTCGGATAGAGGTCGAGCCGCCAGAGGTTCTTCGCCTCGTCTTCCTCCAGGATTGAATAGGCCAGCGCTTCCAACGCGGTGTCGGCGTCGAGGGCCTGGGCGGCGGCTTCGGCGTCGGCGCGGGGGCCGCGGGCGGTGATCTGCAGGTTGCTCATCGGGCTCCGCTTAGCCGCCCTGGGGCATCAGCAAAAGGTGATCATCGCGGCCGGGAACCAAGACGGCCGCCGCGCGTGATGACGCCGGGGCGCCCGATCCGACAACTCGACGAGGAGAACGCGGTCATGGCCGAACCCACACCCAATACGGAGACGCCGCGTCGCGGCGACGGCGCCCCAAACAGCGCCACGGGCAGTCCAGCCGGCGAGCCACGAAGCTTCGACGCCCGGCGCATGCCGCCGATCCCCGATGCCGACACGCTCGCCGAGGCGGCCCAGCCACTGGTCGAAGGCGGCCGTCAGCTGGCCGAACAGGGCCGGCGCGCCGGCCAGCACATGGCCAGCGCCTGGCGCCAGGCCGCCGATCCGCTGATCGCCATGCAGTACGACATGGGCCGCTGGTTCGACGACGTGTTCCGCCAGACCTTCGGCTTCCTGGCGACGCCGGGCGCGCGGCCGATGGGCCACTTCAGCCCCGCCAGCCTCTTCGGCCTGCCGCCGGCCGAGTTGAAGGAGACTGCGACGGCGCAGACGCTGGCGATCGAGTTGCCCGGTCTGAAGCGCGAGGACATCGACATCTCGCTGCAAGGCGACAACCTGGTGATCACCGGCCACAAGACCGAGGAGACCGAGGACGCCGGCGCCGCCTACCGGGTCAGCGAGCGGCGCTATGGCCGTTTCGAGCGGCTGTTCCCGCTGCCGCCCGAGGTCGAGCGCGACAAGATCGAGGCCGCGTTCAAGGACGGCGTGCTGAAGATCACGCTGCCGAAGACCGCGCCGGCCCCAGCGAACCACCAGCGCATCGAAATCCGAGGCTAGCTTCACCTACCTCCCCCGCTGCGCGGGGAGGTACGGCTCGCGTCTAGTTGTTGCCGCCCAGGATGCCGCCGAGAATGCCGCCGATGGCGCCGGCGGCGGCCATGTTGCTGCCGTTGCCGGCGTTGTTTTGTGTGCCCGGAAGGTAGTGAGCGATTTCCTCGGCAAGGTTGAGGATCGGCATCGACTGCAGGTGCACTTCGCCCGGCCCGGTGAGGCTGGCCATGAACAGGCCCTCGCCGCCGAAGATCACGTTGGAGAAGCCGGGCAGCATCTGGATGTCGAAGCCGACGGTGGGCTCGTGCACCCCCACGTGGCCGGCATGCACCAGCAGCCGCTCGCCTGGTCCAAGCTGCTTGGTCACCACCTCGCCGGAAAGGTCGAGGAACACCGTGCCCGGTCCTGTCACCTTCTGCAGAATGAAGCCGGCGCCGCCGAAGAAGCCGGCGCCGATGCGCTGCTGCCAGGCCAGCTCCAGCGTCACGCTCTTCTCGGCGCAGAGGAACGTCTCCTTGCGGCAGATCAGCGATTCGCCGGCCTTCAGCTCGCGCACCAGGATCGTGCCGGGGAAGCGGGGCGCGAAGGCCACGTGGCCGCCGGCGCTGGCGGTGAACTCGGTGACGAAGAAGCTGCCGCCGGTCAGGCTGCGGCGCAGGCCCGCGAACAGGCCGCCGCCGGTGTTGGTGCCCATCTGCACGCCGCTGGTCATCCAGGCCATGCTGGCGGTCTGGCTATAGACCGTATCGCCGGGCGACAGGTCGATGCCCACGGTCTGCATCACCGTGCCGGAAATCTCGTAACGCATGCCGCGTGGCCCTCTCAGGTTGCGCCTTGAGCATAGCAGCCGCGCCGCGCGCGGTGCGACAATTTGGCGCCACCCCCGCGTGTGCGCCGCCTCTCGCCGTTAGCCATCCCGGCGGCCTCTCGGGCGGCGGCGTGCGCTGCAAGGGCCGCCCGCTCCCGCTCCGGCGGCGGGCCTCGCAGGGTTAATCGCCGACTCTGGCGCGGTAACGAATTCGCAAGGGCTAAGCCCAATAAAGGCCCTGGGCAAAAAGCTCAGAAGGATTCGTGCGCGCCGATTCGTCGGCGCAACCGGGTCCAAGACCAGGATGGTTTCGATGTTGATCGCGCGCCTATCGGCACAGCAGGTCTCGCTCTTGTCGTCGTCGACGATCAGCGGACTCAATTCCACAGACCTACAGTCCCTCTCCGCCACCCAGATCGGTGCGATCAGCACCACTGGCATCTCGGCGCTGACGACGACTGAGGCCACGGAACTTCTTCCGGCGCAGATCAAGGGCCTGACGGCCACTCAGCTGCCCTACTTCTCCAACGTGGTGCAGTTCAACGGCACCCAGCTGCAGGCGTTCAACGCCACGCAGATCGGCGATCTCACCTCCTCGCAGGTGACCAGCCTGGTCGCGACGCAGCTGAACTCGCTGACGGCGGCCGAAGTGAGCGGTCTGAACCAGACCGACCTCACCAACTTCACCTCGACGCAGTTGCACGGCTTCAACGCCACGCAGTTCGCGGGCCTGAGCGCCACGCAGCTGCACGGCCTCAGCGCCACCGCTTCGGCCAACCTGTCGTCGACCCAGGTCACCGCGCTGACCCCGGCGCAGCTCGCCGCGGTCACCACCACCAACCTGAACAACTTCACCACCACCCAGGAAGGCGCAATCACCGCCAACCAGGTGAAGGCGCTGAGCGCGAGCACGCTCAACGGATTGTCGTCGACCGTTGTCGACGGGCTGAACGCCACTCAGTTCGCGGCCCTGGCCGCCAATCAGGTCGGCGCGCTGACCACCACCGATCTGAACAACCTGACCAGCACGCAGGTGCTGGCGCTGTCCCCGGCGCAAGTGGGCGGCATCACCGCCACGCTGGTCAAAGGCCTCACGACGACGACCGTCGATGCGCTCAGCACCACCCAGTTCAGCGAGCTGGGCTCCACCCAGATCGGCGCGCTCTCGACCACCAACCTGAACAGCCTGACGACCGCTCAGGTGCAGGCGATCACGGTCGCGGCGCTGAAAGGCGGCCTCAGCGCCTCGCAGGCGGCGGGCCTCAACACCACCACCACGGGCGAGCTGACCACCTCGCAGATCGCTGGCCTCGCCGGCACGCAGATCGGCGGCCTGACCAGCGCCTCCATCTCCGGTTTCTCCACCGTCCAGCAGCAGGCGATCTCGGTCGCCGGCGTCGGCGCGCTGAACGCCGGCGATCTGGCGGCGCTCTCCACCACTCAGATCGGCCAGTTCACCACGGGCCAGGAAGCCGGCTTCACCGCCAGCCAGATCAAGGCCCTGACCACCACAGAGGCCAGCGGCGTCACCGCCACGCAAATCGGGGCGTTCAACAACACCCAGATCGCCGCGCTGTCGACGACGGTCCTCAACAACATCAGCACCACCCAGTTCGGCTCGGTCACGACGACGCAGTACAAAGGTCTGTCGACCACTCAGATCGCCGGGCTCACTTCGACCTACGCGGTCGGGCTGGCGGCGCAGGCGATCGGCTATTTCAACGGCACGCAGATCAGCGCCTTCACCACGACGGCGCTCAACGGCCTTGCGGCGAGTTCCACCGCCGCGGTCGGCGGCTTCACCGCCTCCGAGGTCGCCGGTCTGAGCGGCACCCAAGTCGCCGGTCTCACCTCGACCTTCGTCAGCGGGCTCACCAACACCCAGTTCGGCGAATTGACCGCCGCGCAAGTTGGCGCCCTGACCACGTCCAACCTCAACAGTCTGGTCACCACCCAGGCGCATGCGATCACGCCCACCGCCATCAAGGGTCTGACCAGTTCGCAGCTGAGCAACCTCAACAGCACCGTCGTGGGCGACCTGCTGACCAGCCAGGTGGCGGCGCTCTCCAAGACCCAGATCGCGGCCCTGACCTCGACCAACGTCGCGGGCCTGGTGCCGACGCAGGCCGCGGCTCTGTCCTCGACTCAGGTCGGCGGCTTCACCGCCGGCGACTTCGTGGCGCTCTCCACCACCCAGGTGGCGGCGCTCTCCACCACCCAGACGCCGGGCTTCAGCGCCGTGCAGATCGGCGGCTTCAACG
Source organism: Caulobacteraceae bacterium (assembly GCA_036502045.1). Classification (GTDB taxonomy): domain Bacteria; phylum Pseudomonadota; class Alphaproteobacteria; order Caulobacterales; family Caulobacteraceae; genus Acaudatibacter. The sequence goes on along the minus strand of DASXZG010000059.1, from coordinate 7,103 downwards.
CCACCGTTGCCGCCGCGCTGACCCAGACCCAGTTCGCGGCGTTCGGCTCGACCCAGGTCTCGGCGCTCTCCGCCACCAACCTGAACAACCTCACCACGTCGCAGCTGGCTGGCTTCGGCGCCGCCCAGGTGAAAGCGCTCAGCGCCGGGCAGCTGGGCGCGCTGACCACGTCGGCGGTCGGCAACCTGACGGCCACCCAGTTCAGCGAACTGACCTCGACTCAGATCGGCAAGCTGAGCACCTCGCTGATCGCCAACCTGACCAGCACCGATCTCGGCGCCATCCAGGCCACGCAGATCACCGGCCTCACCGCCGCGCAGCTGAACAACCTGACCAGCACCAACTTCCTCAACCTGACGTCGACGCAGCTGGATGCGCTGACCAACACCCAGGTGCAGTCGCTCAACGCGACGCAAGTCAACACCTTCCTGGCCAACGGCTAGGCCGGCGGCGGGCCTTCGGGTCCGCCCGCCAACGGGTCCATCTGACGCAGTATTGGCCCGCCTCGGCGTTTGCCGGGGCGGGCCGAGTCATGCCACGCTCCACGCTCTTGGGTTCGGCCTGCAATGACCTGAATACTTTGGCGCACTCAGGCGGCGCAGGCAGAGCTTGATCAAATACTTCAGATCGCGCCGGCCACAGGGCATGCCAGACAATATTTTCCTGACGACACTGGCGCGAATCACCGCCGGAGATCTGGATCTCGCTGAGCTGATCGACGCGACGGCTCAGTTGCGTGACGCCAACGCCACCGCGCTGGCGCAACAACTCTATGCGGTCTGGTCCAAGTTCAACGCCGACAGTCCGCACACCTACGCCGCCTACTTCAACCTCTCGACCCTGCCGGGCATCGAGCCGACGGCCGCGATCAAGGCGTTGGAAGCGGCCATCGTCGCCAAGCCGGACTTCTGGCCGGCCTACATCAACCTCGGCGGCTTCCACGAGCGCGCCGGGCGCCTGGACCTGGGCGTGGCGCAGTGGATGAAGGTGGTCGAGGGCCTGGGCGACGTTACCGGCCCCAACATCGGCTACAAGCAGACGGCGTTGAAGCAGATCAGCCGGGTGCTGATCGACCACCAGCAGTCCGCCGCCGCTGAAGAGCACCTGCAGGTCTGCCTGGGCATAGACTCAGGTCAGCGCGACGCGCTGGAGCAGTACTTTGGACTGCGCCTGTCGCAATGCCGCTGGCCGATCGTGCAGCCCTGGGACGGGGCCGAACGCCGCGCGCTGATGGAGGGCATCAGCCCGCTGACCCTGGCCGCCTTCACCGACGATCCGGTGCTGCAAATGGCCAGCGCCGTGCGTTACGTCGACGCCACCAATGCGGCGACCTTCGAGGCGCCGGCCGCCGACCGCCGCGACGCCCCCATCGATCTCTCCGGCCGGCGCCTGCGCGTCGGCTACGTCTCGTCCGACCTGCGCGACCACGCCGTCGGCTATCTGATGGCAGAAGTGTTCGAGGCGCATCCGAAGGATCGCATCGAGGTGTTCGCCTACGACTGCGGGCCGCCGGCCAGCGGCGGCATGCGCGATCGTTACCTCGCCGGCGTCGAGCACTGGCGCGACCTCAACGGCCTCAGCGACGACGCGGCCGCCGCCCTGATCGCGGCCGATGGCATCGACATCCTGGTGGACGTCAACGGCCATACCCGCTTCGCCCGCACCGCCGTGTTCGCGCGCCGCCCGGCGCCGGTTATCGTCAACTGGCTGGGCTACCCGGGCACCATGGGCAGCGCCTTCCACCAGTACATCATCGGCGACGACTGGGTGATCCCGCCCGAGGCCGAGGCCTACTACACCGAGAAGGTGCTGCGGCTGGACTGCTACCAGCCCAACGACCGCAAGCGCGTGGTGGCGGAAGAGCGGCCGACCCGCGCCTCCGCCGGCCTTCCGGACGACGCCTTCGTCTTCTGCTGCTTCAACGGCTCGCAGAAGATCACCCGCTACACCTTCGTGCGCTGGCTGGAGATCCTGCAGCGCACGGAGAACAGCGTGCTGTGGCTGCTGGGCAGCGACGACGGCACTCAAGCAAGGCTGCGCGAGTATGCTGGCGCCGTGGGCGTCGATCCAACGCGCATCGTCTTCGCCGACAAGCTCGCCAATCCCTACCACCTCGCCCGATACCCGCTGGCCGACCTCTTCCTCGACACCGCCCCTTACGGCGCTCACACCACCGCCTCCGACGCGCTGTGGATGGGGGTGCCGGTGCTGACGCTGTCGGGGCGGGGCTTCGCCGCTCGCGTCTGCGGCAGCCTGGTGCGCTCCGCGGGCCTGCCCGAGCTGATCGTCGAGAGCTCCGCCGACTACGTCGCCCGCGCCGTGGCGCTGGCGGGCGATCCGGCGGCGATCGCCGACTACAAGGCCCGTCTCGCCGCGAGCCGCGACAGCTGCGTGCTCTTCGATGTCGACAACCTGATGGCCCGGCTGGAGCAGCTTTACCGGCTGATGGCGCTGGAGCATCAGGCCGGCCGCGCGCCGCAGCCAGACCTGCGCAACATGCCGCTCTACCTCAAGGCCGGCGTCGAGCACGATCCGGATGCGGGCGAACTCGAGCTCGCCGGCGACTATCACGGCGCTTATCGCGGGCTTTTCGCCAGGTTGCACCGAACCCGGCCGATTCCGCCGGACAGCCGGCTGTGGACCGAGGCCGATATCGCCGCCGCCGAAGGCCGAACCACGCCGGAACGCCGCGGTCGGGGAGCCAAACGCGCATGACCCGGGTTCTCGTCACCGGCGGGGCCGGCTTCATCGGCTCGCACCTGTGCGAGCGGCTGCTGGCGCAGGGCCACGAGGTGGCCTGCGTCGACAACTATTTCACCGGCACGCGGCGCAACGTCGCCAGGCTGCTGGACAACTCGAACTTCGAGCTGATCCGCCACGACGTCACCTTCCCGCTCTACATCGAGGTGGACGAGATCTACAATCTCGCCTGCCCGGCGTCGCCGATCCACTACCAGTTCGACCCTGTACAGACGACAAAGACGTCCGTGCACGGCGCAATCAACATGCTGGGCCTGGCCAAGCGCCGCCGCGCCAAGATCTTCCAGGCCTCAACCAGTGAAGTTTACGGCGATCCAGAGCTTCATCCGCAGCCGGAGGAATACTGGGGCAACGTCAATCCGATCGGCATCCGCTCCTGCTACGACGAGGGCAAGCGCTGCGCCGAGACGCTGTTCTTCGACTACCACCGCCAGCACGCGCTGCGCATCAAGGTGGCGCGTATCTTCAACACCTACGGCCCGCGCATGCACCCCAACGACGGGCGGGTGGTGTCCAACTTCATCGTCCAGGCGCTGAAGAGCGAGCCGATCACCCTCTACGGCGACGGCCAGCAGACCCGGTCGTTCTGCTACGTCGACGACCTGGTGGAAGCGATCCTGCGCCTGATGGCCACCGGCGACGAGATCACCGGCCCGATCAACATCGGCAACCCGGGCGAATTCACCATCCGCCAGCTCGCCGAACGCGTCATCGCGCTCACCGGCTCATCCTCCCAGATCGTCTACAAGCCGCTCCCCTCCGACGACCCGAAGCAGCGCCAGCCGAACATCGGCAAAGCCAAGGAAGTCCTGGGTTGGGCGCCCACGATCCAGCTCGACGAGGGCCTGACCAAAACCATCACCTACTTCGACGCCCTCCTGAAAGAGAACCTGCCGATCTGACCTACCTCCCCCGCGTAGCGGGGCGAGGGGGACCGCCGGCCGAGCGCAGCGAAGAGCCGGTGGTGGAGGGGGCAAGCCAGAAACGCTGATGCTCCGCCCGCGGTGCTGATCGCTGTGGATAGGGCCCGTCGCTAGCTCGCCCCCTCCACCATCGGCTCTTCGCGGCGCTCGGCCGATAGTCCCCCTCCCGCCGCTTCGCGGGGGAGGTAGGGGCCTCACGCCTTCTCCACGAACGAGTCGATCACCTTCTTCTCGCCCGCCTTGTCGAAGCTCACCGACAGCTTGTTCCCTTCCACGAAGGTCACCTTCCCGTAGCCGAACTTGATGTGGAACACCCGCTGGCCGACGGCGAAGTCGCTGGCCGCGGAGGGTTCGGACACCGCCACCAGCCGGCCCTCGCCCTCGATCACCTGGGTCACACCGGCTGGGCCGCCACGGTAGTTGCGCTCCTGGGCGCGCCGCCAGCCTGGTGAGGAATAGCCCGCGCCGAACGTGCCTTGCTCGTCCCAGCGGGAGTTGGGCTCGCGCATGCCGGGGCCGCCGCCGTAGTAGCCGGTCTCCGACGCCGCCTCGACGTTGGCCATCGGCAGCTCGTCGACGAAGCGGCTCGGCAGCTGGCTGGTCCAGCGGCCGTAGACCTGGCGGTTGGCGGCGAAGGAGATGCGCGCCTCTTCCCGGGCCCGGGTGATGCCGACGTAAGCGAGCCGGCGCTCTTCCTCGAGGCCCTTCTCGCCCTTCTCGTCCATGCTGCGCTGGCTGGGGAACACGCCTTCTTCCCAGCCAGGCAGGAACACCAGCGGGAACTCCAGCCCCTTGGCCGAGTGCAGCGTCATGATCTGCACCGAGTTCTCGCCGCTCTCGCGGTCGAGATCCATCACCAGCGACACGTGCTCCAGGTAGGCCTGCAGCGTCTCGAAGGCGCCCATCGACTGGATCAGCTCCTTCAGGTTCTCCAGCCGGGTCTGGCTCGTCGGGCCTTTGTCGAGGCGCAGCGCATCGGTGTAGCCGCTCTCTTCCAGCACCGTCTCGGCCAGGCGCGCATGCGGCGTCGTCTGGCCCAGCTCGCGCCAGCGATCGAGGTCGCGCAGAAAGCCGGCGAGGGCGGTGCGCGTCCGGGCCGGGAACTCGTCGGTGCGCACCAGCTCGCGCGCCGCGACGGTGGCCGAGACGCCGAGGCCCCGCGCCAGCACCAGCAGTTTCTGCACCGTGGTGTCTCCGATGCCGCGCTTGGGCGTGTTGACGATGCGCTCGAACGCCAGGTCGTCGTCCTCGGACTGGATCAGCCGCAGGTAGGCGTGAGCGTCGCGGATTTCCGCCCGCTCGAAGAAGCGCGGCCCGCCGATCACCTGGTAGGGGATCTGCAGCATCACGAAGCGCTCTTCGAAGGCGCGCATCTGGAACGAGGCGCGCACCAGGATGGCGCACTCGCGATAGCGCCGCCCCGCCTTCACCCAGCGTTCGATCTCGTCGGCGACCAGCCGGCTCTCGGCCTCGCCGTCCCAGACGCCGCGCACCTTCACCTTGTTGCCGCCGTCCGCCTCGGTCCACAGGGTCTTGCCGAGCCGGCCTTTGTTGGCGGCGATCAGGCCCGACGCGGCGGCGAGGATGTGGGCGGTGGAGCGGTAATTGCGCTCCAGCCGCACCACCTTGGCGCCCGGAAAGTCGCGCTCGAAGCGCAGGATGTTGTCCACCTCGGCGCCGCGCCAGCCGTAGATCGATTGGTCGTCATCGCCGACGCAGCAGAGGTTCTGCCGGCCCTGCGCCAGCAGCCGCAGCCACAGGTACTGGGCGACGTTGGAGTCCTGGTACTCGTCGACCATGATGTAGCGGAAGCGGCTGTGAAAATCGGCCAGCACGTCCGGATGCTCGGTGAACAGTGTCAGATTGTGCAGCAGCAGGTCGCCGAAATCGCAGGCGTTGAGGATGCGCAGCCGCTCCTGATAGGCGGCGTAGAGCTTGCCCCCGCGATTGTTGGCGAACTGCGCGCCCTCCGCCGCCGGCAGCTTGCCCGGCACCCAGCCGCGGTTCTTCCAGTGGTCGATCAGGCCGGCGAAGTGGCGCGGGGTCCAGCGCTTGGCGTCGATGTTCTCGGCTTCCAGCAGCTGCTTGATCAGCCGCTCCTGGTCGTCGACGTCGATGATGGTGAAGCTCGACTTCAGCCCCAGCAGCTCGGCGTGGCGGCGCAGGATCTGCGCGGCCACCGAGTGGAAGGTGCCGAGCCAGCGCAGGCCCTCGGCCGAGGGGCCGATGATGGCGGTGATGCGCTCGCGCATCTCTCTGGCTGCCTTGTTGGTGAAGGTGACGGCCAGCAGCTCCCACGGCCGCGCCTTGCCCGCCGCCAGGATGTGCGCCAGCCGCGTGGTCAGCACCCGGGTCTTGCCGGTGCCCGCGCCGGCCAGCACCAGCACCGGCCCGTCGATCGCCTCCACGGCCTCGCGCTGCTCGGGGTTGAGCCCGGTCAGGTAGTCGCCGCCCGGCGGCGGGCCGGCTCTGGCGAGATCGGAAATGCGAGGGGCGGGCGGGTCTGACATCTGCGGGATTCGGAGGATACGAACATATGTAGCACGCGCCGGCGCCCACAGAAGGCGGGAGCGCTTGGCGTGCGGCGGCCGGCGCGGCTATCTAGGCCGTTCCATCGCGGGAGCAGGCCATGGAACCAGCGCCGGAGCGGCCGATCGCACGGTGGGTGCGGCTGCGGGGGATCACCACCACCGCTTTCTGGATCGACCAGTGGCTGCGCGACCACGTCGGTCGCGCCTACACGGCGATCCTCGCCATCGGCCTGGTGCTGGGCATCAGCGAGAGCTTCAACAGCATCGCGGGCTCGTTCGGCGGCGGCCACCGCTTCGATCTCGCCCGTGACACGGTCGTGGTGCTGTTCCAGGCCGGCTTGCTGATCAACCAGCTGGCCCAGGTGCACCTGTGGCGCATGGAGCAGCGGGCCCGCCGCGCCGAGCGCCAGCGCGAGAAAGAGGGCAGGCCCGCGCCATGACCATCCGCCTCATCGCCTCCGATCTCGACGGGACGCTGCTGCGCTCCGACGGCCAGCTGTCGCCGCGCACCAAGACCGCCATCGCCGCGGCGCAGGCCGCTGGGGTGGTCGTAGTGTTCGTCACCGCCCGGCCGCCGCGGGTGGTGCACGAGCTGGCGCATGCGGCCGGGCTCACGGGCCTGGTGGTCTGCGCCAACGGCGCGATGATCTACGACGTCGGCGCCGACGCACTGGTGCACCACGAGCGGCTGGACGCCGAGCTTGCGCGCGAGTTCGGCCAGCGCCTGCGGGCCCGCGCCCCTGGCGTGGTCTTCGCCACCGAGCACGGCCACCAGATGAACTTCGAGCCCAACTTCCCGCGCCTGTTCGAGGACGTGGTCGACGAGGCCGCCATCCGCATCGACGACGTCGACGCGCTCTGCGAGGACGACATCACCAAGCTGATCGTC
>DASXZG010000058.1:0-58980 GCA_036502045.1 Caulobacteraceae bacterium | reverse complement strand
CAATCCGCAGTCGAGGTGTTGGAGAGCTTTGCGTTCAGCCACAGACTTGGCAGCACGATGATCGTGCGCGAGCCGATCGGCGTCGTCGGGCTGATCACGCCCTGGAACTGGCCGGTCAATCAGATCGCCTGCAAGGTGGTGCCGGCGCTGGCCACCGGCTGCACCATGGTGCTGAAGCCGTCGGAAGAAGCGCCGTTCAGCGCCTACATCTGGGCCGAAGTGATGGACGCGGCGGGCGTGCCGGCCGGCGTCTTCAACATGATCAACGGCACCGGCCCCGAAGTGGGCGCGGCCATCTCCAGCCACCCGGGCATAGACATGGTCTCCTTCACCGGCTCGACCCGCGCCGGCGTCGAGGTGGCCAAGGCCGCCGCGCCGACCGTCAAGCGCGTGGCGCAGGAACTGGGCGGCAAGAGCCCGAACATCATCCTGGAAGACGCCGACATGTCGAAGGCGGTCACCGGCGGCGTTCGCTCGGTGATGCAGAACTCCGGCCAGTCGTGCAATGCGCCGACCCGGATGCTGGTCCCGGCCAAGAAGATGGACGAGGCCATCGTCATCGCCAAGGCGGCGGCGGAAGCCACCACGGTCGGCGACCCCAACGGCAACGCCAACATCGGCCCGGTGGTCAACAAGACCCAGTGGGAGAAGATCCAGCGGCTCATCAAGGCCGGCATCGACGAAGGGGCGACCCTGGTCACCGGCGGCGTCGGCCGCCCCGACGGTCTCGACAAGGGCTTCTACGTGAAGCCCACGGTGTTCGCCAACGTGACCAACACCATGACCATCGCCAAGGAAGAGATCTTTGGCCCGGTGGTGTCGATCCTCGGCTACGACACCGTCGATGAGGCGGTGAAGGTCGGCAACGACACTGAGTACGGCCTCGCGGCCTACATCTCGGGGACCGACATGACCAAGGTCCGCGAAGTGGCTTCCAAGCTGCGCGCCGGCCAGGTGTCGATCAACGGCGGCGGCGGCGACATGACCGCCCCCTTCGGCGGCTACAAGATGAGCGGCAACGGGCGCGAGTGGGGCGACTACGGCTTCCACGAGTACCTGGAAACCAAAGCCGTGCTCGGCTACGCGCCGCGCCCGGCGGCGTAAGCGACAGCGTCCCTCCTCGGCAACGGGGAGGGACCGTTTCTCATGACCCTCGATCCGCACTTTAAGGCGCACTTCGATGCTCAGGCGGCGCAGGCCGCTCAGGCCGCGGCCGCCAATCCCAACCCGCAGCCCGCCCCGGCGATGGGCCAGATCCCGCCGCCGATGGTCCGCATGGGCTACCGCGCGGGGCGCACGGCGCTGAACACAGCCAAATCGGTGCCCGATGGCGTCGAGGCCCGCGACCTGCGGGTTGGCGGCGCCGCGGGCCCGGTCCCAGCCCGGCTCTACACGCCAGCCGAAGCGGCGAGCCCGTCCGGGCTGGTGGTGTATTTCCACGGCGGCGGCTTCGTCATCGGCGACCTGGAGACCCACGACGGGCACTGCCGCCGTCTAGCCCACTTCTCCGGCCAGCGGGTGATGGCGGTGGACTACCGGCTGGCGCCGGAGAACCCGTTCCCGGCCGGGCACGACGACGCGCTGGCCGCCACCCGCTGGGCCTTCGACCACGCGGCCGAGCTGGGCGCCGATCCCGCCCGCATCGGCGTGGGCGGCGACAGCGCCGGCGGCAATCTCGCCGCCTCGGTAGCGCTCGATCTGCGCGGCGATGCTGGCCGTCGCCTGAAGCTGCAGCTGCTGCTCTATCCGGCGCTGTGGCCGGACGAGCCGACCCAATCGATGCGCGAGCGCGACGGCCCGGTGCTCTCCGCTGCGGCAATGGCGTTCTTCGAGCGCTCGCTGGCCTTCGGCGGCCACGCCGAAGCGCACCGCGCCACCCCGGCCAGGGTCAAGGACCTCGCCGGCCTGCCGCCGGCCTACATCGTCACCGCCGGCTTCGATCCGCTGGAGCATGAGGGCCGGGACTACGCCGCCGCCATCAACGCCGCGGGCGGCGACGCCACCCACGTCAACTACGAGGCTCTTGTCCACGACTTCTTCATCATGGGCGACGTGTCGCCTGCGGTGACCGAGGCGGCCAAGGCGGCCGGCGCGGTGATCCGGGCGGCGCTGGGCTAGACCCTACCTCCCCCGCGAAGCGGCGGGAGGGGGACCATCCGCCGAAGAGCGGATGGTGGAGGGGGCAGGCCGAGAGCGCTGCCGGGACGGCCACTCTGGCGCCGCTGACTGTCGCTGTCGCTGATGGATCGCATTAGGTTGCTTGCCCCCTCCACCATCGGCTCTTCGCTGCGCTCGGCCGACGGTCCCCCTCACCCCGCTGCGCGGGAGAGGTAGGTGGGTTCGGTATGCCGGCCGCGCGACAGGGCTTGCCGATGCCGCGCCCCTTCCCCAAAGCTTCGTTCCAACGAGAAAGCCAAGGGAGGATGCGATGAAAGCAGCCGTGTTGCGCGAAGCCGGCAAGCCGATGCTGGTGGAAGAGGTGGCCATCAACAAGCCGGGCCCCCACGAGGTGCTGGTGCGGACGGCGGCGTCCGGCCTCTGCCACTCCGACCTGCACTTTATCCTTGCCGCCGGTAACCGGGCGCTGCCGGTGATCCTGGGCCACGAAGCGGCAGGCGTGGTCGAGCAGGTCGGCTCCGAAGTGCGCACGGTGAAGCCGGGCGACCACGTGATCAGCTGCCTCTCGGTCTACTGCGGCCACTGCGAGCACTGCCTCACCGGTCACCCCAACCTCTGCACCTCGCCCGAGACCAAGCGCGGCAAGGACGACGAGCCTCGGCTCGGCTCGCCCGACAGGCCGATGAACCAGGCCTACAACCTCTCGGCTTTCGCCGAGCAGATGCTGATCCACGAGCACGCCTGCGTCGCCATCCGCCAGGACATGCCGCTGGACCGCGCCGCGCTGATCGGCTGCGCGGTGATGACCGGCGTCGGCGCGGTGATCCACACCTCGAAGGTGCGCCCCGGTGAAACCGTGGCCGTGATCGGCTGCGGCGGCATCGGGCTCTCGGCCATCAACGGCGCGGCCATCGCCGGCGCCGCGCGCATCATCGCCGTCGACATGGTGGCCTCGAAGGACAACCTCAGCCGCCTGTTTGGCGCCACCGACTTCATCGACGCCTCGCAGACCGATCCGGTGCAGGCGGTGCTCGATCTGACGGGCGGCGGCGTGCACCACTCGTTCGAGGCGATTGGCCTGGCCAAAACCGCCGAGCAGGCGTTCGGCATGCTGCGCCGCGGGGGCACCGCCAACGTCATCGGCCTGATCCCGCCGGATCAGAACATCACCATCCCCGGCCGCGCGATGTTGGGCGAGAAGCGGATCCAGGGCTGCTTCATGGGCTCCAACCGCTTCCCGGTGGACATGCCCCGGCTGGTGGACGCCTACCTCGCCGGCAAGCTGAAGCTGGACGAGATGATCTCCAAGCGGATCAAGCTGGCCGACGTGAACGAGGGCTTCGAGGACATGAAGACCGGCGCTTTCGCCCGCTCGGTCATCATGTTTGACGCCTAGTCGGCGTCCATCCGGCTGCGCTGCGGCTCTCCGGCGGAGAGCACCAGGCCGCCGGCGAGGCCCGCGATCAGCGACGCGGCCATTATGGCGGCGCGCACGATGGGCGCGTCGTCAGCGGCCACGCCGGCCAGGAAGTAGCTAGTGGTCAGGCCAACGCCGCTGAGCAACGCCACGCCGGCGATCTCGGCCCACTTGGCCCCCACCGGCTTGCGCGCCAGCTTCAGCGCCACGCCCAGCGAAGCCAGGCCGTAGACGCCCAGCGGCTTGCCGACGACCAGCGCCGCCAGGATGGCGAGCGCCGCCGGGCGAGCGAAGTCGCCGGCCTGCAGGTCGTCGAACGAGACGCCGGCGGCGGCGAATACGAACGCCGGCAGCACGCCCCAGGCGACGTAGGGGTGCAGGCTGTCCATGACGTACTTGAGCAGACTCTCCTGCCCCGGCCGGCGCGCCCCAACGGGCACGGTGACCGCGCAGGCGACGCCAGCCAGCGACGCGTCCAGCCCCGACTTCAGCGCGAACGCCCACACCGCCACGAAGCCCGCCGCGTAGAACGCCAGCGGCGCCCTTCGCCAGCGCGAGAGCAAGGCCAGGCCGGCCAGCACCAGCGCCGCGCCGCCCACCATCGGCCAGTGCAGCACGCCGGGCGAGGCGAGGGCCGCCAGCGCCACCCCGGCCAGATTGTCGGCCAGCGCCACGCTCATCAGCAACACCTTCAGCGGGTGCGCCAGGCGCGGCGCCGCCGCCGCCAGCACCGCCAGCGCCACCGACCCATCGGTGGCCAGCCCGACGGTCCACGCCTGGCCGTGGCCGAGCGCCAGCCCGAGGCCCAGCGGCGCGATCAGTCCGCCGGCCGCAGCCAGCGCCGGCAAGGCGAGCCGGCGCGGGTTGGAAAGCTCGCCCCGGGTCAGCTCGAACTTCAGCTGCATGGCCAGCACCAGGAAGACCAGCGGCATGAAGAGGCCGCGCAGCCAGCCGATGACGCTCAGGGTCTCGGTGAAGTCGCCGACGCGGAAGGGGACGGGGGCGGCCAGCAAATGGAAGTAGGCGCCGCCGTAGCGCGAATTGGCCACCGCCACCCCGGCGGCCGCGGCGACAGCCAGCAGCAGCCCGGCGCCGGCTTCCGTGCGCAGATAGGTGAAGGTCAGCCGCCGCATCTCTTGTCGGTTAACACGGCCCAGCGACCAAGGCATGCGCGGCGCTTGCGGGCGGCAAGCAGGCGAGGCATGAGCGGCCATGCCTGTCGCGCCGACCTTCCGACCCGAACCGGCTTTCGCTAGCCTGGGGACCGAGTTCGCCGATCCGGTGCAGGCGGCAGCCTTTCCGCAGACCCTCCTGCGCTATCGCAACGACCGGGCCGCGAAGTCTGTCGGCCTCGATACCCTGACCGACGACGAGTGGATCGCCCATTTTGGGCGTTTCGAGCCACTGCCGGGCGTCCAAAGTCCGCCGCTGGCCATGCGCTATCACGGCCACCAGTTCCGCGTTTACAACCCCGACCTCGGCGACGGCCGCGGCTTCCTCCTGGCTCAGTTGCGTGAAGCCGGGACGGACCGGCTTTTGGATCTCGGCACCAAGGGCTCGGGCCAGACGCCTTGGTCGCGCACGGCGGACGGACGACTGACCCTGAAAGGCGGCGTGCGCGAGGTGCTGGCGGCGGCGATGCTGGAGGCGCTGGGCGTCCCCACCTCCCGCGCCCTGTCCCTCATAGAGACCGGCGAGGCGCTGGAGCGCAACGACGAGCCCAGCCCGACGCGCGGCTCGGTGCTGGTGCGGCTCTCGCACAGCCACGTGCGCTTCGGCACCTTCCAGCGCCACGCCTACTTCGACCAGCCCGATCTGGTTGGCCAGTTGGTCGAGCACGCGGTCGCCACCTACTACCCGGGACTGGACAACGCGCCGGACAAGGCCGCGGCGCTGTTGGCCGCCGTCGTGCCGCGCACCGCCGAGCTGGTCGCCGCCTGGATGGCCGCCGGCTTCGTGCACGGCGTGCTCAACACCGACAATCTCAACATCACCGGCGAGAGCTTCGACTACGGGCCCTATCGCTTCTTGCCGCGCAACGATCCCAACTTCGTCGCCGCCTACTTCGATGAGACGGGGCTCTACTCGTTCGGGCGGCAACCGGAGGCGGTGTTCTGGAACCTGCGCCAGCTGGCGGGCGCGCTCAGCACCGTCACCGCGCCAGAGCCGCTGGTCGATGCGCTGAACGCCTTCTCGGGCTTCTATCGGGCGGCGTTGGGGGCGGCGATGCTGCGGCGGCTGGGCCTCGGCCCGCGCGGCGGCGATGACGACGTCGACCTGGTCAACGCCGCGTTCAAGGCGCTGGCGGAAGGCGGCGAGGCGCTGCGCTGGGAGCCGTTCTTCTTCGACTGGTTCGGCGGCCAGGCGTCGGAGACGCGGGCGATGGCCGGGCCGCGCGCCGGGCTCTACGGCGGTGAAGCGTTCGGTGTCTTTCGCGAGAACCTGGGCGCTTACGCCATGGATCGCCCCGAGCGGCTGGCGCACCTCTACTTCGCCGGGCCGGAGCCAGAGGAACTGCTCTACGACGAGATCGAAGCGCTCTGGGCCGCCATCGCCGAGCGCGACGACTGGGCGCCGTTCGAGGCCAAGCTGGCGCGGATCGAGACAGCCCGGCAAGCATGGGACCTGCGGCGGACCTAGCCGAGCTGGCCGGCTGCTAGAAGTGGTTGACTCAGAGAACTCTGAAGAACAGAGTGCTCGGCATGACCTCAGATATCCTCATCACCCCCGCCGAAGCGCTTCGTCGCATGGGTGGGGCGCCCCCGAAGCGGCCGGCGCTGAAGGGCGTCGCCACCGTGCTACCGCTGCTGGCGTTCGATGTCATCGCCAGCCTGATCTGGGTCGGCGTCTACGCGGCCACCAAGAACCTGATCCTCGCCACCGGCGTCGGCGTGGCGGCGGGCGTGGCGCAGCTCGGCTGGCAATTGGGGCGGGGCCGCAAGGTGGCGGCGATGCAGTGGATGGGGCTGGGTCTAGTGGTCGCGATGGCCGCCATCGCCATCCTTACCCACGACCCGCGCGTGATCATGATCAAGCCCAGCATTGTCTACGTGGTGATCGGCGCGGCCATGCTGCAGCCGGGCTGGATGCTGCGCTACACGCCGCCGATGCCGGTCTCGCCGATCCCGCCCAGCGCTTTCGTCGCGGCGGGCTACGGTATCGCAGCGCTGATGTTCGTCAGCGCCGGCCTGAACGCCTGGTTCGCGCTGGAAACGACGCCGACGACCTGGGCGCTGTTCGTCGCCATCTATCCGATGACCTCGAAGATCCTGGGGTTTGGCGGGACTTTCGCGGTGATCCGCGCCATCGCCATGCGCAACGTGAAGGCCGGCCGCTTCTACGTGACGGAAGCCGCGTGATGCCGATCAGCCGCGACGAGGCCAGCCGCGCGTTGGGCGAGATCGAAGGAGCGCATGACCGTATCCGCGAGATCACCGCTTACGGCTACGCCGCGCCTTACTTCCTGGTCTGGGGCGCTGTCTGGCTCATCGCGGACATTGGCACGCAGCTCGGCCCGCTGATCGTCCGTGAATGGCTCTGGCCGGCCGCTTCGAGCCTCGGCGTGCTGGTCAGCATCGCGCTGTCGGTCACCCAGAACCGCGCCGGCCGCTATGCGAGGCCGCGCCTGGGGTGGCGCGTCTATGGCGTGATGGCGGCAGTGGCGGCGTTCTGCGTGGCCGTGATCGCCGTCTTTCAGCCGATGAGCGTCAAGCAGTCCCACTCGCTGTTCGGGCTCGTCGCGGGGTTTGCCTACTTGCTTGAGGGCCTATGGCTGGGCTGGCGGCTGATCGCGCTGGGCGTGGCCCTGATCGCTCTCACCCTGGTGGGGTTCTACACACTTTCGCTTTTCGGCGGTTACCTGGTCTTCATGGGCGTCGTGGGCGGCGGGGCGCTGATCCTGGGCGGCCTATGGCTGCGGCGCATCTGATGGGGCCGGACGAGATCATCCACCAGTCGCTGCGCCTGCGGATCATGGCGACGCTCGTCGCTCTACCCCGCAGCGAGGCCATCGAGTTTCCCCGCCTGAAGGCGCTGCTGAAGGCGACCGACGGCAATCTCGGCGCCCATGTGACGACGCTGGAAAACGCCGGCTATGTGGCCGTGGCGAAGGATTTCGTCGACAGGAAGCCGCGCACCCGCATCTCGATGACACCGGCGGGGCGCCGCGCCTACGAGAGCCACGTCGCTTACCTGCGCAGCCTGATTGACGGGACAGCGAGCGAGGGTTGACGCGGGGCGGCGACGGCGCGACAGGCGTGCCCCGTTCCCGGAGAGTCTCTCAGTATGCGTCACCTCATCGCCGCCGCCGTCGCCGGCTTCGCCCTTCTCGTCGCCGGCGCCGCCAGCGCGGCCGGTATCGAGGTCAGCGGGGCCTGGATCCGCACCCCGCCGCCCGGCGCGGTTACCGCGGCAGCCTATGCGACGATCAGCAACCACGGTTTCAGCGACCGGCTGATGGACGGGCAGACCGTGGTCGCCGCGAGCGTCGTGCCGCACGAGATGTCGATGGCGGGCGGGATCATGCGAATGCGCCCGCTGGCGGGCGGCCTTGGCCTCAGCGCTTCGCAGACGGTGACGCTCAGCCCCAATGGCGATCACTTGATGCTGCTTGGGCTGAAGCGGCCGCTGCATGCCGGCGAGCACGTGAAGATCGTGCTCAACTTCCGCCGCGCCGGTCAGGCGCCGGTGGACTTCGTGGTCCGCGATACCGCGCCCGGCGGCATGTTCGGCATGCACATGTAGCGGCTAGCGGGCGACGCTCAACCGCCCCGCCCCGCCGTGCTTTTCGATCAGCCGCGCAACCAGGCCCGACACCTTGGCCTCGGCGACGAACGCCTGCAGGAACGCGGCGCCGGCCGCGTGGGTGTGGAGCGTTCCGACCGCTTGCTGCACCGTCATGAACCCGCCCTCGAGGATGCGCGCGCCGGGCTGGCGTTCGATGTCGCCGAGCAGACCCGGCCTCAGACCCGCCAGCACGTCGGCGGCGCCTGACGCCAGCTTCGCCGCCGCGTCCGCTGGCGCAGTCTGGATCAGCGTGGCTTGGTGAAGGTTGCGCTCCAGCCAGAGCGTGTAGGCCGCGCCGGTGACGCTCACCACGCGGACGCCCGGCGCGTCGACCTCGGCCATCGTCGCCAGCTTGGAGCCGGCGGGGACCAGGTAGGCGGCCTCGATCTCGCAGTAGGCGTCGGTGAAGGCGATCCTGGCGGCGCGCTGCGGCTCGGCGCCGATCAGGCCGATGTCCCAGGCGCCAGCTTCAGCCGCGTCGGCCAACTGGTTGGGACGAGGGTAGGGGACGTAGGCGACACCGACGCCCAGCCGCTCGGCGATGGCGCGGGCCATGTCCGGTGCGACGCCGGCCGGGTCGCCGTTGGCCGCTTTGCCGGTGACGAGCAGGAAGTTGCCCATGTTGATCGCGGCGCGCAGCACCCCGGTGGGGGCGAGTTCGGCGACGACTTGCGGCGTGGCGACGGCGCTCATCCGTTCACCGGCACGACGTCGGACATCACCGGCCCGATTTCGTCGTGCAGCACCAGATTGGCGGTCGGGTCCTGGTCGGTGGGCTCGCGGTTGACGATGGCCAGGAACGCGCCGTTCTGGCGGGCCAGCTGGGGCAGCTCGGCCGCCGGATAGACCACCAGTGACGAGCCCAGCACGATGAAGAGGTCGCAGGCCAGTGTCTCTTCTTCCGCGCGAACGACCGCGGCCTGGGGCAGCGACTGCCCGAAGGAGATGGTGGCGGTTTTCACGATGCCGCCGCAGTCCCGGCAGCAGGGCAAGTCGCCGGTGGCTTGCCAGAGCGCCTTCAGGTCGGCCAGCTCATGGCGCAGACCACACTCCAGGCACGAAGCGTAGCTGGCGTTGCCGTGCAGCTCGATCACCTGCTCGGCCGGTACGCCCGAGTCCTGGTGCAGGTTGTCGACGTTCTGGGTGATCACCGCGGTCGCCTTGCCTGAGGCGACGAGGCGCGCGACGCCATAGTGGCCGGCGTTGGGCTGCTTGCCGACCCAGCCGGCGCGGCCGTTGAACGCCCGCTCCCAGGCTTCGCGGCGCTTCTCTTCGCTGCGCACGAAGTCCTGGAAATAGATCGGACTCATGCGGCTCCAGACGCCGCCCGGGCTGCGGAAGTCGGAGATGCCGGACTCGGTGGAGATGCCCGCGCCGGTGAAGAACACCACCCGCCGCGCCTGATCGATCATCTCTCGCAATCGCTCACGCGTCATTGCGCAACTCCAGTGAATTGCTAAAGTGGACCCACTGGGCCTCTGACCAAGGAAGGAGCGCCACTATGACGCCTCGCAACGCCAGTGTCGCGATCATCGGCGCCGGCGACTTCATCGGTTCCGCCATCGCCGAGCGCTTCGCCGCCGAGGGCTATCTGGTGTTCGCCGGCCGGCGCACCGCCGACAAGCTGCAGACGCTGAAGGACAAGATCGAGGGCGCCGGCGGGCGCTGCAGCGTGCGCGGCCTGGATGCTCGGGTGGAAGAAGACATCGCCGCCTTCGTCGCCGAGGCCGACGCCGCCGCGCCGCTGGAGGTCTGCATCTTCAACCCCGGCGCCAACGTCAATTTCCCCATCCTCGAGACCACCGAGCGGGTGTTCCGCAAGGTGTGGGAGCTGGCTTGCTATGGCGGCTTTCTCACCGGCCGCGAGGCGGCGCGGCACATGCTGCCGCGGGGCCAGGGCTCGATCTTCTTCACCGGCGCCACAGCCAGCTTGCGAGGCGGCGTCGGCTACGCGGCCTTCGCCAGCGCCAAGTTCGGCCTGCGGGCCGTCGCGCAGTCGATGGGGCGCGAGCTGGGGCCCAAGGGCATTCACGTGGCGCACCTGATCATCGACTCCGGCGTCGACACGGCGTTCGTCCGTGACCGCATCCGGGCCAGAGGCGGCGAGGAGGCTGTCGCCAACATCCAGCCGGATCAGCTGATGAACCCGGCGTCGGTGGGCGAGGCCTACTGGATGCTGCACACGCAAGCCCGCGACGCCTGGACCCACGAGCTGGACCTGCGCCCTTACGGCGAAAGGTGGTGATCCATGCCTGACGTGATCTTCTACTTCGATTTTGGCAGCCCCAACGCCTTCCTGGCCCACCGGGTGATCCCGCAGATCGAGCGGCGCACGGGGGCGAAATTCAAGTACGTCCCAGCGCTGCTGGGCGGCATCTTCAAAGCCACAGGCAACCGCTCACCGGCGGAAGCTTTCGCCGGTATCCCGCTCAAGCTTGCTTACGAAGGCAAGGAGACGCGGCGGTTCGTGAAGCATCACGGGATCGCCGACTACGCCTCCAATCCGCACTTCCCGGTCAACACGCTGATGATCATGCGCGGCGCCATCGCCGCCCAGCGCCTCGGCCTCTTCGAGGCCTACGTCGAGGCGGTCTACCGGGCGATGTGGAGCCAGGGACTGAAGATGGACGACCCGGCTGTGGTGAAGCAGGCGCTGGAGGCCGCGGGTCTGCCGGCCGACCAGTTGCTGGCGCTGACCCAGGACGCGGAGGTGAAGGCGCAGCTGATCGCCAACACCGAGGCGGCGGTCGCGCACGGCGTCTTCGGCAGCCCCTCGTTCCTGGTCGGCGAGGAGCTGTTCTTCGGCAAGGATCGCCTGCGCGACGTCGAGGAAGAGATCGCCGCTCAGAAGGCCGTCTAGACCTGCCCGAGGCCTTGCCTCGCCTCCTTGATGGGCGCAACGGTGCGCCCGCAAATTTGCAAGGGAGGAACGGCAATTATGGCCGCAAAAGTGAACATGAACGGCGAACTCGCCGGCAAGGTCGCCATCGTCACCGGCGCGAGCCGGGGCATCGGCGCGGCGATCGCCGCGCGTCTGGCGCAAGAGGGCGCCAAGGTGGTGGCGTCGGCCCGCACCGCGGAAGAAGGCGAGAGCCGGCTGACCGGCACGCTGCACGAAACCGTCGACCGCATCACCAAGGCGGGCGGCGAAGCCACCTTCGTCAAGGCCGACCTGGCCTCCGACGCCGATCGCGTGCGGCTGGTGGAGACCACCGTCGCCACCTACGGCCCGGTGGACATCCTGGTGAACAACGCCGCCGTCACCTACTTCATCCCGGTCATCGACTTCCCGGAGAAGCGCTTCAAGCTGATGATGGAAGTGCAGGTCTACGCGCCGTTCCACCTGTCGCAGCTGGTGCTGCCGTCGATGAAGGAGCGGCACACGGGCTGGATCGTCAACATTTCGTCCGGCGCCGGCCGCCACCCGCGGGCCCCGTACCAGGCCAACGTCGGGCGCGGCGGCACCGTCTACGGCATGTGCAAGGCGGCGCTGGAGCGCTTCACCACCGGCCTAGCGGCTGAGGTCAACGCCGACGGCGTGGCGGTGAACGTGGTCTCTCCGGGCCTGGTCGAAACGCCCGGCACGCTGCTTCACAACCTGGTCAACGACCAGACCCGCAGCCGCGCCCAGCCGATCGAGTACATCGCCGAGGCGGTCTATCAGCTCTCCACCGGCGACTACCGCACCATGACCGGCCGCATCGACTACGCCGAGCCGCTGCTGAAGGAACTGAACCTGAAGCCGTCCGAGCTGGTCTGAGGTCTTTCTGCGAACTACGTGGGCGCCGCTCGGGTCACGCCGGGCGGCGCTTTCGTTTCAAGGCCGGCGCTGCCCCTCACCTCACCTCTCCCCGCTGACGCGGGGCGAGGGCTACTGAAAGAGCGAGGTGGCGGAGGGGAAGCAACGCGCGGATAGCAACGTCGCAGCCGCCGCTCACCCATCCGTAGCCCTCGCCCCACGAAGTGGGGAGAGGTGAGGTGAGGGGTCGCGGGGCCAGAGCTAGACGTTCTTAAAGAGGCGCGCCTTCGCGGCGGCCGCCACGGCCTCCGCCGTGATCCCGAACTCCGCGTAGAGCTTCTCGAACGGCGCCGAGGCGCCGAAGCCGGTCATGCCGACGAAGACGCCGTCTTCGCCGATGAAGCGGTCCCAGCCCTGCCGCACCGCGGCCTCGACCGCGACCCGCACCGGGGCCTGGCCGATCACCTGGGCCTGGTAGGCGGCGTCCTGGCGATCGAACAGTTCCCAGCAAGGGGTCGAGACCACGCGGGCGGCGACGCCGTCGGCCTGCAGCTGGGCGCGGGCCGCCATCGCCACGGCCACTTCGGTGCCTGACGCGAAAACGGTCACCTGGGCCGGGCCGCCTTCGGCAGGAGCCAGCTCGTACGCGCCGCGCAGAGACAAGTCGCCGCCCGAGGTGCGCACCGCCGCCGTCTTCTGCCGCGACAGCGCCATGATCGAGGGCGCGCGCCGCTCGGTCAGCGCCACTTTCCAGCACTCGGCCGTCTCCACCGCGTCGGCGGGGCGGAAGACCAGCAGGTTGGGCATGGCCCGCAGCGCCGCCAGCTGCTCCACCGGCTGGTGCGTCGGGCCATCTTCGCCGAGCCCGATGGAATCGTGGGTCATCACGTGGACCACCCGCACGCCCATCAGCGCCCCCAGCCGGATCGCGGGCCGGCTGTAGTCGGCGAAGGCGAGGAACGTGCCCGAATAGGGGATCAGGCCGCCGTGCAGCGCCATGCCGTTCATGGCGGCGGCCATCTCATGCTCGCGTACCCCGTAGTGCACGTAGCGGCGGGCGTAGTCGGGGGCGTCGAAGGCGGTCATGCCCTTGACGATGGTGTTGTTGGAGCCGGTGAGGTCGGCCGAGCCGCCGATCATCTCCGGAATCGCCGGGATCAGGCACTCCAGCGCCGCGCCGGAATGCACCCGGGTGGCCGCGGCCGGCTTCTCGGCCGCCGCCTTGGCGATGTGCTCGTCGAGCGCGGCGAAAGCGTTGGTGGGCAGCTCGCCGGCGACGGCGCGGCGGAAGGCGTGCTGGCGCTCGTCGTTCTTCAGCCGGCCGCGCCATCTGCGATTGGCGGCGGCGCCGCGATGGCCCGCTTTCCGCCAGGCTTTGGCGATGTCGGCCGGGATCTCGAACGGCGGCGCGGTCCAGCCCATGGCCTCGCGGGCCGCTGCGATCTCCTTGTCGAAGAGCGCATAGCCGTGCCCGTGTTCGTCGCCCTCCATCGCCCCGGCGCCGCGATTGATCAGCGTCTTGCAAGCGATGAAGCTGGGTTTGTCTTGCCGCTGCGCCCAGCTGAGCGCCCGGGTGATCTGGCCGACGTCGTGGCCGTCGATGCGCCGCGTCGCCCAGCCGGCGGCCTTGAAGCGCAGCATCTGATCGCCGGTCTCGGCCAGGGTGGCGCGGCCATCGATGGTGGTGTCGTTGTCGTCGAAGAGCACGGTCAGCTTGGCCAGCTTCAGGCGGCCGGCGAGGTGCGCGGCCTCGTGGCTGACCCCCTCCATGAGGCAGCCGTCGCCGGCGATCACCCAGGTGCGGTGGTCCACCAGCTTGGCGCCGTAACGGGCGGCGAGGCTCCGCTCCGCCATCGCCATGCCAACCGCCGTCGCAATGCCCTGGCCCAGCGGCCCCGTGGTGGTCTCGACGCCCGGCGTGTGACCGTACTCGGGGTGGCCTGGCGTCAGCGAGCCCCACTGCCGGAAGTTCTTGATCTCCTCCATGGTCATCGCTGCGAAGCCCGACAGGTGGAGCAAGCTGTAGAGCAGCATCGAGCCGTGGCCGGCCGACAGCACGAAGCGGTCGCGGTCCGGCCAGTGTGGGTCGGCGGCGTCGTACTTCAGCGCCCTGGTCCACAGCGCCGTGGCCACGTCGGCCATGCCCAGCGGCATGCCCTGGTGCCCGGATTTGGCGCGGTGCACCGCATCCATCGAGAGTGCGCGGATGGCGTTGGCCATCGTCAGGGGTGTGACGGACATGGCTCCCGGCGAGGTCAGGTCTGCGCGGCCCGGAATCGGCTGCGCAAGCGGCTTTAAGGATCGTCGCGACGCGTTCTATACAAGCCCCGATGATTTGGAAGCGGGCCAGAGACGATGGCTGATTCCGGCGCCGACACCGCCGTGGAGCTGGCGGCCCGGCGGCTCGAGCGCGCCGTGGCGCTGCTTGAGCAGCGCGTGGCGCTGAGGATCGCCGAGGCTGGCGCCAGCGCCGGCTCGGCCGTCGACGCCGACCGCGCCCAGTTGGCCGTGGCGCTGGACCAGGCCCGGGCCCGCGAGCGGGAACTGGAGGAAGCCGGCGCGGCGGCTTCGGCGGCGCTCGCCGGCGCCATTGCTCAGATCAAGGCGGCGCTGGGCGAGGACTGGCACGGCGACACGCCCTGGCCCCGGGGCGGCGCGGCGGGAGGCTGATCCGATGGCGCAGGTGAACATCGACGTGAACGGCCGCGCCTACACGGTCGGCTGCGAGGACGGCCAGGAAGCCCACCTGATGTCGCTGGCGTCCATCGTCGACGCGCAGGTGCGGCAGGTGGCGCTCGATGTCGGCAGCCTGGGCGAGACCCGGCTGATGCTGATGGGCGCCCTGGTCATGGCCGACGAGCTGTTCGCGCTGCGCGGCCAGCTGGAAGCGCTGCGCCACGACCTGGCGGAGGTGCGCGCCGGCCAGGGCCGCGCGGAGCTGGCGGCGGTGGCGGCGCTGGACGCCGCGGCGGCGCGCATCGAAGCGATGGCGGCGGGCTAGCCCCTCCCTCCCCTTCATGGGGAGGGTGATCGACGCGACGCGTCGATCGGGTGGGGAACGCTCCTGAAGGCCACGGATGCTGTCGACGAGCCCGTTGGCGTCATCGGGCTTCCCCACCCGACCGCTACGCGGTCTGCCCTCCCCATGAAGGGGAGGGAGGACGTGGCGCTTGTCTCGCCCCCTCACACCTCCTAGCTTGGTCGATGGCGGGTCTTGCTGCGGCTCGCGTCGAAGGCATCAAATCCCGGGGACCTTAATTCACCTCATCGGGAGCTGTCCCTGTCCAGGCTCGTGGGTTTGGACACACGGCGCCCACCTGGAAATCCAGGTCCGAGGGGATTTAAACCGCCTTCACGGTTCTTCGTGGCGCCGCCACCCGCTCGGGGCGCGATAGCGGGTTGGACGAGATGGGACGACTGAGAACGTGCGCCTAGCCTTCTTCGGAGATGTGGTCGGCAAGTCGGGCCGCGAGGGCCTGGCGACGCATCTGCCGGGCCTGCGCCGCCGCCTCGGCCTCGACTTCGTGATCATCAACGCCGAGAACGCCGCCGCCGGCTTCGGCATCACTGAGAACACCGCCCGCGATCTCTTCGAAGCCGGCGCCGACTGCCTCACCCTCGGCAACCACTCCTGGGACCAGAAAGAGGCGCTGACCTACATCGTCCGCGAACCCCGGCTGATCCGCCCGCTCAACTATCCGCGCCTGGCCGAAGCGCCGGGCCGGGGCGCCCAGCTGTTCGCCACCGAGGCCGGCCGCCACGTGCTGGTGATCAACCTGCTGGGCCGGGTCCACATGGACGCCCTGGACGATCCCTTCGCCGCCGTCGACCGGGAACTCGACGCCTGCCCGCTGGGCGTCGCCGCCGACGCCATCATCGTCGACATGCACGCCGAGGCCACCAGCGAGAAGATGGCCATGGGCCACTTCTGCGACGGCCGCGCCAGCCTGGTGGTCGGCACCCACACTCACGTGCCGACAGCCGACGCTCAGATCCTCACCGGCGGCACGGCGTACCAGACCGACGCGGGGGCCTGCGCCGACTACGACAGCGTCATCGGCAACCACAAGGAAGAGCCGATCCGCCGCTTCACCACCCGCATCAGCCAGGGCCGCTTCAAGCCGGCCGAGGGCGTGGCGACCGTGTGCGGCCTCTACCTGGACACCGACAACGCCACCGGCCTGGCCCGGCGCATCGAGCCGATCCGCGTGGGGGGAAGGCTGAGCCAGACGGTGCCGCAGGTGGAGGCGGTGGGGGCGTAGAAAATCTCACGGGCTGGTGTATTTCTGGCCCGGCGTTTTCACCGTAAATCGCCGATAGTAACGGCCTCCCAGTCATGAGGATGCGCAGGACGGCCTTGCCGCGCCCGGAGTTTTTCTAAACGATGTCAAAGACCCAGGCGCGCCCCGCACCGCGGCCGCCGCTGCAATTGTCGAACGCGGCACTAGAGGTAATATTCCCCCCGGCGGTGCGCAAGACCCGCAGCCTCTGGTTTCCTTCTCCCCTTGCGGGAGAAGGTGTCGCGAAGCGACGGATGAGGGGTCTCCGGCTCTGCGCGCTTAGCTTCCGGCGGGCAAGTCTCAGCGGCCAGCGCGACCCCTCATCCGGCCCTTCGGGCCACCTTCTCCCGCAAGGGGGAGAAGGGATGCCGCAGGCGCGACGCGGATCAGCCGCGCAGCGCAAGCGTAGGGCCGTCGAGGAGGCGGTAGTGGGCGATGGAGTCGAGCGACTGGGCTTGGACGAATTTCATCTGCAGGCTACCTCGCCAGAATAATCCGCTCTTCCCCGCGCAAGCGGGGACCCAGGCGTATTATCGGAGGGCTCTGGGCTTTGGAGAAAAAGCCTGGGCCCCCGCTTCCGCGGGGGAGAGCGGAGGAAGGAACCGGTCAGTAGCTCGCCTCAGCTGTCCCGCGACCCCACGTTCGCCCGCGCTTCCTTCAGCTCACGCAGCTCCTTTTCCAGGTCGGCGATGACGGTGCGGTTGTCGGCGCCGCCGCCGATGCTGGAGGGGGCGATGAGGATCTGCAGTTCGCGCTCGACCCGCGCGATGGCCTCGTCGAGCTGGTCGCGCAGCGGACGCTCGTCGTCTTCGTCGGCCATGGGTCAGCGCGGCCTGATCCGGCGCACCACCAGCTCGTCGATCTCCAGGCGGCGGATGTGGGCGCGGCCGATGTTGAGCCGGCCGATGGCGAGGACGCCGATGGCCAGCGCGCCCACCGCCAGCGCGCCCATGGCGAAGGCGGCCAGCACCGAGGCGCCAGTGGCTTCGGCCACGTGAGCGCGGCCCAGCCTGGCGTCGGCGAGGGGCCGATGGGTCGGCTGCCACTCGACGATGTCGTTGGGCAGGGTGTCGGGCTCGTTCAGGTCTTCGAGTTGGTCGTCGATGTCCATGGGCAGCCTCCCGAGCCTGTCGCGGCAGTGTAGCGGCTGGCGCGCGCCAAGGGACCACGGAAAGCGCGGAAAGGCGCGCTGGCGACTTCCGCGCCGGCGGCGGGCTCAGTTTGCCTTCGCGCCGCCCAGTTCGGCGATCAGCGCCTGCTTGCGCCTCCAGCCGCTCGCCCATGCGCGTTCTCTTTGACTGTCGGTGTTTCGCCCGATGCGGCGCGTCCTGGCGAAAACACCACCCCGCGGCGGCAGTTCCCGGGGAACGGCCGCGTCGCCCGTGCTTTCCGTCTCGGCGACTGGCGAGGAGGATCCCATGGCGCGCCGCACTGCCCTTTCTCCGTGGATGTCCGTCGGCTGGCAGGCCTGGGCGCTGGGCGTGGAGGCCTCGGCGGTGATCGGGCTGCGGGCCGTCAAGCTGGCCGCCGGCGGGGCGGCGGCGGAACGCGAAGCGCGCCTGATGACCACCGAGAAACTCGACGCGGCGCTGGAGCTGCAGCAGGCGGCGATGCGCGGCGCGCTGGGATCGACGGCGCCTGCCGCCGCCAAGGCGGTGCTCCGCCGGTATCGCCGCAAGGTGCGCGCCAACCGCCGCCGCCTGACAGGCTGAGCGCGCCTCGGCCGGGCCGTGACCGCCGCCCGGCTTCTTGCTACGACGGCTCCATGATCTACCTCATCCGCCACGGTCAGACCGAACTGAATCGCGAGGGGCGGGTGCAGGGCGCGAGCGGCGACGCGCCGCTGACCCCGCTGGGCGAGGCGCAAGCGAAGGCGGTGGGCAAGGCGCTGGCGGCGATCATGGCGCGCGAGGGTGGCGATTGGCGCATCACGTGCAGTCCGATGGGGCGCACGCGGCGCACCTCGGCGATCATCGCCGACGCCATGGGCCTGAGCCCGCCCGCTGAGGCGGACGCGCGGCTGATCGAGATCAATTACGGCGCGCTGGAAGGGATGTTGCGCGAGGAGATCGACGCGCGCTGGCCGCACTTGGCCGGCGTGCGCGGCATTTTCATCGACGCGCCGGAGGGCGAGCCGCTGACGGTGGCGCAGGCGAGAGCCGCCGCCTGGCTGGCGGACGCTCACGCTGGCGGCGGCCATGTGGTCGCGGTCGCTCACGCCGGCATCGGCCGGGTGATCCGCGCGCTCTACGCCGGCCAGGGCGAGGCCGAGCTGCGCCTGATGGACACCCCGCAGGACGCCTTCCACCGGCTGCATGAGGGGCGGGTGGCGCGGATCGACTGCGCGCCGCTCGCGCTGCCGGGGTGATCGAGGCCACCGTCCTGGGGGTGGAGCTGCGGCTGCAGACGGCGGCGACGCTGTTCTCGCCGCGGGCCATCGATCGCGGCACGCTGGCGATGCTGTCGTGCGTGGAATTCCAGCCTGCGTGGAAGGTGCTCGACCTCGGCTGCGGTTACGGCGTGGTGGGGCTGACCGCGGCCGGGTTCGTGGCGCCGGCGCAGGTGTGGATGGTCGACAAGGACCCGCTGGCGGTGCGTCTGGCGCGCGAGAACGCCCGGCTGAACGGTGCGCCGGAGATACACGTGGTGGAGAGCGACGGGTTCGCGGGGCTGGACGAGACCGGCTTCGACCTTATCCTCTGCAACCCGCCCTACCAGGCCGACTTCGCCGTGCCGAAGCACTTCATCGAGAAGGGCTTCAACCGCCTGGTCATGGGCGGATGCCTGCTGATGGTGACCAAGCGCGAGCTCTGGTACCGCAACAAGCTCACCGCCATCTTCGGCGGCGTCACCGTCCGCCACGTGGACGACTACTGCGTGTTCGAGGCCGAGCGGCGAAGGGCGGGGTATGCGAACGCGCGGCGGTAGCGCGCCGCCCCTCCCTCACCGTGTCATCCCGGCCGGAGCGCGCAGCGCGGAGAGCCGGGATCTACTAGCGCGGCCGACGCAAAGTAGGTCCCGGACGACTCCGCTTCGCGGGTCTCCGGGATGACAGAGTTTATTTGGACTAAGATCAGGTCAGGTCGGCGGCTACAGCGTCCCGCTTCCGCAATCCTCCCCGCGGCGCTAGAAGCCCCGTCCCATGGCCGGACACTCAAAGTTCAAGAACATCCAGTTCCGCAAGGATAAGCAGGACGGCATCCGTTCGAAGCTGTTCTCCAAGCTGTCGCGGGACATCACCATCGCCGCCAAGCACGGGCTGCCGGACCCGGCGGCGAACTCGCGGCTGCGGCTCGCCATCGCCAACGCCAAGGCCGAGTCGATGCCGAAGGACAACATCGACCGGGCGATCAAGAAGGCCGCGGGCGGCGAGGCCGACCTGATGGAGGAGATCCGCTACGAGGGCTTCGCTCCCGGCGGGGTCGGCCTGATCGTCGAGGTGCTGACCGACAACCGCAACCGGGCGGCGGGCAACGTGCGCTCGATCTTCGCCAAGCAGGGCGGCAATCTCGGCGAGACCGGGGCGGTGTCATTCATGTTCGACCGCCTGGGCGAGATCGCCTACCCGAAGGGCGCCGGCAGCGACGACGCGGTGATGGAGGCGGCGATCGACGCGGGCGCCGAGGACGTGGTCAGCGACGACGACGGCCACACGATCTATGCGGCGTTCGAGGACATGGGCGCGGTCGTGGAGGCGCTGGAAGCGGCGCTGGGGCCGGCCAGGTCCGCCAACGTGATCTGGAAGCCGAAGACCGAAACGCCGGTGAGCGGCGACGACGCGGCCAAGCTGGTGAAGCTGCTGAGCGCGCTGGACGACGACGACGACGTGCAGACCGTGTTCGGCAACTACGCCATCGACGACGCGGAGATGGAACGGCTGACGGCATAGCGCCGCTTCGCGGAACCACGAAAAACACGAAAAGCACGAACGTGCCCGGTCGCAGCCACTCCGCTCATGTCGACGCGGCCTGGGAGCCGGCCAACACCGCGTTGCGAGGGCGGCGCGCGTGAAAGGTGTCACACGAAGAACACGAAGCTAGCGAAGGACACGAAGGCGCGCTTCGCGCGCTGCAATTCACCCACGGTCCTTGGGATTGGCTGTCGCGCGAAGCGCGACCTTCGTGTGCTTCGCGGCCTTCGTGATCTTCGTGTGACCCTTCTTTCGCCCGCCCTGAGCCGCCCACGCCGGGTTCGTGTTTTTCGTGTTTTCGTGGTTCCTACTCGAACGTCTTCGAGACCGATCTTGGCGTGGGCGTCGGGGGTGGGCGGAGGATGCGCCAGCCGGCCCAGATCAGCACCAGGCCGCCGAGGGTTGGCACGCCGCCGATGACCAGGCCCATGCCGGCGATGACGACGCCGAGCCCGGCCTCCGACCGGCCGCCTGAGCCTAGACCCGCGACCAGCATGGTGAGGGTGCAGGCGCCGCAGAGTAGCGTCATCAGAGCGCCCACCACCAGCATCAGCCAGCCGACCACCTTGGCGCCGGGGCTGACAGTCGCGCGGGGCAGCGGCTCGCTCATGCCCGGCCCCGCGCCAGCGCCGCGTTTCCGGCGGCGCCCTCGCGATAGAAGGTGTTGAAGGTGTCGAAGGGGATGATGCGGCCGTCGGGCTGCACGAAGTGGACGCAGGAGCGCTTCACCGTGCCGAGGTCGAAATTGTAGCGGTCGAGGAACTGCGAGATCACCACCCGGAAGGTGTGCTCGTAGGCGAGATCGGCGGGGACGGCGACCTCGGGCAGGCAGCAGAGCAGGCTGGCGAGCTTCTCCGAGGTGTCGCCCTGGGCGGTGGAGAGCGAGAACAGGTCGAAGACGCGCTTCTGCAGCTCCGGATAGGCCTCGAAAGCGACGGTGTTGGGCATGGCGCTGACCAGCACATCGCGCGGGAAGAGCGAGGTGACGGGCGTCACCTGGTCGCCGGAGCGCAGGCCGTAGCCGATGCAGATCTGGTCCGGGTTGCAGGGCAGCGGGATCAGGTCGGCTAGTGAGAAGACGCCGGCCTCGGCGACCTGGCGGCGGATTTCGGTGAGCACGATGCGGTGAGCGGCGGCGTCGAAGCCATCGTTGCGGCCGGCGTCCTGGATGGGCTGGAAGGTGACGCCGCGCACGCAGCGCCATTGCAAAGCAAAGCGCACCAGTGCTGCGATCTCGCCGTCGTTGACGCCCTTCTTCACCGTCGAGACCAGGGTGGTGGAGACGCCCACCCGCTCCAGCGCTTCCAGCGCCTCGACGCGGACGCGGGAGAGGTCGGCGCCGCGCAGCGCCATCAGCGCGTCCCGCTGCAGCGAGTCGGTCTGCAGATAGACCTCGAGACCGGGCATGAACTCCGCCAGGCGCTCGGCGAAGCCGGGCTCGCGGGCGATGCGCAGGCCGTTGGTGTTGATCATCAGGTGGCGGATCGGCCGGGCCTTGGCGGCGGCCAGCACCTCGAAGAACTGGGGGTGAATGGTGGGCTCGCCGCCGGAGAGCTGCACCAGGTCCGGCTCGCCTTCGGAGGCGACGACGGCGTCGAGCATGGCCTCGATCTCGGCGAGGGAGCGATGCCCGCCGCGGCCGACGGCGCTGCCGGCGAAGCAGACGGGGCAGGTGAGGTTGCAGGCGTCGTTGATCTCGACGATGGCCAGGCACGAGTGCTGCTCGTGGTCGGGGCAGAGGCCGCAGTCGTAAGGGCAGCCGTGCTCGGTGCGGCTTTGCAGGTGCAGGGGCCGGTCGCCGGGCTTCACCCAGTCGCGCTGCGATTTCCAGTAGCCGAGGTCATCGGCGATGAGGGTCTTCTGCACGCCGTGCTCGCGGCAGCGCTTCTGGAAATAGACGCGCTCGCCGTCGGCGACGATCTTCGCCGGGACCAGCGCGAGGCAGGTCTCACACAGGCTCGTGGTCTGGCCGAGGAAGAGATACGGCGCGGATTTCCGCATCGCCGGCGCGCTCGTCGGCGCGGTCGCGGAGATAGTAGACGACGCCATACGCCACGAGCCCCGCGCAGAGGAGATGGAACAGGTTAAGCGGGCCCAGCACCGATGGGTAGGGCTTGAGGAACTCCCAGGCGAAGCGCTGAGCGCCGTACCAGACGCACATGGCGTAGAAGCCGCGGCGCATCGCCCAGGGGGCGCGGGCGGCGAGGCCCGCGACGAACAGCGCCAGGAACACCGCCATCGCCAGGCTCTCGTAGATCTGCGCCGGATGGCGCGAGACGCCGTCGCCGAGGTCGACGCCCCAGGGCAGCGTGGTGGGCGTCCCATAGGTGCGATCTGGCAGGCCGGTGAAGAAGCAGCCCCAGCGGCCGACGACGACGCCGACGCTGAACGAGCCGACGAAGACGACGCCAGTGGAGCCGCGCACGCCGCGGATGGCCTTGTAGACCTCGACCGCGGCGATGGCGCCCACCAGGGCGCCGGCGATGCTGTGCGAGAGCGCCGGCGCGGCCTGGCGCATCGTGTTCAGCGAGCCGGAGAGCCAGGCGCCCAGCGCCGCGCCGACGCCCAGGCTGACGAAGTAGCCGCCGTCGGTGACGCGAGCCAGCTGCTCCAGCCGCGCCTTCAGCCGCCAGCGATAGAGCGCGACGCCAACGGCCGCGCCGGACGCCCACGCTGCGACGTCGAAGAGCGAGTGGGCCCAGGGCGCGGTGGGGACGTGAATCAAGGTGGCCGCCGCGCTGCAAGGCGTCGCCAACCGGCGACAATCATCACCAAGCCGCCAAGAACAGGAACGCCGCCGATCACCAACACGATGATTGAAGACGTGATGGTGTCGCTCACCGGTTGGGGATTGGCCACTTCGATCAGTGGGATGCGATCAAAGATCAGCGCGTACAAGAAGCTCGCGCTGCACCCGCCGCAGCACAACACGATCAAAAAGCCCATCACGACCAGCAACCATGCGCGCCAGAGCGTCGTCTTCGGACGCTGCGCCGGCTCGTGAGGATGATCCACTGGCGCTACGGGACCCGGTTGAAGATCACCACGCCGCCGTAGCTGGTGTCCTGCACGGTCATCGAGCTCGGGCCGTTGAACTGCATGCGCCAGACGCCGCCGGGCGGCTTGGTGGTGGGGCTCTGGCCGTAGTAGCCGCCGACCGTGCCGGTGGGGTGGTAGACGGGCATGGTCTTCGGCGACCAGTCCTCGACCACGAAAGCGATGAGGCCGGCGCCGGCGACGCGGATCTCGCCCGACTGTATGGTCATCAGCGTGCCGGAGCGTTCGGTCTCGCTGTACGTGCCGTTGGGCTGCACCACCAGGTCGAACGCCACCGGCGTCATGCCGACCTGAGCGGTGGCCTGCCAATGGCCGGTCAGGCTGCCGATGTCCTGCGCCGGCGCGGCGCCTGCGGCCAGCGCCAGGCCGGCCGCCATCATCAAGGTCAGAATACGCATTGAAGCCCCCTTCTTTGCCATCGTCCGGGGGCAGTCTAGCACGCCGCGGCGGTAAGACTTCGTTAACCCCAAAGGGCCTTCTCCTCGGCCTTCGCCCGCGCGATGCTGTGGGAACACATGACGAACGCGATTCGCATCCTCGGCCTCGATCCTGGCCTGCGCCGCACGGGCTGGGGCGTCGTGGCGGTGGAGGGCGCGCGGCTGTCGCACCTGGCCCACGGCGTGGTGACGCCGCCGGAGAAAGCGCCGCTGTCGGAGCGGCTGCTGGCGATCCATCGGGCGCTGGCCGACGTTATCGCTGCATGGGCGCCCGACGAAGCGGCGATCGAAGAGACCTTCATGACCGCCAACGGCGCCTCGACGCTGAAGCTGGGGCATGCGCGGGCCGCCGCCATGCTGGCGCCGGCCGCGGCGGGCCTCTCGGTGGCCGAATACGCGGCGACCGTGGTGAAGAAAGCCGTGGTGGGAACCGGCGGCGCGGACAAGGGCCAGGTGGCGTTCATGATCGCCCGGCTGCTGCCCACGGCCGGATCGCCGACCGCCGACTGCGCCGACGCGCTCGCCGTCGCCATCTGCCACGCCCATGCCCGGCGGGCCCGCGCCATCGGAGCCGCCGCATGATCGGCCGGCTGCGCGGGGCGGTCGCGGAGGTCAGCGAGGAAGAGGCCGTCATCGACGTCGGCGGCGTCGGCTATCTGGTGCGGTGCGGATCCAAGACGCTGGGGCGGCTGCCGGCGCTGGGGGACGAGACGTTGCTGCACATCGAGCCGCAGTGGTCGGACCAGCTGGGGCTGCGGCTCTACGGGTTTCTGACCCGCGAGGAGCGGCGGGCGTTCACGTCGCTGCAGGACATCCAGGGCGTCGGCCCGAAGGCGGCGCTGGCGGTGCTGGACGTGCTGACGCCGGGCGAACTGGTGGGCGCGGCGCAGCGCGGCGACGCGGCAGCGGTGTCGCGGGCCAATGGCGTGGGCGCCAAGCTTGCCGCGCGCATCGTCGCCGAGCTGAAGAACAAGCCGATCGCCGGCGACGTGGCGGCGTTCCACGCAAGCGCCACCGCGCCAGCCCCGCCCGCCTCCAGCGCCGGCAACGCGGTGGCAGCGCTGATGGGCTTGGGCGTGGCGGAAGTCGCCGCCCGCCGCGTGGTCGACCAGGCCGCGCTGCGCCTCGGCGAAGACGCCGCCGAGCCGGCGCTGATCAAGGCCGCGCTGCAGGAGCTGGGGCGGTGACGCGCCTCGTGTCCGGCGAACCCGAGACGTTCGAGCCGGCGGACCGGGCGCTCAGGCCACAGACACTGGCGGGGTTCGTCGGGCAGGCGCAGGCCAAGGGCAATCTGAAGGTGTTCATCGACGCGGCGCGCGAGCGCGGCGAGGCGCTGGATCACGTGCTGCTGTTCGGCCCGCCGGGGCTGGGCAAGACCACACTGGCGCAGATCATCGCCCGCGAGCTGGGAGTGAACTTCCGCGCCACGTCGGGGCCGGTGCTGGCCAAGGCCGGCGACCTGGCGGCCATCCTGACCAACCTCGAGCCGCGCGACGTGTTGTTCATCGACGAGATCCACCGGCTGGCGCCGGTGGTGGAGGAGATTCTCTACCCGGCGATGGAGGACCATGCGCTGGATCTGATCATCGGCGAGGGGCCCTCGGCGCGCTCGATCCGCATCGATCTGGCGCCGTTCACGCTGGTGGCGGCGACCACGCGGGCGGGCTTGCTGGCGACGCCGCTACGCGACCGCTTCGGCATCCCGCTGCGGCTGGAGTTCTACTCGGCGGCCGAGCTGCAGCAGGTGCTGATGGCGGCGGCGCGCAAGATGGGGACGCCGCTGGCAGAGGACGGCGCGGCCGAGATCGCGGCCCGGGCGCGGGGCACCCCGCGGGTGGCCGGGCGGCTGCTGCGCCGGGTGCGCGACTTCGCGACGGCCGACGGCTGCACGCTGATCGACCGCAAGGCCGCGGGCAGCGCGCTGGCGCGGCTGGAAGTGGACCAGGCGGGGCTGGACAGCCTCGATCGCCGCTATCTCGCCGCGCTGATCGACAACTACGGCGGCGGTCCGGCGGGGGTGGAGACGCTGGCCTACGCCATCGCCGAGGCCAGGGACGCGGTGGAGGACGTGATCGAGCCCTTCCTGCTGCAGCAGGGCTTCATCCAGCGCACGCCGCGCGGGCGCCTGGCCTGCGCCAAGGCCTACGCGCACCTCGGCCTGCCGCTCCCGGCCGCCCCGCCGACCGGCGCGCAGCCGGGGCTGTTTGGAGACGAGTCGTGACCTCCCTCCCCTTCATGGGGAGGGCAAGCGATGCGCAGCATCGCGGGGTGGGGATGAGCGAAGCCGTGCGCCGGCCTTGTCCGACCGTGACGTGTCTGACTTCCCCACCCGGCCGCTGGCGCGGCCACCCTCCCCATGAAGGGGAGGGAGGATGACGGCTCCCCCTTCTGGCGCCTTCGAGGGCGAGGAGCATGTGCTGCCGGTGCGGGTCTACTACGAAGACACCGACTTCACTGGCGTGGTCTATCACGCCAGCTACCTGCGCTTCTTCGAGCGGGGGCGGACCGAGTTCCTGCGGGCGATGAACGTCGGACACCGGGCGCTGCTGGCGGCGCCCGATCCGTCGGCGTTCGCGGTCACCAAGCTCAGCATCGCGTTTCGAAAGGCGGCGCGGGTCGACGACGCGCTGGAAGTCCGCACCCGCTTCCTCCACGGCGCCGGCGTGCGCATCAAGGCCGAGCAGCGGGCGCTGCGCGGCGCCGAACTGATCGCCGAGGCCGAGGTGGAAGTGGTCTGCATCGATCTTGCTGGCCGGCCGCGCCGACCGCCGGCGCCGGTGTGGGACGCGCTCAACCGGGTGGCGCCCAAGCCCGCGCCATAGTTTAACCACCGGCGCGCGCCATCGGCCCGCCCCGTATCCACATCAGGACGCCGCCAAGACACCCATGGATCCCAACGCCGCGATTACGCCCGAGAGCTTCTCGATCGTCCACCTGTTCATGGCCGCCGACTGGCTGGTGAAGATCGTGATGATCGGCCTGGGACTGGCCTCGCTGTGGTCGTGGGCGGTGATCATCGACAAGTCGGTGCGCTTCACCCTGCTCAACGGCCAGGCCAACGCCTTCGAGAACAAGGTTTCGTCCGGCCGCGCGCTGGAGGACATCGCGCAGGAAGCCGGCGACCATCCCAGGCACGCGCTGCCGCGCATGTTGCAGTCGGCGTTGCGCGAGTGGCGCGAAGCCCGCGCCAAGGGACTGCTCAACGGACCCGCCGGTGACACCCAGGCTTCGCTGCTGGTGGAACGGATCGACCGGGTGCTGGGTTCGGTGATCGCCCGGGAGAGCCAGCGGGTGGAGGACGGTCTGGGGAGCCTGGCCATCGTCGCCACCGCCTCACCGTTCATCGGCCTTTTCGGCACCGTGTGGGGGATCATGCACGCCTTCCAGGCGATCGCGATCCAGAAGAACACCAACCTGTCGGTGGTGGCGCCGGCCATCGCCCAGGCGCTGTTCGCCACCGCGATCGGCCTCGCCGCCGCCATCCCGGCCTATATCGCCTACAACAAGTTCTCCGCCGACGCCGGCAAGTTCGCCGCCCGGCTGGAAGGCTTCGCCGACGACCTGGTCACCGCCATCCAGCGACGCCTGGCCGAGCGGACCACGAGCGCCTGATGCCGACGATCTCCGACCCGTTCGCCGCCAAGCGCCGGCGCGGGCGCCGCGCCCGCAGAGCCGCGCTGGCGGAGATCAACGTCACCCCGCTGGTAGACGTGATGCTGGTGCTGCTGATCATCTTCATGATCTCCGCGCCGCTGCTGACGGTCGGCGTGCCGCTGCAGCTGCCGAAGACCGAGGCCGGCGCCATGCAGGACCAGACCGAGCCGCTGACGGTGTCGGTGCGGGCGGACGGAGCGATCTATCTCAATGAGAACTCGGTGCCGTTCGGCTCGCTGTCGCCGGCGCTGCGCGACCTGGCCGGGGCCGGCATGAAGCGTCCGATCTATGTGCGCGCCGACGGCCGCGCCTCGTATGCGATGGTGGCGCAGGTGATGGCGGCGATCTCGTCCTCTGGCTTCACCGATATCAACCTGATCACCGACTCAGGCGGCCCGTCGTCGGGGCCGAAGCCGCCGCCGCCCTCGGACCGCGCGGACGCCGGCCAATGAGCGCGCTCGGCGTCCCTTATCGCCACGACGGCGCCAACACCCGCCTGCCGGCGCTGATCGTCGCCGCGGCGCTGCACGTGGGCCTGATCCTGGTGTGGGCGATTACGCCGCAGAAGCCGCCGCCGCTGATGCCGGTGGGCTCGTCAGTGCCGATCAACATCGTCTCGCGCGCGCCGTTCACCGACACGCGGCAGGCCGTGCAGGCGCCGCAGACGGTGAGCGCTCAGGCCCCCGAGCCGACCCCGGCGCCCAAGGCCAAGCCCGCGCCGCCGGCGCCGACGCCAGCGCCGATCCCGGCCTTCACTCAGCTGCCGACGCGCGCGGCGCCCAAGCCGGTGAAGCCGCAGACGCAGGCGCCCTCGCTGAAGGCGGCCGCGCCGCAGGCCCCGTCGCTGGACTTCAACCACCTGCAGCAGATCATCCAGAACGCCCAGCGCTCGGCCGGTCCGCCGACGTCAAGCGCTCAGCGCGGCCCGCCGCGAGCCGAGACGGCCCCGCAAGCCAGACCCGACGCCGGCCAGGGCGTCTCGCAGAGCGACATGCAGGGCCTGGAGCAGCTGCTGGAGCGGCTATGGAACCCCAATTGCGGCGTCCCAGGCGGCGCCGGCGTGAAGCTGCAGGTGAAGTTCACTATCGGTCTCGACGGACGCGTGCTGGGACGGCCGAACGCCGGCGGGCTCGAGCGCTCGGGCGACGCGGTGTTGGCGGCGGCGGCCCGGCGGGCCATCGACGCGGTGCAGCAGGCTGAGCCCTATTCGCAGCCGTACTATGGACAAACGATCATCGTGAACTTCGACGCCAAGGAGGCGTGCGCGAAGCAATGATAGCGCCCATCCGCAAACATAGCTTTCTTCTGGCCTTCAGCCTGATGCTCGCGGCGCTCTGCGCCGACGCGCTGCTCGCCGCGCCAGCGCTGGCCGACATCACCGTCAACGTCGACCAGGCGGCGGTGCAGCCGCTGCCGATCGCCATCCCGGCGTTCAGCGGCGGCGCGACCGGCGCGCAGATCGCCGGCGTGGTCAGCGCCGACCTGGCGCGCTCGGGCCTGTTTCGGCCACTGGATCCGGCGACGTTCTCGGCAACGCCCGACGTCAGCCAGATGCCGAACTTCGATCCCTGGAAGGGGATCAGCGCTCAGGCGCTGTTGCTGGGCGCGGTCTCCAGCGGGGCCGACGGCCGGCTCAGCGTCGATTTCCGCCTATGGGACGTCTATGCCGGCGACCAGCTGGTGGGCATGCACTTCACCGCCGCGCCCGACTCCTGGCGCCGTATCGCGCACCAGATCGCCGACAAGGTCTACGAGAAGCTCACCGGCGAGCCCGGCTACTTCGACACCCGCCTGATCTTCGTCGCCGAGAGCGGGCCCAAGAACAAGAAGGTCATGCGCCTGGAGATGATGGACCAGGACGGCTACGGGGCGCAGTACCTGAACCTCGGCTTCAACGACCCGACCGTGCAGGTTTTCTCGCCGCGCTTCTCGCACAACGGCGCGATGATCACCTACATGGCGCTGCGGCCCTCCGACGCCACCGTCTACATCATGAACCTCGACACCGGCCGCCAGGAGGTGGTGGGCCACTTCCCCGGCATGACCATGGCGATGGCGCCGCGGTTCTCGCCCGACGATCGCCGGGTGGTGTTCGCGGCGATCAAGAACGGCGTCTCCAACATCTACGTGATGGATCTCGCCACCCACCAGATCAGCCAGCTGAGTCAGGGGCTGTCGATCGACACCTCGCCGTCGTACTCGCCCAGCGGCGAGCAGATCGTGTTCAACTCCGATCGCGGCGGCTCCCCGCAGCTCTACGTGATGAACGCAGACGGCTCCAACGCGCACCGCATCTCGTTCGGCGCCGGGCGCTACACCGGCCCGGTGTGGAGCCCCGACGGCAAGCTGATCGCTTTCGTGCGGCAGGAAGGCGACCGCTTCGCCATCTGCGTCATGAACCCTGACGGCAGCGGCGAGCGGGTGCTCACCACCAGCTACTTCTCCGACGAGCCGACCTGGTCGCCGAACAGCCGGGTGCTGATGTTCGAGCGCAAGGTGGGTGAAGGCGAGTCGCGGCTGTGGACGGTCGATCTCACCGGCCACATCCAGAAACAGGCGGACTACCCCAGCGCGGGTTCCGACCCGTCGTGGTCGCCGCTGTTGCACTAACGCTGAAAGGCCACGTTGCCCGCCTGCAATCCTGGCGAAAGAAAGATGAGGCGTTCGCTTGGGTGTTGGAACGGGTGGAGCTTTTGTGGTCTTTACCAAAACACCTGACCCTGAGTGGCTGCGCCGAGGGAGACTTGCCTTGAACCTTCGCTTCAACACCTTTGCTCGGATGAGTGTGATTGGCCTCGCCGCCGCCGTGGTGGCGGCCTGCGCCTCGCACCCGCCGCCGCCGCCGCAACCGCCGACCCCGCCGCCGCAGTCCGAACAAGGGCCGCCGCCGCCGCCGCAGGCCAATGAAGCGCCGCCGCCCCCGCCGTCAGGCCCGGTGGCTGGTTCGGCGCAGGACTTCGTCATCAACGTCGGCGAGCTGGTCTATTTCGACTTCGACAAGTCGGACGTGCGCGCCGACGCCCAGCCCGTGCTGGCCGCCCAGGCTTCCTGGCTTCAGCGCTATCCGGACGTGAAGGTGCGCATCGAGGGCAACTGCGACGAACGCGGCACCCGCGACTACAACTTCGCTCTGGGGGCCCGCCGCGCCGAGTCGGTGCGCGAGTTCCTGATCGCCCACGGCGTCGCCGACGGCCGCATCACCACCATCTCGTACGGCAAGGAGCGGCCCACCGATCCGGGCACCGGCGAGGCGGCCTGGGCCAAGAACCGCAACGCGCGCACCGCCATCGTCGCCGACTCGCGCTGAGCCTTATGGCGCGGACCTTCGGGTCCGCGCCATGACTTCGCCGTGCAACCGCGTATTCTGCCGGGCATGAAGAGCTTTTTTCTCGCCGTCCTGATCCTGGCGCTGGGCTTCGGCGCGCCGATGGCGCTGGCCCAGACCCCGCTCGACACCGATCCGCTGGACGACCACTCCGCCAAGCGCCTCGACAAGATGGAGGACGTGCTGCGCGAGATGCGCGCCATCGTCTTCCAGGGCCGCGAGACCGGTAAGCCGGTGGTGGTCGAGCCGGCCGACACCGACGCCGAGATCGCCACGATGTCGCAGAAGCTCGACGCGCTGCAGCAGGCGGTGACCCAGCTCACCGGCCAGCTGGAGACCGCCGGCCACGACGTCGACCAGGCGCGGCATGAGGCCGACGCTCTGCGCGAGCAAAACGGCGAACTGACCGCGCGCATCACCGCGCTGGAGACAAAGCTGACTCAGCTGGCCGCGGCCCAGCCGCCGCCGGCGCCGCCGCCCGACGCCAACGCCGCCGCCCCGGGAGGGCCAGGCATCGCCGCGGCCAGCCCCAGCCAGCCGCCGCAAGCGCTGAACCAGGATCCCGCCGCCGCCATGGCGCAGGCGCGCCAGGCCTTCGGCGCCGGCGACTACGGGACCGCCGAGAGCGACTTCCGCGAGATCGTCAGCCGCTATGGCGACACGCCGCGCGGGCCGGAAGCGCGCTACTATCTCGGCAAGATCCTGCTGGGCCGGCAGGCTTACGGGGACGCCGCATCGATGGACCTCAACGTGGTGCGGCAGTGGCCGGACACCAGCTGGGCGCCCGACGCCGCGCTCGACCTCGCCAAGGCGATGGTCGGCATGCAGGAGGCGCGCGAGGCCTGCAGCGTGCTGGCTCAGATCGATAGCCACTATCCGAAGGCTGGCGCGGCCGTACGCGCCGGAGAGGCCGACGTGCGGGGCCAGGCCAGTTGCCCGGCGGGCTGAGCGCCAGCGTCCGCGACAATCTTCAGCGGCGAGCGAACGGCGCTGACGACGCGCCGGTGGCGGTCGCTGTGTCCGGCGGCGGCGACTCGCTGGCGCTGCTCCTGATCGCGCATCGCTGGGCGTCAGTCGCCGGGCGGCCGTTGCTGGCGCTCACGGTCGATCATGGTCTGAACCCGGCCAGCGCCGACTGGTGCGCCTTCGTCGCCGAGCGGGCGGCGCGGCTGGGCGTTGCGCACCGCACGCTGCGCTGGGCGGGCGACAAGCCGGCGGCCGGATTGCC
Organism: Caulobacteraceae bacterium; assembly: GCA_036502045.1. GTDB lineage: Bacteria > Pseudomonadota > Alphaproteobacteria > Caulobacterales > Caulobacteraceae > Acaudatibacter. The sequence continues at coordinate 27,030 of DASXZG010000058.1, read as the reverse complement.
CGCCGCGGCCCGCGCCGCGCGCCACGCGCTGCTGGCTGACGCTGCCCGCGAGGCCGGCGCGGCCGTCATCCTGATGGGCCACACCGCCGACGACGTGGCCGAAGCGGCCGCGATGCGGGCGGCCGGCGCGCTCGTCGCGACGCCGCGCGAGTGGGCGCCGTCGCCGGCGTGGCCGCAAGGGCGCGGCGTGTTCCTGTTGCGGCCGCTGCTGGGTGTGCGCCGGGCCGACCTGCGCACCTGGCTCGCCGAGCGCGGGGAGACCTGGATCGACGATCCGGCCAACGACGACCCGCGCTTTGCTCGCAGCCGTGCTCGCCGCACCCTCAGCGGCGCGGCGCCGACTGCGGCGACGCAGTCCCGGCAGCTGTCATGCTCGGCGCTGGCGTCGGTCCGCGAAGGCCGGGCCGGAGAGTTCACCCTGCCGCGCCAGCTTGCCGCCGACGGGCGGCTGCTGAGCGCGTTGCTGCTGTGCGCCGCTGGCGGCGCGACCCCGCCGCGCGGCCGCCGGCTGGCGGCGCTGCAGGCCAGGCTCGCCGGCGCCAGCGACGTCACCTCGACCTTGGCCGGCGCGCGCATCGAAGCGCGAGGCGAGCGGCTGCTGATCTGCCGCGAGGCCGGCGAATTCGCGCGGCGAGATCAGGGCGTCGGCTTCGTGAACATGGCGACTGCAGGACGGTCTGGACCCCGTCCCCCTCGCGGGGAAGGGGCAGGGGATGGGGGTGCCAGCTCGGCGCCTGTCGTTCGCGCGCCAGCCGGCATGCGTCCAGTTCGCACCCCCACCCCCGACCCCTCCCCGCAAGGGGGAGGGGAGGCGGAGGAGCCTCTCGGCGAGGTGGTCTTCGACGGTCGCTTGCTGATCGAGGGCGCGCCCGCCGCCGATGTCCAGCCTCTCGCCGGCCTCGCCGCGCGCCTTTCGGCCACCGAGCAAGCAGCGCTGAAAGCGATCCCTGCGGCGGCGCGGGGCGCGCTGCCGGCCATCGTCTCGCCATCGGGCGCGGTTAGTTGCCCAATGCTTGGGCAGGAGGGGTCGGCGCGCGCCGTTCCGCTTGGTCTGGCGCGTCTTCACGCCGCGCTCGGCGCCGTCGAAAGCGAGGCGGCGATCTGGCGCGTAGCGAAATCGCAACCGCGTCCCTAGATTATCGCTCTGAACCTGTTGAGGCCCTGACTGACTTGATGAACCTGCGCAACCTGGCGATCTGGGGCGTGATCCTTGTCGCGATCGTCGTCATCTACAGCGTGATGCAAAACCAGGCGCACACCGCGACCGCGCCGGCCGAAATCCCCTATTCCGAGCTGCTCAACAAGGTCGACGCCGGGCAGATCGCCCAGGTGAACATCCGCGGCTCCAGCATCGACATCACCGACAAGGGCAACCACCCGTTCCACTCGGTGGGCCCGTCGGACACCGATCCGGAGCTGCAGCAGGTGCTGGCGCAGCACAAGGACATCCGCTGGAGCTACCAGTCGCCCAGCCAGAGCATTCTCCTGACCATCCTGGTGCAGATGCTGCCGTTGCTGCTGCTGGCGGCGGTGTGGATCTTCTTCATGCGCCAGATGCAGGGCGGCGCCCGCGGGGCCATGGGCTTCGGCAAATCCAAGGCCCGCCTGCTCACCGAGAACAAGAACCGCGTGACGTTCGAAGACGTCGCCGGGGTCGACGAGGCCAAGGAAGACCTGACCGAGATCGTCGACTTCCTGAAGGACCCGGCCAAGTTCCAGCGCCTGGGCGGCAAGATTCCGAAAGGCGCGCTGATGGTCGGCCCGCCCGGCACCGGCAAGACGCTGCTGGGCCGCGCCGTCGCCGGCGAGGCCGGGGTGCCGTTCTTCTACATTTCGGGCTCCGACTTCGTGGAGATGTTCGTCGGCGTCGGCGCCAGCCGGGTGCGCGACATGTTCGAGCAGGCCAAGAAGAACGCGCCCTGCATCATCTTCATCGACGAAATCGACGCCGTCGGCCGTCACCGCGGCGCCGGTCTCGGCGGCGGCAATGACGAGCGCGAGCAGACCCTCAACCAGCTGCTGGTTGAGATGGACGGCTTCGATCCCAACGAAGGCATCATCGTGGTCGCGTCGACCAATCGGCCCGATGTGCTCGACCCGGCGCTGCTGCGCCCCGGCCGCTTCGACCGTCAGGTGGTGGTTCCCAATCCGGACATCGTCGGGCGCGAACGCATCCTGCGCGTCCACATGCGCAACGTGCCGCTGGCCGCTGACGTGGACGTGAAAGTGATCGCGCGCGGTACGCCCGGCTTCTCCGGCGCCGACCTCGCCAACCTGGTCAACGAAGCGGCGCTGATGGCGGCGCGCAAGAACCGACGCATGGTCACCCATCTCGACTTCGAGGACGCCAAGGACAAGGTGATGATGGGCGCCGAGCGCAAGTCCATGGTCATGACCGAAGAAGAAAAGCGCATGACCGCCTACCACGAGGGCGGCCACGCCTTGGTGTCGCTGAACGTGCCGGCCGCAGACCCGCTGCACAAAGTGACGATCATTCCGCGCGGCCGGGCGCTGGGCCTGACCATGCAGTTGCCCGAGCGCGACCGCTACTCGATGGACTACCAGCAGATGACCTCGCGGCTGGCGATCCTCTATGGCGGGCGCGTCGCCGAGGAGGTGATCTTCGGCAAGGAGAAGGTCAGCTCCGGCGCCAGCAACGACATCAGCCAGGCCACCAAGCTGGCCCGGGCGATGGTGACCAAGTGGGGCTATTCCGACGCCCTCGGCATCGTCGAGTACGGCGAGAACCAGGAAGAGGTGTTCCTGGGCCACTCGGTGGCGCGCAACCAGAACGTCTCCGAGGACACCGCCAAGATCATCGACGCCGAGGTCAAGCGGCTGACCCAGGGCGGCTACGACGAGGCCAAGCGGATCATCACCGAGAAGCTGGAAGACTTGCACCTGGTGGCCAAGGGCCTGCTTGAGTACGAAACCCTGAGCGGCGACGAGATCATCGCCGTGATCAAGGGCATCAAGCCGCGTCGCGAGGACCCGGAGCTGATGGCGCCGCCCGGCCCGCGCTCATCTGTGCCGCTGGCCCCGCGCCCGGTCTCCGTGCCGATCCCGCCAGGGGCGGCGCCGGAGCCGGCTTGATCCTTCCAGGCTCCTCGTCAGCGGCGCGACTTTCCTTCTCCCCTTGCGGGAGAAGGTGTCGCGCAGCGACGGATGAGGGGTCGATGGCTTTCGCCGGCTAGCATCTTGCCGGCAGATCCAGACCGTCGGCGCGACCCCTCATCCGGCCCTTCGGGCCACCTTCTCCCGCAAGGGGAGAAGGGACCTAGCCCGCGCCGTCCCCTGATTATGGGGATCGTCAACGTCACGCCGGACAGTTTCTCCGATGGCGGGCGGCTGGCGACGCTGGAGGCGGCGCTGGCGCATGCGCGGCGGCTGATCGCCGAAGGTGCGGACATTCTCGACATCGGCGGCGAGTCGACCCGGCCGGGCGCGGCGCCGGTGTCGGAGGGCGATGAGATCGGGCGGGTCGCGCCGCTGATCGCCGCGCTGCGGGCCGAGACCGAGATCGCAATCTCCATCGACACCATGAAGCCTGGCGTGGCCGCCGCGGCCTGCGCGCTGGGGGCGACGATCTGGAACGACGTCACGGCGCTGCGCGGCGCGCCGGAGAGCCTGGAGACGGCGGCGGAACTCGGCTGCGGGGTCGTGCTCATGCACATGCAGGGCGAGCCGCGCACTATGCAGGCCGCGCCGCACTACGACGATGTGGTGGCGCAGGTGAGCGGCTTCCTGGCGGCCCGCGCCGCGGCGGCGATGGCGGCGGGCGTGGCGCGCGAGACGATATGGCTCGATCCCGGCTGGGGCTTCGGCAAGACGCCGGCGCACAACCTCGAACTGCTGCGCGGTCTGCCGCGGATCGCAGCGCTGGGCTTCCCGGTGCTGTTCGGCGCCAGCCGCAAGAGCTCGATCCCGCGCATCGCCGGAGACAAGTCCGGGCCTGGCGAGCGGCTGGGCGGCTCCATCGCCCTGGCGCTGGCGGCGGCGCAGGCCGGGGCGGCGGTGCTGCGCGTGCACGACGTGGCCGAGACCGTGCAGGCGCTTGCGGTGGAGCGGGCGATCAGCCAAGCCGGCGGGGATGACTGACTTCAAAGGCCGCGTGCTCGCCATCGGCGGATCGGATTCCGGCGGTGGCGCGGGCGTGCAGGCCGACATCAAGACCGTCACCGCGCTAGGCGGCTACGCCATGACCGCAATCACCGCGGTGACCGTGCAGGACACCGTTGCGGTGCATGCCGTCCATCCGATCCCGCCAGCGCTGGTGGCCGCGCAGATCGAGACGGCGCTGGCCGATATCGGCGCCGACGCGATCAAGATCGGCATGCTGGGCGAGGCGGCGGTGGCCGTCGCCGATGCGCTGGGGCGCTGGCCGGACGTCCCGCTGGTGGTCGATCCGGTGCTGGCGTCATCGAGCGGCGCGTCGCTGCTGGGTGAGGGCGGGCTGGAGGCGCTGCGCCGGCTGATTGCGCGCGCCGCTCTGGTGACGCCCAACGCCCCCGAAGCCGAAGCGCTCACCGGCCGACCGGTCGCCAGCCTCGACGACCAGCGCGCCGCCGCCGAGACGCTGCTGACACAGGGCGCCCGGGGGGTGCTGGTGAAGGGCGGGCACATCGCTGGCGAATCTGTCATCGACCTGCTGATGACCGCCGACGGCGAGACCCTGTTCGAGAGCCCGCGCCTGGCCACGCGCCACACCCACGGCACCGGCTGCACGCTGGCCAGCGCCTGCGCCGCCGGCCTCGCCGCCGGCCTGCCGCTGACCGAGGCGGTGGCGCGCGCCTGGGCCTACACGGGCGAGGCCATCCGCCGCGCCCCCGGCTTCGGCGCCGGCGCTGGACCCCTCGACCACGGCTGGCGACTGCGGTGAGCGAGCTGGAAGCGCGCCTGGAGGCCATCGTCCGCGCCTCGCCCAGCCTGATGCAGGTGCTGACCACGGCGCGCGACCTCGATTTGCCCGACTGGCTGATCTTCTCCGGCGCCATCTATCAGCGGGTGCTGAACCACCTCACCGGGCGCGACCTCGACTACGGCATCAAGGACTACGACCTCGCCTACTTCGACCCGGACACCAGCTGGGACGCCGAGGACGTGGTGATCCGGCGCGTGGCCACCGCGTTCGAGCCGCCGCTGCGCGAGCTGGTCGAGGTGCGCAACCAGGCCCGGGTGCACCTTTGGTTCGAGGGCAAGTTCGGCGAGCCCTATGCGCCGCTGAGCCGCAGCGCCGAGGCGCTGGAGCGGTTTGTCAGCCCCGTGTGCTCGGTGGGCGTGCGGTTGGAGCGCGATGGGACGCTGGCGGTCTTCGCGCCCTTTGGCCTGGACGATCTCTTCGCGCTTCGCCTGCGGCCGAACCCGGTCCGGCAGGTCGGCGGCAGCTTCGATCGGGTGGCCGTTGGCATGGTCGCCCGCTGGCCGGAGCTGAAGCTGGAGCGCGCCGTGGCCTAGGCAGCGCTAAGGTGCGCGAACTCGGCTCCGGCGAGAGGGAACGGCGATGCTGCGAATCTATCATGCGCCCGGGACGCGGTCGGTGCGGCCGGTCTGGCTCTGCCACGAACTGGGGTTGCCGGTGGAGATCACGCCGATCGAATTCGCCGGACCCTACCGCGACACGCTGCAGTGGCGCGCGATCAGTCCCGCGGGCAAGCTGCCGGTGCTGACCGACGGCGACCTGACCATGTTCGAGTCCGGCGCGATGGTGGAATACATCCTCGATCGCTACGGCGAAGGGCGTCTGCGGCCGGAAGCCGGTACGACGGCCCGCGCGCTTTGCGGCCAGTGGTGCTGGTTCAGCGAGGCGACGCTGCTGCGGCCGCTGGGCCTCAACGGCCTGCAACTCGCCGCGCCGCCGCAGGTTGTCGCATCGGCGCTGGCCAAGGCGCGCGAGGCCATCGGCGTCGTCGACGCGGCGCTGGCGGGACGTCCGTTCATGCTGGGCGAGACGTTCAGCTCGGCGGACGTGATGATGGGCTATTCGCTGGCGTTGCTGGAGCACCTGACGCTGCTGGACGGCGACGCCCACCCCAACGCTGCCGCCTATGTGACGCGGATGAAGGCGCGGGAGGCGTTCCAGCGCGCGATGAGCGCGTAACCCATCAGGCGATGAGCCGCCCCGGCTCAGTCCGCGGCTGTCGCCGGATCGCCGGCGGCCAGGCGGCCTTTCTCCAGCCAGGCGGCGAGGCCCGGAGTGAACTCCTCGGCGACGCGGGTGTGATATCGGGCGAGGTCGGCGGCGGCGCAGACGCCCTCCCAGCGGCCGTTGACACCCTTGTTGAGGAAGGTCTGCGAGCCGCCCACCCAGGCGTGTTCGGCGCCCGGCATCAGCTCGGCGCCGTCGTGCTTCATCTGGTCGAACCCGGCGGCCTCGACGATCTCGCCCATCGTCGGCGCCGGCAGCTTGATGTCCAGGAAGGCGGCGATGCGGGCGATCTCGCCGGCGCGGTCAGCCTTCATGTCGTTGTAGTGGACCATGAGCATGTTGGGCTCGCGCCGCGCGGCCCAGTAACTGCGTTCCACCTCCCAATAGGACGCGCCGGGGTCGCCGAGGCCGCCACCGTCTTCGAGCCAGGTGTGGAAAAAGACACCTGCGTCTTCGGGCGGGCGCGGGGCGACATCGCCGAACTTGGGGTCCGCCCGGCTGACGCCATCGATGATGTCCCACATCAACGGCTGAAAGCCGCGCAGGTGGTTGTGGTAGCTCATCGCCGAGTCCCGCCCGTCGCGCGCCACGTGGATGAACTTCACCCCGGCGTAGACCGGCAACGCGTCGTAAGGCAGGTGGCTCTTCAGATGGCGCCGGCCGGTCTGCGCCTCGGCAGGCTCCAGCCATTCACCGGGCGGGCGCAGGCGGAAGTCGGGCCACGGCCCGCCGACGGGGGCCGGGGCGGCGCTGCCGGCCAGCAGCATGGAGACGATCCGCTGGGTCCAGGTCGTGCCGCACTTGGGGAAGGTGGCGATGACGATGTCGTCCTCGCGCGGCTTGTATTGGTCCCAGGCCGCGGAGTCGAAAATCCGCGAACGCACCTGCCGCAGCGGCGCGCGCACCAACGCGTTCATGTGAGAAGCCCCCAAGGCGATCTATCGAGAGAAACGCTAGACCGGCCGTGTGCCCCGGGCAACAAACTCCCGGTCGCAAGGGGTGCGGCGCCGCGCCGGCGCCGGTCGCCCTCGCACTCCCGTCCCAGCGCTGCTTGACGGCCCGGCGCGATGCTCGCCAAGTGGGCGCGCTCGCGAGCCGCGGCGGCGGGCCCTGAGCCTTTGGGGGGCAGGTCATGTTCGAACTGGCCTACCTGATCGTCCTGGTCGCCGCGTCGATTCCGTTGGCGACCACGGTGCTGCGCCATCGCGGCGACCCACCGTCGGCGGCGCTGGCCCGGCGCGTCTACCGGGACCTGGCCTACGTCGCGCTGGCTCTCCTGGCGATCGGCGCGTTCGAGACCATCCTGCGCGTGGCGCTGGAGGGCTACTGGTTCGCGGAACTGGGCCAGTCCGACCGGTTCTGGTTCGCGCTTCGACTACAGACGGCGATTTTCGCCGCGGTCGTGGCCTTCGGCGGCCTGTTCATCGCGATCAACTGGCGGCTGGCGGCCCGCCGCCTCGCCAGTCTGCCGGCAAGCGCGCCGCTATTCGCCGGGTTCGCGGTGGCGGGGGTGGTCGCGTTTGGCGCGCTGGGCCTGTGGTTGCCGCTGACACGCTTTCTCGGCGCCGCGCCCACGGGCGCCAGAGACCCGCTGTTCGGTCTCGATCTATCGTTCTACCTGCTGCGGCTGCCGTTCTACGACGCGGTCGTCGCTCTGCTGCTGACGCTGCTCGTCGTGACCATCGTCGGCTGGGCGGCGATCGGGGCGGTGTCGTACCTGCGCGCTTCCCCAGGCTCGCCGCCCTGGATCATCGGCCGTCCGCAGCTGACGGTGGTCGAGGAGCGCACCGACACGGTGAGCGCGGTGATGGCCCGGGCGCTGGCGGCCGGACGGGCCGCCTGGAACGGCTGGGTGCCGCAAGGCCTGGCGCTGGCGGCGCTGTTCTGCCTTGTCTGCGGGGCCTCGACCTGGCTGACGCGCTTTCACCTCGTCATCGCCGGCCACTCGGCCGTCGTCGCCGGGGCGTCCTGGATCGACGCCAACTTCTGGGCGCCGGCGTTCGCCGTGGTCGCCGTCGCCTGGCTGGCCGCGGCGGTCGTGCTGGCGGGCGCCGCCTGGCGACCGCGCTTTCGCGTCTGGCTGCAGGCGAGGCCGTCGCGGTGGGGCGGCGTCGCCGCGGCGCTGGCCGGCGTCTATGTAGCGGCGCACGGGCTGCCCATGGTGATCGAGGCGCTTTACGTCGGGCCCAACCAGATCACCCTCGAACAGCCCTACCTGGTGAACAGCATCGCCGGGACGCGAACCGCCTTCGGTCTCGAAGGCCCGGATGTCAGCGAGCCGCAATTCGCCGTGTCGGCGACGCCGCTGACCCCGCAAGATCTCGCCGCCAACGCCGCCACGCTGCGCGACGCCCGCGTCTGGGACTGGGGGGCGCTGGAACCGCAGCTGCAGCAGACGCAGGGCCTGCGCCCCTACTACGCCTTCAGCGACGGCGACATCGACCGCTACCTAGTGGACGGGGCCGAGCGGCAGGTCACCATCACCGCGCGCGAACTCGACGTCACCAAGCTGCCGGCGCCGGCGCAGGTCTGGGTGAACCTGGCGTTGAAGTACACGCACGGCTACGGCGTCGTCGCCACGCCGATGAACGAGATCGACGAGCGCGGCGATCCGGTGCTGTGGGCGCACGACATCCCGGTGCAGGCGGTTCCCGACCTCACCGTCGCGCACGGCGAGATCTACTACGGCCTGCAGACCAACGACCGCGTCTACGTCCACACCACCGAGAAGGAGTTCGACTTCCCCCGCGGCGACGCCAACGCCGAGAGCGTCTACGGCGGCAAGGGCGGGATTTCGCTGGACGGCCTGTGGCGCAAGCTGGTCGTGGCGCGGCAGTTCGACGGGCTGCGGCTGTTCCTCTCCGGATATTTCACGCCGCAGAGCCGGGTGCTGATCCGCCGCAACGTGGCTGAGCGGGTGCAGCGCCTGGCGCCGTTCCTCACCTTCGACCACGACCCCTACATCGTCGCCGACGGCGATCACTACGACTACATCCTCGACGGCTACTCCAGCTCGTCGAACTACCCTTACAGCGAGGCCTACCAGGGCTCCGTCGGCGCCTTCCAGGGTCGCAACTACCTGCGCAACGCGGTGAAGGCCGTGGTCGACGCCTACAACGGGTCGGTGACCTTCTATGTCTTCGCGCCCGACGATCCGATCGTTCAGGCTTACCGGCGCGAGATGCCAGGTCTGTTCCAGGACCGCGCGGCGATGCCCGCCAACCTGCAGCGGCACATCCGCTACCCCGAAGACCTCTTCACCGTGCAGGCGGAGATGTACGGCACCTACCACATGACCAACCCCACCACTTTCTACAACCGGGAGGACCGCTGGGAGGCGCCGCGCGAGCTGCAGGACGGTAGCGAGGTGGAGGAGCAGCCCTACTACGCCATGGCGCAGCTGCCGGGGGCCCAGGCGCCGGAATTCCTGCTGATGCTGCCGCTGTCGGTGGCGGGGAAGAACCAGATGGCGGGCTGGCTGGCGGGCCGCTGCGATGGCGACAACTACGGCAAGCTGGTCGCCTTCCGGCTGCCTAAGGGGCGGTTCGTCGACGGGCCGGCGCAGGTGGAGTCGCGGATCAATTCCGACAGCCGCTTCTCCAGCAATCTGACCTTGTGGGATCAGCACGGCTCGCACGTCCTGCGTGGCAACCTCATCATCCTGCCGCTCGCCGGCGGCCAACTGATCGCGATCGAGCCGATCTTCATCGAGGCCGAGCAGACCGGCATCCCGACCCTGGCGCGGGTGGTGTTCGGCCAGCTGATGCCCGACGACCGCAAGATCGAATGGGCCGAAAGCCTGAGCGCCGCGGAGGACCAGCTGGTGGGCGGCGCGGCGCCGCCCGCCCCGGGCGCTGCTGGCGCTGTTGCCGCGACGGGGCCCAGCCCCGACCAGCTGAAGCAGGCGCGCACGGTGTTCCAGCAGATGCAGCAGGCCTACGCGGCCGGCGACTACGTGCGCTACGGCCAGCTGATGCAGCAGCTCGGCCAGATATTGGCCACGCCCTGACGCCTGGCGACAGCGCTCTCGAAGCGAGCGCGACCGCGCCGCGCGCCCACAACAGCGGACGTTAGCGCGCCGCTTGAGAGCGGACGCTCACCGACTGCCGAGGGCGCCAGCTTCCGACCCGAGCGCAGTGTGTCGCTTGCTTCGAAGATTGGCCGCCTGAAGATCGATGTCGCGCCGCTTGTCCCCGATTTGCCTCGCCGTTCAAAGCGGCGCCTGTGGCTCCAGCGCCAGCTCGGGCGCGATCTCGACGGACGGATGAGCGCCGAAGTAGCGCCAAAGCATCCAGAAGACGCCGCCGGTCGCCGGCAACGCGGCAAGGAGCATGAAGCTGAGCGAACCGCCGAGCGCCGAGATTGCCGCTGCGGTGAGCGCGACGGCTCCGGTCCCAACGTCGTACGCCCCTTCGGTGGCGATGTTGTAGCGGAGCGCGCAGGGCGAGGCTTGCGAGAGATTGTAGAGCGCTGTCGAGATCACGGGGATGAGCAGCGCCGTGGCGATGGCGCCCAGGGCGTTGGCCCCGGCCGCGAGCCACAGGTGGCCGAAGGCGGCGGCCTGGACGAGCGACAGCGCCGTCGTGACGACAAAGGCGAGCAGGGCCGTACGCCGGCCGCCCCCACGATCGATGTGGCGGCCAAAGAAGGCCATCAGTATCGCCTGGACCAAGGCGGCGAATGCCATGGCCCCACCGAACGCGCCGATACTAGAGCCGAGCGATACGAACAGGGCCACCTGCCAGACCTGGTAGATGCAGGCTCGCTGCCAGCCATCGAGCAGGAAAAGGCCCACGCCTTCGCGGGCCGCACGCCAAGCGCCGGGCGCCTCGCGGGGGGGCATGACGTTGGGTGCGGCCAACAGCGGCAGCACCGAAAGCGCCTCGACCGTGGCGACGGCGCCGAACATCCAGAACGGACCAGCGGTGAGGATCAGCCAAGCGCCGATGAGAGGCGCCACGATCCCGATCACGGTGGCGATCGCCTCGCGGGCGCCGACCTGGTGCCCGCGATGCTCGGCGTCGCCGATAGACGCAAAATAGGCGTGGTAGGCGGGCCAGTAGAGCGTGCTAGCCACGGCGCCGAGGATTCCGTTGAGCAGCAGCGGCCAGCCGAGCCCGTGCACCGCGGCATAGGTGGGGAATTGGACGGCGTCGAGCAACACACCGGCGATCACCAGCGGTTTGAGGCCCCAGCGCTTGCCCATCGGCAGGATCAGCGGCCGCAAGGCGAAGCGGCCGGCGAGCATGCCGGCTAGCCAGAGGAAGGTCATTGGGATCGAGACGCCCGCGTGCAGCAGGAAGGCGAGGGCCAGCGTGCCGCCGGAGCCCTGCGCCAGCCAGCGGATGACGTAGTGCAGGTTGACGCGGTTGACAGCGCCGTTGCCGAAGAAGGCCATTTGGGATGCCGAGGAAATTGGGATGCGTATAGGCGCGCGGGCTCATCGCCCGAGTGCGCCGGCGAAGCTTCGTTCGACTTACTTAGCGGACCACACCGGGCAACGCGTCATCCTCTGCTCGTGCGCCAGCATCATAGGCGCGCGGAGCATGGCCACAAGGCGGACCTTGCCGGCGCTGGCAAGCCGTTCACTGACGTTCGACTTTGCTACGCGCAGCCACCTAGCGGCCTCGATTGCGTACGGCAAGCTAGCGCCGGTAGACGTCCGGATCGCGCACTTCCATCCAGCGGTCGGCGCCGGTGAGGGGGACGAAGCCGAACTGGGCGTAGAGACCGTGGGCGTCGCGGGTGGCGAGGTGCGTGCGGCGAAAGCCCTGCAGGTCCGGGTGAGCGCCGATGTAGGTCATGATCGCCTTGCCGAGGCCTTGGCCGCGCGCGGCTGTGTCCACGAACACGTCGCAGATCCAGCCGAAGGTGGCGCGGTCGCTCACCACGCGCGCCATCGCCGCCATGGCGCCGGCGTCGTAGGCGCCGATGGTCAGGCTGTTGCGAACGGCTTTGTCGAACACGGCGCGGGGGATGCCGGCGGCCCAGTAGCTCTCCTCGCTGATCCAGCGATGGCCCAGCGCCAGGTCGAAGCACGCCGGATCGTCGCTGAGCGCGTAGCGGCCCCAGCGCGTCTCGAAAGGCGCGCTCACACCACCGCCTCGTCGAAGGCGCCGGCGCTCAGCGCGTCGGCTACCACGGCCAGCGCCGGCTCCAGCGCCGCGGCGCTGTCGGCCGCGCCGAGGCAGACACGCACGCCGGTCACTGGTGTGCCGGCCACGAACGGCGCCCGCGGCGAGGTCACCTGCACGCCGGCGCGTAGCGCGCGGCCGGCCAGCCGCTCAGCCTCCAGCTCACCCATCGGCAGCCAGACGTGCGGGGTGCGCCGCCGCGCTACCGGCTCCATCGCCGCGCCCAGCAGACGCCGGGCGATCCCGGTGCGGGTCTCCAGCTCGGCGCAGACGTCGCGGTAGATGTCGAAGGCGAGGCCGCTCTCGATCCACTGCACCGCCACCAGGTCGCCGAGCGCCGGCGGGCCGAAGGCGATGGCGCGCAGGGCGTCCTGAGCGGCGCTCACCAGCCTGGGCGGCGGCGCCAGGTAGCCGGTGCGCAAGCCGGGCGCCAGGCTCTTGGAGAGGCCGGAGATGTAGGTGACGCAATCGGGCGCCAGCTCCGCCAGGGGCGGCAGGCCGAGGTCGGTGATGTGGGCGCCGTAGAGGTCGTCCTCGATCAGGATCATCCGGCGGCGGCGGGCCACGGCGATGATCTCCTGGCGCCGCGCCAGACTCATCACCCGGGCGGTGGGGTTCTGGAACGGCAGCACGTAGGCGACGCGGGCGCCCGTCTCGGCGGCGGCCTTGTCGAGGGCGTCCGGCCTGAGGCCCTCGGCGTCCATCGCCGCGGCGGCGATGGCGAGGCCGCAGCGCGTGGCGGCGAGCTTGGCGCCGTGGAAGGTGGCTTCCTCGACGATCAGCGTCTCGCCCGGCCGCGTTGTCGCCGAGATCGCCACGGCGATGCCTTGCTGCGCCCCGGCCGTGCAGATCAGCCGGCCGGGGTCGGCGCTCGGATAGTGCGAAGTGGCGCGCAGCCAGCGGGCGCCGGCGTTGCGGTCGGCTTCGAAGCCACCGTCAGGGGGATAGTCGAGGCGTTCGACCAGGTCGCTGCGGCGCACAAGCTGGGCCATGCTGGCGGTGAGCGCGCGCCGGGCGGGCCCCATCGGCGGCAGGTTGCGGGCAAGATCGATCGGACCCTCGCGGCGAGGCGCGGCGGCCGCCGCCCCGGCGACGAAGCTGCCCCGTCCGACGGTCGCGTCGATCAGGCCGCGCGCCTCGGCTTCGGCATAGGCGCGGGTCACCGTGCCCAAGGCGACGCCCAGTCGGTCCGCCAGCGCCCGCTGCGTCGGCAGCCGCGCGCCGCGCGCCAGCGCGCCGGCCTCGATGTCGGCCGCCAGCGCCTCGACGATGCGGGCATAAGCGGGGCGGCCGGTCTCGGCGAGGTCCGGCGTCCAGGGCGTCACCAGCGTGTCTGTCATAGTGACAATACTCTGTTTGACTCAGGATTGATTCAAGGTCATTCGCTCCATTGCCACGCTGTGGAGGCAATGACAATGACCGAGTCAAATCTGGAACTGAGGCCGATCCTGATGGCGGGGCGGGTGCGCCTGGAGCCGATCGCGCCCGAGCATCGCGACGACCTCGCCGCGGCCGCCGACCGCGCCGAGATCTGGGAGCACATGCCGTCGAACGCGGCGGGCGCCGGCTTTGACACCTGGTTCGACGCGGCGCTGAGTATGGCGGCCAGCGGCCGCGAGGCGGTGTGGGCGGTGCGCTGCCTCAGCCGGGGCACGCTGGTCGGATCGACCCGCTATCTGGCGATTGTCCCAGAACATCGGCGGCTGGAGATCGGCCACACCTGGTACGCGCCCGATTGCTGGGGCTCGCGCGTCAACCCCGCCTGCAAGTTCGCGCTGCTGCGCTACGCCTTCGAGACACTGGGCTTCAACCGCGTGGAGCTGAAAACCGACATCGCCAATACCCGCTCGCAGGCGGCGATCGCCAAGCTGGGCGCCGTGCGCGAGGGCGTGTTCCGCGCCCACATGGTCCGCCGCGACGGCACGCTGCGCGATTCCGTCTACTTCGCGATCACGCGGGATGATTGGCCGGCGGTGCGCCAGCGCCTGCAGGCGCGGCTGGCGCCCATGCCCATGGCGACGGCCTAGCGTCATGCGCCAGTGGACCATCGATGCCTTCGCCGACGCGCCGTTTCGCGGCAATCCCGCTTGCGTGCTGGCGCCCATGACCGAGTGGCCGGACGCGGCGCGGATGCTGGCCCTGGCGGCAGAGAACAATCAGGCCGAGACCGCGTTCCTGCTCGCCACCGACGATCCGGCGAGGTTCGGCCTGCGCTGGTTCACGCCCAAGCTGGAAGCGCCGCTTTGCGGCCACGCGACGCTGGCTAGCGCCCACGCGCTCTTCGCCGAGTTGGGGGCGACGGCGGCGAAGCTGGTGTTCGACACCTTGTCCGGGCCGCTGACAGTCTCGCGCGACGGCGCGGGCTACCTGATGGACTTTCCGGCCGTGCCGGCCCGCCGGGTCGAGGCGCCGGCGGGTCTCGCCAAGGCGCTGGGGGCCGAGCCGGTGGAGGTGTGGGCGGCGCAGTATCTGATCGCGGTGCTGGAGAGCGAAGCGGTGGTGCGCGCGCTGACGCCGGACATCCCGGCGCTGGCGCCCATCGCCTCGGAGGCGACGCAGGGGCGGGGCAACGTCGGTGTGACGGCGCGCGCCGATCCCGGCGCGCCTTACGATGTGGTCAGCCGCTTCTTCGCCCCTGGGTCCGGCATCCCGGAAGACCCGGTCACCGGCAGCCTGCACTGCGCGCTCGCGCCGCTGTGGGCGGTCAAGCTGGGAAAGTCCGCGCTGCGCTACCACCAGGCCTACCCCGGCCGCGGCGGCGACCTGACCTGCGAGGTGGCGGGCGACCGCGTGCTGATCTGCGGGGCGGCGGTGACGGTGGCGGAGAGTGTGCTGCGGGTCGGGCTCTAGCCGTATCAACCCCGCTCACACCGGCGCAGGTCGGGATTCTTGCAGACGCGGGTGCGAGGGCGAAGACCCTATTCAAACACGAAGGCACGAAGCTAGCGAAGGGCGCGCCTACAGCGCCCCAGCTTTGCATGAAGCGTCAATGCCGAGGGTTTGGAGCGCGCCTTCGCTAGCTTCGTGTCTTTGCGTTGAAATAGAGCATCGAGGCCCGCGCCGCTGCCCGGAGTCTTGCCTGGGTCCCGACCTGCGTCGGGATGAACGGTTAGGTTGGGAGCCGGTGGCTTACGCCGCCACCGACTCAGCCTCTGCCTCTGCCTCGGCCGCCGCGCTGAGCACCCGGCCGAGGGCGTCGTAGAGTTTGGTGATCTCGATGGGCTTGGCGACGTGGCCGTCCATGCCAACCGCCAGGTATTCCTCGACCTGGTGCACGAGGGCGTTGGCCGTGAGGGCCAGGATCGGGGTGCGGCGGCGGCGCTCGGCGACTTCCGCGGCGCGGATCGCCTTGGCGGCGCTGATGCCGTCCATCACCGGCATCTGGATGTCCATCAGGATCACGTCGTAGTGGCCGTCGCGCCAGGCTTCGACGGCCGCGCGGCCGTCGCCGACGATGGTCAGCTCGACGTCCATCGGCTCGACGATGGCCTTGAGGACTTTCTGGTTGACCAGGTTGTCCTCGGCGGCCAGCACGCGCACGCTCTGCGATACTTCCGGAGCGGCGGCCGGTTCGGCCACGTCGTCGGAACTGGCGGCCCGGGCGAAGGGCAGCTCGACGATGAAGGTCGAGCCCTTGCCTTCCTCGCTCATCACCGAAATCTGGCCGCCCATCAGCTGCGCCAGTTCGCGGCAGATGGCGAGGCCCAGGCCTGTGCCGCCGTACTGGCGGGTGGTGGACGAGTCGGCCTGCGTGAACTTCTCGAACAGGTGCAGGATCTTGTGGCTCGGAATGCCGATGCCGCTGTCGGTGACCGACAGGCGCAGGCCGCCGGCGTCCGCCGCCTCGAACCGCGCGCGCACCGCGCCCTCGTGGGTGAACTTGACGGCGTTGGAGACCAGGTTGGCGAAAATCTGTTTGAGCCGGTCGGCGTCGCCGCGCCAGGCGCCGGCCGCTTCGGGCGTCACGTCCACCTCGAAGCCCAGGCCCTTTTCTTCGGCGACGGCGCTGAAGCCTTCGCGCACGGCCTGAGCCACGCGCTCGAGGTCGAAGTCCTGCTCCGACAGCTCCAGCTTGCCCGCTTCGATCTTGGAGAGGTCGAGCACGTCGTTGAGTACGGCCAGCAACTGCTCGCCGGACTGACGCACGATGGTCAGGCGTTCGCGCTGCGCCGGGGCCAGGTCGCCGCGGTCCATCACTTCGGCCATCGCCAGCACGCCGTTCAGCGGCGTGCGGATTTCGTGGCTCATGTTGGCCAAGAACTGGCTCTTGGCGATGTTGGCGGCGTTGGCGGCGTCACGCGCCTCCATCAGGTCTTCCAGCGTCTCGCACAGCTCCTTGTGGTTGGCGTCGAGCTGGGTGAGCAGGTCGTTGAAGCTGTTGGTGACGCGCAGGAACACGTCGTCATCGGCCTCGTCGGTGTCGAGCCGCACGAACTCGCCGCTCAGCGCCACCTGCTGCATGCCGCGCGACAGCCGCTCGATCGGGGCGGTGACGCGGCGCGACAGGCCTTGCGCCACGAACAGCGCGATGCCGCTGGCGCCGAAGAAGAGGGCGCCGGTGAGCGCCAGGAAGCGCGGCAGCAAGAGCACGATGGTCGGATCGTGGCTGCGCACGACCACCGCGCCGATGCGCGCGCCGTTCATCGTTACCGGGCTGGTCTGGACGTGGATGGGGCCGGTGTCGCGGGCGTCGTGAGCCGGTGACGCGAAGGCCGCGAGCGTGCGGCCGTCCGGGCTCAGCACCGCCACGCCGGCGACGCCGCGGGCCGCGCCCGCGGCCGCGACATCGTGCTGCAGGCCGATGAGGTCGTGAGCCTGGATGTCCGGCGCCGCCGCCGAAGCCACCACCATCGCGAGGGTCGCCTGTTCGGCGCGCGCCTCCTGCCGGCTCACGCTCCATTGCTGCAGCATGAAAGAGACGCACGCCGCCACGAGCACGGCCACCGTGGTGATGATCGCCACGCTGGCCACCCGCGCTTGGAAGGGCGGTCTATTGCGCTCTCGCATCCGCTAGGGGTCCGATATAGTTAACGTGTGCCAATTTAACACACCCCGATACCCCTCTATACCTGCCCATCCCTAACGTTTCGCTTCCAGGCTGCGTTTTTGACTGGACAGGGCGGTAAGGTTTCGTTAGGGTAAATTATTCCTTGGGGATGAGGAGGTTATTCCGTGGATAAAGTGTTTGCCGCCAAGCGCGTGACGACGAAGCTCCGGGACACCGAGCATGCGATCGACGCCGCGATGATCGAGACGTCCGAGCTGGTGGCCGATCTGCTGCGCGCCCGTAAGGAACTGGGCCTCGGCGCCAACGTCGGCGACGCGGCCATGGCCAAGATCACCGCCGCGCTGTCGCTCCTGTCGGATGCGCGCACGTCGATGGTCGACGCTCACGCCGAAATGGCGGAAGTTCAGCTGCGCCTCGGCATCCGCACGCGGATGGACATCGAGAACAAGGCCGAGCCGACGACCAGCGAACTTCGCGAAGTCGCCTAAGCTTTACCGGGTCGTTGTAAGACCTTAACTGTTTTGCGCCTCTAGCTCCGGCTAGAGGCGCTTTTCATGTACACTCTACTCCCACTGCTGCTGCTGTTCGCGACGCTCGCGTCGGGCGCCTTTGCTATGTGGAAGGGCGATACGCAGGCGCGCATCGCTGGCGTACTCAATATCCTCAACGCCGTGGCGCTGCCGCTAAGCCGCCTGGTCACTCATCACCAGAGCAACGAAGACGAAGTGTGGCAGCTGGCCGCCGACTTCATCTGGGCGGTGTGCTTGCTGTTGCTGGCCGTTAGGTATGCCAGCCGCTGGCTGGGCGTGACGATGCTGCTGCAGGCGGCGCAGTTCAGCCTGCACGCCTTCTATCTGGTCGCCGAACGGCCGAATGACCTGTTCCACGCCTGGGTCAATAACCTCAACGTGCTTGGTATCTCGGCCTGCATCGCTGTCGGGACCACGCTGGCCATCCGCCAGCGCGAGGCGGATCGCCGAGAGGCGGCGGAACTGGAAGCGCGCCGCAAGCAGCGAGTCTCGCCACCCGCTTAGATTTTCCCTCTTGCACCGCCGCGCGAACCAGAGTTTTTGCGCGCCGGGCCACGCCCTCCCAACGGGGCGCTGCTCATCTGCAAGGATGGGAGACATCGCTAGTGAATACCCTCGCCAAGCCGGCCATGCGCCCGGCGCGTCCCGAATTCTCGTCCGGCCCCTGCGCCAAGCGCCCGGGCTGGTCCCCTGAAAACCTGAGATCCGCCGTTCTCGGCCGCTCGCACCGGTCGAAGATCGGCAAGGCGCGCCTGCAGGCCGCCATCGACCAGACCCGCAGCGTGCTGCAGGTCCCGGCCGACTACCTCATCGGCATCGTGCCGGCGTCGGACACCGGCGCGGTGGAGATGGCGCTGTGGGCGCTTTTGGGCCCGCGCCCCGTGCAACTGCTCGCCTTCGAGAGCTTCGGCAAGGACTGGGTCACCGACGTGATCAAGGAGCTGAAGATCGAAGCCGAGGTGCTGAGCGCGCCGTACGGTCAGCTGCCGGACCTGAAGAAAGTGCGCCCCGACGCCGACCTGGTCTTCACCTGGAACGGCACCACCTCCGGCGTGCGCGTGCCCAACGGCGACTTCATCGCCGCCGACCGCCAGGGCCTGACCATCTGCGACGCCACCAGCGCCTGCTTCGCGCAGGAGCTGGCGTGGCCGAAGCTCGATGTGGTGACCTTCTCCTGGCAAAAGGCGCTGGGCGGCGAGGCCGCGCACGGCATGCTGATCCTGTCGCCGCGCGCCGTCGCCCGCATCGAGAGCTACAACCCGCCCTGGCCGCTGCCAAAGATCTTCCGCCTGAAGAAAGGCGAGAAGCTAAATACCGAGATCTTCGAGGCCGCGACCATCAACACGCCGTCGATGCTGTGCACCGAAGACTATCTCGACACGCTGAAGTGGGCGGCCTCGATCGGCGGCCTCGCGGAACTGAAACGCCGCGCCGAAAATAACCTCAACGTGCTGGCGGACTGGGTGGCTAAGACGCCGTGGATCGGCTTCCTCGCCGCGGATCCTGCCATCCGATCCAACACCAGCGTCTGCCTCAAGGTGGTCTCGCCCGCCGTCACCGCGCTGCCGGAGGACGCGCAAGCCGACTTCGCCAAGCGCCTCGCCGCGCTGCTGGAGAAGGAAGGCGTCGCTCTCGACATCGGCGGCTATCGCGACGCGCCGCCGGGCTTGCGCATCTGGTGCGGCGCCACCGTCGACACCGACGACCTGGTGGCCCTGACGCCCTGGCTCGACTGGGCTTACGCCGAACTGGCCGCGGAACTGTCGCCGGCCTGATCACCGACACGCCCCCTTCGGCCCTTCGGGCCACTTCCCCCGGAGGGGGAAAAGATTGAGCGCCCCATCTCCTCCCTTAGGGGAGGGGGACCGCGAAGCGGTGGAGGGGGCTCTCGCCGCTCCAAGGAACTTTAAGAACATGACCGCACCCAAAGTCCTCATCGCCGATGACCTCTCGCCCGCCGCCGTGGAGATCTTCCGCATGCGCGGCGTGGATGCTGACGTCCGCACCGGCCTTTCCAAGGACGAACTGCTGAAGATCGTGGGCGACTACGACGGCATGGCCGTCCGCTCCGCCACCAAGGCCGACAAGGACGTGCTGGCCGCCGCCAAGCGCATGAAGGTGATCGGCCGCGCCGGCATCGGCGTCGACAACATCGACATCCCCACCGCCACCGCGTCCGGCGTGGTGGTGATGAACACCCCCTTCGGCAATTCGATCACCACCGCCGAGCACGCCATCGCCATGATGTTCGCACTGGCCCGCCAGTTGCCCGCCGCCGACGCCTCCACCCAGGCAGGCAAGTGGGAGAAGAACCGCTTCATGGGGGTCGAGCTCTACGGCAAGACGCTGGGCCTCATCGGCGCCGGCAACATCGGCTCCATCGTCGCCGACCGCGCCAACGGATTGCGGATGCACGTGGTCGCCTACGACCCCTTCCTGTCCCCCGAGCGGGCGGTGGAGATCGGCGTCGAGAAGGTCGAACTCGACGAGCTGCTGGCGCGCGCCGACATCATCACCCTGCACACCCCGCTCACCGACAAGACCCGCAACATCCTCTCAGCCGAGGCGCTGGCAAAGGCCAAGAAGGGGGTGCTGGTGATCAACTGCGCGCGCGGCGGCCTCGTCGACGAGGTGGCGCTGCGCGCGGCGCTGGATTCGGGCCAGGTGGGCGGCGCCGGGTTCGACGTGTTCGTCACCGAGCCGGCGAAAGAGAACCCGCTGTTCGGCGCGCCCAACTTTGTCGCCACGCCGCACCTGGGCGCCTCGACCAACGAGGCGCAGGAGAACGTGGCGCTGCAGGTGGCCGAGCAGATGAGCGACTATCTGTTGACGGGCGCCGTCACCAATGCCCTCAACAGCCCCTCGGTCACCGCCGATGAAGCGCCGAAGCTGCGCCCGTTCGTGGCACTGGCGGAGAAGCTGGGCGCCTTCGCCGGCCAGATGGTCGACGTCGGCCTCAAGGGCGTGGACCTGGCCTACGAGGGCGAGGTGTCGGGCCTCAACGTGCGGCCGCTGTCGGCGGCGGCGCTGGCCGGCTTCCTGCGGCCGATGCTGTCGGAAGTGAACATGGTCTCCGCGCCGCAGGTGGCGAAGGATCGCGGCATCACCGTCTCCGAGTCCCGCCAGGACACCTCGCCCGTGTACGAGAGCCTGATCCGCATCACCGTCACCACCGAGATGGGCCGCCGCTCGTTCGCCGGCACCGTGATCGGCGGCGCGCCGCGCATCGTCGAGGTGAAGGGCATGGAGCTGGACGCCGCGTTCGGCCCGGCCATGCTCTACGTCAACAACCTCGACAAGCCGGGCTTCATCGGCGCGCTGGGGGCGATGCTGGGCGAGGCGGGGGTGAACATCGCGACCTTCAATCTGGGCCGCGTCGCAGCTGGCGAAGACGCCATCGCGCTCGTGGGCGTCGACCAGGCGCCGGACCAGGCCTTGCTCGGCCGTATCAAGAGCTTGCCGCACGTGAAGGAAGCCCGCGCGCTCACGTTCTGACGTCGGTCTCCAGCGGAGTCAGCGAGACGCCATAGGACTGCGGGCCGCTCTGGGCCAGCGCCGCCTCGATGCGGCGCAGGTTCGCGGCCAGCCGCGCCAGCTGCGGGGCTTTGGCGAGGGCGGCTTTGGCGTAGGCCAGGGCCTGCTGCGGACGGCCCAGCGACCAGCTGGCGAGACAGGCGAGGTCCTCGGCGACCACGCCGGCGGTCGTGTCGTCGCCATAGGCCGGCGCACCGGCCGGCAGCGCGATCGCCTGCTCGGCGGCGGCAAGGCAAGGCGCCCACTCGGCGCGGCGATGGTGCGCCCAGGCCAGTTCCAGCCAGACGCCGCGGGCGCGGGGCCGGTGCGCCGCGGCCGTGCGGTAAGCCTCCATCGCGCCTTCCATATCGCCCAGGTTTTCGCGGCAGCGGCCGATGAGGCGAACGCTGGCGTTGCGTTCGATCTCAGAGGTAGTGGCGAGCGACAGGGTCAGATGGCGCTGCAACTCCAGCGCCGCCTCGGCGTAGCGCCCCACCTGGAAGTACTCGCGACCGAGGTAGTGGGCGCTGCGGGCGTCGTCCGGCGCTTCGCGCACCGCCATCTCCAGCAGCGGCAGATAGGCGCCGCGCGGCTTGTCCAGATCGGGCGCGTGCAGGAGGCGCAATTGCTCGACCCGCACCGCCTGGTGCGAATGGCCGGGCAGCGGGATCAGGCACTCGTGGCAGGGATAGCGCCAGACGAAGCCGGTGCGGGCGTGAATACGGTTGTCGACGAAGACGAACTCGCCGCCGCCGGCGCCGGACTGCAGGTAGACGTGGGCGTAGTCGAGTTGGTCGACGCCATCGGTCCAGGCGCTTTCCACCAGCGCCCGCCAGCCTGTCGGCAGGGTCTGATCGAGGTCAAGGGCGATGCAGACGTCGACGTCGTCCGGAAGCATCGCCATGGCGGCGTTGCGCGCCACATCGAACCGCCAGGGATCGACGCGCAGCGGGCGCACCTTGGCGCCGGCCTCAGTGAGCAGGCGCACGGTGGCGTCGGTGGACCCGGTATCGGCCACCAGCACCAGGTCGGCGCCCTGGCACGAGGCCATGAAGCGCCGGACGAAGCCGGCTTCGTTGAGCGCGATGGCGTAGACGGCGATCTTCATCGGGGCGCGGACGATAGAGCGTGCTGCGAAAGGCGCCCATAGCGACCCGCTCGCCTCTCAAGAGTCCGCCTTGACTCCCTGTTGCGCGGGACTAGAACAAAAAAAGAACAAACAGAGTCCGGATTTGACGGCCGCATCCCGCCATGACCGTATTGCCAGCCTCCGCGTCGAGATCGACGCGCTGGAGCGGCTGGGCGCGCCGCGCCGCGAGGCGCTGGCGTTTGGCGATAAGCGCATCGACGCGCTGTTGCCGGGCGGCGGGCTGGCGCTGAGCTGCTGGCACGAGTTCGCCGGCGCGGGGCTCGACCTGGAAACCTGCGCCGCCAGCGCCGGGTTGGTCGCGCGCCTCGTCGCGCCGCTCGCGGACCGCGGCGAGATGGTCTGGGTGCTGCGGCGCGATGATCTGCACGCGCCGGGGCTGGCGGGCCTGGGGCTGCCGGCCGAGCGGCTGATCCAGGTCTGCGCCCGCGACGAGGCCGAGGTGATGGCGGTGATGGAGGACGCGCTGCGCACGCCGGGCGTCGCCGCCGTGGTCGGGGAGGCGGACGAAGCCGATCTGGTCGCTGGCCGGCGCCTGCAACTGGCCTGCGAAAGCGGCGCGGCCACAGGGTTCCTGCTGCGCCGGCGGCCGTTCGGCGGCTCGGCCCGCGCCCGCGTCTCTGCTTCGGCCGCCGCCACCCGTTGGCGGGTTGCGCCGGCGCCCAGCGCGCCGACCGCCGCGGATGATCCAGGGCTCGGCCCCGCACGCTGGCAGCTGGAGCTGGAGCGCTGCCGGGGCGGGCGCACCGGCGCCTGGATCGTCGAAGCCTGGGAGGAGGACGATGCCGCGTATCCTCTGCGTCTGGTCGCCGAACTGGGCGATCGCGACGTGGCGACGCCGCTCCGGCTCGCCGGCTGACGCCGCTGCCGGCGCGCCGGCCGTTCAGCCGCCCTTCGCGCTGATCGCCACCGACAAGGGCGTGCGCCGGCTCTATGCGGTGGACGAAGCCGCCGCGGCGCTCCGGCTCTACGCGGGCCAGAAGGCAACCGACGCCATGGCGCTGGTTCCGGAGCTGGTCACCGCCGACGCCGACCCGGCGGGCGACGCCGCGGCGCTGGCGGCGCTCGTGCATTGGTGCGTGCGCTACTCCCCCGCTGTCGCCGCCGACGCGCCTGACGGCCTTGTCATGGACATCACCGGCGTCGCCCACCTCTGGGGCGGCGAGGCGACGATGCTGGACGACCTCTTGGCGCGCCTCGCCAGCCAGGGCATCCCCGCCCGCGCCGCCATCGCCGGCTCGGTCGGCGCCGCGTGGGCGCTGGCGCGTTTCGGGCGGAACCGCACCGTGGCCGAAACCGGCGCAGAGGCGGCGCTGCTGCCATTGCTGCCGGTGGCGGCGCTGCGGCTCTTGCCGGCGGACGCGGCCCAACTGGCGCGCCTCGGCATCGCCCGTGTCTGCCAACTCGCCCAGCTGCCGCGCCCGCAAGTCGCCCGCCGCTTCGGCGCGCGGGTGCTGACGCGGCTGGACCAGGCGCTGGGCCGCGCCAAGGAAGCGCTGGCGTTCAGCCGCCCGCCGACCCCCTGGTTCACGCGCCTGGCCTTCGCCGAACCGATCAGCGCGCCGGAGGACCTGGCCCGCGTCAGCTGCGACATCACCGAGCGCCTCTGCGAGCGGCTGGGCGCCGAGGGGCAGGGCGCGGCGCGCTTCGAGCTGGCGTTCCACCGACTCGACGGCCGCGCCGAAGTGCGCGTGGTCGGCCTGTCGCTGCCGGGCCGCGACGCCCGCGCCATCGCCCGCCTGTTCGCACCGATGCTGGAGGACGTCGATCCGGGCTTCGGGATCGAGGTGGTGACGCTGGCGGCCGAGCGGGTCGAGCCGACGCCTGAGCGCCAGAGTCTGCTGGACGGGGACATCGCACCCGAGGATGGCGTCATCCCCCTGATCGACCGGCTGGCCAACCGGCTGGGCGAGGACCGGGTCTGGCGCGCCGGCGCCTATCCCAGCCACATTCCCGAGCGCGCGGTGGTGCGCCGCGCGCCGTTCGCGCCGGACGAAGCGCAGAGCTGGAGCCGGGCGCGGCCGAGGCCCGTGCGGCTCTTGCGCCTGCCCGAGCCGATCGAGGCCAGCGCACTGCTGCCCGACGATCCGCCGTTCACGTTCAAATGGCGTGGTCAGGTGCGGCGGGTGCGCCGCGCCGAGGGGCCGGAACGCCTAGCCGAGGAGTGGTGGCGACGGCCCCCCGGCGAGATCGGGCCCGCTCACGTGCGCGACTACTACCGCGTCGAAGACGACGCCGGCGCAAGATTCTGGATCTTCCGCGCCGGCCTCTACGGCGGCGAAGTGACGCCCAAATGGTGGCTGCATGGGCTGGGGTAAAAACTCTGAGAATGACGGACGAAGCGGTCGTCAGGGCGCCGACGCCGCCTCACACACTGTCTCCCCTCCCCCTCGAGGGGAGGGGTTGGGGATAATCCCTCCCTCCCCTTCATGGGGAGGGCAAGGCCGCGCAGCGGCCGGGGTGGGGAAGTCCGCAGCGTCAACGACGCGTGCCCGTCAACTCCGCAAAACCATGACGCCTCAAGAAGCGCGTCTCTGGCTCCAACTTCGGATGTTGCGGCCTCAAGGCTTCCACTTCCGCCGCCAGGCGCCGTTCAAGGGCTTCTATCTGGACTTCGTCTGCTACAGCGAGCGCCTGGTCGTCGAGGTCGATGGCAGCCAGCACGCTGAAGACGCTCAAGCCTACCACGACGCCATGCGCGATGCGATCCTGCGCCGGGCCGGCTTCCGTACGCTGAGATTCTGGAACGGCGAGGTCCATGCAAATCTCGACGGAGTGATGAAGACTATCTGTGATGCGCTGGAAGGCGCCGATCCTCTCCAACCTCCCTCCCCTTCATGGGGAGGGACAGCCGGCGCGGAGCGTCGGCAGGGTGGGGAAGTTCGAAGCGTCAACGACAGTCGTCAGGTGTATCGGACGGCATCTGACATCCCCACCCGGTCCGCTTTGCGGCCCTGCTCTCCCCATGAAGGGGAGGGAGGTCTGTGTCCCGCCCCCCTCCCTCAAGGGGGAGGGGAGTAGTGTCTTACGTCGAGCTGCAGTGCGCGACGAACTTCTGCTTTTTGCGAGGGGCGTCGGATCCGGATGAATTGGCGATGACCGCCAAGGCGCTGGGGCTGGCGGGGCTGGCGGTCACCGATCGCAACTCGCTGGCCGGGGTCGTGCGGGCGCACGCCAAGGCCAAGGAACTGGGCCTGCGTTTCATCCTGGGTTGCCAGCTGGCGTTCACAGACGGATCGCCCGCAGTGCTCTGCTATCCGACCACCCGCGAAGCCTACGGACGGCTCACGCGCCTGCTCACCGTCGGCCAGCTGCGCGCCAGGAAGGGCGCGTGCGAGCTGCGGTGGGACGACCTCGTCGAATACGGCGAGGGCCAGCTCTTCATCGTGCTGCCGCCGGACGATCTCAGCCCCGCCTTCGAGGCGCAGCTCGTCCGCGCCGTCCGCGACTTTCCCGGCCGGGTCTGGCTCGCGGCCGCCCGCGCCTACGCCGCGCAGGACGTCAAGCGCATCGGCGCGATTGACGCGCTCGGCCGGCGCGCCGGGGCGCCGATGGTGGCGGTGGGCGACGTGCTCTACCACGCGCCCGAGCGCCGCCCGCTGCAGGACGTGGTCACCTGCATCCGCGAGAAATGCACGATCCAGACTGCGGGGCTACGCCTCGAAGCCAATGCCGAGCGGCACCTGAAGACGCCAGAGGAAATGGCCCGGCTCTTCGCCCGTTGGCCCGAAGCCATCGACCGCACACGGCAGATCGCCGAGCGCTGCACGTTCTCGCTCGACGAGCTGAAGTACGAATACCCCGACGAGCCGGTGCCGCCGGGCAAGACCGCGATACAGCACCTCACCGACCTCGCCTGGGCCGGCGCCGACTGGCGCTATCCGGCCGGCGTGCCGCAGAAAGTGGTCGACCTGCTCAACAAGGAACTCGCGCTGATCGCCGAGCTCAACTACCCGAACTACTTCCTCACCGTGCACGACATCGTCAAATGGGCGCAGGACCAGGGCATCCTCTGCCAGGGGCGCGGCTCGGCGGCCAATTCGTCCGTGTGCTTCTGTCTGGGCGTCACCGCGGTGGATCCGTGCAAGCCTGACCACGACGTGCTGTTCGAGCGCTTCATCTCCAAGGAACGCGACGAGCCGCCCGACATCGACGTCGACTTCGAGCACGAGCGTCGTGAGCTGGTGATGCAGTACGTGTACGAACGATATGGCCGCCACCGCGCCGCCATCGTCGCCACGGTGATCCATTACCGGCCACGCATGGCCATCCGCCAGGTCGGCAAGGCGCTGGGCCTGACCGAGGACGTCACCGCCTCGCTCGCCAACACTGTCTGGGGCAGCTACGGCGACGGCCTCCCCGACGAGCATATCCGCCAGACCGGCATCGATCCCCAGGCCCAGGAGATCCGCCGGGCCACGGCCATCGCCGAGCAGCTCCTGGGCTTTCCCCGGCACCTGTCGCAACACGTGGGCGGCTATGTCCTGACCAAGCGCCGGCTGGATGAGACCGTGCCCATCGGCAACGCCGCCATGAAGGACCGCACCTTCATC
>DASXZG010000057.1:0-17721 GCA_036502045.1 Caulobacteraceae bacterium | reverse complement strand
CTGGGACCAGAGCCTGCCGAACTACACCCCCGAACAGCGCTATCCGATCTATATGGCGCAGGTGACCACGCTCGCGGCCCTGCACAACACCGACTACAAGGCGATCGGCCTCGAGGACTACGGCCGCACCGGCAACTACATGGCCCGGCAGATCGATCGCTGGACCAAGCAGTACAAGGCCTCAGAGACGCAAGCCATCGACACCATCGAGCGGCTGATCGCGTGGCTGCCGAAGACCTGCCCGGTCGACGACCAGACCTCGATCGTCCACGGCGACTACCGCCTGGACAACATGGTCATGCACGCCACCGAGCCGCGCGTGGTCGCCGTGCTGGACTGGGAGCTTGGCACGCTGGGCAACCCCCTGGCCGACTTCACCTACCTGCTGATGGGCTGGGTCAACGGCGCGATGGCCGCGATCGAGGACAAGGAAGCCTATGGCGCGCCGACGATCGACCAGGTGGTCGCCGAATACTGCCGGCTGACCGACCGAACCAGCCTGCCCGACCTCAACTGGTATTTCTCCTACAACATCTTCCGCCTCGCCGGCATCGTGCAGGGCATCGTCGGCCGCGCCCGCGACGGCACCGCCAACAGCCCGCAAGCCGCCGCCATGGCCCAGCGCGTGCCGAACCTGGGCGCGGCGGCGTGGAAGTTCGCGGAGCGGGCAGGGGCTTAGACGGCCGGCGCGCCGTCACCCCTCACCCTCCCACTTGCTTCGCAAGCGGGCCCCTCCCTCTCCCCTCCGGGAGAGGTGTTTGAGCGCCGCCCGAATCCACTTCTCCCGGAGGGAGAAGGAGGGGCCCGCGCCCGCTAGGGCGTGGGAGGATGAGGGGTTACGGCGCCCGCCGCGGCTAACAGGTCGTCCAGCGCCGCTTCGTCCTCGAACAGCGCCTCCACCGGCCATGCCGTGACCCGAGCTCGCCATTCGGGCGGCAGCTTCACCCAGTCCTTCTCGCTGGTGACGAGGCCAGCGCCGAGTTTGGCGGCGCGCTCGGCGAGGAAGCGCAGGGTGCGTTCGTCGTAGCGGGCATGGTCCGGCAGCGGCGCGAAGTCGGCGAGGTCGCAGCCAGCGGCGCGTAGGGCGCGCTCCATTTTCCATGGCTTGCCGATGCCGGCGAAGGCCAGCTGCGGCCCGGCGGGCGGCGCGGCGATGGGCGCCAGCCGCGCGGTCAGCACCGGCTTGTCGGCGAAGAGCGCGGTCAGCGCCGGGTCGGGCGCGGCCAGATCGGCGGGCAGCAGCAACACCACGGCGTCGGCGCGCGCCAGCCCCGCCGCCAGCGGCTCGCGCATCGGCCCGGCGGGGAACACCCGCCCGTCGCCGAACGGCCACTCGTCGTCGCGGGTCTCACCGTCCACCACCAGCAGCGCGCACGCTACTTTCAGCGCTCCGTTCTGGTGCCCGTCGTCCATGACGATGGCCTGGGCGCCGGCGGCCACCGCAGCCGCCGCGCCCGCCGCCCGGTCTCGCGCCACCCACACCGGCGCCTCGCTGGCCAGCATCAGCGCTTCGTCTCCGACGTCGGCGGCGGTGTGCGCGTTCGGATCGACCCGCACCGGCCCCGCCAGCCGCCCGCCATAGCCGCGGGTCAGCACATGCGCGGCCACACCCCGCGCCGCCAGCCGCCGCGCCAGCGCCCGCACCACCGGGGTCTTGCCGGTCCCGCCCATGGTGAGGTTGCCGACGCAGATCACCGGCACGCCGGCATCGAAGCGGCGGCCGCGGGCGATGCGCCGCGCCGTCGCCCAGGCCCAGATCCAGCTGATCGGCCGCAGTAAGGCGCGCGTCACCGGCCCCGGCGCGCCGTGCCGCTGGTACCACCACCGCGGGGTCGCGAGTTTCATGCGGGCGCCGGCAGCAGCGGCGTCAGCGCCGCGAGCGCGGCGGCGAGCTGGTCGCCTTGCCGCGCGGCGTAGGCGCCGGCCGCAGCGCGCATGGCGCCGAGCCGCTCGGCGTCTTCCAGCACCGCCGCCAGCTGGCCGGCGAGTTCGGCTTCGTCCTCGGCCATCGTCGCCGCGCCGGCGCCGATCATCTCGGCATAGATGTCGGCGAAGTTGGCGACGTCGGGTCCGGTGATCGCGCCGACCCCGAGCCGGGCCGGCTCCAGCGGATTGTGCCCGCCGATCCCGCGCCCGAACGAGCCGCCGACCACCGCCACGTCCGCCAGCCGCAGCCACAGCCCCAGCTCGCTCAGGGTGTCGGCGACATAGATCTCGGTGTCGGGTGTCAATGCCTCGCCGGCGGCGCGGCGCGCCACCTTGCCGCTGGCCAGCGCCGCGGCGATCTCGGCGCCGCGCTCGATGTGGCGGGGCGCGACGATCAACAGCGGCCGGGGGTCCAGCGTCTCCACCGCGCCGGCGATCAGCGCTTCTTCGCCGGCGTGGGTGCTGGCGGCGACCACCACCTGCCGGGCGCCGAGCGCGCCTGTCAGCGTCGCTAGCGCGCCGGTGTCGCATGCCAGCGGCGCGCCCAGGCGCTTGAGGTTGAGCCGCCCGCTCACCGCGCCGCCGAGGCTGGTGAGCCGTTCCGCTGTCGCCGCGTCCTGAACCAGGATTTCGTCAAAGCAGCGCAGCATTGCCCGCGCTGCCGACGGCCGCGCGCGCCACGCTCGGGCCGAGCGGTCCGTCATGCGCGCCGAGACCAGCGCCAGTCGCGCGCCCTGCCGCCGGGCGCCCAGGATCAGGTTCGGCCACAGTTCGCTCTCGCAGAAGAGACCCAGCTGCGGGCGCCAGTGGCCGAGGAAGCGCGCCACCGCGCCAGGCGTGTCGATGGGCGCGTACTGGTGGATCGCGCCGGCCGGCAGGCGCCGGGCCATCACCTCGGCCGAGGCGCGGGTGCCGCTGGTGACCAGGAAAGCGAGATCGGGACGCTGGTCCGCCAGGGCCGCCGCCAAGGGCAGCAGCGAAACGCTCTCGCCAACGCTGATCGCGTGCATCCACACCAGCGGGCCCTCGGGTCGCGGCGCCGAGGCGTGGCCCAGGCG
The DNA here is from genome assembly GCA_036502045.1 of Caulobacteraceae bacterium. Lineage (GTDB taxonomy): Bacteria > Pseudomonadota > Alphaproteobacteria > Caulobacterales > Caulobacteraceae > Acaudatibacter. The sequence continues at coordinate 14,737 of DASXZG010000057.1, read as the reverse complement.
CTCGCCCAGGCGGTCCGGGTCCTCTTTGCCGCGCCGGGCCCGGGCCCGCAGCAGCGGCGCGGCCAGCGGCGAGAGCGCCTGGGTGATCAGGCGGTAAGCCGCGAGCGACAGCGAGCGGGGCGGCGGGCTCATCGGGCGGCGAGCATGGCCTCGGCCCGCGCCTGGGCCGCGTCCAGCCCTGCCTGCCAAGCCGCCCGCGCGGCCTCCAGGGCGTCGTCGTCCTCGCCGCAAGCGAGCAGCGCCGGCCCATCGAACACCAGCGCGCCGCGGCTGAACGGCAGCGGGATCTTGGTGCGATCCCAGGTGCCGAGCGTGATCGCCGGGCTGACCGCGAGGCCGACGGAGAGCGCCTTGGCCTTGCCGAGGCGCGCCAGCAGCGCTGGGCCGGCCGGCATCACTTCCGCCGGCCCGCGCGGTCCGTCCGGCGTGATGGCGACAACGCCGCCCTCTTCGAGGAAGCGCAGCGCGCCGCGGAAGGTGCGCGCGCCGCTGCGCACCCGGCGCTTGTCGGTCAGAGCGGCGGTGCCGCGGATAGCGGTCACGCCCAGCCACCCGATGGTCTTGGTGATGAACTCGCCGTCCGGCGAGCGCGAGATCAGCACCCGCACCGGCTTGCCATTCAACAAGCGCCGGCAGACCACCGCCAGGCCGATGCGGCTGTGCCAGAAGCAGGCGACGAAGCCCTCGGGATCGCTTACCGCCGCGTCGAACGCCGCCCGGCCTTCGATCCGCCAACGGATGGTGGCGATGGTGACGCGCAGGTACAGCGAGGCGAACCAGGCGATCGTCGACTGGACCCACGGGGTCCGGATCACCCGCTTCACCGGGCCGCCTCGGGCTCAAGGTTCTGAGCGCCGGCGAGCCGCGCGTAGAGACCCTGGCGCCGCATCAGCGTGGCGTGGTCGCCGCAGTCCGCCACCCGGCCCCCGTCGATGACGTAGATGCGGTCGGCGCCGCGCACGGTGGAGAGCCGGTGGGCGATGACGATGGTGGTGCGCCCGGCCATCAGCCTCTCCAGCGCCGCCTGCACCTGCGCCTCGCTCTCGGTGTCCAGCGCGCTGGTGGCTTCGTCGAGCAGCAGGATCGGCGCGTCCTTCAGAAAGGCGCGGGCGATGGCGATGCGCTGGCGCTGGCCGCCGGAGATGCGGGCGCCGGCCTCGCCCACCACGGTGTCGTAGCCATGAGGCAGAGCGCGGATGAAGTCGTGCGCCGCCGCCTGCCGCGCCGCCGCCTCGATCTCGGCCTGGCTGGCGTCGTCGCGCGAATAGGCGATGTTGGCGGCGATGGTGTCGTCGAACAGGAACGGCTCCTGGGTGACGAGGGCGATCTGCGAGCGCAGCGAGGCCAGCGTCACGTCTCGCACATCGCGCCCATCGATGCTCACCCGCCCGGCGTCGACGTCGTAGAACCGCGGGATCAGGCCCAGCACGGTGGTCTTGCCGGCGCCGGAGGGGCCGACCAAGGCGACAGTCTCGCCGCGGCGCGCCTCCAGGCTGAGGCCTTCCAGCACCGGCAGGTTTGGGCCGTAGGCGAAGCTGACGTGCTCCAGGCGCACCGCCGCCTCGCCAGCCGGCAGCGCCGGCGCGCCGGGCGCATCGCGGATCAGCGGCGCGACGTCGAGGGTGGCGAACAGGCGCCGGGCCGCCGCTTCGCCTTCGTGGATCACCGTCTGCTGAGCCGCCACTTGCCGCAGCGCCTGCGCCCCCATCATCAGCGAAGTCAGGAAGGCGGTGAACATGCCGGGCGTGATGGCGGGGATGGCGATCGGCCCCAGGTGCGTCGCGCCCAGCTGGAAGCGCCAGCCGGCGTAGCTGACCACCGCGGCGATCATCAGCGTGACCATGATCTCCGAGACCGGCGCGGCCATGGCCCGGGCGTCGGCGCCAGCGATGATGTGAGCCTGGCGGCGGTCGATGGCGGCGCCCACACGCGCTTCCTCGAACCCCTCCTTGTTCTCCATCTTCACCACGCGCACGCCGCCCAGGCTCTCCATGACGGCGGTGGTCAGGGCGGCGCTCTCTTCCATGGCCCCGTGCGCGGCCTTGGTGGTGCGCTTGGCGTAGTCGCGCAGCACGCCGCCGACGAACGGCGCCACGGCCAGCACCAGCAACGCCAGCGGCCAGTCCATGGTCAGCATCACCACCAGCATGGCGACCAGGGTCAGCGCCTGCTGCAGGTAGTTCATCACCCCGCTGGTGGCCGCATCGCGCACCAGCCCGGCGTCGAACAGCACCTGGGAGACAAAGGCGCCCGAGTGGGTGGCGCGCAGCCGCGCCAGGTCGCCGCGCATGAAGTTGCCCACCAGATGGCGCTGGATGTCGGCCACCACGCCGTGCCCGATGCGGTTGATCAGTGTCGATTGCCCGATCATCGCCAGGCCCCGCAGCAGCCCCAGGCCCGCGAGCAGGGCTGGGAAGGTGGCCCACGCCAGACCGGCGTGCCGGCTCAGCAAGGTGTCGACGGTCTTGGCCAGCAGGCCCAGGATGACGCCGTTGAGGACGCCGGCGACCACCGCGCAGGCGGCGGCCAGCGCCACCCGCCGCCAGCGCGGGCGCAGGTAGTCGCGCCACACCCGGCCCCAAAGACCGCGCTTGGCGTCGGCGTCGGCGGGCTCGGCGCGGGCGTCCATGCCGCCGAGGTCGGACGACTGGGCCTGCAAGTCAAGTTGGAGGCGGGGCCTTGCGACGCTGCGGCCGCTCGCCCTCTTGCATTGCGCCCGCCGCACCGTACTTAGGCGGTCTCAGCGCGAAGCGGGGAGAGCAGGGTGTCGGCGTTCGACCTCTCAACGACACACGGCCGGCTCGCGACCTACCTCCACTACATGTGGAACGACCATGCTTACGTGCGGCTGGCGCGCACCAATGCGCATTGGCTCAGCGACGAGATGGTCCGCGCCAGCCAGCCCTGGCCGCATCAGGTGAAGGCGTGGCGCGACCGCGGCATCCGCACCATCGTCACCCTGCGCCACGGCGTCGACAGCCACCACATCCTTGAGCAGGAAGCCTGCGACAAGTACGGAATCAAGCTGGTCTACTTCATTGTCTGGTCGCGCGAAGCGCCCACGAAGGAGCAGGTGCTGGGCGCCAAGGAGCTGTTCGACTCGATCGAATATCCGGCGATGATGCACTGCAAGTCCGGGTCGGACCGCGCCGGCGTGATGAGCGTGCTCTACATGCACTTCCGCCGGAAGAAGCCGATCTCCGAGGCCATCAAGCAGCTGCACCTCCGCTTCGGCCACGTGCGGCAGAGCAACACCGGCGTGCTCGACTACTGCTTCGAGAAGTACCTCAACGAGATCGAGCCGTTGGGCCTCTCGTTCGAGGGGTGGGTCTGCAGCCCCGACTACGACCCGGTGGCGATCAAGCGCGACTTCCGCGCCCAGCTCTGGGCCAACGTGCTCACCGACAAGCTGCTGCGCCGCGAGTAGCTAGAGCGCCCGCACCCGGTTGTTGCGCGGGCCGTGCTCCAGTTCGACGCGGCCCAACGCTTCCAGCACCGGCGTGACGTAGTTGGCGAAGCGGCCGCGGTAGCCTTTGCGCAGACCGTAGTAGCCGCCCACCGGGTTGGTCTCGGCGCGCGCCCAGGCCTCCACCGTGCCGTCCTTTGTCGGCTTGCCTTCGTCGGCGTTGCCAAGCTCCACCCAATCGCCGTCCGCCTTCAGCATGGCGACGAGGTCGTCCAGGCCGCGCAGCTGATAGGACAGCCTGGTGGCGCCGACCTGCACGATCAGCACCGGCGGGCTCGCGGCCTCATCGCGCCAGGCCTCGTAGTCGGAGGTCAGCGACGGTGTCTTCAGCTTCCAGGGGTCGTCTTTGACGCCGGCGCCTTGCGTGGTCGTGGTCATGCCCGCTCCCGAAGTGATGGCGCCGCGTCCATACCTTGGCGCTCCTGACACCAGATGGCGGCAGCAGCGATCAGTGTTGGTCGTGGCCGTCGACCTCGGGGTCGAGCAGGCGGTGGGCGTGGATGATGAAGTAGCGCATCAGCGCGTTGTCGACGGTGGCCTGGGCCTTGGCGCGCCAGGCGACCAGCGCCTGCTGATAGTTCGGATAAGCGCCGACGAAGTCGACCTTCCGCAGGTCGCGGAACTCGTTGACGTCCACCTTCGCCAGTTCGCCGCCGATCACCAGGTGCAGCAGCTGATGGCTCTCAGGCATGACGCGTGCTCCTATTTGCCGGCGATGGCCAGAGCGTCGATCAGCAGCGACGGCGAGTTGGCCGATCCGCGGAATTCTAGATCGGATCCCGGCTGCACGCGGGCCCAGGCCTCGAGCAGATTGCCGGCGACGGTGATCTCGCTCACCGGATAGGCGATCTCGCCGTTCTCGAACCACAATCCGAAGCAGCCCACCGACCAGTCGCCGGTGTTGGGGTTGAGCGACGGGCCGAACATGCCGGTGACGAGCAGGCCGGCGCCGGCGTCGCGCATCAGCGCCGCGCGGTCGCGCGTTCCCGGCTGCAGGGTGAGGTTGCTGGCCGAGACGCCGGGCGGACCGGCGAGGCCGCGCGAGGCGTGGCCGGTGGTCTCCAGCCCCAGCTGCTTGGCCGAGGCGGTGTTCAGCATCCAGGTGGTCAGCACGCCGGCGTCGATGATGTTGGCGTCCTTGTTCGCCACCCCCTCGTCGTCGAACGGTTGCGAGGCCAGCCCGCGCTTGCGGTGCGGCTCGTCGGTGATGGTGATGTCGCTGGCGAAGATCTGCTGTCCGAGCTTGTCCTTCAGGAACGAGACGCCGCGGGCGACGGCCGGCCCGGAGATGGCGCCCAGCAACGGGCCCAGCACCATGCCGGCGATGCGGTTCTCGAAGATCACCGGCGCGGTGGTGGAGGCGATCTTGCGCGGGCTCAGCTGCGAGACAGCGCGGCGGCCGGCTTCGGCGCCGATGCTGGCGGCCGACGGCAGGTCCTCGCGCCAGCGGGTGCGCCGGCCTTCGCCCGCGCTCTCCATGCCCGAGCCTTCGCCGGCGATGGCGCTGGCGCCGACCGAGAAGGCCGAGGCGCGGTGCATGCCGGAGAAGCCGGTGCTGGTCACCAGTCGCCAGGCCCCGGTCGACCAGCCCGCCGAGCTGGAATCCGACTTGGTGACGCCCTCCGTGGCGCGCACGGCGTCCTCGGCCTCCTGCGCCAGAGCTTCCAGACTCTCGGGGTCCGGCTCAGTGGCGTCATAGACGTCGAGGTCGGGCAAAGGGCCGCGCGCCAGCCGGTCTTCCGCCGCCAGGCTGGCGTAGGGGTCTTCCGGCGCCAGCCGGGCCATCGCCACCGCCCGCTCGATCAGCTTGGCGCGGCCGTCGGCGGAGATATCCGAGCCCGACACCGTCGCTTGTCGCCGCCCGACGAACACGCGGACGCCGAGATCGCGGCTCTCTTCGCGCTCCACTTCTTCCAGCGCGCCCTGGCGGACGGTGACGCCAAGCGACTGGCGCTCGGCGAACACGGCCTCGGCGGCGTCCGCGCCGGCGGCCCGCGCTTTGGCGACGACTTCGTGCAACAGCTCTTCGTTCATGCCTGGGCATATGGCGGATGCCCGGCGGAGCGGCAAGCGGGGCGCTGGCCGAGAGAGCCGTGGCGCCTATATCGAACGGGCCGCATCGCGCAGGAGGGGAGGCTGTGGGCGTCGATCTCGAACACCGTCGCGAGCGTCACCACGGCCTGGCGACGCAACTCGCCGCGATGACCGACACCGAGTTGGCGGCGCTGGCGCCCGATCCGGCGTCCTGGCGGCGCGGCATCGGCGGGCGCTCGACCACCATCGAAGTCGATGGCGCGAAAGTGTTCGTCAAGGAGGTCAACCTTACCGCCGCCGAGCAGGCCGCGCCGGGGGCCACGCACAATCTCTTCGGCCTGCCGCTGTTCTACCAGTACGGCATCGGCTCCGCGGGCTTCGGCGCCTGGCGCGAACTAGCGGCGTGCCGCCGGGCCAGCGACTGGTGTCTGGCCGGCGACAATCCCAGTTTCCCGCTGCTTCATCACTGGCGCGTGCTGCCGCGCGACGTCGAGCCCGATGCCGAGACCTTGGCGCGCATCCGCCGCGCCGCCGACAATTGGGATCACTCCGAGGCAGTATTTGACCGGCTGGATGCGATGGTGCGCGCGCCGGCCGCCGTCGTCCTCTTCCTCGAGCACGCCGGCGAGCCGCTGCGCGAATGGCTGCCGCGCCAGCTGGCGACGCTGGACGCCGGCGGCGAAGCCGCGCTGCTGGCCTGTTGCGAGGCCTGGCGCGGTGTCGCGACGTTCATGAACGCCCGCGGCTTGTTGCACTTCGATCTGCATGCGCTGAACGTGCTCACCGACGGAGAGCAGCTCTACGTCGCCGACTTCGGCCTCGCCATCTGCGACGACTTCGAGCTCGCGCCCGCCGAGCGCGCCTTCTTCGAGGCCCATCGCCTCTACGACCAGGCCTTCGTCAGCTGGATGACCGTGGCCTGGCTCGCCCAGTCGGACAACCCGCCGCCGCTGACGCCGGCGATGCAAGCGGTGGTCGACCGCCATCGCCCGGCTGCCACCCTGCTGGGCGGCTTCCTCGACGACTTGCGCGCCGGCTCAAAGCTGATCCCTTTCCCAGAGCGCAAGATCGCTGCCGCTCTGGCGGCGGCCGGCGTAACGCCGCCCTAGCCTGGCGCGAAGATCAGCAGAGCGACGGCCTCGAGGATGTAGGCGGCCCAGGTCAGGGTCATGCCCACCGAGCGCAGCCGCGACGGCCCGCCGGCGCGCGACAGGCCGATGGCGTGCGCGACGCGGCCCAGGAACAGCAAGAGGCCGCAGGTGTGCACGGCGATCATCGGCGCGCCCACCACCGCCATCACCCCCAGCCCGACCAGGCCGGCAGGGATGTACTCGGCGGCGTTTCCGAAAGCGCGGCTGGCCTGCTCCAGCGCCGGCACGTCGCCATGCCCCAGCATCACCCCGCTGCGGTTGCGCTGGCGCACCACCAGCAGCGACAGGACCAGCAGCAGCAGCAGGTGCGCGCCGGTCCAGAGCGCCGCGGCGTGCGCGGCGGGGGTCACTTCCACGGACGGCCCTCCCTGACCGTGGCGGAGGAGAACAAGCTTAGGCGCGTGGACGCCCCGCGGCCACGCCTGAATTGTTCAGGCGATGATGTCGGGGGTGAGGCGGTCTTCCAGCTTGGAGATCTGGTCGCGCAGAGTGAGCTTCTTCTTCTTCAGCCGTGCGATCTGCAGCTGGTCGGGCTGGGGCAGGCCTTCCAGCGCCCGCACCGCGTCGTCGAGGTCCTGGTGCTCTTCGCGCAGCGCGGCGATCTCGCCGCGGATCAGGTCGGCCTCGCCGGGCGCCAGCTTGTCGTCGTCCATCGATGTCAGACCCCGAAAGCGGGCGCCTGATAGCAGGAAGGCGGGCCGGGCGGAATGCGCTTAGCTGGCGGCCAGCGCCGCGAGCTGGTCCAGCTTGTCCGTCGGCGCCTCGCCGCCCCAGCTTGCGGCGGCCAGCGCCAGCCACGCTTGCGGATCGGCCGCGCCCAAGGCGTCCGGGCTCGCCTCTTCGAGCATCTCCAGCAGCAGCCGTTCGGCCTCCAGCTCCAGCGCCTGAACGCCGCCGCGCAGCTGTTGGCGCCGGGCCGGCGAACCCGGCCCCGCCGGGCCCTTCAGTTGTCGGCGCAGCGCCCGCAGCGGCGCGATCGCCGCGTCCTGCCAGGCCCGCGCCATTTCCGCCGCCTGCGCCGCCGCGCCAGGCTCCGCTGAGCGCCCCTCGGCGCTCATCCACAGCGCCCACAGCAGCAGCGGCACGCACTGGCCGTGCGCCTCCTGTAAAGCCAGCAGCAGCGGTTGCACGCCGGGTCGGTCGTAGATCGTGAGCGCATACGGCCAGAGGGCCGTCATGCGTCGCCCATGGCCGGCCCGATGTCGCGGCCCCAGCGCTTGGTCGGCGTCCAGGCCAGCCCGAACAGGTCCAGCGCCCGGCCCACCGCCTGGTCCACCACGTCGGCGATGGTCTGCGGCGCGGCGTAGAAGGCTGGCAGCGGCGGGGCGATCACCGCGCCCATCTCCGCCAGCTGCACCATGGTGCGCAGATGCCCCAGGTGCAGCGGCGTCTCGCGCACCATCAGCACCAGCCGCCGGCGCTCTTTCAGCGTCACGTCGGCGGCCCGCGTCAGCAGCGACGACGTCACCCCCGTAGCGATCTCGCTCATGCTGCGCACCGAGCACGGCGCCACGATCATCCCGCGGGTCGGGAACGAGCCGGAAGCGATGGCCGCGCCAATGTCCGTGGCGCGATAGGTCACCGCGGCCTTGGCGGCGACGGCCGCTGCGTCGAGGCCGGTCTCCTCGGCGATGGTCAGAGCGGCGGCGCGTGAGATCACCAGATGGGCGGCCACGCCGAGTTCGGCGCAGGCGTCCAGCACCCGCACGCCCAGCAGCGCCCCCGACGCGCCGGAGACGCCCACCACCAGCGGCGCGTCGTTTTCGCTCATCGCCTCGCCTTCACGCCTATCGAAGCGGCGCCCGGGCGGCGCACACAGCGCGCAACCATATGTGATCTGACAGTCCGGGGTGAGGGGTGTTCACTTCGGGAGTCGACCACAACGGGAGAGTACCGATCATGGCCATCGAAGCTCGCATCCGCGAACTCGGAGTCCGTCATCAAACCCTCGAACAGGCCATCCACGACGAGATGGCCAGGCCGTCGGCCGACGACGACCGGCTGAAGGATCTCAAGCGACAGAAGCTGCGCCTGAAAGAAGAGATGGAGCGCCTGCGAACGCACTAAGGCGTCGCGGCATGACGTTCCCCTCCTCCTTGCGGGGAGGGGTTAGGGGTGGGGGTGTCAGCTCGGTGTATGCCGCTGGCCCGCCAACCGGACGCTCACAGCCAGCACCCCCATCCCCGACCCTGCCCCGCACGGGGGAGGGGAGACGTTGATCGCCCGGCTTTGCTGAGGCTCAGACCTCTTCGTCCGCGTCCACGTCCTGTTCGACGCCGTCCGCCTGGCCGGCCGGCTGCAGGGTGGGGCCTTCGGGGAGGATGCCTTTACGGGCGTCGTCCTTGGCCTTTTTCTCGGCGGCCAGTTTCACCACCGCGTCCAGCTCCAGCTGCGTCACCAGGCCCAGGGTCACCGGGTCCACCGGCTTGATGTTGGTCGAGTTCCAATGGGTGCGGTCGCGCACCTGATCGATGGTGGCCTTGGTGGTGCCGAGGATCTTCGACACCTGCGCGTCGGTCACCTCGGGGTGGTTGCGGACGAACCAGGCGATGGCGTCCGGCCGATCCTGGCGGCGCGACACTGGCGTGTAGCGCGGCGCCTTCTTGATCGGCTTCAAGAGCTCGGCGTGGCGGCTCTTCTGCGCCTTCATGCGGTAGGCGGGGTCGGACTGCGCCTTGTCCAGTTCCTCGCGGGTAAGCTGGCCGTTGGTGATCGGATCGGCGCCGCGGATGTCGCGCGCCACTTCGCCGTCGGCGATCCCCTTCACTTCCAGCGGGTGCAGGCCGCAGAAATCGGCGATCTGCTCGAAGCTCATCGAGGTGTTGTCGACCAGCCAGACGGCGGTCGCTTTGGGCATCAGGATTTGGTCGGCCATGGACAGTGTCGCGCCCTTTCGGGCGTCCTCCAGAAACAGCGGCGCCCGGCCTTTCGGCCGGGCGGTGATTGACTCTCATATAGATAATTCGGGCCTGGAGGGAAACCGGACGTTGCGCCGCGCCGCTATTCAGACGCCCAGCCGACCTTGGAAGGTGAAGCGCTCGATCGGCTCGCGGCCGCTGGGGACTTCGCGCGAGCGGTACGGCTCGGGCAGCACCGACGCGTCGGCGGGGCGGCCGACGGCGATGGCGGCTTCGACCCGGTAGTCCGCCTCCGCCACGCCCAGCGCCACGTAGGCCCTGGCCGGATCGAACCCGGTCATGCCGTGCGCCGCCCAGCCCATCAGGTGCGCCTGCAGGGCCAGGCACGCCCAGGCCGCGCCAGTGTCGAACGAGTGGCTGTAGAGCGGCTCGGCCGAGCCGTCGGAGCGACGGCGCACCCGGTGCGAGACAGCGAAGATCAGCGCCGAGGCGCCGGCGACCCAGGCCTTGTTGTAGTCGATCAGCGCCTCGAACAGCCGGTCCCAGTCGCCGTCGCCGCGCCGCGCCCAGACGAAGCGCCAGGGCTGCATGTTGAACGACGACGGCGCCCAGCGCGCGGCTTCGAAGAGGCTCGCCAGCACCTCGTCCGGCATCGGCTCGCCGGTGAAGGCGCGAGGCGACCAGCGGGCCAGGAACATCGGCGCGACGTCGTGGTCCGCCACGCGGCCGTTGAGCTCCGGCGCGGCCATGGCGTCAGCGGGCGCCGACGTGGGCGATGCTGGCGATCTCGACCAGAAAATCCGGCCGCACCAGCCCGCACTGGATGCAGAAGCGGGCCGGCTTGTCGCCCGGGAAGAACTCCGCATAGACGCGGTTCATGGCGGCGTAGTCGGCCCAGTCCTTCAGGAAGATGTGGTTCATGGTGACGTCGTCCATGCGCCCGCCGGCGGTCTCGATGACGCCTTTGATGGTCTCCAGCACAGCCCGCGTCTGCGCCGCAGCGTCGCCGACGTGGGCGACGTTGTTGTCCTTGTCGAACGCCAGCGTGCCGGAGACGTAGACGACGCCGTCCGCCAGCACTCCCGGCGAAAACGGCGCGATCGGTACCCCCGTCCCCGGGGGCGTGATGACGGTCTTGGGCATGAGGTCTCCTCAGCGGGGTGCTTGCGAAATAGTCCCGCAGAAATCGGCGGTGTTCGAGACCCAGCCGAAGAATTTCTCGACGTTGTAGACGCTGGCTTCCTGCAGGAACGCCGGCCCGGCCTGGTGCGTGGCGTCCTCCAGCAGCACGCCGAAGTACTCCAGGAAGAAGCCGTCGCGCAGGGTCGATTCCACGCAGACGTTGGTGGCGATGCCGCAGAAGGCGAGGGTGCGGACGCCGCGCGCCCGTAGCAAGCTGTCGAGGCGCGTGTTGTAGAAGGCGCTGTAGCGCGGCTTGGCGATCACCACGTCGCCGGGGTGCGGCGCCAGGCGATCCACCAGCGCGTAGTCCCAGGTCCCCTTGGCCAGCAGCTTGCCGTCCAGTTCGGGCCGTTCGCGCATGGTCTTCAGCGCGTTCGACTTCCACCAGTTGGGCGAGCCGGGGCCACCAGCTTCCTCATAGCCGTCGTCCCAGCCGTTCTGGAAGAACACCACCAGCATGCCGGCGGCGCGCGCCGCGTCCACCGTCGCGGCGATCCGCTCGATCACCGACGCGGCGCCAGCGATGTCAAAGCCGGCCAGGTCGAGATAGCCGCCAGGCGAGGCATAGGCGTTCTGCATGTCGACCACGATCAGCGCCGTCTCCGCCGGCGTGATCGGCAGATTCTCCGGCCGCGCCGGCAGGGTCACCAGCCCGTCGCGGGGGACGGTGGGGTGCTCAGGCGGTGACGACATTGGCTCTCGTCTTCATCAGCGGCTGGATGCGCTGACCGAACTGGTCGAGCCCCACCAGGAAGTCGTCGAAGGTCAGCATGACGCCAGCCGCGCCCTTCACCTCGGCGATCTCGTCCATCAGCCGCGCCACGGTCGCGTAGGAGCCCACCAGTGTGCCGATGTTGAGGTTCATCGCGCTGGGCGGGCGGCTCATGTAGATCGCCGAGACGTCGAGGGCCTGGCGCGGGTCAGCCTCGCCCTGGTGGTTCATCCAGGCAATGGCGTCGAGGTCGGCGCCGGCCTTGTAGTGCTCCCACTTGGCCATCGCCGCCTCGTCGGTCTCGTCGGCGATGATCATGAAGAGGAGCAGCGCCTCGCACTTACGCCCGCTCTTCACCGAAGCGTCGACGTTGCGCTGCACCGCCGGCTGGCACTTGGTCGGCTCGTTCAGTCCCATGCCGAAGCAGAAGTTGTAGTCGGCGTGAGCGGCGGCGAAATCGACCCCGGTCTGGCTCTGGCCGGCGCAGATGATGTCGATCTTCGACGTGGGTTTCGGCAGCAGCCGGCAGTCGTTCATGGTGAAGAACTGGCCCTTGAAGTCGCTCTGCCCGGTCTCCCACAGCTCCTTCATGATGGTCACGTACTCGGCGCAGTAGTCGTAGCGGCGCAGGAAGTGTTCTTCGCCGGGCCAGATCGACATCTGGTCGTACTCGGCTTTCTGCCAGCCGGAGACGATGTTGAGCCCGAAGCGGCCGTGCGAGATCGAGTCGATGGTCACCGCCATCCGCGCCGCGAACGGCGGCGGCGCCGCCAGCACCGGCACCGAGGCGTAAAGCCGGATCCGCTCGGTCACCGCCGCCAGCCCCGCCATCAGCGTGAAGCTCTCCAGCGCATAGTCCCAGAACTGGGTCTCGCCGCCGAAGCCGTGCAGCTTGATCATCGAGAGCGCGAAATCGAGGCCGTACTGTTCGGCCTTCAGCGTCACCGCTTTGTTGAGATCGAAGCTCGGCAGGTACTGCGGCGAGCTCGCCGACATGATCCAGCCGTTGTTGGCGATGGGGATGAAGACGCCGATGTCCATCCGCCGATTGAGGCGCGGCCAGCCCGGCTTGGCAACTCTTGAGTTTGAGCGAGTTGCCTACCGCAGTTCGGCGCCTCATCCACCGGCGCCTAGTCCTCCCCTCCCCCTTGCGGGGAGGGGTCGGGGGTGGGGGTGCCAGCTCCGGGCTACGTGATTGGCGACGCCAGTTGGAGAGGCCGAGCTGACACCCCCATCCCCAACCCTTCCCCGCAAGGGGGAAGGGAGTTTCTGGGATCAGCCCGCAGAAATCGGGGACGCCGCCTCACACCGCCAGCACGATCTTCCCCAAATGCGCGCCGCTCTCAAGCAGCGCGTGAGCCTTGGCGGCGTCGGCGAGCGGGAAGGTGCGCTCGACGATGGTCTTCACCTTGCCAGCCGCGACCCACGGCCAGACCACGCGCTCGACCTCGGCGGCCAGCCGCGCCTTCTCGTCGGCGCTGCGCGGACGGAGCGTCGAGCCGGTGATCGTCGCGCGCTTCTGCATCAGCGCCCCGATTGACACCTCCGCCGTGCCGCCGCCTTGCGAGGCGATGTAGACGATGCGGCCCAGCGGCTTCAGCGCCGCCAGGTTCTTGGCGAAGTAAGGGCCGCCGACCATGTCCAGCACCACGTCGACCCCGCCGGCCTCGCGGGCCACGGTCTCGAAATCCTGCGCGGTGACATCGATGGAAACGTCCGCGCCCAACGCCTTCGCCTGCTCGGCCTTGTGGGCCCCGCGCGACGTGGCGACCACCTTGGCGCCGGCCGCCTTGCCCATCTGGATCGCGGTGACGCCGATGCCGGACGTGGCGCCGTGCACCATCAGTGTCTCGCCAGGCTTCAGTGACCCGCCTTCGAACACATTCGCGTAGACGGTGAAAACTGTCTCAGGCAGGCCCGCGGCCTGGGCCGCTGTGAGCCCTTGCGGGATCGGCAGAGCGTGGCGGGCGTCGCAAACGGCCAGCTCGGCATAGCCGCCGCCGCCCAGCAGCGCGCACACCTTGTCGCCCAGCTTCCAGCGGCCCGCGCCGTGGACGACTTCGCCCGCCACCTCGAGCCCCATGATGTTCGGCGCGCCGGGCGGCGGCGGATAGAAGCCCAGCCGCTGGATCACGTCCGGGCGGTTCACGCCGGCGGCTTCGACCCTGATGACGATCTGGCCGGGGCCTGGCGCCGGGTCGGCGACGTCGCCCAGCTTCAGCGCTTCGGCCGGCCCCTTGCCGCCGTCGATCACCACCGCCTTCATCGCCGCACCCTCCGCCGCATAGCTTGCCAACCAGCCACGCTGGGCGTCTGATATCTGTCCGGACCCGTCAGGCAAAGGAGCTCGCGCGCATGGCCCAGGAAGACGCCGAGCCGGTTCGCCGCTTGCGCGGCTGGGCGGTGAATGAGCTGACCAAGGAAGACCTGGACCTCTACGGGGTCTCGGAGCTGGAGGAGCGCATCGAGGCGCTGCAGGCCGAAGTCGCCCGCGTCCGCGCGCAGATCGAGCGCAAGCAGGCCGGCCGCGCCGCCGCCGATGCGTTTTTTAAAACCAGCTAGTTTGGTTAGGGGAAGTGAAAGCCGGCGCGGATAAGGTCGCCGGTTGCTGGGGAGTGGCACGGGCGTTGCAGCCGTGCCAGGCAGGCGGCAGATTGTCCGCAAGCCGACAAATGAGTTGGAGACGCCATGGGGGATACCGGCCAAGAGGCGACGCTCTGGCAAGCCGAGGCGATCTCGGGCTTTGCGCGATCAGAGCTGTTCGACCGAACCTTCCAGGAGGGCATGGACCTCGTGGAAGAGACCGCGGCCTATCTCGATGGCTCCGGCCGTCAGGACTCCAAACTGCTGTCGCGCAGCGCCGCGCTGGCCTACGCCAGCGAGAGCATGAAACTGACCACACGGCTGATGCAGGTGGCCTCGTGGCTACTGGTGCAGCGCGCCGTCCGCGAAGGCGACATGGCGGCTGAGTCCGCGCTGGACGCCAGCTACCGGCTCTCGGCCGAAGCCAATTCCGAGGTCGTGGGCGGCGATATCGAGGCGCTGCCGGCGCCGCTGGCCGATCTGGTCGGCCGCTCCGAGCGCCTGTTCGAACGTGTGCGCCACCTGGATGCCCGCATGTACGCCCCGCAGGACGGCGAGATCGCGCCGCATCCGGTGCTGTCGCAGTTCGAGCGGCTGAAGGACGCCTTCGGCAGCTAGGGCGCGTCCTCAATTGAGCCAGACGAAGATTGCGGCGGCGTAGATGCCGGCCAGGAAGTTGATGGCTCGCTTGTCGTAGCGGGTGGCGACGGCGCGGAACTGCTTGAGCTTACAGAAGAAGTTCTCGACGTGG
>DASXZG010000056.1:0-11463 GCA_036502045.1 Caulobacteraceae bacterium | reverse complement strand
GACCATGGCCAGAGCCGCCACGCCCAAGACCGCCACGCCCAAGACCGCCGCCCCGAAGGCCGCCGCCGCGCCGAAAGCCGCCCCCAAGGCCGCTGCTGCGAAGGCGCCCGCGAAGAACTCCGTCGCCAAGCCCGAGGCCCTCGCGGACGTAACCAGCATCCTCTCGGCGGGCGTCGCCAAGGGCCGCATCACCCAGATTATCGGCGCGGTGATCGACGTCGAGTTCGACGGCCACCTGCCGGCGATCCTGACCGCGCTGGAAACCGTCAACGTCGACCAGAAGACCGGCCTGCCGTTCCGCCTGGTGCTCGAGGTCGCCCAGCACCTGGGCGAAAACACCGTGCGCACCATCGCCATGGACACCTCCGAGGGCCTGACCCGCGGCCAGGAAGTGATCGACACCGGCAGCCCGATCACCGTGCCGGTGGGCCCGGCGACGCTCGGGCGGATCATGAACGTGATCGGCGAGCCGGTGGACGAGGCCGGCCCGATCCTCTCCAACACCCGCGCGCCGATCCACCGCGCCGCGCCATCGTTCGAGGAGCAGACCACCTCGGCCGAGATCCTGGTCACCGGGATCAAGGTGATCGATCTGCTCTGCCCCTACACCAAGGGCGGCAAGATCGGCCTGTTCGGCGGCGCCGGCGTCGGCAAGACCGTCACGATGCAGGAGCTGATCAACAACATCGCCAAGGCCTACGGCGGCTACTCGGTGCTGGCCGGCGTCGGCGAGCGCACCCGTGAGGGCAACGACCTCTACCACGAGATGATCGAGACCCAGGTCAACGTCGACCCGAAGGAGAACAACGGCTCGGCCGAAGGCTCGCGCTGCTCGCTGGTCTACGGCCAGATGAACGAGCCGCCGGGCGCTCGCGCCCGCGTCGCGCTGACCGGCCTCGCGCAGGCAGAGTACTTCCGCGACGAAGAGGGCAAGGACGTGCTGCTCTTCATCGACAACATCTTCCGCTTCACGCAGGCGGGCTCCGAGATGTCGGCGCTGCTGGGCCGCATCCCCTCGGCGGTGGGCTACCAGCCGACCCTCGCCACCGACATGGGCGCGCTGCAGGAGCGCATCACCTCGACCAACAAGGGCTCGATCACCTCGGTGCAGGCGATCTTCGTGCCGGCCGACGACTTCACCGACCCGGCGCCGGCCACCGCCATGGCCCACCTCGACGCCACCACGGTGCTGAACCGCGACATCGCCGCGCTCGGCATCTTCCCGGCCGTCGACCCGCTGGAATCGACCTCGCGGATCCTCGATCCGCTGGTGGTCGGCGAGGAGCACTACCGGACGGCGCGGCGCGTGCAGGAGATTCTGCAGCAGTACAAGTCGCTGAAGGACATCATCGCCATCCTCGGCATGGACGAGCTCAGCGAAGACGACAAGCTGATCGTCGCCCGCGCGCGGCGCATCACCCAGTTCCTCTCGCAGCCGCTGCACGTGGCGGTGGCGTTCAACAACATGCCGGGCATCTTCGTGTCGCTGGAGGACACGATCCGCTCGTTCAAGGCAGTCTGCGACGGCGAGTACGATCACCTGCCGGAGAGCGCCTTCCGCCTGGTGGGCGGCATCGAGGACGCGGTCGCCAAGGCCGAGAAGATGGCGGCGGAAGCGTAAGGATGGCCGCCAAGCTGCATTTCTCGCTGGTCTCGCCGGAGCGCGAGCTGTTCTCGGGCGAGGTCGACCAGGTCGACGCGCCGGGGTCGGAGGGCGACTTCGGCGTGCTCTTCGGCCACGCGCCGTTCATGACCACGCTCAAGGAAGGCCGCGTCAAGGTCTACAACGACGACGACACCCTGGTGTTCGACGTGCGCGGCGGTTTCGCCGACGTGACCCCGGAAGGCCTCACCATCCTGGCCGAGCACGCCGAGGAAGTGATTTAGCCGCTTGGATTTTCGTATCAGGCGTCGCTAGAAGGTTTCTCAGAAAGTCTGAGTGACACCTGAGGAAACCGCCCATGCGTCTCGCGCTCGTTAGCCTGCTGGCCCTGGCCGCAGGCGCCAACGCCTTCGCGCAATCGCCGACCCCCGCGCCAGCTTCTCCCGCCGCCGCGCCGGCCGCGCCAGCGGCGGCCCCCGCGGCGCCAGCTGCTCCCGCAGCCGCGCCCGCGGCGACAGCGCCGCCTGCCCCGCCAGCCGCCCCTCCGGCGGCTAGCCCCGACACCAACGCCGCGGCCCCGGCCGACCAGACCGAGGCCGCACCGCCGCCCCCGCCGGCGCCGCCCACCGATCCGACCGCGATTGCGGTGATGTCGGTGCTGCAGTCGGTGTGCATCCCGGCCGCCAACGGCGGCGACGTCGCCGCGCTGACCAAGGCCGCTGGGTACAGGAAGAACGGCGACGGCAACTGGCAGATGCGCCAGCACGACTACACGCTGGTGATCGAGGACCCGACCCCGAACCCGACCCAGTGCCATGTGGACATCACCCACCCGGCGATCCCGGATTCGCCCGGCAAGCCGATCATCATCGCGCTCAACGACTACCTCGGCATCGAGAACGGCTGGAGCCTCTATCGCAACGACAAGCATGTCGAGGCGGGCACCGAGTACACCATCCGCGCCTGGACTCTGGACAAGGACGGCAAGACCCAGAGCCTCACCTTCACCACCCTGCGCAAGCCCGACGGCTCGCCGATGCGCGGCTCATCCGACACCTCGCAGATGTTCTACGCGGTGCAAAAAGACCCGAGCTGACCTTCTCCTCCCCCGCCCGAAGAGGCGGGGGAGGTGGCCGCGCAGCGGACGGAGGGGGCGTCCGGCGCAGGCGGCGCTAAGCGCCCCCTCCGTCTTTGCCCGCTTCGCGCGCAAATCCACCTCCCCCGCCTCTGTGGGCGGGTGAGGAGACCGCTTACTCCGCCGCCATCGCGACGCCCTGTTCGGCGATCCAGCGGAGGCAGCGTTCCGCCACCGCTTCCCAGCCGGGCTCGCCGGGCAGCCAGTGGCTCATGCCGGGCGCCACTTCCATCGTCGCGCCCAGCCGCCGCGCCGTTTCGCCCACGGTGGCGGGCGTGTGGATGACGTCGCGCTCGCCGGCCAGCGCCAGGATCGGCGCGGCGATGCGCGTCGGGTGGACCATCGTGGTCATCAGCGGGTCGAGCCACCAGTTGAGGGTCTCGAAGAGGGCGCGGCCGCTCTCGGGGCGCAGCCGCTCGAACAGCGCCAGGCGCTCCGACCGGGGCAGCCGGTCGACACCGAAGTGGCCGAAGGTGGTGTAGTCGGGCTCGACCGCCTGCGCCCAGTATGGCCCCAGCGCATAGAGACTGACGGCGGAAACGGCTTCTTCCATGGTCGAAGCGGTCACCCCCCAGGGCGCGGACGGCGCCAGCAGGATCACGCCGGCGGTGCGGACCTTGGCCGCGGCCAGCAGCGCCACCAGACCGCCCAGCGAGTGGCCGATCAGCACCGGCGGCTGGGTCATCCGCGCCGCGCCGCGGGCGATGTGGTCGGCGTAGTCGGCCATCGACAGCCCGGCCACCGGCTCGCCGGCGCCATGGCCCGGCAGGTCAGGCGCGAGCACCGCGTGACCGGCGTCGCGGAACGGTCCGGCGAAGGCGTCGAACACCCAGCCGCCGCAGAAGCCGCCGTGCGCCATGATCACCGGCGCCATTGTCGAAGTCGTGCTCACGCGGGCCACCATCGGGGCGGCGCCGCACTGCGGCAAGCGCTATTGCGCGTCGGCGCGCACCTTGTCGACCACTGGGCGGAACGCCTCGATAACCTGCCGATAGGTGTCGCGCTTGAAGTCGACGATCTGGTTCAGCGCGTCTTCCAGCTCGGCCCAGCGCCAGGCGTCGAACTCGATCTCGTCCTCGTGGCCGGCGAGGTCCACCTCGCTGTCCTCGCCGCCAAAGCCAAAGGCGAACCACAGCTGCTTCTGCCCGCGCCAGCCCTTGCCGATCTTCGAGCCTGCGTGCTCGGGCGGGAACTCGTAGCCGATCCAGTCGCGGGTGCGCGCCAGCAGCGTCACCGAGGTGACGCCGGTCTCTTCGCGCAGTTCGCGCAGCGCCGCCGCGAGGCAATCTTCGCCGGCGTCGATGCCGCCTTGCGGGAACTGCCAGTTCAGCGGCGGCGGGGTCTTGGCGCGGCGGCCCAGCCACACCTTGCCGGTGGGCGCGATCAGCACGATGCCGACGTTGGGACGCAGCTGGCTCAGGTCCATCGGCTTCATCTGGGACGGCTCACGCCAATGCGCCAGAGGGGCCATTGCCGCAGCGCCCTACCGCCGCGTCATCAGCGCCGACGCCGGCGCCAGTTGCAGGCCGCGCTGTGACAGTCCGGAGGCCCAGTGAGCGACCTCGCCGAGCGTGACCGGATAAGCAAAGCCGGCGCCCAGGGCCTTGCCCGAGCGCTGCGCCTGGGTCTCCAGCGCCGACAGCTGCGCCTCGATGGCGGGGCCGTCGAGCTGGTCGTCGACGATGCGGTCGGCGCTCGCCCGCGGCAGGCCGCCGCCGACGCTGGAGGCCGCGCCGTCGTCGACAAAGGCGAGGCCGCGTGCGCGCAGCTCGTTTTCGAACACGCCCACGGCGGCGGGCGAGGCGAGGAACTTGGAGCCGAGGTAGTTGGTGACGCCAAAGTAGCCGGTGGCTCTGGAGAGCAGCCAGTCGAGGCGCTGGCCGTTGTCCTGCGCCCCGCCGTCGGCCATCAGCGTGTAGGGGCCGGGGTCGTTGTCGGGATAGTCCTTCGGCTCCATCGGGGTCTCGAGCAGCACTTCGTGGCCGGCCGCTCTGGCCATGTCGATCCAGCCTTGCAGGCCGTCCGCGTAAGGCACGAACGACAGCGTCACTTCCGGCGGCAGGGTTGCGATCGCCTGCCGCGTCGCGGCGGCGTTGAGGCCAAGCCCGCCAATGATCAGCGCCACTTCCGGCTTGCCGCTGGCGCTGGCCGGCCGGGCGTAGGCCTGGGCCGAAGTACGTCCGTCAGCGCCGATGACCGGCAGCGGCCCGTTGGGGCCTTGCTGGAAGAGGCCGGCGAGCGGCGCCGCCAGCAGCCCGGCCCCGGCTTGCGCCCCGTCGAGGTGGGCATCGTCGGAGGTCAGGGTGATGATGGCCGAGCCGCCAATGTCGGCGTCGTCGGTCTCGATGGGCGCGGTTGTGGAGAGCTCGACCGTGCCCGAATCGTAAGGCGCGTCGCCGGTGCGTTCGGCGGGCAGCGCTTCCTTCCATCCGGGCGGCGCTTCGGTGGCGGTGATCTTGGCCAGCGACAGGCGCACGATGGGCGCGCCGGCGTGCGGATCCCCAGTGAGCGAGACCAAAGCGGCGGCGCAGGCGAGGAAAAAGGCGGCGGCGGTCGCGGCGCTGACCGCTGGGTTGCCCAGCAGGCCCAGCGGGGATTTCGGCGCGCCAGGACCGCTCGCGAGCGCGAGCTGCGGACGGGGCTTGGCGAACGTGGCGGGGCGAACCGGGGGCATTGCACCCCAGCCTCGCCGCAGATGGTTAACGAAGCCGAAAAGCCGGCTGCGACAAGCCGCCCGCCCAAGGCCCGGTCAGGGCTTGGCGGCCGGGGCCTCGCCGGCCGGGTGCGCGCCGACCCGGGCGCTGATCTGCGCCAGCGTCGCGGTGGGCTTGGCCAGCTTCGGCGTCGCCGCCACCGAGCCGTACTTCAGCACGTCGAGGGCGCGGGTCAGCTGGAAGTCGCCCTTCTTCTCGTCGAAGTCGGTCGGCGGCGTTTCGGCGGGCTCGTGCGGGCCCACCCGCGCCTTGCCTTCGTCGGCGTCCAACGCATTGCGGAAGCTGGCTTCGGTGTACTGGAACGCCTCGTCGGCGATCTGCTGCGCCTCTTCGCGGGTCTCGGCCACTTCCAGGTCCGGCTGGATGCCGGTCTTCTGGATCGAGCGGCCGGAGGGCGTGTAGTAGCGCGCCGTGGTGAGCTTCAGCGCCCCGTCGAGGCCGCCGCGCAGCGGGATCACCGTCTGCACCGAACCCTTGCCGAAGCTGGTGACGCCGACGATCGAGGCGCGGTGGCGGTCCTGCAGCGCGCCGGACACGATCTCCGAGGCGGAGGCGGTGCCGGAGTTGATCAGCACCACGATCGGCAGGCCGGCCAGCACGTCGTGACCCTTGGCGTCATAGACTTCGATGTCGTGCGGATCGCGGCCGCGCTGCGAGACCACTTCGCCGCCGTCAAGGAACAGGCTGGCGACGCCCACCGCCTGGTCGAGCAGGCCGCCGGGGTTGTTGCGCAGGTCGAACACCAGGCCCTTCAGATGCGGGTCCTTGGTTTTCATGTCGTTGATCGCCGCCAGGGTCTCGTCGGTGGCCTTCTCGTTGAAGCTGGAGAGGCGCAGGTACCCGTAGTCGCCTTCGAGGTGGTAGACGACCGACTTCGGCTGGATGACTTCGCGCACCAGCTTGACGTCGAAGGGGTCGACCTTCTCGCGGCCGATGGTCAGCGTCACCATCTCGCCCGGCTTGCCGCGCATCTGCTTGACCGCGTCGGACACGGTCTCGCCCATGATGTTCTGGCCGTCGACCGCCAGGATGTAGTCGCCCGGCTTGATGCCGGCGCGCGCCGCCGGCGTGCCGTCGATGGGCGAGATCACCTTCACCGCGCCCTGGTCGCTCTGGATCTCCAGGCCGAGGCCGCCGTATTCGCCGCGGGTCTGGTCCTGCAGGTCGTTGTAGGCGTCAGGCGGCAGATAGTCGGAGTGCGGGTCGAGAGACGTCACCATGCCCGACAGCGCCGACTGGATCAGCTTCTTGTCGTCCACCGGCGCCACGTACTGCCGGTCCACCTGGTCCAGCACGTCCCCGAACAACTCCAGCATGTGGTAGGTGTCGGCCCGGCTTGTGGCGCCAGGGGAGGCGGTCGCCCGGGCGGCTTGGCCGATGTAGGCCATGCTGCCGGCGCCCAGCGCAAACGCGGTCGTGGCGATCAACAGGTATTTGCGCATCGGGCCTCGTCACTCCTTCGCGAGGGGGAGCTTGGGCCCCGCCGCGTTAATGTTCTGCCCGCCCGTCACTCATCATACGCGCCGGGTCGATGGGACCCTTTGCCAGACGAACCTCGAAATAGAGTTCTGGCGGGGATTGTCCACTGGCCGGCATGTATCCGATTGGCGCGGCGGCCGCGACCGATTGACCCTCGGCCACCGTCACCTTGCCCAGTCCGGAGAGCACCATGTGGCATCCACCACCCGCGCGCAAGATGACCACCTGGCCCCAGCCGTTCACCGGTCCGGCATAAGCGACCACCCCGGCGGCGGGCGCGCGCACCGCCGCGCTGGCGGCCGGGCGATAAGCGATCCCGTCGGCGGTGAGGCCGCTGGCCAGCCGGCCGCCGTAGCGCACGGCGACGGCGCCGGTGGTTGGCGCGATGAAGCTGACGGGCGGCGGTGTCGCCTGCGCAGCCGCCATCGCCTGGCGCGCCGAGGGCGGGGCCAGCAGCGCCGCGTCGCTGGAGATGGCGTCGAGGCGCCCCTGGCGGTCGTCGAGATTGCTCTCGCTCTCGAACAGCGCCCCGCTGGCCGCGGCGGTGCGTCGGCGCACCTGCGCCAGCGCCTGGGCCTGGGCGTCCAGCACCCGCACGCGGGCCTGCAGCTCCGGCGTCAGCGCCTTGGCCAGGATGGCGGCGCGCACCGCGTCGCGGGCGTCGGCGGCGCTGATCAGCAGCGGCGGCGGCGGGTCGCGGCGGAACAGCTCCAGCGCGGTCAAGAGGTGCGCCAGCGTCGCCCGCGTGGCGCCGATCTGGCCCGTGAGCGCGTCTTCCTTCGCGGTCAGCTGCGCCAGCGCCTGGCGTTGCGCGTCCAGATCCTGGGCGGCGGCGGGCAGGGCGGCGAGAGCGAGGAGGAGAGGGAGAGCGGCGCGCACGGCGCCGGCAAGTCTCAGCGAATCTCAGTCGCGATGATAGGGGCCGCCAGCGAGGATGGTTGTCGCACGGTAGACCTGCTCGGCCAGCATGGTCCTGGCCAGCGCATGCGGCCAGGTCTGCGGCCCGAACGCCAGCCGCTCGCGGGCGCCCTCCACCAGCGCCGCATCCAGGCCGTCGGCGCCGCCGATGACCAGCGCCAGCTCGCGCACGCCGTCGTCGCGCAGCGCCGCAAGTCGCGCGGCGAAATCGCGTGAGGCCATCGTCCGTCCACGTTCGTCGCAGGCGATCAGGTACGCAGCATCAGCCTTGGCGAGGATGGTTTCGGCTTCGGCGGCCTTGCCCGGCTTGCGGGCTTCGACCTCGACGATTTCGACCGGGCCGAGACTCAGCGCCCGGCCGGTGGCGCTCGCCCTCTGCGCGTAGTCCAGCGCCAGCAGCGCCTCAGGCGAGCGCCCAAGCCGGCCGACGCAGATCAGCTGAATGCGCAAATCGCAAAGCCCAGTTGCTGGGCGGTCAGTTCACCGCGCGGCGCGGCGGCTCCACCGACCAGATCTTCTCGATGTTGTAGAAGGCGCGCACTTCCGGCCGGAACAGGTGGACGATGACGTCACCGGCGTCGATCAGCACCCAGTCGCAATGCGGCAGGCCTTCAACGCGCGCTTTGCCGTGGCCAGCGTCTTTCAACGCCCGCAGCAGGTGATCGGCCATGGCGCCGACGTGACGGTGCGAGCGGCCGGAGGCGACGATCATGCCGTCGGCCACGGAACTCTTGTCCTTCAGGTCGATGAAGACGATGTCCTGGGCTTTCTCGTCGTCCAGTCGATCAAGTAGAAGCCGCTCGAGCGCCATGACGCTCTGTCGGTCCTCGGAGGCGTCGGCGGGCGACGCCTCTTGCGCGCCGAGCGCAAGGTCACGGTTCAGGGGAAGCTCCCGTTTAAGACTCTCCCGCACCAAGCCTAGCACAACGGGCGCCGTTCGGTCAGGGCCGATTTTGGGACCCCGGCGCCTGCGCCCGTCTCAGCGCTGTCGAAGATGTGAAGTTGAGCGGCGCCGAGAGGTAGACCCAGGCGGGCGGCTGGCGGCAAGGCAGGGCGCTGGCGGCGCGCGACGGCAGCCGGGCGAAGGCGAAACGCCGCGCCGCCGGCGAGAAGCGGCTCCGCAGCGCCTCGTGCGGCCGCGACACCACCGCCATCGGCGTCTCGCGCATGATCTGGGTCCAGCCGCGCCAGCGGTGGAAGCTGGCCAGGCTGTCTGCGCCCATGATCCAGACGAAGCAGACGCCCGGAAAACGCGCCTTCAGCACCCGCAGCGTATCGATGGTGTAGACCGAGCCGATGCGGCTCTCGGCGTCGGAGACGATCATCGACGGGCCTTTGGCGAAGCGCGCCGCGCCCCACAGCCGACGGGTCAGCGCCTCGGTCTCGTGACCGGGCTTCAGCGGATTCTGCGGCGAGACCAGCCAGATCACCTTGTCGAGGCCCAGGCGCACCCGCGCTGTCTCGGCCACGTGCGCATGGCCGTCGTGCGCCGGGTTGAACGAGCCGCCGAACAGGCCGACGCGCATGCCCGGCTTCAGATCGAACCCCAGCCGCAACGCTTGCGGGCGTCCCGCGGCCGGCATCCGGCGCGCGGGCCCGGCGAACCACATGCCGGACCATCCTTATGCTCAGTTTGAGCCTTACTAGAGGGGCTGAGGTGAAAAGTGAAACCTCTGTCGGGGCTGCGCTCAGGGGCGCTGTCGTCTCAGTCCTCCCCGCCCCCTTGCGGGGCGGGGTCGGGGGTGGGGGTGGCAGCTCGATGCCAAGTGATTGTCGACGCGAGCCGGAAGCGCTGAGCCCGCACCCCCACCCCTAACCCCGCCCCGCAAGGGGGAGGGGAACTATGATCGCGCCGCTTTGAGTCGCGTTTGCACGCGGCGAGGGGCTAATCTCCAAGCCGGCCTCCCGGAGCGCCTGCCCGATGATCGTCAGCGGCCTCAACCACATCAACGTCGGCACTGACAAGTTGGCCGACACCATCGCCTTCTATCGCGACGTGCTCGACCTCAACCTCGGCTGGCGACCGAACTTCCCCTTCGGCGGCGCCTGGCTCTACTGCGGCGAGACCGCCATCGTGCACCTGGTGGAACTCGGCCAGGCCAAAGCCCCGTCCCGCGAGGCGGCGCTCGACCACTTCGCGCTCAGCATCGACGATTTCGACGCCGCTATCGGCCGCCTGGAGACGCTGGGCGTGCGCTACAACGTGGTCGACATCGACGACACCCCGATCCGCCAGATCAACATCCGCGACCCCAACGGCGTGAACGTCGAACTCAACTACTGGCCCAAACTCTCGATCGACGAGCGCGAAGCGATGGAAGTGGCCGACGCGGGCTGCTGAGGCGCGCGTTCAGGGGCGAGTCGTCGACCAGCAAGCATGCACGGCGCTCAGCGTCGATCTCACCCAGGCCGCGGCCGGCGATGCGCCATCGCCTCGCATCAGTATCCGAGCGCCGGCTCGATGGCGTCGGAGCGCAGGCCGACGATGCGCGCGGCGTCGGCGGCGTCGTAGCGGCTGAGGCTCGGGCGATCTCCCGGCCAGCCGCGTCGCGCACCAGCACCGCGTCGCCCTTGCCGAAGCGGCCCTCGATGGCGGCGCGGCAGGAGAGGCTATCGGTGACGGCCACCGGTTTGCCCCCTCCGGCCGGGCTGCCGCCTCCCCCGCGCCGCGGGGGACGACTACCAGCCGATGTACTTGCGGAATTCCCCCAGGGACTGGCGCCAGATGCCGAACTGGTCGTCGAGGCCCTCGAAGGTGCCGCCGGGCGCCAGGTCGACGTCGTATTCGAGCCAGGGATCGTTGACCTTGTCGGCGTAGGCGCGGGTCCAGCGCTTATCGACATCCCACTGGTTCATCTTGGTGGCGTTGAACGCCCCCTTGGTGTCGAAGCCGGCCGAGAACTGCATCGAGGCGCAGCGCTTGTTTTTGCAGTCGTAGAAGAACACGTGGAAATTGGCGCCGTCGGACGAGCTGGCGATGTCCTGGGTGCCGTCGGAGTTGGTTTCCACTTTCGCCGCGTAGCCGGCGGTCTGCAGCCAGCTCTGCACCTCGGCGACAGTGAGGCCGCCGACTGGCAGATCGCGAGCCTGGGCCGGAACCGCGGCCGCGCAGAGCGCCGCGCCGGCCATGGCCGCGGCGATCAAGCCTGAGAAACGTTTGGGTCGCATCGGTGAGAGTCCCTGATTGAACCTGCGCCGTAGCGCTGAGCCCATTGAGGCGCAAACCGGCGGCGGCGCCAAGCGACCGTGGGTATGCAAAGACGAAAATCGCGTCAGACTGTCCCCTTGATCGCCGCCAGCGCTTTCACTAGGTTCCGCGCCCTCGCCGGAAGGCGGGCCCGAACGACCTCGGGGCTATAGCTCAGCTGGTAGAGCGCTTGAATGGCATTCAAGAGGTCAGCGGTTCGACTCCGCTTAGCTCCACCATGAACCCCCGCGGCAAACCGCTGCGGGGGTTCGCCTTTGCCGGGCGGCTTGGCGCAGCCGCCGGGATTTGTTATCGGCGATAAGTTATCCTGCGACGGAGGCGAGCTTTGAGCGAAACCGAGCACTTCGACGTGCTGATCGTGGGGGCCGGCATCTCCGGCGTCGGCTCGGCCTATCACCTGCAGCAA
>DASXZG010000055.1:0-58275 GCA_036502045.1 Caulobacteraceae bacterium | reverse complement strand
GAGCCTAAGCGCCTTGACCGCCGCGATGGCGCGGACCAGCGCGACGCCGCCGCCCGCCACGATACCTTCGCCGACCGCGGACCGCAGCGCATTGACGGCATCGTCAACGCGCATCTTCTTTTCCTTGAGCTCGACTTCGGTGGCGGCGCCGACGCGAACCACCGCGACGCCGCCGGTCAGCTTGGCCAGCCGCTCCTGCAGCTTCTCGCGATCGTAGTCGGAGGTCGTTTCGGTAATCTGCCGGCGAATCTGCTCGATGCGTCCGTTGATCTCGGATTTCTTGCCGCTGCCGCCGACGATCGTGGTGTTGTCCTTGTCAATAAGGACGCGGCGGCATTTGCCGAGTTGATTGAGCTGGACGTTCTCGAGCTTGCCGCCGAGCTCCTCGACGATCACCTCGCCGCCGCTCAGGATCGCCATGTCCTGCAGGTTCTCTTTGCGCCGATCGCCGAACCCGGGGGCCTTGACCGCGGCGATGCGCAGGGTACCGCGCAGCTTGTTGACCACCAGGGTGGCCAGCGCCTCGCCCTCGATGTCCTCGGCCACGATCAGCAGGGGACGGCTGGACTGCACCACCGCTTCGAGGACCGGGAGCAGGGGCTGCAGCGAGGAGAGCTTCTTTTCGAAGAGCAGGATCATCGGCTCTTCGAGGACGGCCTCCATCTTGTCGGCGTTGGTGATGAAGTAGGGCGACAGGTAGCCGCGGTCGAACTGCATGCCTTCGACGACGTCGAGCTCGGTCTCTAGGCTCTTGGCCTCTTCCACCGTGATCACGCCCTCGTTGCCGACCTTTTCCATGGCCTTGGCGATCATGTCGCCGATCTCGTTGTCGCCGTTGGCGGAGATCGAACCGACCTGGGCGATTTCCTGGTTGGTGGTGACCTTCTTCGAGGTCGCCTTGATCTCGGCGACGACCTTGGCCACGGCCTTCTCGACGCCGCGCTTCAGGTCCATCGGGTTCATGCCGGCGGCTACCGACTTCAGGCCCTCGGTGACGATCGCCTGAGCCAGCACCGTGGCGGTGGTGGTGCCGTCGCCGGCCGCGTCATTGGTCTTGGAGGCCACTTCGCGGATCAGCTGGGCGCCGAGGTTCTCGAAGCGGTCGGTGAGCTCGATTTCCTTGGCGACGGTGACGCCGTCCTTGGTCGAGCGGGGCGCGCCGAACGACTTCTCAATGACCACGTTGCGGCCCTTGGGGCCCAAGGTCACCTTCACGGCGTTGGCGAGGATGTTGACGCCGCGCAGCATGCGATCGCGCGCGTCAGAGGCGAAATAGACGTCTTTGGCAGCCATTGGCTCCGCTTTCTCGTCTTAGGGGTGAGTGGGAATTGGGAAGCGGGTTCGCTTAGGCCGCTTTGGCCTTCGCGCCGGCGCCGTCGAGGACGCCGAGAATGTCGCTTTCCTTCATGATCAGCAGGTCTTCGCCATCGAGCTTCACCTCGGTGCCGGACCATTTGCCGAACAGGATGCGGTCGCCGATCTTCACGTCGAGCGGCAGCAGCTTGCCGCTGTCGTCGCGGCCGCCCGGGCCGACGGCCAGGACTTCGCCTTCCTGCGGCTTTTCCTTCGCAGAGTCGGGGATGATGATCCCGCCCTTGGTCTTCTCTTCTTCCTCGACTCGACGGACGAGGACGCGGTCGCCAAGCGGACGAAACGCCATTTGGATGTCTCCGTAGTGCTACGGTTGGATGTCACGCGATGCCCGCGGCCGGATGTCTGTTAGCAGTCACCCGGTCCGAGTGCTAACACGAGGCGGCAGTTAGGGGCGGCGCTGCGGAGAGTCAAGGCGCGAGCCCCCATGTGTGGGGTGCGCGGGAACTCCTCGCCCCCCGCCCGGTTCATGCAACATGTCTCTGGAGACCATTATAAGGCGGTGGGTTCACGTCGGCGCGATGCGCGTGACTCTGCCTGGCGGGCGGACGATCGAGGTTGGCGACGGCTCGCCGCCGAGCGTGGCCGTGACGCTCGAAAGCCGGCTCTGGGCCGCGCGGATCGCCCTCGACCCCGAGTTGGCGGTAGGCGAGGCCTACATGGCCGGGGCGCTGCGCTTCGACCTCGGCGGACCTTACGAACTGCTCGACCTGGCGGGCCGCAACGCCGAGACGCGGCCGCGCATCCAGCCCAGCGCCTTCGCTCGCTGGCGCCACGACATGGTCCAGACCCGCAACGCCCGCCGCGCCGCCAGCCGCAATGCGCGGCGCCACTACGACCTGCCGTTCGACGTCTATCGCCGCTTCCTCGACGCCGATCTGCAATATTCCTGCGCCTACTTCGAGCGGCCGGACGAGAGCCTGGAAGCCGCGCAGGTGGGCAAGGAGCGCCACATCGCCGCCAAACTGCTGCTGTCGCCGGGCCATCGGGTGCTGGACATCGGCTGCGGCTGGGGCGGCCTCGCCTTGAAACTGGCGGCTGGCGCTGGCGCGCAGGTCGACGGGGTGACGCTTTCGCCGGCCCAGCTGGCGGTGGCCGAGGCGCGGGGCGAGGCCGAGGGCCTGACCGACCGGGTGCGCTTCTCGCTCACCGACTACCGGGATGTCGCCGGACCCTATGACCGGGTGGTCTCGGTGGGCATGTTCGAACACGTCGGCCGGCCGAATTACGACAGCTATTTCGCGCAGGTTCGCCGGCTGCTGGCCGATGATGGCGTGGCTTTGATCCATGCGATCGGCCGGTCGGACGGGCCTGGGGTAACCCAGCCGTGGATCGCCAAGTACATCTTTCCGGGCGGCTACATCCCGGCCCTAAGCGAAGCGCTGGCGGCGGTGGAGCGGTCGGGCCTCATCGTCACCGACGTCGAGATCCTGCGCTTGCACTATGCCGAGACGCTGCGGGCGTGGCGTTCGCGCTTCGCCGCGGCCCGGCCGGACGTCGCCGCCGAGCACGGCGAGCGATTTTGTCGCATGTGGGAGTTCTACCTCGCCGCTAGCGAGGTGGGCTTCCGCCGCTCCGGCCACATGGTGTTCCAGCTACAGTTGGCCAAACGGATCGACGCGGTCCCGATTACCCGCCGCTACATTCGCGACACCGAACAACGTTTGCGAGAAGAAGGCAGGATTGCGGCCTGACGCAAAGTCCCACCAGGGACCGATTCGCGCGGCGTAAAGCGGGCTCAACACCTCGATAGTCAAGGCCAAGCTTGGGCCTTTGCTTGAGTGTGTCAATCTTCGCCGATGCTTAATGGCCGGGTAAACATCCTTTCGAAATCTTGATGGTTAAGCCGGATTCACGAGGAGTGTTATACAGCGCTTAAGGGCTTGCATGGCTTCATCCACCTCGCGCTTCGGGGCGTCACTCAGGGGTGGGCGAGTTATGAAAATCAGCAAGGTCATGAGCTGGGCGCTGGCAAGCGCCTGCATTGTCGGCGGCGCGGCGGCGGCCGACGATTTGGGCGACGGAACCTTCGTCATGCCGCAACAGATCATCAGCGCGGCGACGGCGTTCGCCGACTACGTGAAGAGCGCGTCGACCATCGACAGCGGCTTCACCAGTGGCGACGAGGTGGCGCACGGTCTGAAGGTCGCCGCGTCGTACGAGCCGACGCAGATCGAAGAAGGCATGATCGCCTACGGCGCCATCGCGGCGCTGCAGGACGACCGCTTCGTCGAAGGGGTCGACCAGGCCGCCGGGCGTGGCCAGGACCGCGACGCCTTCGCTGAGCGGCTGGTTGAAGATCCCTATGCGGCCACCCGCGTCGACGGCGCCGACGGCGCCGCGCGCCGGATAGAGGTGGCGCTGAGGGCCGTGGCCCAGCCGCTGATCTCCACAGGCGCGCAGATCAAGCAGGCGGCCTACAGCGTGCAGCATCAGGCCTGGTCGAAAGTGATGGTCGCGGACGCTCAGGTGCGTCTGGCCGACGTCAAGGTCTGGTCGCGCCAGGCGGCCGATCCGGGCGCCGACGACACCCAGGCAATGATGGAGAAGATCGGCGCTGAAGGTCAGCGCGTCGGCGACGACGCCAGCGCCGGCTACAGCCAGATCGAGGCCCGCGCTCTGGCGCTGGCGGCCGAGGCAGTGCTGGGCCACGCCCACGGCGCCGACCGCGACCGGCTCTCGCCGCTGCTCACCGAAGCCGACAGCGCCGAGTGCTTCCGCATGGCCAAGCTCAACCTCTACCAGTGCATGGCCGTGGCCGGGCCGCAGTACGAGGACATGTTCTGCATGGGCCAGCACGCCGTTATGGACACCGGCTCCTGCGTCGACGGCGCGGCCCGCTCGGCGGCGCGCACCGCCGTCGCGGCGCTGTCGCCGCGTCCGGCGCAGGCCGGCGCCGCTTACGTGCAGCTGGCGTCGCACCGCACGCTTCGGGCCGATCCCAACTAGGGGATCTGGCCCGGCCCGAGACCCTTGCCGGGGGGCCGACAAGGGGGGCAAGCTTGGCGCTCCAACGCTCCCTCCGTTGGAGCGCCAAGCCATGTCTGGTTTCACGTCTGCGGCATCGGCGAGCAGGTCCTCAACCTCAACTTGACTTCCTTCTGCTCGGCGCGCGTCGTTTCCGCATCGTCGGCAGAAACCGCATGGGCGCCGACGGCAGAGAGACAGGTCAATTGCGCTCCCGCCTGAAGGTCGGGGGACCGCATGTGCAAGACTTCCAGTTCTTCGTCACCGACGACCGAAGTACGGTTCGCACCGTCATGTTCGTTCAAACCTTGAACGCGGATCGGGCGCGTTTTCTCGCCAGGCGACTACTGAACGAGACGCACCACCATGCAGTGGAGGTGTGGTCCGACGACCGGCGACTGTTCACAATCAGCGACGCCGACCCGTCCGAGGCCTAGCCCGCCGAGCCCGTCGCGCTGGGCGGAATCGGCCTATAGTGCGTCATGCCCATCCGCCGCCTGCCGCCGGAACTCGTTAGCCGCATCGCCGCCGGCGAGGTGGTCGAGCGGCCGGCGAGTGCGGTCAAGGAGCTGGTGGAGAACGCCGTCGACGCCGGCGCCGCGCTGGTGGAAGTCCAGGCCGACGGCGGCGGCCTCACCCGCATCCTGGTGGCTGACGATGGCGTCGGTCTCGCGGCCGAAGAGTTGCCGTTGGCGGTGGAGCGGCACGCCACCTCCAAGCTCTCGGCCGGCGACGACGGCGAATTCGACCTGCTGCGCATCGCCACGCTCGGCTTCCGCGGCGAGGCGCTACCGTCGATCGGCTCGGTGGCGCGGCTTTCCATTGCGGCGCGCAAAGCAGGCGACGGGGCGCACGCGATCCTGGTGGAGGCTGGCGCGGTGGGCGCGGTGGCGCCGTCGGCCTTCGCTGGCGGCCACGGCGCGCGGGTCGAGGTGCGCGACCTCTTTTACGCCACGCCGGCGCGGCTGAAGTTCATGAAGTCGGAGCGGGCCGAGGCGATGGCGATCGCCGAAGAGGTGAAGCGCCAGGCCATGGCGCACGCCGAGGTCGCCTTCGCGCTCGACCTCGATGGCCGCAAGGTGCTGCGGCTGCCGGCGGAAGCGCCGGGGGAAGCCGGCCGGCTGGCGCGGCTGGCGGCGATCCTCGGGCGCGACTTCGCCGACAACGCCATCGCCATCGACCAGACCCGCGACGGGGTGCGCCTGGTCGGCCACGCCGGCATCCCGACCTTCAACCGCGGCAACGGCCAGCACCAGTACCTGTTCGTCAACGGCCGGCCGGTCCGTGACCGGCTGCTGCAAGGCGCGCTGCGCGCCGCTTACGCCGACTTCCTGGCCCGCGACCGCCACCCGGTGGCGGCGCTCTACCTGGAGCTCGACCCGACCCAGGTGGACGTCAACGTGCACCCGGCCAAGGCCGAGGTGCGCTTCCGCGACCCGGCGCTGGTGCGCGGCCTGATCGTCGGCGCATTGCGGCATGCGCTGGCCGGCGCTGGGCACCGGGCTTCGACCACGGTGGCGAGCGATGCTCTCGCAGGGTTCCGTCCCGGCTATCAACCCGGCTACCAGCCGAGCCCCACGGCCGCCGGGTTCTCGGCCTGGCAGGCCGGCGGTTGGGCGCCGCGTGAACCGACGCCGGGGCTGCTGGCGGGCGTGGCGGAGCTTTCAGCACGCTTCGAGCAACCGGAGACGGCGTACGGCGGCGTCGCCGCCCCCAGCGGCCCCTTCGATCCCATCGACTTTCCGCTGGGCGCGGCGCGCGCGCAGCTGCACGAGACCTACATCGTCGCTCAGACCCGCGACGGGGTGGTGATCGTCGACCAGCACGCCGCACACGAGCGGCTGGTCTACGAGCGGATGAAGGAAGGCATGGCCGCCGGCGCCGTGCCGCGCCAGGCGCTGCTGATGCCGCAAGTGGTGGAACTGGACCCGGTCGAGGCCGAGCGGGTGACGGCGCGGGCCGGCGAACTGGCCGAACTGGGGCTGATGCTGGAGGCGTTCGGTCCGGGCGCGGTGCTGGTGCGCGAGACGCCGGCGGCGCTGGGCGATGCGGATGTGCCCGGTTTGGTGCGCGACATCGCCGACGACTTGGCCGAGAACGGTGCAGCGCTGGCGCTGAAAGAGCGGCTGGAGCACGTGGCTGGCACCATGGCCTGCCACGGCTCGGTGCGCGCCGGGCGCCGGCTCACCGCGCCGGAGATGAACGCGCTGCTGCGCCAGATGGAAGCCACGCCCCACTCCGGCCAGTGCAACCACGGCCGCCCGACTTACGTGGAGCTGAAGCTGGCCGACATAGAGCGCCTGTTCGGCCGGCGCTAAGGCAAGCTAACCCTTGGCGAAGCGCGCAATGTCGCTGGCGGTGTCGCGGCTGACGTCCGGACAGGTGATCGCCATCAGCTCGGTGGCGTGGATGGTGCCCAGCATCATGCGGCCGCGGGCCGGCACCCCGGCCGCCAGCAGCCGGCGGTAGAAGGCGATACCCTCGTCGCGCAGCGGATCGCACTCGTTGACGCTGATCACCGTCGGCGGGAGGCCCTTCAGCTCTTCGTCGCTGGCGAGCCCGGGCCACGCCAGCGGGTCCTGCGCCTCCCAGGCCTCGATCCCGTACGAGATCACCGGGTGGTTGTTGTGCAGGTCCAGGAGGATGCCGTTGTTCTCGGTGGACGAGGGATACTGCGCCTGTGGCCACTGCCCGGCGATGTAAGGGCAGAGCGCGTAGAGGCCCTGGATAAGGGCGAGGTCGCCGTCGCGCTTCAGTTTCAGCCCGGTGGCGAGGGTGAGGTTGCCGCCGCCGCTCTCGCCGGCGACGACGATGCGGCCGGTATCGATGTGCAGCTCACTGGCGTGCGCGGCGACCCACTTCAGGCCCGCGACGCAGTCGTTGAGGCCCGCCGGGTAAGGCGCCACTTCCGGCGCTGATGACGGCGTCAGGCAGTTGCGAAAGTCCACGAACACCACCGCCACGCCGTTGGCGGCGATGATGCGGCCCCAGGCGCGGTACATGCCGTCGTAGGCCGAGAGCGACTGCATGCCGCCGCCGTGGATGTAGTAGACGCAGGGCAGCACGGCGCCGCCTTCGGTCCGCACGACGCGCAGGTTGATCCAATTGCCGTCCGGCTGCGATTGAATGCGATGCTCGGTGACGGCGAGGCCAGCGGACGGCGCTACCGCCTCATTGTCCATCATCTCGAACATCGCGGTGGAGGCGGCGCGCATCTGCGCGGCCTGCGGCGAGTTGGCGGCGTCCACCAGCTGCTGGCGGCTGGTCGCGTCGGGCTGAGCGACCGCGTCGGGCATCGCGCCCATCACCGCCTTGATGCGCGGATCGATGCGCGGGTCTTCCACAAGCTTCTTCGCCATCGGGGTGTCGCTCCTCTGCGCTTGCCGTCGCCTACGACCGCAACTGATAGTCGGATGCCGTAGCGGCGCGCAAATGGTCACGCCGCAACAGTGTTGCGTTTTTGTTCTTCCGCACCGCCTGGGCCCGGCCTAAGATGACGGCGTGCAACCCGGACAGCCCAGCCACACCGCCCTTCGCGCCGCCGCGCACCGCGCCGCGCACCAGAGCCTTGAGAGGGGCCGTATCTTCCACGATCCGCTGGCGGTTCCGGTGCTGGGGGCGGACCCTCAGGCGATTTTTGAGACGGGCAGCGCCGCTTCGCGCGGCATGCGGCTCTTCATCGCCGCGCGCAGCCGCTTCGCCGAGGAAAGTCTGGCCGCCGCGGTGCTGCGCGGCGTGCGCCAGTACGTGGTGCTGGGCGCCGGGCTCGATACTTTCGCGCATCGCAATCCGTTCGCGCCGATCGGGCTGCGGGTGTTCGAGGTCGATCATCCGCAGACGCAGGGTTGGAAGCGGACGCGGCTGGCCGAAGCCGGGCTGGCGCCGCCGCCGACGCTGACCTTCGCGCCGGTGGACTTCGAGCGGCAGACGCTGGCGGAGGGGCTGGCCGCGGCCGGGTTCGATGCGGCGGCGCCGGCGTTCTTTTCGTGGCTGGGCGTGGTGGTCTACCTGACCCGGCCGGCGATCTTCGAGACCCTGAGCTTCATCGCCAGATTGCCCGGCGCGGAGGTGGTGTTCGACTACGGCGAGCCGGTCAGCGCTTATCCGCCGGGCGAGCGGCCAGCGCAGCAGGCGCGCATCGACCGCATGGCGCGCCTGGGCGAGCCGTGGCTGACGCGCTTCACCGCCGACGAGCTGGAGGCTGACCTGCGTGGAGCAGGCTTCGACCGAGTCGAGGACCTGGGCCCGGCCGACATTGGCCGGCGCTTCTACGGCGTGAAGCGGCCCGCGGGTCCCGGCGGACATCTGGTCAAGGCCACGCGGCTGGACCAGCGCTGACGACCTTTGCTATGGCTGTCGTCGCTCCATGATGGAGGGATGATGCTAGAGATTGTCGCCGAGGACCGGGCCTAAGGCTCGCCTCCTGCGCCGCCGCTAAGGCAGCGCGAACCGATCCGAAGGCTCGTGATCCGCCCGCTTGCGGCTGCCCGCAAGCGCGTCCTCGCACGCCATCTCGGACTCTCTCAGTTGAACATCTCCAAACCGCAGCAACGCACGCTGCACGCGCTCGCTCAGGGCGGGCGCATCATTCTCGAACGCGACGAGCGCGGCGGCATCGTTGAAGCCGAATGCTGGACCCGCGATGGCTGGCTGCTCAGCGACTGCACCGTCGCTGTGTTCAAGTCGCTGAAAGGCAAGCGCCTGATCGCCAGCCGCGAAGGTGGGCCCTACCACATCACCCGCGAGGGCCTGGTGCGGCTGCGTCCGCAACTCAACAACCGTACTTCGTCAAAGCGCCTGTGAGAGGAACGTCACCCGCGCCGCGCCCCACACTCGTTCGGCGCGGCAGACGAAGCCGGGCGGAACCGGCGCGGGATCGTCGACGCCGCGCTCCAGCACCGCCAGCGCACCTGGGGCCAGCCAGCCGCCGGCGGCCAGCGCCGCCAGCGTCGGCTCGCCCAGACCCTGACCGTAGGGCGGGTCGAGGAAGGCGAAGTCGAACGCCGCCTCGTCGCTGCGCGCGCCGATGCGGCGGCCATCGCGCTGCCAGAGCCGCGTCTGGCCCTCCAGCCGCATCGCCGCGACGTTGGCGCGGATGGCGCCCAGCGCGCCGGCGTCGCGCTCGACGAAGAGCGCCAACGCCGCGCCACGCGAGATCGCCTCCAGGCCGAGCGCGCCGGAGCCGGCGAAAACGTCGATCAGGCGGGAACCGGACAGCGGCGGCGCCCAGTCCGCGTGCTCCAGCACATTAAACAGCGCCTGGCGGGTCCGATCGGCCGTGGGACGCGTCGACTGTCCCTTTGGCGCCACAAGAACACGCCCGCGAAAGGTCCCGGCAACGATCCGCATGGAAAACTCTTTCTATGCCGGCGCGCTTTACCAGATGAAGGGTGCGGCCCTGGGAGACGCCAATGAGCGCGGAAGCAGCGCAGCTGTCGAGATCGGCCTTCATCGCCGACCTGTCGCCGCGCGAGCGCAGCCTCTGGCGCGTGGCGCTGACGCTGGTCGGGGGCCTGTTCGCCGGGTTCCTCGTCGGCCTCCTCATCGGCGCGATCGTGCTGTTCGGCTTCGCCGCCGCCACCGGTGGGTTTTCCGAGGGATTCGGGGCGTTTCCCGGGCATCTGAAGGCGCTGCTGGCCGGGGCCGACAACGACCTGAAGAGCTCGCTGGTGTTGCTGCTGCTGGCCACTGCCACCAACGGGCCGTGGGCGGCGACCTTCATCGCGCTGGCGGCGCTGATCGCCGGGCGCAATATTCGCGGCTACCTTACCGCCGCGCCGCGCTTCCGCTGGAAGCTGCTGGCCGCCGGCCTCGTGATCTCGTTCGCGCTGATCGGACCGTTCGTGATCGCCGGGCAGCTGCTGGACAAGACCGCGCCGCCGGCGCCGCTGCTGTCGCTGGCGGCCGACTGGCCAGGGCGGATCATCTACGCCGTCGCCTCGGTGGCGCTGCTGGTGCCGGCCGCGGCGGCCGAAGAAGTGGTGTTCCGCGGCTGGCTGCTCCGGCAGACCGCGGCGCTGTCGCGCAATCCGTTCTTCCTGATGATCGTCAACGGGGTGCTGTTCTCGGCCGTGCACGGCGACTTCACGCCCGACCCGTTCCTGACCCGGGCGTTGATGGGCGCGGGCTTCGTCTACATGACGCTGCGGTTGGGTGGGGTGGAGTTCTCCACCGGCGCGCACGCGGCCAACAACATCCTGATCGTGCTCTTCATCCAGCCGCTGTCGCTGAACCCGACGGCGTCCAGCGGCGTCAGCCTCGACTCGCTGACGCAGGATGCGCTGCTGGTGTTCAGCTACGTGCTGATGACCGAGGTGGTGCTGCGCGTGGGCCCGCTTCGCCGCTGGACGGGCGCCGACCTGGCGGATCCGACCCGGCCGGCGGCCATGGCCGCTACACCGTTCGCGTGAGCGACGTCTTCGCCGAGGTCGACGGCTACTGCGCGGCTGGGGACGTGTTGCTGCAACAGGTGGGCGTGAAGCGCCACGACGGCCTCGCCGTCATCCGCGTGCGTTAAAGCCCAAATGGCCGGGGTGCGCCGGCTGTGCCATCATCAGCGATGCCCATGCCGACCGACGATCGCCGCCCCTCAAGAGCCCGGCAAGCCGCGTGGGCCCAAGCCGCCGCGGCGGCGCTCGCCGACGGCGACGCCAACCCGACGCTGATCGTCTCCGCTGGGGTCGCCTTCGCGCTCTTCGGCGCGGCGATGATGCTGTGGGCCGGCGCGGAAGAGAACAAGCTGGTGCGCATCGCCCCGCTGGTGGTGGCCATGGCCGCCGTCGCCGCGCGCGAGACCTGCGATCTGCTGGGCGACATGGTGGCCACCGACCGGGGGCGCGGCGGGCCAGCCTGGCCGATCTGGCGCGAGCTGACCGAGCGGATCTCCGACGCGGTGCTGCTGGCGGGCGCGGGCTATGGCGCGGCGACCATCGTGGCTGGCGAGGAGATGGGCTGGATCGCCGCCGCATTGGGGCTGATGGCGGCGCTGGTGCGCCTGCTGGGCCACAGCCTGGGCTTTCCGGAAGACTTCTCCGGCCTCGCGCCCAGCCCGCGCCGCATGGCCGCGCTGGCGGCCGCGCTGGCGATCAGCCTGGTCGAGCCTCTGTGGGGCTGGCGTGGACAATCGTTGATGATCGCGCTGGCGCTGATCGCGCTGGCCACCGCCTTCACGGTCGCCAACCGCATCCGCCGGCTGGCGGGGCGGCTCGCTGCCCGCGCCCTGGAATCGCCGCCGCCCAAGGAGCCAATGTCGTGAGCTTCGTCACTGAGGAACGCCGTGGCGCCACGGCCCTGATCGCCTACGCCAACCCGCCGTTCGGCACGATGACCGGCCGCGGCTCGCAGGAGATGCTGGCGGCGGTGCGCGACGCGGCGGCGGACGAAACCTGCCGCGCCATCGTCATCACCGGCGGCCTGCCGGACATCTTCATCCGCCACTACGACGTCGGCGAGCTCTCCACGGCCAGCGATGCGTCGGCGAACGCGCCGCCGCCCCCGCCGCTGGCGCCAGGCGCGCGGCCAGAGGGCGGCTTCCTGGCGCTGGTCGATGCGATCGCCGACGCGCCGAAGCCGGTGATCGCCGCCATCAACGGTCTCTGCATGGGCGGCGGTTTCGAGCTGTCGCTGGCCTGCGACCTGCGCATTGTCGGTCGCTCGGTGACCGCCATCGGCCTGCCGGAGACGCGAGTCGGCATCTTTCCAGGTGGCGGCGGCACCCAACGGCTGCCCCGCGTGATCGGGGAGGCCAGAGCGGTGGAGATGATCCTGCGCGGCCTGACCGTGGATGGCCCGCGCGCGTTTGAGATCGGCATGGCGCACGAGGTGGCGGACGATCCGTTGGCGCGGGCGCTGGAAATTGCGGCCGAGTTCGCCGGGCGCGGGGCCGAGGGCGTCGCGGCCGCCAAGCGGCTCACCCACGCCGCTTTGGACCGCCCTTTGGCCGAGGGCCTGGCCGACGAGCGGGCGAGTTTCGCCCAGGTGCTGCGGACGGCGTCGGCCCGCGAGGCCCTGCGGTCGGCGCGCGCGCCGGTGCAGATCCAGGACGTCTGATCTTCGAGGCGGGCTTGTTGGGCTGCGACTTTGGCGGTGG
This sequence comes from Caulobacteraceae bacterium, assembly GCA_036502045.1. GTDB lineage: Bacteria > Pseudomonadota > Alphaproteobacteria > Caulobacterales > Caulobacteraceae > Acaudatibacter. The sequence goes on along the minus strand of DASXZG010000055.1, from coordinate 45,848 downwards.
CTTGGCCTTGGCCCAGCCGGCCTTCTTCTTCGGCCTGGCCGGCGCGACAGCGGGCGCCGCCGCTTCCGCCGCCCGCGGCCGCGCCTTCAGCGGCTTGCGCGCGCCCAGCAACACGGCGCCCGGCGGCGCAACCTCCTCGGCGTCGCCACGCTCCAGCGCGCCCAGCTGGTAGGGCCCGTAAGCCACGCGGATGAGCCGGTTGACGGTGAGACCGATGGCCTCCAGCACCTTGCGCACCTCGCGGTTCTTGCCCTCGGCCAGCGTTACCACGAGCCAGTGGTTGGAGGTGCTGTCGTGCCCCGGCTCCAGCTCGGCGTGGATCGGGCCATAGCGAACCCCCGCGACCGTGATGCCCTTCGCCAGCCGCGCCAGCTTGGCCGCGTCGACGTGGCCGTGAGCGCGGGCCCGGTAGCGCCGTTCCAGGCCGCTCGACGGCAGCTCCAGGCGGCGCGCCAGCTCGCCGTCGTTGGTGAGCAGCAGCAGGCCCTCGGAGTTGAGGTCGAGCCGGCCCACCGAGATCACCCGTGGCAGACCTTTGGGCAGCGCATCGAACACCGACGGCCGGCCTTGCGGGTCGCGATGGCTGGTCACCAGGCCGGGCGGCTTGTGGTAGCGGAACAGCCGGGTCGGCTCTGCAGCGGCGATGGGGCGTCCGTCCAGCGTCACTCGGTCGGCCGGCCCCACCTTCACCGCCGGACTCGCCAGCCGCTCGCCGTTGAGGAACACCCGCCCGGCCTCGATCAGGCGCTCTACCTCGCGGCGTGAGGCGACGCCCGCGCGGGCCAGCACTTTGGCGATGCGCTCGCCGCTTGGGGCTTCGCCGGCTTGACCTTCGCCGGCGTCGGCGCTTGCGTCGTCCTCATGAGCCATGACGAAGCGACCATGCGCATCGCGCTGGAAGAGGCGCAAGCGGCCGCCGCGCGCGGCGAGGCGCCCATCGGTGCGGTGGTGGTCGATCCAGCCACGGGCGAAGTGATCGCGCGGGCCGGCAACAGCCCCATCGGACGCTGCGACCCCACTGCTCATGCCGAGATCCTGGCCCTGCGCGCCGCCGCCGAACGCCTCGGCAACTACCGTCTCACCGGCCTGACGCTGGTCGTCACCCTGGAGCCCTGCGCCATGTGCGCCGGCGCCATCAGCCACGCCCGCATCGGCCGCCTGGTCTACGGCGCGACCGATGAGAAAGGCGGCGCGGTGATGAGCGGCCCGCGGCTCTTCGAGCAGCCTACGTGTCACTGGCGGCCGGAAGTCGAGGGCGGGCTGCTGGCGGACGAGAGCGCGGCGCTGTTGCGGGGGTTTTTCCGGGAGCGTCGATAAACTGTTTACATAAACTGTTCTGGGTATAGGGTGCGGTCAAGGAGACGGATCGTGCGATCGAAGTATGCGCCCTTGGCGGAACGCCTGCTGCGGACGCAGGAAGACCGGGTTCGACTGACGTTCGCCGAGATCGAGAGAACGCTCGGGTTCGCGCTTCCAGCGTCCGCGCGCAGCTACGCGCCCTGGTGGTCGAACGTCGGCGGCTCTCATGTCCAGTCGAACGCCTGGATGCGACCCGGCTGGCGGACCAGGGACGTCGACGTGTCGGGAGAGCAGGTCACGTTCGAGCGCCTCGAGCGCCCTGTCGGAACCGCGCAGGCGGGGCTCGCCGAACCTGGCGCGCCTTTCGTCAGGGATCTTCTGACCATCGACCCTGCTCGCCTGTCTTTCAGCGCAACCAATGCGTTACGCGGCTACCTGGAAGAGTCGAACGGTGACGCGACCCAAGCGCTCAACCGGGCGCTGGAAGACGCAATGCTGATACGTCGGCAACGGCTCATCGCCTGGTTCCGAGAGCACGCGCCGAACGTTCCCGGCGACAGCACGGACATCATCCGCGAAGCCCGCGATGCCCGATGAAGTGGTCCTGGACGCGTCGGTGGCGGCCAAGGTGTTCCTCACCGGTGAGGATGGCGCCGACGCCGCCCAGGCATTGATCGGCACAAGCCCACGCAAGATCGCGCCCGAGTTCGTGTTGGCCGAGCTCGCGAACGTCGCGGTCACCAAAGTCCGCCGCGGCGATATCGAGCGGGCTGTTGGCGCCACCATGGCGAAGACCTCAGTCGAGCTGTTCGATGATCTGGTTCCGGCATCGCGGCTCTCCGCTCGCGCCTTCGAACTCGCCGCCGACCACGGCCTCTCGGCTTACGACGCCTTGTACGTTGCCCTGGCTGAAGCGCGCGGCTGCCCGCTCATCACCGCCGACGCGCGACTGATCGCACGGATCGTCGCGGCCGGCCTGACGATCGAAACGCGCGCGCCCTGACTCCCAGCTTGCCGGCCGCGCTCGGCGGCGGGAAGATTGGGCCATCAGACATAAGGGAGACGCGTGATGGGTTTGCTTGATGGGAAGGTCGCCATCGTCACTGGCGGCGGCAACGGCATCGGCGAAGCGGAGTGCAAGCTGTTCGCCAAGGAAGGCGCCAGCGTCGTGGTCAACGACCTCGGCGCCGCGCGCGACGGCACCGGCGCCAGCCTCTCGGCGGCGCAGAAGGTCGCCGAGGACATCAAGGCGGCCGGTGGCAAGGCGGTCGCCAACGGCGATGACGTCTCCACCGTGCAGGGCGGCAAGAACATCCTGCAGACGGCGCTGGACGCGTTCGGCCGCGTCGACATCCTGGTCAACAACGCCGGCATCCTGCGCGACCGCACCTTCACCAACATGACCGAGGAAGAGTGGGATGCGGTGGTCAAGGTGCACCTGAAGGGCGCCTACTGCGTCACCTGGCCGGTATGGAACTGGATGAAGGACAACGGGGCCAAAGGTGTCATCGTGATGACCTCGTCCGGCTCGGGCCTCAACGGCAACTTCGGCCAGGCCAACTACGGCGCCGCCAAGGCCGGGCTCTATGGCCTGATGCGGGTGCTGACGCTGGAAGGCCGAAAGTACGGCATCCGCATGTGGGCGCTGGCGCCCGGGGCCTTCACCCGCATGACCGCCGACCTGCCCGGCCGCCGCGACCGCGAGCCCGACCCGATGAGCCTGCCCGAGCGCATCGCGCCCGGCGTGCTCTACATGGTCTCGGACCTCTCCGGCGATCAGAGCGGCAAGACCCTGTCGGTCTCGTCCCGCGGCGTGCGCGAGATGAGGATGATGACCGCCAAGGGGTGGTCGCCAACGCAGCCTTGGACGGCGCAAGACGTGGCCGCCCACGCGTCCGAAGTGTTCTTCCCGGAAGAACCGGCGCGCGTCCCGGCGTAGTCGCCATGGACAGCCTTCGCCGGCGGGTCGCATAAGGCCGGCCGGCGAAGGAGGCCCTCCATGCTCACCGTGCACCACCTCGGCGTCTCGCAATCCGAGCGCATCGTCTGGCTCTGCGAGGAGCTGGGGATTCCCTACGAGCTGAAGGTCTACGACCGCGACCCGGTGACCCGTCTCGGTCCGCCGGAATACAAGGCGCTGCATCCGATGGGCGGTGCGCCGATCATCACCGACGGCGACCTGACGCTGCCGGAATCAGGCGCGATCGTCGACTACATCATCGGCAAGTACGGGAACGGGCGGCTGGCGGTGACGGCGGACCGGCCGAACTTCGCCGACTACCTCTACTGGTTCCACTTCGCCAACGGCTCGATGATGCCGCGCCAGCAGATGGGCCGGCCGCCGACCGAGGACGAAAGTCCGCGCGCCCGGATGATGCGCGAACGGGCCGAGACCACCTGGACGCTGATGGAAGCACGGCTCGGCCAATCGCCCTACTTTGCCGGCGACGAGTTGACGGCGGCGGACATCATGCTGGTGTTTGGCCTCACCACCATGCGCGCCTTCGCGCCGCGCGACCTGGCGCCCTATCCGAACATCCGCGCCTACCTGCAGCGCATCGGCGCCCGCCCGGCTTATCAGCGCGCCATGGCCAAGGGCGACCCGAAGATGACGCCGATGCTGACCTAGGCGCATAGTCCGCCGACGGATCACGGGAGCGGACGGTGATGGGGGTAAGAGGCACGGCTTGGCGGCTCGGTCTGGCCGCGTGCGTCGGCATGGCGCTTGCCGGCGCCGCGTCTGCCGCGACCTATCCGACGATGGCGCCGGCGGCGTCCTACCTGATGGCCGACCAGGCCGCCGAGATCGCCTTCGCCCGCACCGGCGCGCCGCCGTCAGTCTCGGACGACGCCACGGTGATGGTGCTGGGCGCCAAGGGCTATGTCACGGCCGCGAGCGGCAAGAACGGCTTTGTCTGCCTGGTGCAAAGGGCCTGGTTCAGCGGCTTGCAGGACGACGGCTTCTGGAACCCGAAGCTGATGGCGCCGATTTGCTTCAACCCCGAAGCGGCCCGCTCTGTGCTGCCGGTCTATCTGACCCGCAGCAAGTGGGCGATGGCGGGAGTGTCGCAAGCGGAGATATTCAAGCGCACGCGGGCGCTGATGGCGGCCGGCAAGCTGGTTCAGCCGTCGATGGGCGCGATGACCTACATGATGTCGAAGACCGGCTACCTTGGCGACGTCCCGGCCGGCCCCTGGCATCCACACGTGATGTTCTTCATGCCGCCATCGGTGCACGCCGCCGACTGGGGCGCGGGCCAGCCGGGCACCCGCGTGGACGGCGGCGACGCCGGCGTCGACCCCTGGACCATGTTCTACGTGCTGGTCAGCAAGTGGTCGGACGGGACCCCCGACGACGCCCCGGCCAAGCCGCCCGCGATGTAGGACCCTCAATCGCCTCTGTTTGCGAGACCGGGGTTGGAAGGGGTGACACGAAGAACACGAAGCCAGCGAAGGACACGAAGGCGCGCTTCGCGCGCAGCAAATCACCAACGATCTTCGGGACTAGTCGTCGCGCGAAGCGCGACCTTCGTGTGCTTCGCGCTCCTTTGCCTTCCTTCGTGTGACCCCTTCAAACGCCCGCCTCAAGTCCCGGCCGTTGCCGGATGAGCGGTCTCAGGGGGCGGAAGACATTGCCGTGACAGCGGCTCGCAACAGCAGCTGCTGGTCCGCTGCGATCTGCGCCATTGCCGCGCGGATCGAGACCAGGCGCGAGCCGGTCTCCAGTTCGCCGTCGCGCAGGATGGCGCTGCGGCGGTAGCGCAGGCCCTCGGCGGCGAAGACCGGTTGCAGAAAGTCTGGGTAGAGGTAGCGGTAGCCGTCGGGTTTTGGCGTCAGGTGGGTGAAGGCGAGGCAGGCGATGGGCGTCAGCGGGCCCACCTCCCAGCCACACTCCTCAAGCGCCTCGCGCCGCACGCAGGCTTCGATGGTTTCGCCGGGTTCAAGCCGGCCGCCCGGCATGATGTGCGGATCGCCGTGGCCGTCGGTGCGGATCAGCGCCACGCGACCGCGGCGCAGCACCACCACCCGCGCCGACGACACCAACTCCGGCGGCGGCATACGCGCGGTCAGGAACAGGCGGTAGTCGAGGTGCGTCTGGCCGCCCCAGACCACCGTCTCCCGGTACGCCGGCTGCAGCCCGTCCAGGAACGCCGCCAATGCCGCGCTGTCGGTGGTCGCCATCGCTCAAACCGCCGCGGGACTCGCCGCGTCCGCGCGGCCGTGATCTTGTAGCTGTCCGCCAGTCGTGCGAGAACATTTCAAACAATCGTTTGAACGGGAGGTCCTTATGGATTTCGACTATTCGCCCCGCCAAAAGGAGCTGATGCGCCGCATCGGCGACTTCATGGACGAGCACGTCTATCCGGCCATCCCGATCTACGAGCAGCAGGCTCACGAGGGCGAGCGCTGGAAGGTCATCCCCATCGTCGAAGAGCTGAAGGCCAAGGCCAAAGCGCGAGGCCTGTGGAACATGTTCATGCCGCCGTCGTCCGGCGCGCCGCACATGGACGACACCTTCCAGTTCGAAGGCGTGCAGCTGACCAACCTCGAATACGCGCCGATCGCCGAGATGTTCGGTCGCGTCGGCTTCGCCAGCGAGGTGTTCAACTGTTCGGCGCCTGACACCGGCAACATGGAAATCCTCAACCGTTACGGCACGCTGGAGCAGAAGGAGCGGTGGCTGCGGCCGCTGATGAACGGCGAGATCCGTTCGGCCTTCCTGATGACCGAGCCGGCGGTGGCCTCGTCCGACGCCACCAACATCGAGACCGACATCCGCCGCGACGGCGACGACTACGTGATCAACGGTCGCAAGTGGTGGTCGTCGGGCGTGGGCGATCCGCGCTGCAAGGTGGCGATCGTCATGGGCAAGACCAACCACGGCGCCCAGAGCCACCAGCAGCAGTCGCAGATCCTGGTGCCCATGGACGCGCCGGGGGTGAAGATCCTGCGCATGCTGCCGGTGTTCGGCTACGACGACGCCCCGCACGGCCACGGCGAAGTGCTGCTGGAGAACGTACGGGTGCCGAAGGAGAACCTCCTTCTGGGCGAAGGCCGCGGCTTCGAGATCAGCCAGGCGCGCCTTGGGCCCGGCCGCATCCACCACTGCATGCGCACCATCGGCACGGCCGAGGTGGCGCTGGAGAAGATGTGCCGGCGGCTGATGAGCCGCAAAGCCTTCGGCAAGTACGTGTCGGAACAGTCGGTGTGGGAGCAGCGGATCGCCACAGCGCGCACCGATATCGAGATGACGCGCCTGCTTTGCCTGAAGGCCGCCGACATGATGGACAAGGCCGGCAATAAGGTTGCCCGGCTGGAGATCTCCATGATCAAGGTGGCGGCGCCCAACATGGCGCTGCGCATCATCGACGACGCCATCCAGGCGCATGGCGGCGGCGGCGTCACCACCGACTTCGGCCTCGCCCGCATGTACGCCAGCCAGCGCACCCTGCGGCTCGCCGACGGTCCGGACGAGGTGCACAACCGCACCATCGCGCGCATGGAGTTCGCCAAGTACGGCGACCTGCACGCGCAGATCCGCGCCGAGCGCGAGGCCGAACGCGTGCCGGTGGGCGCCCGATGAGCATCGAGTTCAACGACGAACTGAAGGGCATCATCAACAGCGCGCTCACGGAGCGCGCGCCGATGATTGTCGCCAGCGTCGATCCGGAGGGCCGGCCGCGGCTGACCTTCCGGGGCTCGCTGCAGACCTTCTCGGACGACCAGCTGGGCTTCTGGGCGCGCAACCCGGAGGGCTCGACGATGGACAACATCAAGTCGAACCCGCACGTGGCCATGATGCTGCGCAATCCCGAGACCCGGGTGATGCTGCAGATCAGCGGCCGGGCCCGGGTCGCGGTCGGCCCCGAGCGCGACAAGGTCTACGACGCCGCGCCGGAGTTCGAACAGCGCGCCGACGCTGACAAGAAAGGCGCTGGCGTGGTGGTGGACGTCGACAAGGTCGAGGGCATTCTGGGGCTGGGGCCGGACGGGCAACGCCGCTTCGTGCGGATGGCCCGGGACTAGCGTCCCGAGTCCGCTAGCGTTCAGCTTGCGCCAGGCGCGGCGCCTCGTGGCGCCACACGCCGGGTCCGTCCACGGCGAGGCACAGCATCACCGCGATGCCGGCCGCCAGGCCGAAGCCCGCGGCGGCGCAGGCGAGCCAGAAAAGCGCCAATCGTTTCACGTCGAGTCGCCGGAAGGTCGCGCGGGGCGAGCCGAGGGAGCGCGGTGCTAGCGAAACGCGCAGCCACAGGTCAAGATCAAAGTGCATGTGCACATGACCATAATGCACCTAGTGCGCATGCCGCCTTGTTTCGCGGGCGCGAACGCGGTTATTTGACGGTGAGGGACAAAGACAGGCGCATGACCGACTCGCCGCGACCGCAGGGCGATCCCGAGGGGGAGTTCCCGCTCGATGTCGCCACCTATGTGTTTCACCTGTTCGCGGTGCTCAGCAAACATCGCGAGAACCGGCTCGATGAGCTGTTGAAGCCGGTTGGCCTCAGCCTGACCCGGCACCGGGCGCTGAGCGTGATCAACCGGCTGGAGCCATGCAGCATGTCGGAGCTGAGCGACTTCACCGCCATCGACCGCACCACGCTCACCCGCACGGTGGACCAGCTGGTGGAAGCCGGCCTGGTGGTGCGCACGACGCCCAAGGAGGATCGCCGCCAGGTGCTGCTGACGCTGACGCCGGTCGGCCGCCGCACCTGCGTGAAGTCGCTGAACACCATCCACGATCTCAACTGCGAAGTGCTGGACGGCATGGCCGATACCGACCAGCGCGCTGTTGGCCGCGCCTTCGAGCACGTGCTCGGCAAACTGGTCGACGACCCGGCGCTGCTGCGCCGTCTCACTCTGCGCGAGGCGCGGGACTAGAGCGCTCTAGAGCCCCGGCAGCTTGACTTTGGCGTCGCCCTGGCGGGCGATGACGATGGTCTTGCCGCCGGTCAGCGACTGCATCCGCACTTCCTCGACCTTGGGGTCGAGGGCGGTCTCCTTGTCCGGATCGCCGCCCATGCCGGCCGCCGGCTGCGTGGGCGCATCGCCCTTGCGCCAGAACATCACGTAGTCGGCGAAGCCCTTGTCCTTGTGCGCGACGTTGCCGAACTCGTCGTCGACCACGTAGCGGATCAACGGGTCGGCCTTGTCGGCGCCAGCCTTCTGCGCCAGCAGCTTCTCGCCGTCTGAGCGCACGTCGGCCTCGCGCTGGCCTTCGAGGGCGTCGCGGGCGGTGCTCTCCGGGTCCAGCTCCTGCGGGCGCGGCTCGCCCGGCTGCGGCGGGCGCAGCGCATAGTCCGGCGGCAGCGTCAGCGGCGCCTTGGTGACCACCCGGAACTCGTCTGGGGTGACCTTGTTGAGGCCGAACGCCTGCGAGGTCGCCTTGCAGCCGGCGAGGCTCGCGGCGCCAATCAGGACAAGCGCGACACTGGCGCGGGTGAACGTCATCGACTGCACTTCCTCACGGCCGCCCCGGCCCAACTTTCGCGATGGATAGCTCATCGCCGGGCGCGGGCCAACGCCGATCAAGGGGTTGCGCGCTTTCGCGGCGCCAGGAAGGTGTCCCACACCAGCAGCACCGCGCCGATGGAGACGCCGCTGTCGGCCACATTGAACACCCAGGGAAAGCCAAGCCGGCTGAAATCCAGGAAGTCGGTGACGGCGCCGAGGCGGACGCGGTCGATGACGTTTCCCAGCGCCCCGCCGATGATCAGGCCGATGGCCAACGCCAGCACCAACCGGTCCACCCACCGCACCCAGAGGCCGAGAGCAACGGCGACCCCCACCGCGAAGATCGAGAGCGCCCAGCGCGTCCAGTCACCGGCGCCGTTCAGGAAGCCGTAGCTGACCCCCTGGTTCCAGACCAGGCTGAGCCAGAATGGGCCCAGCACCTGCACCGAGACCTTGTCGGCGAGGTGGAACACGCTCAGCACCCAGAACTTAACCGCTTGATCGAGCAGGATCACGGCGGCGGCGATGGCGTAGGCGAGGCGGGCAAGGGGGGTCATCGCGGACAGGCCCCCTTCGTCGGCTGCGCCGACGCTTCCCCCAGGGGGGGACGAGAAATGGCGCCGCGGTCGAGCGCCGACTCTCCTCCCCCATAGGGGGAGGGGGACCGCGGAGCGGTGGAGGGGGCGCTTGGCGCTGCTCTCAACGCGCTGCGTCGCACGCCGCCACCGCGTCCTCGCAGCGCTCGCACAGCATCGTGGGCGCGGACACTTCCGGCAGCACGCGCCAGCAGCGGGCGCATTTGCAGCCGGCGGCGGGGGTTGGGACCACGGCGACGCCGGCGATCTCGGGCAGGCGGAACGCGTCGGCCGGTCCGCCGCCGGCGCTGAACGTCGCGGCGCTGGTGCGGAACACTTCGGCAGGATCGAGCCCCTCGAACGCGGCGGTCAGCTCCGGGTCGGCGACGAACACTTGCGGCGCGGCTTCCAGCGCGGCGCCCATGCGCTTCTCCCGCCGCTCCACCTCCAGCGCGCCGGTGACGACGCGGGTCACCCGCTCCACCTTGGCCCAGCGCGCGGCTTCCTCGGGATTGAGCCAGGCGGCCGGCGTCTCCGGGAATACGCGCAGCGCGTTGAAACCCGCGTCAGGGAACCGCGCCGCCCAGGCCTCTTCCATGGTGAAAGCCAGGATAGGCGCCAGCCAGATGGTCAGACGCTCGAACACCAGGTCCATCACCGTGCGCGCGGCGCGGCGGCGAAGGCTGTCCGGCCGGTCGCAGTAGTTGGCGTCGCGGCGGATGTCGAAGAACAGGGCCGAGAGCTCGTTGGCGCAGAAGTCGGCCAGCGGCCGGATCACCTCCTCGAAAGCGTAGCCCTCGTAAGCGGCGCGCACCCGCTGATCGAGTTCGCGCAGGCGATGCAGGATGAACCGCTCCAGCGGCGGCAGCTGCTCCAGCCCCACGCGCTCGGCGTCCGAGAAGCCGGCGAGGTTGCCCAAGAGGTAGCGGATCGAGTTGCGGAACTTGCGGTAGGCGTCGGCGGTGGTCTGCAGCACCACCGCGCCGATGCGCTGGTCTTCCGAGTAATCCACCAGCGCGGCCCACAGCCGCAGGATCTCGGCGCCCGACTGCTTGATCACATCCTGCGGGTCGACGGCGTTGCCTAGCGACTTCGACATCTTGTCGCCGGCCTCGGTGAGGGTGAAGCCGTGGGTCATCACCGCGTCGTAGGGCGCGCGGCCACGGGTGGCTGAGGCCTCCAGCAGCGACGACTGGAACCAGCCGCGGTGCTGGTCGGACCCTTCGAGATAAAGGTCCGCGGGCCACTTGGTGTGCGGCCGGTGCTCGAGCGTGAAGGCGTGCGTCGAGCCGCTGTCGAACCAGACGTCGAGGATGTCCTCGACCTTTTCGTAGCGCTCGGGGTCGTGGTTGCCGAGGAAGTCGCGCGCCGGCCGGGTGAACCAGGCGTCGGCGCCCTCATCGGCGATCAGGTTGACGATACGCTCGTTGACCAGCTGGTCCATCAAGGGCTGGCCGGTGGTCTTGTCGACGAACATCGCTAGCGGCGAGCCCCAGGCGCGCTGGCGGCTGATCAGCCAGTCGGGCCGCGTCTCCACCATGCTGCGGATGCGGTTCCTGCCGGCGGCGGGGTAGAAGGCGGTGGCGTCGATGGCCGCCAGCGCTGTCTCGCGCAGGGTCTTGCCGCCGTGGATGTCGTCGTCCAGCGGCTCGTCCATGCGGATGAACCACTGAGGCGTGGCGCGATAGATCACCGGCGCCTTGGAGCGCCACGAGTGCGGGTACGCGTGCTCGACGCGGCTGCGCGCCAGCAGCGTCCCAGCCTCGATCAGCTTGTCCATGACGGCGTTGTTGGCGGGGCCGAACTTGCCGGCGTTCTTGCCCTCGGTCTCCAGCACCTTGAGGCCGCCGAACAGCGGCATCTGGTCGTAATAGGCGCCGTCCTCGTCGACGGTCTCGGGGATGTCGCGATGGCCGGCGGCGAGCCATGCCAGGTAGTCCTCGGCGCCGTGGCCAGGGGCGCAGTGCACGAAGCCCGTGCCGGTGTCGTCGGTGACGTGGGGGCCTGGGATCAGCGGGACATCGAAGCCGAAGCCGAGCGCCTCGTCGGCGTCGGGCGAGACGGCGCGCAGCGGGTGAGCGCAGACGAGGCCCTTCGGATCGACTTCGGCCAGCCGGGTCCAGCTGGCGACTTTGGCGGCGGCGAAAACGTCGGCCGCGAGCTTGTCGGCCAGGATCAGGGTCTCGCCGGGCGCCGCCCAGGGGGCGAACGCCAGGCCCTCTTCCAGCGCTTCGACGCGGTAGGCGCCGTAGGCGATGTCGGGGTGGAACATCACCGCGCGGTTGCCAGGGATGGTCCAGGGTGTGGTGGTCCAGATCACCACCGAGGCGCCCACGGCCGCGCCGCTGGCGCCGCCGATCACGGGGAAGCGCGTCCAGATCGTGGGGCTGACGTGGTCGTGGTACTCGACCTCGGCGTCGGCGAGCGCGGTGCGCTCCATCGGGCTCCACATCACCGGCTTGGCGCCGCGGTAGAGCTGGTGCGTGGCGATGAACTTGTGGAACTCGCGCACGATCGCCGCCTCGCTGGCGAAGTCCATGGTGGCGTAGCGGTTGGCCCAGTCGCCCAGCACGCCCAGCCGCTGGAACTCGCGGCCCTGCTCGCCGATCCAGCCGGCGGCGTAGTCGCGGCAGCGGGCCCGGAACTCGGCCTTGCTGACTTCGTCCTTGCGCCGGCCCTTGGCGCGGAACTCTTCCTCGATCTTCCACTCGATCGGCAGGCCGTGGCAGTCCCAGCCGGGCACGTAGTCGACGTCGAAGCCCAGCGCGAAGCGAGAGCGGACCACGAAGTCCTTGAGCAGCTTGTTGAGCGCGTGGCCGATGTGGATGGCGCCGTTGGCGTAAGGCGGGCCATCGTGCAGCACGTAGAGCGGCGCGCCGGCGGCCTGCCGGGCGGCGCGGACGCGGCCATAGAGGTCGCCCCACTCGGCCAAGAGGCGCGGCTCCAGCGTCGGCAGGCCGCCGCGCATGGGGAAGGGCGTGTCGGGCAGGAAGACGGTCTCGCGGTAGTCCCGCACAGCGGGTTCGGCGGTCGCGGGGGCGTCGTCAGACATGACGGCTCCAAGGGGCGGTTGCGGAGGCTTGGGCGGGAGGTCCCGGCGCGCGCTGGATCGGATCGTCCGGCGGCGTCACGCCGGGCGGTTAATTCGCAAAGCCATCCGAACCAGGGTCATGGGCCGGATGTAACACTGGCGCGGGCCATCGCCTAGCGCGGCTGGCGCCGTCACCCCTCACCCTCCCGTTTGCTTCGCAAGCGGGTCCCTCCCTCTCCCCTCCGGGAGAGGTAGAAAGGCGTGTTCCTTCAAATACTTCTCCCAGAGGGAGAAGGAGGGGCCCGCGCCGAAGGCGTGGGAGGATGAGGGGTTACGGCGCCCGCCGCGCTGCCGGGGGCTGGCGGACGCTGGGTCAACGACACTAGGGTGGGCGGACCATCTTGGAGTGCGCCCATGTCTGACGTGATCGACCAGGTTCTCGCCCCCGCCACGCCCCAGTCGCAGGGGATGGACCCCAAGGCGCTCGAGGCCATCGACGGCTACCTGCAGGGGCTCGTCGACGACGGCACGCTGGCCGGCGCGGTGACGCTGGTGGCGCGGCATGGGCGCACGGTTCACACCAGCCTCCTCGGCGTGAAGGACCTGGAGACCAAGGAGCCGCTGAAGCTCGACACCATCTTTCGCATCTTCTCGATGACCAAGCCGGTCACGGCGGTGGCGATGATGATCCTCTGGGACGAGGGCAAGTGGTCGCCGGACGACCTGATCGAGAAGCACATCCCGGCCTTCAAGGGCGTGCGGGTGTTCGATGGCGTTGACGCCGACGGCAAGGTCAAGACCGTGCCGGCGAACCATCCGCCCACCATGCGCGAGCTGATGACCCACACCGCGGGCCTCAGCTACGGCTTCAATCCGGACGATCCGGTGGACAAGCTCTACCAGGCGGCGGACCTCTGGGGCTCGGCCTCGCTGGCGGAATTCGCCGAGAAGGTCGGCAAGCTGCCGCTGCTCTACCAGCCAGGCTCGAAGTGGGTCTACTCGACCTCGATGGACGTGCAGGGCGCGATTATTGAGAAGCTCTCCGGCATGAGCGCGCCGGACTTCTACCGCACGCGCATCTTCGAGCCGCTGGGCATGGACGACACCGCCTTCCACACGCCGCCGGCGAAGGCGCCCCGGCGGGCGACGCTCTACCGCTTCTCGCCGACGCAGCAGAAACTGATCCCCTCGCCCAACGTCCTGCGCACCGAGTACGATGCGCCACCGGCGCTGGCGAATGGCGGCGGCGGCCTGGTCTCCACCGCGCCCGACTACGCCCGCTTCGCCCAGATGCTGCTGAACAAGGGCGAGCTCGCTGGCCAGCGGATCATGAGCGAGGCGGCGGCGGCGCTGATGATGTCCAACCAGCTGACGGACGACCTGTCGGCCAAGCGCTGGGGCGTCGGCGCCCAGCAGCTGCGGCCAGGCTTCGGCTACGGTTTCAACGGCGCCCTCTTCTACGACCCGGTGAAGGCCGAGGTGCCGGTGGGCGTGGGCACCTACCACTGGGACGGCGCGGCCGGGACCTGGTTCTGGGTGGATCCCGAGCATGACCTGCTCTACGTCGGCCTGATTCAGCTGCTCTCCCAGAGCGCGCCCCCGATCCAGAAGACCACTCAGACGCTGATGGGGAAGGCGTTCGTCTGACACCTATGCCCAGGTCATCAGGAGAGCCGCGCCGGATTGCTTTCTTGGCGGCAAGAAACAAGGTCACGCTCAACGTGGTGCCGGGCATCGCGAGTAAGGCGACTGGACTACGCCAAGCGCTGGGACTCGCGTAGTGTTCTTCCTATGGCTCGAAACCCAAGCGTCCCGACATACGACAAGTACCTTTGGCCAATAGTCGAGCGCCTTCGAGCGCTGGGCGGTTCCATGACTATCGAGGAAATGGTCGACGACGTTGCCGCGGCGATGCACCTCACTGACGAGCAGCGGAACATAGAACACGGCAACACAGGTCGGTCTGAAGTCGACTACCGAATGGCCTGGGCGAGGACTTATCTCAAGAAAGGAGGCGTCCTGGAGAACAGTGAACGAGGAGTTTGGCGCCTGACTCCGAAGGGCCTTCGCGTTACCCGAAGTGAGGTCGCAGCCGTTCCCAGGCAAGTTCATCAGGATATTCACGCCAGGCGAAAATCGGTTCCGATAAGCGACGGCGGGGAGAGGGAGTCGGAGACCGAAGACCTAGGAGAACTCGAAGAAGCTCTGACCTGGACAGCGCAACTGCTCGCAAACCTTCAAGGGATGGCTCCAGCCGCGTTTGAGCGTCTCTGCCAGAGAATGCTGCGCGAGAAGGGCTTCGCGAAAGTCGAAGTCACCGGACGCTCGGGCGATGGCGGGATCGACGGGACAGGCGTTCTCAGAGTGAATCTGCTGTCTTTTCATGTGCTTTTTCAATGCAAACGATACGCCGGATCGGTCGGAGCTCCTGTCGTTCGTGACTTTCGCGGCGCGATGGTTGGACGGGCTGACAAAGGCCTGATTATCACCACGGGCACTTTCACCGCCGATGCGCGTAGGGAAGCCGTGCGCGACGGGGCGCCTGCAATTGACCTCATCGACGGTCAAGGTCTTTGCGAGCTGCTCAAAGAACTTCGTATTGGAGTGTCGGTCCGGATGGTCGAAGAGGTTACCGTTCAGGACGCTGAGTTTGCCGGGGTGTGAGCGAATCGCCGACGTCCGGTCTAGCTCACCCCAGCACCGCCTTCGCCTTGGCCACGTCACGGCCGATCTCCTCCAGCATCACCTCTACGCTGGGGAATTTCTCTTCGGGGCGCAGGAAGGCGACCAGTTCGGTCTCGATGATCTCGCCGTAGATGTCTTCGTCGAAGTCGAACATCCAGACTTCCAGGCGCGCGTTGACGACGCCTGTGGTGGGATTGACGCCGATGTTGGCGACGCCGTTCAGCTTGCGTCCGTCCTTGAGGCTGGTGCGGGTGGCGTAGACGCCGAAACGTGGGATCACGTACTCGCCCAGCGAGACGTTGGCGGTGGGGATGCCGAGCTTGCGGCCGAGCTGGCGGCCTTTTTCCACCACGCCCTCGATGGCGAAGGGCCGGCCGAGCAGCAGGGCGGCTTTCTCCGGATGGCCCTGGCGCACGGCTTCGCGGATGGCGGTGGAGGAGATCTTCAGCCCGTCGGGGCCATCGACCTCGGACGCCACAGTCACGGTGAAGCCGAACTCCTCGCCGTAGCGGCGCATGGCGGCGGGGGTGCCGGTGCGGGCGTTGCCGAAGGTGACGTCGAAGCCCACCGCGACGTGACGCACGCCAAGCCCGCCCACCAGGATGTCTTCGACGAAGGCGCGGTCGGAGAGGCTGGCCATCTGGTGGCCGAAGGGCAGCAGGTAGAGCCGGTCGGCGCCCAGGTCCTCGACGGTGCGCGCCAGCTGGTGCGGCGTGGCGATGCGGAAGGGCGGACCTCCGGGGTTGAACAGCGCGTTGGGGTGCGGTTCCAGGCTGACAACGCCCAGCGGCGCGCCGAGGCGGCGGGCGGCCGCGGCGGCTTCGGCGATCACCTCGGCGTGGCCCAGATGCACGCCATCGAAACTGCCGAACGCCACGGCGGCGCCGCGCTCGTCGGGCGGCAGGCCGCGCCAGCTGGTGATGACTTTCAGGCTCAAGAGGCGTTCGCCTCTGGCCGCCGCGGAACCATCGCCGTCGCCTCGCCCTCGACCACGACCTTGCCGGCGACCTTGCAGACCGTGGTCAGCACCGTGCGGTTCTTGGCGGGATCGATCGAGGCCACGGTGACGTCGACCGTCACCTCGTCGCCGATGCGCACGGGCCGTTTGAAGTTCAGCGTCTGAGCGACGTAGACCGCGCCCTCGCCCGGCAGCTGCGTGCCCATCACCGCCGAGATGTAGCCGGCGCTCAGCATGCCGTGGGCGATGCGCCCCTTGAACTGGGTGGTGGCCGCGTAGGCTTCGTCGAGGTGCAGCGGGTTGTGGTCGCCGGTGACCTCGGCGAAGCCCTGGATGTCGGCCTCGGTAACGCGCCAAGTGCGGCTCGCGCTCTGGCCCACGCTCAAATCTTCAAGAAAAAGCCCGGCCATTCCTGCTCTGCGCCCAGCCAAAGTCGCCGCTCTTGTAACGCGTTCGGCGCGGATGGCGAGGGCGCCCCAAGGCGATCGGCGCGCGCTCACCAGATCAGGTCCTCGGCGATCCAGGCGGCCTGGGCGCCGTGGCGCTGCAGCAGCTCGCGAGCGGCATGCGGATCAAAGCGGCCCTCCAGGTCCACCGCCTCGGCCGCGTGGATGCCGGCGGCGATGAAGAGCGCATCCAGGCCCTGGGCCTGAGCGCCGGCAAGGTCGGTGGCGATGCCGTCGCCGATGCAGAGCACCCGCCCGGGATCGACGATGCGGCCGAGGTGGTGCGCCGCGCGGGTCAGGCTCTCCTGATAGATCGGCGCGTGCGGCTTGCCGGCCATCTCCACGGCGCCGCCCAGCTGCTCGTAAAGCTCGGCCAGCGCGCCGCCGCAGTAGACCAGCCGTGCGCCGCGCTGCACCACCTTGTCCGGGTTGGCGCAGATCATGGTGAGACCGCGCGCCGCCGCTTCGGTGAGCTCGCCCCGGTAGTCTTCCGGTGTCTCGACGTCGTCGTCCCGGGGACCGGTGCAGGCGATGAAGGCGGCGTTAGCCAGGTCGGTGAAGCCAAGGCCTAGCCCTTCGTAGAGGGTCCAGTCGCGATCGGGGCCGATGCGGTAGGCAGGGCCTGGCAAGCGCTGGGTCAACAGGGTGCGGGTGGCGTCGCCGGAGGTGACCAGCTCGGTCCAGCTTTCTCGCGGCACGCCCAGGCCATCCAGCTGCTCGTGCACGATGGGCGAGGGGCGCGGCGAGTTGGAGATCAGGACCACCGGACCGACCTCGGCGCGCCAGCGGGCCAGCGCCGCGCAAGGCACTTCGAAGCTCTCGGCGCCGTTGTGGATCACGCCCCAGACGTCGCTGAGCAGCACGTCGTAGCGGTCGGCGAGGCTGTGGAGGCCACTTAAGGAAGCGAACATGCCAGCCGGTAGCCCGCGGCGGCGGCGGGCGTCAATGCGGCGATTGGCCGGCGGCGCGTCGGGATTGAGCGGTGTCGTTCGTCTAGAGTGAGAGCCGCTGAGGGAGACGTCCATGACCCCGATCATCACCGCCTTCGCCGCCTCGCCGGACCAGGGCCGGGGCCTGGCGCGGGACTCGCGGGTGCGCTGGGCGCTGGAGGAAGTGGGCCAGCCCTATGACGTGCGGCTGGTCAGCTTCGCGGATATGAAAGCGCCGGCGCATCTGGCGCTGCATCCCTTCGGCCAGATTCCCACGTACGAGGAAGGCGATCTGGCGCTGTTCGAGTCGGGCGCCATCGTCCTGCATGTCGCGGAGCACCATGCCGGCCTGCTTCCGGACGACGCCAGCGCGCGGGCTCGGGCGATCACCTGGATGTTCGCGGCGCTCAGCACGGTCGAGCCACCCATCGTGGAGCTTTCGTTCGCGACGCTGTTCGAGCGCGACAAGCCGTGGTTCGACGCGCGGCTGCCGATCGTCCAGGGCCGCGTGCGGCCGCGCCTCGCCGAGCTCGCCCGCCGCCTCGGCGATGCCGATTGGCTGGACGGCGACTTCAGCGCCGGCGATCTGATGATGATCTCGGTGCTGCTGCGGCTGGGCGCTTCGCCGCTGTTGGACGAGCAGCCAACCCTGCGGGCCTATGTCGCCCGGGGCGTGGCGCGCCCAGCTTACCAGCGCGCCTTCGCCGCACAGTTGGCGGTGTTCAAGGCGGCCAATCCCGGAACCTAGCCGTGCAAGAGCCTCGGCGCGCTGCCGCGCCGAGGCCTTCTCGCAACCGTCAGGCGGCGACTAGTCGTGCGGCGCAGGCGGGGGCGGCGGCGTGGAAGCCGCGCCGGCGACAGCGCCGGTGCCACCACCAACGGCCGCGCCGA
This sequence comes from Caulobacteraceae bacterium, assembly GCA_036502045.1. Lineage (GTDB taxonomy): Bacteria > Pseudomonadota > Alphaproteobacteria > Caulobacterales > Caulobacteraceae > Acaudatibacter. Next base: position 27,579 of record DASXZG010000055.1, on the reverse strand, counting down.
TCGCCGCGCCGGGGGCGCAGCCGATGGCGATGGTCACCACGCAGCCGATGGCCGCGCCGGCCGCGGCGCCGCCCGCGCCGCCGGCCAGAGCGCGCGCGCCCGGATCCGAGCGCCAGGCGCCGTCTTGATCGTACCAGCCGCGGTCATCGGCCGGGTCGTTCATCCAGTGCCAGCGCGCGTCGCGGGCGTGGGCGTCGTACCAGCTGCCGTCGTAGAAGGTGACGCCGGCGTCCGCCGGGTAGTCATACCGGTGATGGACCCGCCAGCATTCGTCGTAGCGATTGCACGCCACGTAGGTCACCTCATCCGCGCTCGCGACCACCGGTGCGAGCGACCCCCCAGCCATAACGGCCAAGTACGATCCGAGACCGATGGCGGCCGTGAAGATGCGCATAACAGCGTTCCTTTCAATTTGACCTACGCCAAACGGAGAAAGGAAAGGGATAGTTCCTCGGAGCTTAGCCGCGTCAAAGCTAAACCATGGCTGAGCAACGAGGCGTCGCGCCGCAGTAAAGTGCGCTCCAGAAAGGCGCCAACGAGCAAACGCGCGTTCCGCGAACTTCGCTTAGGTCCGCTGCGAGAGGTCTAGCTCGCGCGGCGGCGCAGGGCGGCTTGCAGGAAGTCGGCGGGCGGGGCGGACTCGGCCAGGACCGCGTCGCGGATCGGGCGGGGCTCGCCGAACAGATGTCCTTGCCCCAGTGCGATGTCGAGATCGAGGATGTCGACCACCTGGCGCTCGCTCTCCACCTTCTCGGCGATCAGGTCGACGCCGTGGCGGCGGGCCAGAGCGGCGAAGTCGGCGGCGGCGATGTCCGGCCGCGAGCGCAGGGTCAGGCGCCCGTCCAGGTCTTCCAGTTCGTCGATCAGCAGCGGTGCGCCGATCTTGACGAAGTTGACGTCGCAGCGGGCGAGGTCGTTGAAGTCGAGGCCGAGGTCGCTGACCTTGTCGATGGAGAAGCGGAAGCCGATGTCGGCCAGCTTGGCCATGTTGCGCGCTTCCACCGCGCCTCTGACGTTGAAGGCGCTCTGCCCCAGTTCGAAGATCAGTGAGCCGGCAAGGTCGCGATTGGCGCCCAGGAAGCTCATGAACTCGGGGAAGAACTCGTCGTCGCCCAGGCTGGCCAGCGAGATGTTGCAGAAAATGCCGACCTTGCGGTCCTGACCGGCGAGGCGGCGGACGATCTGCACGCAGCGGAACAGCAGCAGATTGTCGATCGCCGCCACCAGTCCGCCGGGCTCGGCGACGGAGAGGAATTCCGCCGGCATCAGCACCCGTCCGCTCTCATCGCGCAGCCGCGAGAAGCTCTCGTAGTACTGGGTGCGGCGCTGCGGCAGGCTGACGACGGCCTGCAGGTAAAGGTCGACGCGGCCGGCGTCGAGCGCGGCGCGGACGGTCTGCATCAGGGCGCTGGCCTGCGGCGAGGCGCTGGCCTCGACGCTGGCCTGAGCGCGCTCCACCTGGCGGCTCAGCTGGTCTTCCAGGCGCTCGTTGATCTGCTGAACCACGTCTTCGAGCAACTGCACTTCGCTGTAGATCTCCTCGGAGCGGCGCAGCGCGTCTTCGGAGGCGGATTCGACCATGTCGGTGATGCGCGCCTGGATCTTCTCGATCTCGCCGGCGAGGATCAGGTGAGCGTCGCGCACCTGGGCAATCTCGCCCGATAGCCGGCCCGCCTCGAGCCGGCGGGCGACAAGCGCATGCACGGCGAAGCAGAGGCCGAGCGCGCCAACGCCGCCAGCGAGCGCCGCGCCGGCGCCGCCGCCGAGCCGCAGCGCGAAGAGGCCGGTGAACAGCGCCAGAGAGATGTAAGCGCCGCAAAGCAGCGCCAGGATGAGTCTACGCATGAAGCCCCCGAGGGCGAATCGCCTTATTCGAGTATCGCTCTGGCCGCTCGACTGAGTCGAACGGTTAAAGCGCGCACCCTGCGCGCAGGCATATCATGCCGCTCAGCGCGTCGGGACTGGCTTCTCGCCCCGGTAGTCATAGAAGCCACGGCCGGACTTGCGGCCGAGCCACCCGGCTTCGACATATTTCACCAGCAGCGGACACGGCCGATACTTGGAATCGGCAAGGCCCTCGTACAGCACGTTCATGATCGCCAGCACGGTGTCGAGACCGATGAAGTCGCCCAGCTCCAGCGGGCCCATCGGATGGTTGGCGCCCAGCCGCATGGCGGTGTCGATGGCGTCCACGGTGCCGACGCCCTCGTAGAGCGTGTAGATCGCCTCGTTGATCATCGGCACCAGGATGCGGTTGACGATGAAGGCGGGGAAATCCTCGGCGTTGGCGGTGGTCTTGCCCAGGGTGCGGGCGAAAGCGACGGCGGCTTCGTAGGTGTCGGCGTCGGTGGCGATGCCGCGGATGATCTCCACCAGGTTCATCACCGGCACCGGATTCATGAAGTGCAGGCCGATGAAGTGCTCGGGCCGGTCGGTGGTGGACGCCAGCCGCGTGATCGAGATCGACGAGGTGTTCGAGGCCAGGAAGCAGGTGGATTTGATGTGCGGGATCAGCGCCCGGAAGATGTCCTTCTTCAGCGCTTCGTTCTCGGTCGCCGCTTCCACGGCCAGGTCAACATCGCCGAAGTCGGTCAGCGCGTGAGAGGGGGTGATGCGCGCCATCGCTTCGCGCTTGTCGATGTCGCTGACCAGGCCCCGGTTGACCTGGCGGGTGATGTTGCGATCGATCACCGCGATGCCTTCGGCGATGCGCTCGCTGGCGATGTCGTTCAGCAACACCTCGTAGCCGGCCAAGGCGCAGACATGCGCGATGCCGCTGCCCATCTGGCCCGCGCCGATGATGCCGACGCGTTTGATTGTCGCCATGCCTTGTCGCCTTCGGCGTCGTGATGCGCCGCCCCCTCCGGCGCCGCTTCTTGTGACGGCTTTCTAACACGACTTGTGACGCCGCCGACAAGGTTTTGCTGCGTTGCAGCGGAGCGACCGCGGCGCCCGCCGCACACCTGTGTCCCTTAAATCTCTGTCATGTTTGAACAGGTACCTTGTATGGCATGGTATCTGGCGATACAGAGCAGCATCGAAAGCGAGGACGGATGCCCGAAAGCATCGATATTCAGCTGAAGAAAGGAGCGCTCGATCTCTGTGTGTTGGCCCTGCTGTCGCGTGGCGACGGCTACGCCTACGAGATCGCCAGCCGCCTTTCCGACGCCATCGGCATGGGGGAAGGCACCATCTATCCCCTGATGCGGCGCATGCAATCCGACGGGCTGGTGGAGACCTATCTGGTCGAATCCAGCGCCGGACCGCCGCGCAAATACTACCGCCTCACCGACGCCGGTCGCCTCAGCTTCACGGCGCAAAAAGAGGCCTGGCGCGGCTTCGCCGGCGCCATGGAAGCCATTCTGGGGGAGAGCGAAAAACATGACGCGTGACGCGTTCATCGCCAAGTTGCGCGCGGGCCTGGCTGGCCTCGCGCCGCAAGCCCAAAGCGACATCATCACCGACTACGAGACGCACTTCACCGAGGGCGCCGCCGCCGGTCGAAGCGAAGCCGACGTGGCCGCAGCTCTGGGCGATCCGGAGCGGCTGGCCCGCGAGCTGCGCGCCGAGGCCGGGCTGAAGCGCTGGGAGACCGAGCGCAATCCGGAGGCGGCCGCCGCGGCGGTGTTCGCGGTGCTGGGCCTGGGCGCGATCGACGTGCTGATCCTGCTGCCGATCCTGGTCGGCGTGGTCAGCACCCTCTTTGCCTTCGCCATCGTCGCGGTGGTGGGATTCTTCGTCGGCGCCTTCGTTTTCGCCGCCGGGCCTTTCACGCCACATCCGGGAGGCCCCGTCGCCGCCATCGCCTTTGGGCTCGGCATCATGGCAGCGTCGGTCTGCGGCGGCTCGATCACCACCCTGGTGTCCTACGGCCTGATCAACGCGCTCGTCTGGTACGGGCGCCTGCACTACCGGCTGCTGAAGCCGGCCATCGAACCGACGGCGAGGGAGGCCGTGACCCAATGACCAAGACTCTGCTCATGATCGCGGGCGCGAGCTTCGTGCTGTGCGCGGTGTGTTTCGGCGTCGGCGCCGCCGTCGGCGGCCACGAGTTCTGGCAACACGGCTGGGCGTTCCACAACGCGCACATCAAAATCGACGACGACGGCGTCAATGTCAGCGACAACGCCGATGAAGGGCCGGTGGTGACCCGCCAACTGGTGTGGAACGGCGCCGACGCGCTCGATATCCAGGCGCCGGGCACCGTGCAGTTCACACAGGCCCCCGGGCCGGCGAAGGTGACCGTGACCGGACCGAAAGGCGCCGTCGACCACATCACTTTCCAGGGCTCGCGCCTGCAGTACGACGACGACGATTTCGACGGCGGGCGGGTCAATGTGGTGATGAGCGCGCCGGGTGTGCGGCGCTTCACCATCAGCGGCGACGACAGCCTCGACGTCGCCGGCTACGATCAGGCCGATCTTGACGTGAGTGTCAGCGGCGACGGCCAGGTCACCGTCAAGGGCAAGACCAAGAGCGCCAAGCTCGACATCGCCGGCGACGGCGACGTGGACTTCAGCGGCCTGACCGCCGGCAGCGCCAACGCCGACATCTCCGGCTCCGGCCACGCCTCGCTCGCCCCCACCGACGCGGCGGACCTGCGCATCTCCGGCTCCGGCGAGATCGATCTGCTGACCCGCCCCGCTCAGCTCAACACCGACGTCACCGGCTCCGGCCGCATCGTCCAGGGCACGGCGGTGACGACGCAGAAGGCGAGCTGAGACCCGCCTGCCATCGCGAACGAAAAAGCGCCCCGGCGGGTCCCGTCGGGGCGCTGTTCGTTTCGGCGCTGCTGCGCGGCTACTTTCCGACGGCGGTCAGGGCGCTCATCAGTTCCGGGATGGCGGTCTTGTAGTCCGCGACCAGGCCATAGTCGGCGATCTGGAAGATCGGCGCGTCGCTGTCCTTGTTGATCGCCACGATGACCTTGGAGTCCTTCATCCCGGCCAGGTGCTGGATGGCGCCGGAGATACCGACCGCCACGTAGAGCTCCGGCGCGACGATCTTGCCGGTCTGGCCCACCTGGTAGTCGTTGGGCGCATAGCCGGAGTCGACCGCGGCGCGGCTGGCCCCCACGGCGGCGCCCAGCTTGTCGGCGAGCGGCTCGATCACCCGCTGGAACTCCTCCGCCGAGCCCATGGCGCGGCCACCGGAGACGACGATCTTCGCCGCCGCCAGTTCCGGGCGGTCGGACTTGACCACCTGCTGGCCGAGGAAGTGCGTGTGCTCTGGCGCCGACGGCGCGGCGATCTTCTCGATGCCGGCGGAGCCGCCTTCGCTGGCCGCGCCTTTGAAGAGGGCGGTGCGCACGGTGATCACCTTCTTGGCGTCGGAGGTCTTCACCGTCTCCAGCGCGTTGCCGGCATAGATCGGCCGCACGAAGGTCGAGGCGTCGACCACTTCGACGATCTCGGAGATCTGCGAGACGTCCAGCGCCGCGGCGATGCGCGGGGCGATGTTCTTGCCGTACGAAGTCGCCGGGGTGAGGAAGGCGTCGTAGTTCGCCATCAACGGCGTGATCAGCGCCTGGAACTCTTCGGCCAGGCCCTCGTCGAGGGCGTCGCTTTCGGCCTGCAGCACCTTGCGCACGCCGGCGATCTTGGCGGCGGCCGCCGCCGCGGCGTCGCAGTTCTTGCCGGTGACCAGCACATCGACGTCGCCGCTGAGCGCCAGCGCGGCGGTGATGGTCTTGTTGGTGGTGTCGCGGACGAGGGTGTTGTCGTGGTCCGCCAGGACAAGAACGGCCATCAGATCACCCCCGCTTCGTTCTTCAGCTTGTTCACCAGTTCCTCGGCCGACTCGACCTTCACGCCGGCGACGCGCTTGGCCGGCTCGTCCACTTTCAGCACCGTCAGGCGCGGGGCGATGTCGACGCCGAAGCTGGTCGCCTCCTTGACGTCCAGCGGCTTCTTCTTGGCCTTCATGATGTTGGGCAGCGAGGCGTAGCGCGGCTCGTTGAGGCGCAGGTCCGCGGTCACCACCGCCGGGAGGTCCAGCTCCAGTTCCTGCAGGCCGCCGTCGACCTCGCGGGTCACCTTCACCTTGGCGCCTTGCAGCTCGACCTTCGAGGCGAAGGTCGCTTGCGGCCAGCCCAGAAGCGCGGCCAGCATCTGGCCAGTGGCATTGTTGTCGCCGTCGATGGCCTGCTTGCCCATGAGCACCAGGTCCGGCTTTTCCTCTTCGATCACCGCTTTCAGCAGCTTGGCCACGGCCAGCGGCTCCGGGTCGGCGTCGGTCTGCACCAAGAGGCCGCGGTCGGCCCCCATGGCCAGCGCGTTGCGGATGGTCTCCTGCGCCTGCGCCGGGCCGATCGACACGGCCAGCACGTCCTCAGCCGCGCCCTTCTCCTTCTGGCGCACCGCCTCTTCGACGGCGATCTCGCAGAAAGGGTTGATCGACATCTTCTGGTTGGCGAGGTCGACCCCGGTATGGTCCGACTTGACCCGCGCCTTGATGTTGGAATCGAGCACCCGTTTGACCGGGACCAGTACTTTCATCTTATCCGTTCGCCTCTGATTTCCGCCCGTCCGGCGGGTCCTCCACCCGCGCCGGGCGCAAGGGGCAATAACGCCTTGGCCGTCGTTTGCAAGCGCGACGGGGCGTGCTGCGACGCTGGCGCCGGCGCGCGCTTGCTGGCAAATAGCGGCCGATGTTCCGCTTCTTCGGCCGCCTCCAACTCGCCTACGTCGGGCTGTTCTTCGCCGCGATCGCCTTCGTCGCGATCTACCAGGCGATCTATGTCTGGCCGATCCAGCGTTGCCAGGCGCGCGGCGGCTGGTGGTCCGACAAGTACCACGAGTGCGGCACGCCGATCCCGATCTGGCGCTTCACTGGCCGGCTGCCGTCGACGCCGCAGAGCCCGGGCGCAGCAGCGCCCGCGCCCAAATAGCCTAGCGCGTCCCGCCAGGGGTCCAGAGCACGTCGGCGCGGCCCTGGTCGTTGGCGTAGCGGGCGGCCACGAACAGCAGGTCGGACAGCCGGTTCAGGTATTTCAGCGCCGTCGGGCTGACGATCTCGGTTTTTGCCAAAGCCACGGCGGCGCGCTCGGCGCGGCGGCAGACGGTGCGCGCCAGGTGCAGCGCCGCGGCGGCGGCCGTCCCGCCTGGCAGCACGAACGAGGTCAGCGGCGCCATCGCCTCGTTCAGCGCGTCGATCTCGCGTTCCAGCCGCGCCACTTGTGCTTCGACGATGCGCAGAGCCGGCCGCTCGGCCTCGCGGGCGCTGGCCGGCGTCGCCAGATCGGCGCCCAGATCGAAGAGCTCGTTCTGCACCCGCGCCAGCAGCGCGTCCAAATCCGCGTCGCCCTGCGTACTAAGCCGCACGAGGCCGATGACCGCGTTGGTCTCGTCGACCTCGCCGTAAGCGCAGACGCGCAGGTCGGACTTCGACACCGGCGCGCCGGAGGCCAGGCGCGTGGCGCCGGCGTCACCGGTGCGTGTGTAGATGCGGTTGAGCGTCACCATGGCAGGGGCGTTAGTGGCCGCGGTGGCCGTACCAGTAGGCGCAGCAGAGGATGACGATGGCGGTGAATTGCAGCAGCACGCGAAGGCGCATGAGCTTGTTCGACCAGGTGCGGCCGAAGTCGCCGCCGCGGAACAGAGCGAAGATGCCTACCCCCAATGTCGCGGTCACGGCGAGCAAAGCGATGGCCAGCAGCACGTGGAACGGATTGTCCATGCGGCGAGCTTACGGGGCCGCGAGCGGCTCCGCCAGCACCCCTGCAACTTCTTGCATTTTGTCGGAAAAGTAACCAAATGAACGCGGTCAGCGAATTCGTTCGCCGACAGCCAAGCCCCAGCGAGATCGGCGAGTCCGACGCCCGCCTTGCGTCAAACTGACGCAGCGGCGCCGCACCGCAAAGCTAGATCGCGCGAACAGGCGTTAAATTCCGCGGAGGAAACCGCACCGAGTTGTAAGTCTACCGAACGCGTTCAGTTAGTTCAATTACCGCTCTCGATGGACGGGGTCGAGCGAGCGGCTCGCATGAAGAGGACCAGTGTGATGTTCCCGGCACAGAGCTTCGCCGACCAGCGCGTCGGCGTCCGCCATCGCCAAGGAGGCGCCCGATGAACCAGATGGCCATCGCCCCCCTGAAAGCGGTCGCACCCGTGACCCGCCCCAACCAGCGCGCGCTCGCCAAGCAGCGCACGCGTGAGAAAATCCTGACCGCCGCCACCCTGCTCTTCTCCGAGCACGGCTACGACGGCGCCACCATCCGCGACATCGCCAAAGCCGCGGGTATGTCCACTGGCGCGGTGTTCGCCAGCTTCGCTGACAAGTCGGACCTGTTCGGCGAGATCGTCGCCGCCGAAAGCAAGGCGCTGGAGCAGGAGATGTTGGCCGCGCTCGATAGCCACGGCCGCGGCTGCGCCATCCTCGCCATGCTCGACGCCGCGGCGGTGCGGCACATGGCCGACCTCGCCCTGTTCCAGGCCACCATGAGCGCACTGTGGACGCCCGGCCTGGGCGCGCAGGTTCGCCGGCGCCTGCTGCAGCGTTCGGCCACCCGCCTGATCGCTGAAGCCCTCAAGTCTCTGCCCGGCGTCGAAAGTTCGGACACGGACGACAAAAATGTCATCGCCGAAATGATCTGGGATGGCTATGTCGGGGTGCTGCGGCGCGCCGCGCTCGAGTCGCTGACCCTCGATCAGGTGAGGGGTCGCCTGGCGCGGGAGGTGGGGGTCATCGTCGCCGGATCGCGCCGGAACTAGAAAGTACGCCGGCGGCGAGAGTGGCCGACCGGTGGGTTGGAGGGGGTCATTCCTACACTTCGCGATGCGCGCAAGTTGGCGACGCGCCGCCGTGTGCTGGACGCCGCGCACGCGCTGTTCGAGGACGTCGGCTACGAAGCCGCGACCATCCGGTCCATCGCCAAGCGCGCAGGCGTCTCGGTGGGCAGCGTGTTCTCCAGCTTCACCTCCAAGGCTCATGTGCTCAGCGAGGTGATGCAGGAGCGGCTGTCGGACCTCTACGCCGACCTGGCCAGCGCCGCGCCGCACCTGAAGGGCTCAACCGCCGACCGCTGCCGCTCGCTGTTCGCGGTGCACTATGCGTTCGAATATCGGCGCCTGCGCCTCTTCCTGGCATATGTCTCCGCAGCTTTCGACTGGGCCGCTGGTGAAGGCGGGCGAGCCTTCGGCGCCAATCCTCACCTGCGCGGCATGGTGCGCGACTGCCTGGAGTCGGGCGTCGCCAACGGCGACGTGCGGCCGGACGTCGACATCGACCTGGTGGTCGACATGCTGATCGGGGCCTACGCCTGGAACTATCGCCTGGCCACCGTGGCCGACGCGACGCCGGCGCAACTGATCGACCTCTTCGACCGGCAGGTGGATGTGATCTTCCAAGGCTTGCGGCCCGTACAGCAACGTCAGGGGTTGCCTCGCGCTGGGTGAGGCGCGGCAGAAGGCCGTTCCCCCTTGCGGAGCGCCCTCGATGATCGTCGTCCACCACCTGAACCAGTCCCGCTCGCAGCGGATCCTGTGGCTGCTGGAGGAGCTGGAGCTCCCATACGAGATCAAGTTCTACCAGCGCGACGCTGTCACCAACCTGGCGCCGCCGGAGCTGCAGGCGGTGCATGCGCTCGGCAAGTCGCCGGTGATGAGCGACGGCGACATCGTCATCGCCGAATCCGGGGCCATCGTGGACTATCTGGTGCGGCGCAAGGCGGGCGGGCGGCTGGCGCCCAACCCCGCCGACGTGGCGGCCTACGAGAAGCACCAGGAGTGGCTGCACTACGCCGAGGGCTCGGCCATGCTGCCGCTGATGCTGCAGCTCTACACCCTGCGCCTGGGCGAAGCCGGCGCGCCGCTGAAGCCGCGCATCGACTCAGAGATCGACAACCATCTGGACTACGTCGACGCCGCGCTGGCGGACCGCGCTTACCTGATGGGCCACGACATGACCGCCGCCGACGTGCAGATGAGCTTCGTGGGGCAGGTCGGCCGCAACTTCGGCCGGCTGACGCAGCGGCCCAATCTCGACGGCTGGCTGACCCGCCTGCACGGTCGCCCGGCCTACAAGCGCGCCCTGGAGAAGGGCGGCGCCTACAACATCGGCCAGTAGCGCCCGATCACCAGGACGGCGGGCCTTCCTGCTCGTCGGGGTAGCCGTCCAGGAAGTCGAACACCGCGGCCTTGAACAGCGCGTGCGGGATCGCGCTGAAGTGGTCGACGCCCGGCAGCGTTACCGCCCGGGCGCCGGGGATCAGATCCGCCAGGCCCTGCGGGTCGCCGGCCATCTGGTCGCGCGAGCCGGCCACCACCAGCGTCGGCATGGCGATCGTCGCCAGGTCGTCCTTGGTCACCGTCCGGCCGCCGCCGCGGCCTTCGCTGGACGCCGCCAGCGCGAACCGATCCTCGCCCTGCTGCTCGGCGAAGCGGCGGAAGCCCTTCATGGTGGCGTCCTTGATGCTCTCGACGTCGTCGGTGCGCATGGCCTCGGCCATCGACATGGTGGGCCCGGTCCCGGTCGGGGCCGCCGGCGGCTGGAACATGCGTCCGCCAATGCCGCCGACGATCAGGTTGGCCACGCGATCCGGGTGGCTGAGCGCAGTGCGCAGCGACAGCTGGGCCCCCATCGAGTAGCCCATCAGGTCGACGCGCCCGAGGCCGAGGTGGTCCATCAGCGCCACGATGTCGCCCAGGATGTCGTCGCGGCCGTAGGCGGCCGGATCGTGCGGCTTGTCGCTCTGGCCGTGGCCGCGCAGGTCGAGCGCCACCAGGCGATAGGTCCGGCTGGCGAAGGCCGCGTACCAGCCCAGCCGCTTCCAGTTCTCGTCGCGGTTGGTGGCGAAACCGTGCACCAGGAACACCGTGCCTGCGGCGTCGGCCGGGTGGATGTCGTCATAGGCGATGTTGAAACCGCCGGAGCTGAAGCTAGCCATGGCGCAAAGCCTAGGCGTTGAGAGCCGCGCCGGGCAAGGGCGCCGACGCTACCGGCCGATCGCGGCGACGAAGAGCGCCGCCAGCACCAGCCAGACCACCCCCGCCGCCAGCATGACCCCGAGCGCCGCCAGATAGCGGATCGGCGGCGTCAGGTTCGAGCGAAGCAGCTGCGCATTCGTGTACGCGGCCATCCCACCGCAGAGGCCGCCCAGCGCGCCGCCGAGCCCTATCAGCGCCAGCGGCAGGACAATGACGACGTAGTCGTACCAGGCGAACGGCTTGGCGAGCTGGATGGTGCGGTCCGGCGCCTGCACCTGCGGGATGGGATCGACGAAGATGCCGGTCAGCTTGAAGACAACGTCCGCACCGGCGTTGTTTTTGGCGGTGAAGGTCCTCAGCTTGCGGGGAAGCGGCTGGCCGTCACAAACGATGGCCGCCCCGCGCCAAAGCCCGACGGGCTTCAGCGCCAGGCCGCGGCCCTCAAAACACGGGTAGTCGATCGGCAGCGTCGCCTCGGCCATGACCTTCCCCCAAAGGACACTCCGGCGAAACGTTCCTCCGTCGTCGCAGCCTTGGCAAGCCTCACGCCGCGCCCGTCGAGCCGAAGCCGCCGGCGCCGCGCGCTGTCTCGTCCAGGGTGTCGGCCTCGCGCCAGGCGGCCTGCGACACCGGCGAGATCAATAGCTGGGCGATGCGATCCCCGCGCCGGATGACGAAGTCCTCGGCCCCGAGGTTGATCAGGATCACCTGCACCTCGCCGCGATAGTCGGCGTCGATGGTGCCGGGCGAGTTGAGGCAAGTGACCCCGTGGCGCAGCGCCAGGCCGGATCTCGGCCGCACCTGGCCCTCGAAGCCCGGCGGGATGGCCATGGTCAGACCCGTGGGGACGGCGTGCCGGTCGCCCGGCCGCAGCGTGAAGGGCGCGTCTTCGGGGATGGCGGCGCGCAGGTCCATGCCGGCGGCGTGGGCGGTCTCGTAGGCCGGCAGCGGCAGCCCCTCGGCGTGCGGCAGGCGCTTGACCGCCACCACCGGCCCGCTCACGCCAGTTCTCCGGCGATCCGCTCGGCGAGGCGCCGCGCCACGTCGGCTTTCGAGGCCCGCGGCCAGCGGTCGGTCCCTTGCGGGTCCACCAGCATCACCTCGTTCTCGTCCCCGCCCATGATCCCGTCGGCGCTGACGTCGTTGGCGACGATCCAGTCGCAGCCTTTACGGGTCAGCTTGGCCTTCGCCTGCGCTTCCAGGTCGGAGGTCTCGGCCGCGAAGCCCACCACCAGCTTCGGCCGGCCAGGTCCGTGCGCGGCCAGCGTCGCCAGGATGTCGGGGTTCTCCACCAGCCGGATGGTCGGGGGGCCTTCGTGGCTCTTCTTCAGCTTCACCTTGAAGACGTCGTCGGCGCGCCAGTCGGCCACCGCGGCCACGCACACCGCCGCATCCGCCGGCAGGGCCGCCTGGCAGGCGCCCAGCATCTCCTGCGCCGTGCCCACGTCGACCCGAGTCACCCCTGGCGGGGTCGCCAGCGCCGTGGGACCGCTCACCAGCGTCACCCTCGCCCCCAGCGCGGCCAGAGCGCCAGCGATAGCGTAGCCCTGCTTGCCGCTGGAGCGGTTGGTCAGCACCCGCACCGGATCGATCGGCTCGACCGTCGGCCCGGCTGTCACCAGAACATGCTTGCCGGCGAGCGGGCCGGGCGCCAGGGCGGCGTGGATCGCCTGGAAGATTGCCTCGGGTTCGGCCATCCGTCCGGGACCGAACTCGCCGCAGGCCATCGCCCCCTCGTCGGGCCCGACCATGGCGGCGCCGTCGGCCTTCAGCGCCGCGAGATTGCGCTGGGTGGCCGGGTGCAGCCACATGCGCACGTTCATCGCCGGAGCCATCAGCACCGGCTTGTCGGTGGCGAGCAGCACTGTGGAGGCCAGATCGTCGGCCTGGCCCGTGGCGACCTTGGCCATCAGGTCGGCGGTGGCCGGCGCCACCACCACCAGATCGGCCGCGCGGGAGAGTTCGATGTGGCCCATCTTGGATTCATCATCGAGGCTGAAAAGGGCGCCGCGCACCGGCGCCTCGGCCAGGGCGGAGAGCGACAGCGGGGTCACGAACTCAGCGCCCGCGCGGGTCAGGACCGGGCTCACCTCGATGCCCGCCTTGCGCAGGAGTCTGACCAGCTCCAGGGCCTTGTAGGCGGCGACGCCTCCGCCGACGATCAGCAGGACCTTCATGGCGATCGGCAGCCTCCGCAGCCTCCTCAAAGAGGCGCCGCGCACTTAGCCGAATCAAGGCGCTGGACAAAGCCGGAAAAGTGTTCTTAGTTTGTTCCTGTCGAGTGCGTAATTCCATAATTTCTCGCCTCATCGGGGACGATCATGAAAACAACTCTCTCCGCCGCGGCCGCGGCCATCCTGGCGATTTCGCTCGCCGGCTGCGGCGGCCACACCTCCGCCGTCGCCTCGCAAGGCGCCGCCTCGCAGTCTTCGTCCGGATCGACGGACGCCTACGGTTCGAACAGCTCGCAAGCCAGCGCCGCCGACACGCCGCTGGTGGCCGGCAAGCCGATGTGGGCGGCCAACCGCCGGCATTCCGCCGCCGAGAACGCCCAGTACCAGTTCGCCAAGAACGGCGTCGACTTCGGAGCCCATTCCGAGACCGACTACGTGACCAAGGTCCATACCTTCGTCGACCACCCGCCGGCTACCGCCCAGACCCTCGACCGGTCCAACGGCGACCGCCTGATCTATGACCCGAAGACCAACACTTTCGCGGTGGTCTCACGCGATGGCGCGCCCAGGACGATGTTCAAGCCGCGCGACGGCGCCACCTACTGGACCGCGCAGAAGCAGCGCGAGAACGAACGGTCTTCCGACAGCTCCAACCAGAGCTGAAGGCCGCCTAGCGGATCCAGAGGGCCAGGGCGAAGGCGGCCGCCGCCGCGACCGCGCCCAGGGCGAAGGCGAGCCATGGGTCCAGTCGGCCCTCGTGCGCCGGCGGCGCGGGCTCCCGTTCGCGCTCGGGGGCGGCGAGGGCGGCCAGTGCGGACATCGCCGCCCGCGCCTCGCTCGCCAGCTGACGGGCCGTGACGGCAGGCGAAAGCTCGCGGCCGATCCATGAGCGCACCACCGGCTCGGCCGCCGCCCAGATGTCGTGGTCGGGATCGATGCGGCGGGCGACGCCCTCGACCACCACCATGGTCTTTTGCAGGAGCACCAGTTCCGGGCGCAGCCGCATGTCGAAGATGGCGGTGATCCCGAACAGCTGGCCCAGCAGCCGGCCCATCGACACCTCCTTGACCGGGCGGCCGAACACCGGCTCGCCGACGGCCCTCAGGGCCTGGGCGAAGGCGCCCTTGTCATGGTGGGCAGGGACGTAGCCAGCCTTGAAATGGATCTCGGCCAGGCGCTCATAGTCGCGCCTGAGGAACCCCCACAGCACTTCGGCCAGGAATCGCCGCTCCTGTTGCCCGAGCCGCCCGACGATGCCGAAGTCGACCACCGCCAGGTCCGCCGGGGGGGCGACGAAGAGGTTGCCCTCGTGCATGTCGGCGTGGAAGACGCCGTGATCCAGGGCCTGGGCAAGGAAGCCGCGGGTGAGGTTGTCGGCCATCTTCGGCCGGTCGACGCCCTCGAGGGCGGCCGCGTCCGAAAGCGGCGTCCCGCCCACCCACTCGAGGGTCAGCACCCGCCTGGCGACGCCGTCCCAGATCACCTTGGGCGCACGCATGTAGCCAGCGTCGGCAAGGACTTCGCCAAGCTCGTCGGCGGCGGCCGCCTCCATCCGAAGATCGAGCTCGAGCGTCAGCGCTCTGGCGATGGTGGCGACGAAGGCCTTGGGCTCCAGGCGCCGGGCCACCGGCCAGGCGTCGATCATCCTGGCGGCGAGTTCGAGCGTCGTGATGTCTTGCGCCACGCGCCGCTCGATCCTGGGCCGCAGGACCTTCACGGCCACCTCGCGGCCGTCGAGCAGCCGCGCGCGGTGAGCCTGGGCCAGGGAGGCGGCGGCGACCGGCTCCGAGAACTCGGAATAGAGCTCGCCGAGCGGCCGGCCCAGCGACCGTTCGACCTCCGTCTTGGCGACGTCCGTCGGGAACGGCGGCAGGTGATCCTTCAGCCGGGCCAGATCCAGGGCGAAGGTCTCGCCGACGATATCGCCGCGTGTCGACAGGAACTGGCCGAGCTTGACGGCCACCGGTCCCAGCCGCTCGAAGGCGCGGGCG
Organism: Caulobacteraceae bacterium; assembly: GCA_036502045.1. Taxonomy (GTDB): domain Bacteria; phylum Pseudomonadota; class Alphaproteobacteria; order Caulobacterales; family Caulobacteraceae; genus Acaudatibacter. The sequence goes on along the minus strand of DASXZG010000055.1, from coordinate 12,489 downwards.
AGGCGCTCGCCCGGCCGGCCCTCGCGGGCCTCGCGGCCCGAGAACAGGCGCAGGAAGCGAGCCAGGATCCTGAGCCCGGGCGGCAGCTGCGGATCGAATTCCCGTGGCAGAAGCGCGTCGGCCCGGACGAGCACCCAGATCGCGCCCACCAGCCGCAGCATGGTCAGATCACCCAGCCTTGATGCAGGGCGCAGACGCCGCCGCTGAAGTTGGTCACTGAAACGCGCGAGAAGCCGGCCTGCTCCATCAGCCCCGCCAAGGCCGCCTGGTCCGGGAACCGGCGGATGCTCTCGACGAGGTACTGGTAGGCCTCCCGGTCGCCGGCGACCGTCTGGCCAATCGCCGGGATGACCCTGAACGAATAGGCGTCGTAGCCGGCGCGCAGGGCCGCCGCGACCGGCCGGGAGAACTCCAGGCACAGGTACCGGCCGCCGCCCTTGAGCACCCTGCGCGCCTCCTTCAGCGCCTTGGCGATGTCGGTGACGTTGCGCAGGCCGAAGGCGATGGAATAGGCATGGGCGACCCGGTCGGGCAGCGGCAGGGCCTGGGCGTCGCCGACCGCCCAGGCGAGCTGGTCGGCGTGGGGCCTTGCCCGCCCGACCTCGACCATGGCGGCGTTGTAGTCGACCACGAGGATCTCGGCCGGCGGCCCGCCGCGCCGACGCCGGGCCCCCTCCGCGAGCCGGCGAAAGCGCAGGGCCATATCGCCGGTGCCGCCGGCGCAATCGATGATTGTCTCGCCCGGCTGGGGATTGAGGCGGGCGGCGCCGGCGTCCTTCCACAGCCGGTGGAGGCCGCCGCTCATCAGGTCGTTCATCAGGTCATAGCGGCCGGCGACCCGGTCGAAGACGCCCCGGACCAGGCCAGGCTTCACCGCCGGATCGACTTCGCGGTGGCCGAAAGTCGCACCGGGCTCGCTCATGGCGGCCGTCTTAGGGGGTTGGGCCTTTGAGCGCCAGCACGGCTGGTTTAGCTAGGGGTCATGCCCGAGCTGCCCGAAGTCGAGACCGTGAGGAGGGGTTTGAGCCCCATTCTGACCGGTGCGCGCCTGACGCGGGTGGAGGCCAGACGCCCCGACCTGCGGTTTCCCCTGCCGGTGGATTTCGTCCAGCGGCTTACCGGCGCCCGGGTTCTGAGCCTCACGCGCCGGGGCAAGTACATGCTGGCCGAGCTCGACCGCGGCGGCGCGCTCCTTATCCATCTAGGCATGACCGGCCGGTTCGAGATCGAGGGCGCGTCGCCGACGGGACGCTTCGCCCTGGCCGCCCCGGCCGATCCCAAGCACGCTCATATCGTCTTCGAGACGGACGCGGATGCGCGCATCACCTTCTACGACGCGCGGCGCTTCGGCTTCATGGACCTGGTGGACGACGGCGACGCCCGCCTCGCGGGCCTGGGTCCCGAGCCGCTCGGCCCGGACTTTGACGCTGCGCTCCTGGCGCGAGCCTTCGCCGGCCGCAGGCAGAGCGCGAAGATCCTGTTGCTGGACCAGCACATCGTCGCCGGCCTTGGCAATATCTATGTCTGCGAGGCGCTCTATCGGGCGCGGATCTCGCCGACGCGCGCCGCGGGTCGGCTGGCCCGGCGCCGCCTCGAACGCCTGGTCGTCGCCGTCCGCGAGGTTCTCCTCGAAGCCATCGAGAAGGGCGGCTCGACCCTGCGCGACTTCGCCAGCGCCGACGGCGCCCTCGGCTACTTCCAGCACAGCTTCGAAGTCTATGATCGGGCCGGCGAGCCTTGCCGCTCACCTGACTGTCATGGCGTCATCCGCCGCATCGTCCAGGGCGGCCGCTCCACCTTCTACTGCCCGGCGTGCCAGACATGAGACTCGTGCTTGCCGCCCTCGGCGTTGTCCTCGCGCTGGCCTGCGGCGGCGCGAAAGCCGAGCCGGCGATGTGGACGGCGCACGGACCCCATGCCAGCCTGGTGATGTTCGGCTCGGTGCACCTGCTGCCCAAGGAGGTCGACTGGCAGCCAGCCAGGCTCAAGGACGCCATCGCTCAGGCGGACGAAATCTGGTTCGAGCTGCCCATCGACGACCAGACCGCCATGGAGGTCCAGCGCCTTGCCGCCGGCAAGGGGCTTCTGGCCGCGAGCGACAGCCTGTTCAGCCATCTCGACGTCGACGAGCAGGCTCATCTGCGCGGGGTCTGCCAGAACCTTGGCATCTCGTGCGAGGTCGTGGCGCGGATGCGCCCGTGGCTGGCGGAAGTCACGCTGTCGGTGGCGGCGGACATGCGGGCCGGCGCCCTGGCGTCTCAGGGGGTCGAGCAGCAGATCGCCGCCGAGGCGCCCGCCACGGCCCGGCGCCACGCCTTCGAGACCGTGAGCCAACAGATCGGTTTCCTCGCCGACCCGCCGGCGGCCGAGCAGGTCCGCTCGCTCGACGAGACCATGGGCGAGATCGTCGACGATCCCGGGATCTACGATCGGGTCCTCAAGGAATGGCTGGCCGGCGATCTGACGGCTCTCTCGCACGATGCCCTCGATCCGGTCGCCAAGACCTCGCCGGACGAGTATCGGCGGCTGATCACCGAGCGCAATCAGCGCTGGGCGAAGGTTCTCGGCCAGGCCCTGAAGGGTGAGGGCAAGATCGTCGTCGTGGTTGGCGCCGCTCATCTGATCGGCCCTGGCGGCGTGCCCGCCCTGCTGCGCCAGCAAGGCTTCACCGTGGAGGGCCCTGATGCGCATTGACCGCCAAGGCGCCCTCCCCTATATCCGCGCCTCCCTTTTTCCACGCGCCGCCAGGCGGCGCCCAACCTGAAGTCGACGGTCCATGGCCAACAACCCCGGCGCCAAAAAGGCGATCCGCAAGATCGAAAAACGGACCGCGGTCAACCTGTCCAGAAAGTCGCGAGTCCGCACCTTTCTGCGCAGGTTCGACGAGGCGATCGAAAGCGGCGACAAGACCGCGGCGAATGTCGCTTTTGTTTCAGCACAGTCGGAACTCATGCGCGCTGTCGGCAAGGGCGTCGTGCATGCCAACACCGGCTCGCGGAAGGTCTCCAGGCTTCACCGTCAGCTGAAGAAACTAACTGCGGCGTAAGGTCGCACCCAAGCCACTCAAGCCCTGGAATTACAAGCCTTTCTGGGCTGCGCATCAAGCTTGACCGAAACCTGATTCGACGTCGATTCGGACTGTCAAAAAAATCTTAAAAAAGTGATCGGCGCAAAACGCTTGGCCTGTCTGAAGGTTCCGCTTGTCAACCGGATTTTTCGCCGAATCCGGCCGAATTTTGACTCGAATCAAAGTTGACGAAGTCAGGCGTAGGGCTAGTCTGAGGCCTTCAGCACTTTTGGTCTTGTACGGACGAAAAATGCGGCGGCGGCGTTAGCGCGCCCCGGCGGTGGGGGGCGTTTTTGTCTAGTGTGTGCGTTCACCGGCGTGCAAGCGCCGAGAGCGGTGCTGCGCCCGGTTTTCCGGAGGCGCGGCGGGGGAAGCGGGGAAAATGGCGGCGAGCAATCTGGCGGTGGTGGAGTCTTCTGTGTCAGGGCCGGAGGTATGGGCCAAGATGAGCGCCAGGCTGCGCTCGGAACTGGGTGAAGACGCGTTCGGCTCCTGGCTGGCGCGGGCGGCCCTGAAGGCGGCGCCGAGCGGCGAGCTCTATCTCGTCACCCCCACGGGCGTGGCCCGTGACTGGATCCGCCGCTACGCCTGGCGGCGCATCGAAGAGCTGTGGGGATCGCTCGACGCCGATCACCGCTCGCTGCGCCTGCAATCGCGGGCCGAGTTCGAGGCCTGCGCCGATCGTCCCGTCGCCAGCACGCCGCGTCCGGCGCCCATTCCCGTGGCCCCGGCGGCCGAGGCCGCGCCGGCCCCGGCGCCCAGCACGCCGCGCGATCGTTTCACCTTCGAGAATTTCGTCTGCGGCCCGGCAAACGAGTTCGCCTTCGCGGTCGCCCAGCGGGTGGCTTCGTGGGCCGACGGTCACTTCAATCCGGTGGTGATCCACGGCCCCTATGGCTTTGGCAAGACGCACCTCTTATGCGCCATGGCGCGCGAGGCCATGGCCGCCGCGCCCAATCGCAAGGTCGTCTACCTGACCTCCGAGCGTTTTCTCTCCGGCTTCGTCAAGGCGGCCATGGACCGTCAGATCGGCCCCTTCAAAGAGCAGCTGCGCAGCGCCGACCTCCTCATCGTCGACGACGTTCACTTCATCGGCGGCAAGCAGTCGACCCAGGAGGAGCTGTTCCACACCCTCTCGGCCCTGATGGAAGATGGCCGCCGGGTGGTGTTCTCCGCCGATCGGCCGCCCGCGCAGCTGACGGAATTCGACGCCCATCTGCGCTCGCACCTCTCGGCGGGTCTGGTGTGCGGCATCGAGCCGGCCGACCGCGCCCTGCGCCTGGGCATCCTTGAGCGCAAGCTGGACCTCCTGCGCCGGCAGTTCGGCTTCACCGGCCAGCTGCGCCGCGAGGTGCTGGAGTTCCTGGCCGATCGCTTCACCGACAACGTCCGCGAGCTGGAAGGCGCGCTCAACACCTTGGTGGTGCGGGCCGGCTCGGGCGTGGCGGCGGTGACCATCGACGAGGCCCACCGGCTGCTTCGCCCCCACCTGCGCGGCGGCGAAAAGCGGATCACCGTCGACGACATCCAGAAGGCGACCGCCGAGCACTATCGGCTCAAGCAGTCTGACCTCCTCTCGGAGCGGCGGACCCGCGCCCTGGCGAGGCCGCGGCAGGCGGCGATGTGGCTTGCCAAGCAGCTCACCACCCGCTCCCTGCCCGATATCGGCCGGCGCTTCGGCGGCCGCGACCACACCACCGTGCTGCATGCGGTGAGGCGGATCGAGGAATTGCGGCCGGGGGACCCACAACTGTCCCAGGATCTCGAGATCCTGTTGCGCAAGCTTCGGGGTTAGCCGACCGGCCTACGTCGCCTTGAAAGGACGCGGCGCGACGCCGTTGCGGCGGAAGTGGGCCAGCAGCCGCTTCCACCCATCATCCGCGTCCGCCTTGACGTAACTCTCGCGATAATCGGCGTGGAAGCCGTGGCCGGCGTCCGGATAGACGATGATCTCGCTCGAGGTCTTGCCGGCCTTGGCCAGGGCGTCGCGCATGGCCGGCGCCAGGGCTGAGAGCTGGTCCTTGGCCCCGTAGAGGCCGAGCACCGGCGCGGTCAGGTGGGCGACATTGTCGATCGGCCACATCCGCCCGGGCGTCGGCTTGGAGGTCGCCGTCGGACCCATCTGGCCATACCAGGCGACGCCGGCCTTGATCCGGGGGAACTGCTCGCAGGCCAGCCACACCACCCGGCCGCCCCAGCAGAAGCCGGTGATGGCGATGTGCCGCGGCTCGGCCCAGGGCTGGCGGTCCAGGTAATCGAGGGTGGCGCCGACATCGCCCATGATCTGCGGGTCGGTGGCCTGCTGGACGATCTTGATCACCGCCGCCATGTCGGTCAGCGGCGCCGGGTCGCCGGCGCGCACAAAGAAGGCCGGCGCGATGACTGCGTAACCCAGTTTGGCGAGGCGCCGGCAGATGTCCTTGATATAGTCGTGGATGCCGAAAACCTCGTTGACCACGATCACCAACGGGAAGCGGCCGGGCGCCTTGGGGCGGGCGACATAGGCCGGCAGATCGAAGCCCTGCGAGCGATAGCGGGCCGTTTCGATGACCAGGCCCGCGTCGTCGGTGTGGATCGGCTCGGCGTCGGCCGCCAGCGCCGTCGCCGCGTAGCCGGCGAAGAAGGCCCCGGCGACGCCGCGCCGCGTGAGATGGAAGTCCTGCGGCTCGGGCCCATCCGGATGTTTCAGCGCGAACATGCTGGTGCTCCGTGCCCTGCCCCCTGAGTCAGCATCCTCGCGCGGGCCGGGCTTGGCTGTCAAAGGCGGGCGCGGCGCAGGGTGAGATTGATCCGTCCGCCGCCCGGAACGAGACGGGAGCTGCCGGCGATCACCCGGTCGATGCCATGAAAGGCGAGCCTGGCCTCGCCGGCCAGCACGCAGACATCGCCGGAGGCGAGGCGGAACGAGGCCGTGGGTCCGCGGCGCTCGCGACCGCCGAGACGGAAGATCGCCGTATCGCCCAGCGAGACCGAGACCACAGGATGGGAAAAGTCCTCTTCGTCGCTGTCCTGGTGCCGGCCCATGCGCGCGCCCGCGCGATAGAGATTGACGAGGCAGGCGTCCGGCGCCGGCGAGCCGCCGGTGACCTCGTCCCACAGCGCCAGCAACCTCGCAGGCATCGGCGGCCATGGCTGGCCGGTGGTGGGATGAACCGCCTCGTAGCGATAGCCGGCGGCGTCGGTGACCCAGCCGAGCGGACCCAGATTGGTCATCTCCACGCTCATCGGCGCGCCCGACGGCGTCACCGGGCGGTAGAAGGGCGCGGCCCGGGCCGCCTCCAGAACCTCGACGGTCAGAGCGGCCTGGGCGTCGCCGTCCAATCGCCCCGGCAGCAGGCGGAAACCCGGCACGTTCATGGTGACGCCATTCCCCAAGGCGGGGCGCTGGGCGGAGCGCCCTTGCGGCGGCGGCGCCCTTTCCCATATTGCCAACCGAGGCCGGGCACCTCCGATTTCGGGCGAGCCCGCCTCGCGGGCGACGCGGCGCCTCCTGGAGGGCCGTGAACGGCAAAACGCAATTTGGGAGCGGTCGCACTGGGAAGCTTCAGAGAGGAAGGTCCTCTTCGCGCCCCGCTTGCCGAGACTAGGAGCGAGACGGTTTTTTCATGAGCAAGATCATTGGCGTCGACCTTGGCACGACCAATTCGTGCGTGGCCATCATGGACGGCAAGTCGCCGAAAGTGATCGAAAACGCCGAAGGCGTGCGGACCACGCCCTCGGTTGTCGCCATTCTGGATGACGGCGAGCGTCTCATCGGTCAGCCGGCCAAGCGCCAGGCGGTGACCAATCCGGAAAACACCTTCTTCGCCATCAAGCGTCTGATCGGCCGCAACTTCTCCGACCCGATGGTCGAGAAGGACAAAGGCATGGTCCCCTACGAGATCGTCAAAGGAAAGAACGGCGATGCCTGGGTGCGCGCTCACGGCAAGGACTACTCCCCTTCGGAAATCTCCGCCTTCATTCTGCAGAAGATGAAGGAATCCGCCGAGGCCCATCTGGGGGAAAAGGTGGAAAAGGCGGTCATCACCGTCCCCGCCTATTTCAACGACGCCCAGCGCCAGGCGACCAAGGACGCCGGCAGGATCGCCGGCCTCGACGTGGTGCGGATCATCAACGAGCCGACCGCCGCGGCGCTGGCCTATGGCCTGGAAAAGAACGAAGGCAAGAAGATCGCCGTCTATGACCTCGGCGGCGGCACCTTCGACATCTCCATCCTCGAGATCGGCGATGGCGTCTTCGAAGTCAAGGCGACCAACGGCGACACCTTCCTCGGCGGCGAAGACTTCGACCTCCGGGTCGTCGACTACCTGGCCGACGAGTTCAAGAAGGAGCAGGGCGTCGACCTGCGGAAAGACAAGCTCGCCCTCCAGCGCCTCAAGGAAGAGGCGGAGAAGGCCAAGAAAGAACTCTCCTCCACCGCCCAGTATGAAGTGAACCTACCGTTCATCTCGATGAATGCATCGGGGCCGCTGCACCTCAACATCAAGCTCTCGCGCGCCAAGCTCGAAGCCCTGGTCGAGGACCTGGTGGCCAAGACCGTCGGCCCCTGCGAGCTGGCGCTCAAGGACGCTGGCCTGAAAAAGAGCGACATCGATGAGGTCATCCTCGTAGGCGGCATGACCCGAATGCCCAAGGTCGTGGAGACGGTGAAGGCCTTCTTCGGCCGCGAGCCGCACAAGGGCGTCAATCCGGACGAGGTGGTGGCGCTGGGCGCGGCCATCCAGGCCGGCGTGCTGCAGGGCGATGTCAAGGACGTGCTGCTGCTGGACGTCACGCCGCTGACCCTCGGCATTGAGACCCTGGGCGGAGTGTTCACCTCGCTCATCGAGCGCAACACCACGATCCCGACCAAGAAGAGCCAGGTGTTCTCCACCGCCGACGACAACCAGAACGCGGTGACCATCCGCGTCTTCCAGGGCGAGCGTCCGATGGCCGGCGACAACAAGCTGCTCGGCCAGTTCGATCTGGTGGGTATCCCGCCGGCGCCGCGCGGCATGCCGCAGATCGAGGTCACCTTCGACATCGACGCCAACGGCATCGTCAATGTCCAGGCGCGCGACAAGGCCACCAGCAAGGAACAGTCGATCCGCATCCAGGCCAACGGCGGCCTCTCCGACACCGACATCGAGCGGATGGTCCAGGAAGCCCAGGCCCACGCCGATGAGGACAAGAAGCGCAAGGATCTGGTCGAGGCCCGCAACCACGCCGACGCCCTGATCCACTCCACGGAAAAGGCGCTTGGCGAGCACGGCGACAAGATCGGCGCCGATGAGAAGAGCGCCATCGAGGCGGCGGTGACGGACCTGAAGTCGAGCCTGGAAGGCGAAGATCCCGAGGCGATCAGCGCCAAGACCCAGACGCTCGCCCAGGCGTCGATGAAGCTCGGCGAAGCCATGTACAAGGCCCAGCAGGGCGAGCCGGCCGCCGGCGCGGCTCCCGCGGACGAAGGCGTGGTCGACGCGGAGTTCGAAGAGGTCAAGGACGACCAACAGTCGGCCTGACGGGCAATGGCGGGGCGAGGATGATGATCAATCCCCTGAAAGGCGGCGCCGACCACCGTTCGCTCGCCGCACCCGGGCTTGCGTGGCAAGCGCAAGCGCCCCAAGTGATTCCCATCCGATCCGTGTACTGACGCAACCATGCGAGACTACTACGAAGTTCTGGGTGTCAGCCGGGAGTGCGATGCGGAGGGGCTGAAGTCCGCCTTCCGCAAGCAGGCGATGGAGCATCACCCGGACCGCAACGACGGCTGCCCCAACGCCACCAACCGGTTCAAGGAGATCAACGAGGCCTATTCGGTCCTCTCCGATCCCAGCAAGCGCGCCGCCTACGACCGCTTCGGCCACGCCGGCGTCAATGGCGTGAACGGCGGCGGCGGCTTCCACAACGTCCACGACATCTTCAATGACGTCTTCGGGGACGTCTTCGGCGACATGTTCGGGCGCGGCCAGAGGTCCACCGGGCCCTCGCGCGGCCAGGACCTGCGCTACGACCTCGAGATCAGTCTTGAACAGGCCTACGCCGGAGCCGAGGTCGAGCTCAAGATACCGGCGGCCATGGCCTGCGAGACCTGCGAGGGCTCCGGGGCCAAGCCGGGGACGACCGCCTCGACCTGCACGAGCTGCAATGGCGCCGGGCGAATCCGGCGCAGCCAGGGCTTCTTCCAGGTCGAAACCACCTGCCCGCGTTGCGGCGGGGCCGGCCGGATCATCCTCAGCCCCTGCCCGACCTGCGCCGGCCATGGCCAGGTGCGGCGCGAGCGCCTGCTGGAGGTGCGCGTGCCGGCCGGCGTGGACGACGGCTCGCGCATCCGCCTTGCCGGCGAGGGCGACGCCGGGGCGCGTGGCGGCCCGAGGGGCGATCTCTACATTTTCATCTCCGTCAAGCCGCACGATCTCTTCGAGCGCGACGGCCTGGACCTGCGCTGTCAGATCCCCCTGCCCATGGCGACCGCCGCCCTCGGCGGCGAGATCGAAGCGCCCTGTCTGCTCGGCGGCGATCACTGCGACGGCAAGTGCAAGATCCCGATCAAGATCAAGCCCGGCGTCCAGACCGGCGAGACCGTGGCCGTGCGCGGCAAGGGCATGCCCTCCCTACGTTCGCGCCAGCGGGGCGACCTCGTCGTCGAACTGTTTGTCGAGACCCCGACCAACCTCAGCGCTCGCCAGAAGGAGCTCCTGAAGGAGTTTTCGGGCGCCTGCGGCGAGGGCCAGAGCCCGCGCGCGGCCGCGTCGCGCAAGCAGGCGCGCAGCTTCTGGGAAAAGGTGACGGGCGCGGGCGTCTGAGCGGCTTCTAGACCGCCAGGGCGCGGATGTCCGACCAGCGGAAGGCGGTCTCGCGCAGGGCGCCGCTCCAGCCAGGCGACGGCCGTTCGCTCACTGCAACGCCGCCCAGGTGAGCATAGAAGCCCATGGCCTTCTCGTTGCCGTTCAGCACCCACAGGCGAAGCGACTTCGCGCCCTGGGCCGCCAGGGCCCGGGACGTCATCTCCAGCAAGCGCCGGCCAAGGCCGCAGCCCTGCGCCGCCTTGAGGAGATAGAGGGTGAAGACCTCCGCGTCGGTCCCGCCGACGATGGCCCCGGCGCAATATCCGTTGACGCCCCTCGGGCCTTCCGCGGCCAGAACCACATCGCCCAATCGGGCCCTGGTCAGCTGGCGGCGCCAGCGCAGCGCGTGCTGAGCCGCGCTCATCCGCTCCAGATAGAGTTCAGGCAGCAGTCCGCGATAGGTCTCCCGCCAGGCCCGCACATGCACCTCCGCCAGAGCGGCGGCATCGCCTGGCCCGGCCGGCACGATGACGAACTCGGCGAGACGTTCCATCCTGCTAGAGGTTGCGCCGGCTCCTCGCGCGGTCAAGGGCTGACGAGCGCCGTTCACGCCTATAAGCCAGGATTGTGATGGACCTCGATCGCCCAGCTGTCAGCGAGCGGACGACGCCGGCGGCAAGCCCGGTGATGACGCAATATTTCGAGGCCAAGGCGCGGCAGCCGAACGCGCTCCTCTTCTTCCGTATGGGCGACTTCTACGAGCTGTTCTTCGACGACGCCGGCAAGGCGGCCGCCGCCCTCGGCATCGCCCTCACCCACCGCGGAACCCATGCCGGGGCGCCGATCCCCATGGCGGGAGTGCCGGCCCATGCGATGGACGCCTATCTCGCCAAGCTCATCCGCGCCGGTTTCAAGGTCGCGGTGGTCGATCAGATGGAGGATCCGGCCGAGGCCAGGAAGCGCGGCTCCAAGGCGGTGGTGCGTCGTGAGCTCACCCGCGTGGTCACTCCCGGCACCTTGACCGAGGAGGGTCTGCTGGACGCCCGTGGGGCGAACCGCCTGGCGGCCGTGGCCGTGCGCGCCGGCCAGGGGGCGGTGGCCTCGGTCGAGCTTTCCACCGGCGAGGTGGAGTGTCAGGTGGTGGCGCCCGAAGCCATGGCCGCGGCCCTGGCCGCCTTGCAGCCGTCCGAAATCCTCGTGCCCGACCGCCTGTTCGAGACCCTGGGGGCATCCCTGCGCGCTGTCGGCGGCGTCATCGAGCCGGTCGCTCAGGCCCTGGCGGAGCCGGCCGCGGCCGAGGCCAGGGTCAAGCGGCTCTATGGCGTGGCGACGCTCGACGGCTTCGGGCCGATGACCGGGGCTGAGACCTCCGCTCTTGGCCTCATCGCCGCCCATCTCGAAGTCACCCAGGCCGGCCGCCCGATCGCCCTGCGCGCGCCACGCCGCGCCGGCGAGGCGGAATACCTGATCATCGATCCGGCGACGCGAACGAGCCTTGAGATCGATCGCGCCCAGTCCGGGCAGCGCGAGGGATCGCTTCTCGGCGCTATCGACCGCACGATCACCGGCCCCGGCGCGCGCCTGCTGGCGGCGCGGCTCGGAAGGCCCCTGATCAACCCGGCGGCCATAGAGCGGCGGCTGGATTCGGTCGCCTGGCTGGCCGAGCGGGGCCAACTGCGCGGCGATCTGCGGGAAGGCCTCGAGGGCGCCGGCGACATGGCCCGCGCGCTCTCTCGCCTGTCATTGGGCCGCGGCGGTCCTCGCGATCTCGGGACCCTGCGCGACGGCCTCGCCGCTGGGGCGATGCTCGCCAGCCGCCTCACCGCCGAGGCCGACCCCCTGGCCAGGCCGCCCGACGAGCTGACGAGCGCTGGGGGCACTCTCGACCTTTCTCACCGGCCACGCCTTGAGCGGCTACGCGCGGCCCTGGCCGCCGGCCTCGATCCGGACCTCCCGGCGCTCGCCCGCGACGGCGGCTTCACGGCGCCCGGCGCCTCGCGCCCGCTCGACGAGGCGCGTGCCCTGCGTGACGATTCCCGCAAGGTGGTCGCCCAGCTGGAGGCCCGCCTCAATCTCGAATCCGGCGTCCCCCTGAAGATCCGCCACAACGCGGTGCTGGGCTACTTCGTCGAGACCAGCGCCAGACAGGCCGAGGCGATGATGCGGCCGCCGCTCTCGGCGCACTTCATCCACCGCCAGACCCTGGCCAACCAGGTGCGTTTCACCACCGTCGAACTCACCGACCTCGACGCTCGCATCGCCCGCGCCGCCGACCAGGCCCTGGCCCTGGAGCTGGAGGTGTTCGAGGCCTGGCGCGACGAGGCGCGGGGTCTCGCCTGCGAGATCCTTGCCGCGGCCGAAGCCCTGGCCGTGCTCGACGTCGCCGCGGCCCTGGCCGAATGGGCGCGCGAGGTCGGCGCCGTGCGCCCCCGGATCGAGGATAGCCTCGCCTTCGACGCCAAGGGCGCCCGCCATCCCGTCGTCGAGGCGGCCGTGCGCCGCCTGGGCGAGGCGTTCACGCCCAACGACTGCGGCCTCGACGGGGATGGCTTCGAGGCTGCCCGCCTCACCCTCGTCACCGGCCCGAACATGGCCGGCAAGTCGACCTTCCTGCGCCAGAACGCCCTGCTGGTCGTCCTCGCCCAGGCCGGGTGC
>DASXZG010000054.1:0-23394 GCA_036502045.1 Caulobacteraceae bacterium | reverse complement strand
CCCCCGCTCCCGCTCGTCACCAGGAACGCCTCGGCAAACCCTCGCTCGCCAACCCGCTTCACCGCCATCGACGCAACTCCCGCTCACACCGCAGAGAATCACGACCAGCGAATTACGCAACAGGCCCGCAAGGGGAGAAGGTGTCGCGAAGCGACGGATGAGGGGTCGCGCTGACAGTGGAGACATTTCGGCGCCGGGCTAGCCACTCAGGTTCTATCGACCCCTCATCCGGCCCTTCGGGCCACCTTCTCCCGCAAGGGGAGAAGGGAAGAGCAGTGTGGACTTTGCGCTCAGACCCGTTCCGGCGCAGATTTGCGGCCATGAGCCTCGCCGACGCCCCCGCCAAGCTGCACATCGCGCCAAACCCGACCGGTTTCGGCGCGGAAGTCACCGGCCTCGACATCTCGCGGCCGTTGCCGCAGGAGGTGCTGGCCAAGGTGAAGGCGGCGTTCCTGGCGCACGGGGTGCTGTGGTTTCCGGCGCAGCCGCTGGATCACGACCAGCTGGAAGCCTTCACGCTGCAGTTCGGCGACTTCGGCTGGGACCCGTACGTGGCGCCGCTGGCGGACCGGCCGCACATTCTCGAGGTGAAGCGCGAAGCCGACGAGAAGTCGACCGTGTTCGGCGGCGGCTGGCACTCGGACTGGAGCTTCCAGGAGACGCCGCCGGCCGCGACCATCCTCCACGCCAAGGTGATCCCGCCGGTGGGCGGCGACACGCTCTATTCGGACAGCATCGCGGCTTACGAAGCGCTGAGCCCCGCGTTCCGCGAGATGCTGGCGCCGCTGAGGACGATCATGTCCGCCGCGCGGCCTTACGGGCCTCAGGGCCACTTCGCTCGCGAGGAAGGCCGCAAGGGGATGACCATCCTCTCCAGCCCGACCGCCGAGGAGGAGCGGAGCCACCCGCTGGTGCGCCGCCTGGACGACGGCCGCCGCGCCCTCTTCATCAACCCGACCTACACGATCCGCATCGAGGGCTTCAGCCAGCCCGAGAGCGAGGCGCTGCTGGCGTTCCTGTTCAAGCACATGCTGAACGAGGCTTTCATCTACCGGCACAAGTGGGCGGTGGACATGCTGACCATGTGGGACAACCGCCGCGCCATGCACAACGCGACGGGTGGGTACGACGGCTATCAGCGCGTGCTGCACCGGACCACGGTGGCGGGGGCAAGACCTATCTGACCTCCCTCCCCATCATGGGGAGGGACGCCATCGCGGAGCGATGGCCGGGTGGGGATGTCCGACACGTCAACGAACCAACAGCGCCGGCGCGTGGCGTCCGACTCCCCCACCCGACCGCTTCGCGGTCTGCCCTCCCCATGAAGGGGAGGGAGGGCGTCAGAGCACCGCCAGCATCTCGCCCACCAGCGGGTGGCGGACGATGTCCACGTCGGCCAGGCGCACCACGGCGACGTTGGGCACCGCCTCCAGGCGCCGGGCGACTTCCGCCAGGCCGGAGAGCTCAGGCAGCAGGTCGGACTGGCCGGGGTCGCCGGTGATGACCATGGTGGACGACCAGCCCAGCCGCGTGAGCAGCATCTTCAGCTGCACGTAGGTGCAGTTCTGGGCCTCGTCGATGACCACGAAGGCGTTGTTGAGGGTGCGGCCACGCATGAAGCCCACCGGCGCGATCTCGATGGCGCCCTCGGCCATCAGCGCCCGCACCCGCTTCATCGAGAGCCGGTCGGAGAGCGCGTCGTAGAGCGGGCGCAGGTAAGGCGCCAGCTTGTCCTCCATCTCGCCGGGCAGGAAACCCAGCGACTCTCCGGCTTCCACCGCCGGCCGCGAGAGCACGATGCGGCCGACCTTGCCGGCCTCCAGCGCTTCCACCGCCTTGGCGATGGCGAGGTAGGTCTTGCCGGTGCCCGCCGGGCCCAGCGCCAGCACCAGGGCCTTGGCGTCGATGGCGTCCATCAGCCGGCCCTGAGCGAGCGATTTGGGTTTTATGGTTTTGAGATAGCCCTGCTCGCGATCGGCTTCGACAGCGACGGGAGACCAGCCGCGCGCCAGCGGCAGGCGGCGCACCTTGGCGTCGTCGTCGAACTGGGTGGCGTCAAAAGCGCCGTCTCGGGTCATTCGCTTCAGAGCTCGCTTGGTCATGCAGGGCCTCCGCAAGGGGAAAAGCAAAAGGGCGAGACCGCAATGGCTCGCCCTTGGTTCGGCAGATCGGATGGAAAGGAGCGGACCCGCCGCAGGGGCGGTCCTGACTGGACAGTCGGGGGTGGAGACCAGCCCCACCCGAACAAGGAAAGCGACACCCAGCTCTCCGTTCCGAAGACACCGCGGCCTGGTGGCCGAGGGAGCGCGCCGGGCGGGCTTTCGCCCCCGCGACTCGCCGAACTATGATGATCTAGCGTGGTTTCTGATCCGTTAATCAAGCCACCCATTGCAAGAATAGGATGTGTGCGGATGACTGCCTATAGATTGGGCGACCGAGAACCGACCCTGCCGGGCGAGGACGAATACTGGATCGCGCCCAACGCCGTGGTGGCCGGCAATGTAGTGCTGAAGAAGAACGCCAGTGTCTGGTTCGGCGCGGTGCTGCGCGGCGACAATGAGACGATCACCATTGGCGAGAATTCCAACGTTCAGGACAACTCTGTTCTGCACACGGACATGGGCTCTCCACTGACCATCGGCTCCAACGTGACGGTGGGACATATGGTCATGCTTCACGGCTGCTCGATTGGCGACAACACGCTGATCGGCATCGGCTCGATCATCCTCAACGGCGCGAAAATTGGCCGAAATTGCCTGGTCGGCGCCGGCGCGCTGATCACCGAGAACAAGGAATTCCCGGACGGGAGCATGATCCTGGGCGCGCCGGCCAAGGTGGTGCGCGAGCTGGCCCCCGAGCAGGCCGCCCGCATGGGCCAGGGCGCGCTGGGCTACGTGCGCAACTGGCAGCGCTTCAAGGCGGGGCTGGTCGCGGCCTGAGCGCGGTCCGCCGTTGACAGCCGCGGCGGCAGGCATCTCTCCTTACGGGAAACCGGGAGAACGTCGCCATGGCCTACAAGTACGTCCTCGTCGAGAAGGACGGCCCGATCACCACGGTGACGCTCAACCGGCCGGAGGTGATGAACGCGCTGCACGCCGACGCTCACGACGAACTGGGCGAGGTGTTCGACGCTTTCGGCGCTGACGAGAGTCAGTGGGTGGCGATCGTCACCGGGGCCGGCGAGCGGGCGTTCTCGGCCGGCAACGACCTCAAGCACCAGGCCAGCGGCAACCGCATGGGCCAGCCGGCGTCCGGCTTCGCCGGCCTGACCACGCGCTTCGACCTCAACAAGCCGCTGATCGCGGCGGTGAACGGGGTGGCGATGGGCGGCGGCTTCGAGATCGCGCTGGCCTGCGACCTGATCGTCGCCTCGGAGAGCGCCATCTTCGCGCTGCCGGAGCCGCGGGTGGGGCTGGCGGCGTTGGCCGGCGGCGTGCACCGGCTGCCGCGGCAGATCGGGCTGAAGAAAGCCATGGGCATGATCCTGACCGGCCGGCGGGTGTCGGCGCGCGAGGGGCTGGAACTGGGCTTCGTCAACGAGGTGACCGCGCCCGGCGACCTGATGACGGCGGCCAAGCGCTGGGCCGACCTGATCTGCGAATGCAGCCCGATGTCGGTGCGCGCGTCGAAGCAGGCGGTGCTGCAGGGCCTGGACGAGCCGAGCCTGGAAGCCGCCATCCGCGGCCAGGGCCGCTACGAAGCGGTGGCGGCGCTCTACCGCTCGGAAGACTTCAAGGAAGGCCCCCTAGCCTTCGCCCAGAAGCGCGCCCCGCAGTGGAAGGGGCGGTAAGCTTGCCGTCGGCCAGGGGTTGTGGTTGAGGCGTTTTCTTACCGCAGAGGACGCTGAGGAAGGCAGAGAGGCGCGCAGAGGAGCGCGCCCGTGGCGCGCAGCAAGTCAAATCACGGCTCAACGGAGATTGGTAGCGCGCGACGCGCGCCTCTGCGTCCTCTGCGCCCTCTGCGGTAAAAAGACCTTAGCCACCTCGCTGACGCCCGCCCTTCCCTGCCGTGGCGGCGCCGGGGTAAGTTGACGGGTTCGTCACCTTTGGGAGCGTCCGCATGGCCGCGGCCTTCGACTACATCATCATCGGCGCCGGCTCGGCCGGCTGCGTGCTGGCCAATCGGCTCTCGGCCGACGGCAAGACCCGCGTCGCGCTGCTGGAAGCCGGCGGCAAGGACAACTCGCTGATGGTGAAGATGCCGGCCGGCGTCGGCGGGCTGATCAGCGCCAAGGGCGACTACAACTGGGGCTTCTGGACCGAGCCGGAGCCCAACCTCGACAACCGCAAGCTCTGGTGGCCCCGCGGCCGCGGCATGGGCGGCTCGTCGTCGATCAACGGCATGATCTACATCCGCGGCCACGCCCGCGACTACGACCTGTGGCGGCAGATGGGCCTGACCGGCTGGGGTTATTCGGACGTGCTGCCCTACTTCAAGCGCGCCGAGGGCTTCGAAGGCGGCGCGGACGCTTACCACGGCGCTGACGGGCCGCTGCACGTGTCGAAAGCCTCGTCGCAGAACCCGGTCTACAAGGCCTTCATCGAGGCCGGGGTGCAGGCCGGCTACCGGCGCACGGGCGACTTCAACGGCTTCCAGCAGGAAGGCTTCGGCCCTTACCAGCTGACCATCCGCAACGGCCAGCGCTGGAGCGCGTCGGCGGCCTACCTGCGCCCCATCCTCGGCAAGCGGCCGAACCTGACGCTGGAGCTGGATGCGCGCACCACCCGCATCCTGATCGAGCGCGGCCGCGCTGTCGGCGTCGAGATCGTGCAGGGCGGCCAGACGCGCGAACTGCGCTGCGACGCCGAAGTGCTGCTCTGCGCCGGCGCGGTGCAGAGCCCGCAGATCCTGCAGCTCAGCGGCATCGGCAATCCGGACCACCTGAAGGCCGTGAGCGTGACGCCGCTGCACGAGCTGCGCGGGGTCGGCGAGAACCTGCAGGACCACCTGGACGTGATCCTGTCGTGGGAAACGCCCAATACGAAGACCGCCTACTCGTACTCCACCGGGATCAACCGGCTGACCACGGGGCTCGCCTACATGCTGCTGGGCCAGGGCTTCGGGCGGCAGAACTTCCTCGAAGCCGGCGCCTTCCTGAAGTCGCGTCCCGACCTCGACCGGCCGGACCTGCAGCTGCACTGCGTGCTGGCGATCATGCGCGACCACGGCAAGGGCCCGCAGGCCGGCAAGGACGGGTTCTCAGTCCACGTTTGCCAGCTGCGGCCAGAGAGCCGCGGCCGCGTGGGGCTGGCCTCGGCCGATCCGCTGGCCGACCCGGCGATCTTCGCCAACTACCTCGCCACCGACGAGGACCGCCGGGCGCTGCGCGAAGGCGCCAAGATGGTGCGCGCACTGGCCAACGAGGCCGCGCTGAAGGCCATCGTCGGCGCCGAAGTGGCGCCAGGGTCCGGCGTGCAGAGCGATGAGGAGCTCAACGCCTGGATCCGTCAGAACGCCGAGACCATCTACCACCCGGTCGGCACCTGCCGCATGGGCCGGGCCGGCGATCCGCTGGCGGTGGTCGACGGCGAGCTGAAGGTGCAGGCGCTGAGCGGCCTGCGCGTGGTCGACGCCTCGGTGATGCCGACGCTGGTGGGCGGCAACACCAACGCCCCCACCATCATGATCGCCGAGAAGGCCGCCGACATGATCCTGGGCCGTGCCCCGCCGGCGCCGCTCGACGCGCCAGTGTTCGAAGATCGGGCGACCGTCGCGGCCTAGACGCGGTTAACGCGGCTTAAGGTTTGCAATGAGCCCGCTTGCCGGGGCGCGGGCTCGCGTCCGCCGCCGGCCGGGCGCCATTCTGAGACAGCGGCGCTCGCCATCCTTCCTGGGAGCGAGGCCCGCATGACTATCGAAGCCCCGGCGCACGAGCTGATGCCGCACGCCACCTCCGGCCAGCGCAGCCGGCTGGACAAGCTGCGCTCGTTTTCCAGCCTGAACCCGCGGCTCGCGCCGCAGCTGGCGCGCACCATGCTGACGCCGCGCGACCCCGCGCCGGCCGCCGCGGCGATCGCCTACTTCGAGGCCAAGGGCTTCGAGTTCACCTACGACTCGATCTCCAACAACGTGCCGTTCGTGACCCCGCTGCTGCGCGGCTTCGCCGAGACGCACGGCTCTGAGGGGATCAGATACCTCGAGATCGGCGCCTACGAAGGCCGCAACATCGCGTTCATGGACTGGTTGCTGCCCGGGCGACTGGCCATCACCGCCATCGACCCCTGGTTCGACCAGGTGTGGAACCCGGAAGAGGCTTATCGCGGCATCGAGGAGCGGTTCCGCCGCAACATCGCCCGCACCGGCGTCGCCTCGCTTCGCACCATCCGCGGCTTCTCGTCGTACGAACTGCCCAAGCTGCAGGAAGCCGGCGAGCGCTTCGACCTGATCTATGTAGACGGCAGCCACACCGCGCTCGACGTCATGATCGACCTCTGCTTCTGCGCCAGCCTGCTGCGCGTCGGCGGCATGATGATCCTCGACGACTACTGGCACGACATCAGCGACATCGGCGGCCCGGGCGTGAAGCAGGCCGTGGACGCCTTCCTGGCCGTCTTCGCCCCGCGCTACTTCGAGGTGAAAGCCGCCTATCGCCAGATCGTGCTGGTAAAGACTGGCGAAGCGCCGCGCTAGCGGGCGCGAGACGCTTGACCGTTCCAAGAGGTGACAAGCGCGGCGCGCCTATGAGTATCCTGCGGGCAGCATGAGCGCTGTCGACATCCGACCGTTGAGCCACACGCCAGACAACGTCGCCGCGCTCTCGCGCATCCTGATCGACGTGGTGGCTGGCGGCGGCTCGGTGAGCTTCATGCATCCGTTGTCGCCAGGTGACGCCGCCGCGTTCTGGGAAGCGTCGCTGGACGCCGCCGACGCGGGCCAGCGCCTCGTCCTGGGCGCTTACGTCGGCGACGCGCTGGCGGCGACCGTCACCCTCGATCTCGCCACGCCGCCGAACCAGCCGCACCGCGCCGACATCGCCAAGCTGATGACCGCGCCGGCCCATCGCGGCCGCGGCCACGCCCGGGCGCTGATGCTGGAAGCCGAGCGCCGCGCCATCGCCGCCGGCCGCACCCTGCTCACCCTCGACACCGCCGCCGAGGACGGCGCCGCGGGGCTCTACGAAGGCGTCGGCTTCCAGTTCGCGGGTGAAATCCCGGACTACGCGCTGAAACCGCACGGCGGGCTTACGGGGACGCGGCTCTACTACAAGCGGATCGGAGCCAGTCCGCGCTAACCCTCGCGCCATGGATCGAAGACCGGACCGCCCCAGACTTCGAAATCGCGGACGTTGCGCGTCGCGACGACGAGGCCGCGGACCTCAGCCGTGGCCGCAATTATGGTGTCCACCACCGACATCGTTCGCTTCGCCATCTCAGCTCGTCGTCGGACGCGGCCCCACGCGTCTGCGACGTCCAGCGTCACCGGGATGACTCGTTCTGGCCGCCCTTCGAACGTCTCGGCGTACCATCGCTCAAGCGCCCGCTTTCGCGCCCCGTCCTGGATTGCCTCGATGCCGTAACGAACCTCAGCGACCGTCGCGGCGCTGACGAAAACTTCGTCTGGCCTCCGCTGCGCAAGCCATCGCAGGACGCGCAGCTCCGGCCTGGGCCTTGTCGGCTCGCTGACAACGTTGGTGTCGAGCAGGAAACTCAAAGATCGACTGGACGGCCGGGATCGGGATCGCGGGCAAACACCGTGTCCGCTTCCTCATCCGTCAGCACCCGCGCCGCCGGGTCGAGCAGCGCCTCCAGGAAAGATCGCCTGGGGCTGGTCGCATCTGCCCACGCCGCTTCTGAGACGATCACGACGGCGGGCCGGCCGCTGCGCGTTACGTGCTGCGGCCCCTGCGTGCTCGCCAGCTCGACAACTTCGCTGAACTTCGCCTTGGCCTCAGCCAGGCTCCAGGCGCCTTTCGTCACGCACACCTCCGATCTGACCAATATAGTCAGATTGGTCAGCAACGTCTACGCGTCCAAATCCTCCGGCAAAATCGCCATTTCGAACAGGAACGAGCCGTCGTCGTCCTCGTCCTCGTAGACCACGCCGATGAACTCGCCCTTGAGCTCCACCTCGGCGGAGTCCTTCTGGCGCTCGCGGGCCCGCAGCTGGATGTGCGGGTTGCCGAAGGTGCGCTTCAGGTGCGCCTGGATGCGGTCGATGTCTTTCTGGTCCAAGGCGCGGCGCTCCGGGTTGGTCGGGGCGCGAACCTAGCGGGGTTCTCCCGCGCCGCAAGGGCTCAGATGACGTAGTCGTAAGCGGCGTCGACCAGGGTCTGGTCCATGGTCTTGGAGGGCTCGGCGCAGGTGGGGCAATTGACCAGCCGGGCGGGCACGCCGACGGCGGTGCAGCCGGACGGCACGTCCTTGGTCACCACTGAGCCAGTGCCGATCTTGGCGAAGTCGCCGACCTTGATGTTGCCGATGACGTGGGCGCCGGCGCCGATCAGCACGCCCTTGCCGATCTTCGGGTGGCGGTCGACGCGCTCGGCGCTGGTGCCGCCCAGAGTGACGCCGTGCAGCATGGAGACGTCGTCGCCCACCACCGCCGTCTCGCCGATGACGATGCCGGTGCCGTGGTCGAAGAACGCGCCCTTGCCGATCACCGCGGCCGGATGGATGTCGAGCTGGAACAGCTCCGAGACGCGGCTCTGCAGATAGAACGCCATCGCCTCGCGGCGCTGGGTCCAGAGCCAGTGCGCCACGCGGTGGGTCTGCAGCGCCAAGAAGCCTTTGAAGAACAGGAACGGCTGCACGTAGCCCTTGCAGGCCGGGTCGCGCTCGAACACCGCGCGCAGGTCGGCCTCGGCCGCCGCGACGATGGTGTGGTCGGCCGCGTAGGCTTCCTCGCAGGTTTCGCGCAGGCTCATCGCCCGCAGCTCCTGGTCGGAAAGTTTGCGCGCCAGCTGGTAGCTCAGCGCCCGCTCGATGCGGTCGTGGCGCAGGATCACCGCGTTGAGCAGCGAGGCCAGGCTCGGCTCCGACTTGGCGATATGTTCGGCTTCGTTGTGCAGCGCCGCCCACACCGGCGGTGCGGCGGCGACGTCGACGACTTCCAGGCGCTGAACCATGCCGACCACTCCTCCACCGCGGCGAGGCTTCTCTCGCGCCTTCTGCCGCTACCCTGGCGATATGGCGTTCCCCCGGTAAGGACGCCAGCCAGAGTTTCTAATCAAAATGCCAGCCGCGCTCATTGCGGCCGGCAAGCTCACCTTCTACCTCGGGCGCATTGCCGAAGTCGTTAAGCGGAAGCCGCCATTGCCCCACACCGTTCCCGCCGCGCCTGAATTCGGTGAGCCCGCGCCGATCGAGGCCTCGCCGTCGACGCTGGATTTCCTTGCCCGCCGTCGCTCCGCCTCGGCCCTGGCGCTGACCGAGCCGGCCCCGAGCCCGACCGAGCTGGAGACGCTGCTGCGGCTGGCGGCGCGCGTGCCCGACCATGGCAAGCTGTTCCCCTGGCGCTTCGTGGTGCTGCGCGGCCCGGCCAAGCAGCGTTTTATCGCCGGGCTGGAGGCGATCGCGGCGGGTCGGCCGGATGGCGAGAAGCTCAAAGGCAAGCTCGGCAAGATCAAGGCCCCACCGCTGACCGTGGCGGTGGTCTCGCACGCGACGCCGACCGACATCCCGGAGTGGGAGCAGCGGCTCTCGTCCGGCGCGGTCTGCATGACCCTGATCATCGCCGCCCAGGCCATGGGCTACGGCGCCAACTGGATCACCGACTGGTACGCCTACGACGCCGAGGCCGGCCGGCTGCTGGGCCTGAAGGACGGCGAACAGGTCGCCGGCTTCGTCCACCTCGGCACCAGCGCCGACGCGCCGCTGGAGCGCGTGCGCCCGGACATGGCCGCGGTCGTCAGCGAGTGGGCGGGCTGAGCCGGCGCTGCCGCTGCCCCGCAATGCGGACGTTTCGAACGCCGGACCTGGGTGGTTAGCGGCCCATCGCGCTGGTCGCAGAATTGGATGCAAGCCAGTGTTCGATGAAGTCGAGGGCGCACCGTGTGTCTATGGCGGGCTCCGCCCGTAGAGCTTGATGAATTGCAGCGACGCTGGTCTCGATAGACGTCGTTTCGACCTCCACCACCCAACCGGGAAACTCGACGCCAAGTTCACGAAAAAATCGGCGCTGTGGGTCCACCATGCGCGCGTACCGGTCGGTCTTCAGTCGCGCTGCGTCTGCACTTTTTCCATAAGCAAGCTCGCGCGCCATCATCCTTTCACGCCGCACGGCCTCGGGAATGTGCGCAAGCACGTACATATCAGGAAGGCCCATGTGACCCTGGTCGATCCGGGTCCGGAAGAAGTCGAACGCCCAGGGGTTTTGCGGCCAACCTTCAGCCTCGTATATCCAGGCAAACCAGAGTGGCTGATAAAGATCGCCATCGAGCACTGCGAGGTGTTTTCGCGACGCGAACTGCGCCATCTCCCAGCGCACTACTTGACGCTCATAGTACCATTCGCGCGGCTCGGGATCAGGCTTGGCGAAGAGCAGATTCACCTCCGGGACGACGCAGGCTCCGCCTTGTCGGAGCGCATCAGACACCGTTGACTTCCCGACCCCCGGCGCACCCTCGATGGCGACAATCATCCACGGCTCCAGGCTGAGCAGGCTTGGCTGTTTATCGGAGAGCGAGGAGCGTCTGCAATGGATCGAAACCTCCCTTCCGCGTCACACCTTGAAGCGGACGACTGTCGGGGGGCCCGGCGCGTGGCGCGTCGGCGCCGAGCTTAGTCGCGCTGCCTCGGCGCCAGCAGGGCTGAGCGCTCGGCGGGGGTGAGGACGCGCCAGCGGCCTTCGGGGAGATCGCCCAGGCGCAAGGGGCCGATGCGGATGCGGTAGAGGTCGGTCACAGCGAGGTCGACGAGGTCGCACATGCGGCGGATCTGGCGGTTGCGGCCTTCGCGCAGGATGAAGCGAAGCCGCTGGTCGCCGGCGGGCGTCACTTTCGCCGGCTTGAGCTGGCGGCCATCCAGCGACAGGCCGTGGCGCAGCCTGGCGAGCTGTTGCTCGCTGATCTGGCCTGACACTCGCACCAGGTATTCCTTGTCGAGGGTCGAGTTCGGACCGATCAGCGCCTTGGCCAGCACGCCGTCGTCGGACAGCACCAGCAGGCCGTGGGAGTCCTGATCGAGCCGCCCCAGCGGGGCGAGGCGCGTGTTGCGATCCGGGATGGTCGGGCTCTCGCCGAGCAGCGCCTGCCGGGTGAGCAGGCGCACGGCGGGCACTTGCTCCCCCTCCGGCTGGCTCGACACCACGTCCACCGGCTTGTTCAGCACCACGCTGAGACTGGCCCCGAGCTTGGTCTCGGCGGCGTCGTTCAGCACCAGGGTCTCGCCGGGCTGGATCTTGCGGCCGACGTCGTCGACGCGGGCGCCGTCGATGAACACCAGGCCGCGGCCGATCAGGTCTTCGGCTTCGCGCCGCGAACAGACGCCGCTCTGCGCCAGCCAGCGGTTCACCCGCTGCGGCTCGGCTTTGTCGTAGCGGCGGCTCCAGGCCATGCGCGCTTGTAGGGGCTGGGCGGCGGCTGTCGCAAGCGCGTCGCCGCGCCCGGCGGAATCCCTTAGACCCGGCTGGCAAGGGAGACCGGCTTGGACCGCTTCGACGTAGTGGTGATCGGCGCGGGCGCGGCCGGGATGATGTGCGCCATCGAAGCCGGCCGGCGCGGCCGCCGGGTGCTGGTGCTGGACCATGCCAAAGCGGCCGGCGAGAAGATCCGCATCAGCGGCGGTGGCCGCTGCAACTTCACCAACCTGCACACCGCGCCGGACCGGTTCCTCTCCGCCAATCCGCGCTTCTGCATCTCCGCGCTCAGCCGCTACACGCCGGCGGACATCATCGCTCTCTTGGAGCGGCACGAGATCGCCTGGCACGAGAAGACGCTGGGCCAGCTGTTCTGCGACGGCTCGGCGACCCAGGTCGTGGACTTGCTGAAAGCCGAGATGGCGGCGGCGGGCGCGGCGCTGCGCCTGGCGACGCCGGTGGTCGGGGTCGAGCGGGACGGCGACGGCTTTAAGGTGTCGCTGGAGAGCGGCGATATCGCCTGCGAGGCGCTGGTGGTCGCCACCGGTGGCAAGTCGATCCCCAAGATGGGCGCCACCGGCTTCGGCTATCGCATCGCCGAGCAGTTCGGGGTCGGCGTGGTGGAGACCCGGCCGGGCCTGGCGCCGCTGACCTTCGAGGCGGCGCTGCTGGAGCGGCTGCGCAAGCTGGCCGGCGTGTCGCTGGATGTGCGCGTCAGCGGCGGCGGCGCCCACTTCGAGGAAGCGATGCTGTTCACCCACCGCGGCCTCAGCGGCCCGGCGGTCCTGCAAGTCTCGTCCTACTGGCGGCCGGGGGAAGCGATCGAGGTGGACATGGCGCCGGGCGTTGACGTCTACGCGGAGCTGATCCGCGCTCGCGCCGAACAAGGGCGCACCGGACCGGCCACCGCCCTCGCCCGCTGGCTGCCGCGCAGCTTGGCTCAGTACCTGGCCGAGGGCAGCGGCGGCAACCTCGCCGACGCCTCCGACGCGGTGCTGACGCGGCTGGCGAGCGACGTGAACGCCTGGCGGGTCAAGCCGGTGGGCTCCGAAGGCTATCGCACCGCCGAAGTCACGGTGGGTGGCGTCGACACGCGCGCTCTCGACCAGCGAACCATGGCGGCCCGGGCTGTCCCAGGGCTCTACTTCATCGGCGAGGTGGTGGACGTCACCGGCTGGCTCGGCGGCTACAATTTCCAGTGGGCGTGGGCCAGCGGCTGGTGCGCCGGCCAGGCGGTCTAGCGCCAGGCGTAGTTGAAGCTGAGGCTGACGCGCGGCGTTCTGGTGCGGCCGGGCAGCACTTCGTGGCGCAGCCAGCTTTCCCACATGAACAGCGCGCCGGGCGACGGCGTCAGGGTGACGAAGGTCTGAGCCGATGGCGGCGCGTCGGCCCGCCGGGGCGGCGCGGCCATCATCAGCGGCAGGCGCGGGTCCTCCAGGCGCAAGGCGCCGGCGCCTGGCGGCGTGGCGACGTAGAGCGTGCCCGAGATCACGCTGTGCGGGTGGATGTGGCCGGAATGGGCGCCGCCCGACGCCAGGACGTTCACCCACAGGCTGTCCAGCTTCAGCTTGCCGCGCGGACCGAGATCGAAGGCCAGCTCCTTGGCGAAGCGCGCCGCATGCCGGTCCAGCCGCCGCTTCAATTCGCCGAAGACGCTGGCCCGCCGCGGCAGGTCGTTCAGCGAGGCGTAGGAGGTGTAGCCGGCGTAGCCGTGCTCGCGGCACCAGGCCTGCCCGGCCTTGTCCTCCGCGGCCAGCATCTCGCAGGCCTCGGCCAACTCGGCGTTGAACGCGGCGAAGTCCGGCGCGTCGGCGAGCGAGGCTTCGAAGACCTGCGTGGCGAAGAGCTGGCGGATGGCGGCGATCCCGGTGGGTCTAGAACCACATGTCCGCGACGCTGTGCCCGCTGCGTGGCAGGTCCTTGCGCGTGTCGAAGCCGTCGTGATGGCGGATCGGGATGGCGGCGACGGCGTCGGGCTCGGCGAGGCGCAGGTTGACGCCGCCGTAGCGTCGGCCGTCAGCGCCCGGCTCGATCGCCCACCAGGCGGCGACGCAGCCGCAATTGCCGCAGAAGTGGAAGCCAAGGTGGCGGCCGTTCCAAGCGTAGGTGCGCGTCTCGCCGGAGATACGGATGTCTTCGTTCTGAAAGCCATACGCCCACAGCGCGCCGTAGCGGCGGCAGATGGTGCAGTTGCAGGCCGTGGCTTGGTCGGGAAGCGCTTCGAGGTTCCAGCGGACGGCGCCGCAGTGGCAGGACCCTTCGATCATGTGGCTATCCTTGAACAGAGCCGGCGGCATGGTTGACTTAACGCGACGGTCCGAACGTCGGCAACGGTGGCTGTGCTCGTTCACCTCCCACTCGACTGTCGGGTCAAGGTTCAGGTGAGGGCCGGGTCCGGTTCGAGGCGAGCCTCGCGCAACGGCGTGAAGCTCACCGCCAGCGCCACAACAACGAAGCCAGCTGCGGCGAGCCACAGGGCCTGGCGGTAGCCGATGGCGTCGGCGAGCAGGCCGCCCAGGGGCGCGGCGAAGACCACCATGGCGCGGTTGATTGAGCGCATGGTGGCGTTCATGCGACCCTGCAGAGCGTCGGGCGTCACCGCCTGACGATAGCCCAGGGTGTTGGCGTTCTCCGCGCCGATGGAAAAGCCCAGGGTGAACTGGCCGAGCCCGAGGCACAGCCAGGCGAGCCAGCCGGCCGGCGCCAGCGCAATGACGGCGTAGCCGGCGCCGGAGACGCCCTGGCAGACAATCATCACCCACCCGGCCCCGAAACGCTCGCCGAGCCGTGCGGCCAGAAGGCTGCCGACCAGCGCGCCGACGCCGGCGGCGGACAGCGCCAAACCGACCGCCCAAGGCGCCATGTGCAGGGTTCCGAGCACGAACGGCACGAAGATGGCCCCCGCCGCGCCGTTGCAGATGAACCAGGCATGCGTGCCTATGGCCAGCGGCGCCAGGGTGCGGTGGCGGTAGACGTAAGCAGCGCCCTCGCTGACTTCGCGCCAGATCGACGGCCGCACGGCCGGGGCAGGCCTCGGCTCTTGCAGCCGGATGCTGGCCAGCATCGCCGCCGAGAACAGGTAGCTGGCAGCGTCGACGATCACCGCCCAGGGCGCGCCGACCACGCTGATCAGGCCGCCGGCGAGCGCCGGGCCGGTGGTCTGGGCCACGGCCGAGCTCTGGTCCAGGCGAGCGTGAGCGCGGGTGAGCAATGCGCGCGGCACAAGGCGCGGGGTGAACGCCTGCGTCGCCGCATCGCCCAGCAGCGAGACCAGGCCGAACAGGCTCATGAAGCCTGCCAGCGCCCAGATCGACAGGTGGTGCGTGAGGGCCAGCGTCGGCACGATCACCAGCAGCGCTGCGCGCGTCAGGTCGGTGGCGATCATCACCGGCCGGCGGGGCAAACGGTCGATCGTCGCGCCGGCGAACAGCCCGAACAGCATGTAGGGCAGCCAGCGCGCCCCGCTGACCAGCCCGACGTCGGCCGCCGTGCCCGCGAGCACGGTGACGATCATCACCTGGATCGCCACGACGGTGAAATAGTCGCCGAACGCCGACACCGACGCCGCCAACCAGAACCGGCCGTAGCCGGGCGCGTCGCGCAGGGTGGCTGGTGCGAGGCCCATGGGCGCAGCTTAGCGGAGTTGGCGGCCACAGACGTCCTAGATCGTGGGACGTGAGCGTTGCCGAGGCGCCCCGCCCGCCGGCCGGATGCCAGGCTGGCCGCAACTCCAAGGGGCGCCCTTCATGTCGATTTCCGATCTCGCTGCGCTTGGCAGCTTCGTCAGCAGCATCGCGGTGCTGGTCTCGTTGGGGCTGCTCTACTTCCAGCTTCGCCAGCTGACCGCCCAGGTGAGGCAAGCCGACCGCTTTCAGCAGACGCTGGTCAAGCAGGCTCGGACCAGCCGGCTGATGGAGGTCAATGCGCGGGTGACGGACTCCGATTTCGCGGCGGCCCTGTCGCGGGTGACGGCCAACGGCGACGACGTCACCATGCTCGACTGGACCCGGTTCAACGCCCATGCGCGAGCGATCTTCCAGAACGGCGAAGACACCTATTCGCAGCACCGCCGCGGGCTGTTGCATCCGGACGACTACGACGGCTTCGTGCTGTCGCTCGAAGGCTCGTTTCGCAGCGCGCCGCTGCGGGTCGCCTGGCGGCAGGTCCGCGGCGCATATCCCGCCCCCTTCACGGCGTTCATCGACCAGATCGTCGCCAAAATGCCGCCGGCCGCGCCGCGCGGCGATGCGCTGGAGCGGATCAAGCGAAGCATGGCCGCGGAATCGGCGGCGGCGCACCCGCCGCAGCCGGTCCCATCGGCCGCGCCCTAGGCCCCCCGCGGTCAAGCCGCCCGGAAGAACAACTGCGTTCGGCCGGATGTTAGGTTCGCGTCACCGAGCACTTCAGGGGACGCCTACCAATGTCACTTTCCGATCTCGCCGCGCTGGGCAGCCTCGTCAGCGGCATCGCCGTGCTGATCTCGTTAGGCCTGCTGTATTTTCAGCTGCGCCAGCTGACCGCTCAGGTGCGGCAGGCCGACAAATATCAGCAGACGGCGGTCAAGCAGGCTCGAACCAGCCGGTTCATGGAGGTGAATGCGCGTCTTGCCGACGCCGATTTCGCGCCGGTCTTCCTACGGATCACCACCAACGCCGAGGACATCACCCTCACCGACTGGTCCCGCTTCACCGCACACGCCAGAGCGATCTTCCAGAACGGCGAAGATACCTACTCTCAGCATCGCCGCGGGCTGCTGCACCCGGACGACTTCGATGGTTTCCTGATGTCCCTTGGGCTGACGTTCAACAGCCCGGCGCTTCGGGTCGCGTGGCGGCAGGTCCGCGCAGGCTTTCCAGCGCCCTACGTGGCGTTCATCGACCGCATCGTCGACGAGACCTTGCCGGTCAGGCTCCGCCACGAAGCGCTCGACCTGTGGAAGAGCAACATGGCCGCGGAACTCGCCGAGGCCGACAAGGCATCGCCGACGCTGCAGTCGACAGCGACTTAAGCTGGGTCCTGTGGAGGCTTCGTCGCCTCGACCAGGAAGCGGCTGATCGAAAAGGCGAGCGCGCCGCCGGCGCCGAGCCGGTCCTGGAGGCGCGCGAGCGCCGTCTGGTGTGACTTCACGCTGAACCCCGGCACGACCCACGGGATCGCTTTCAGGAAGTAGACCAGCGCGCCCACGTCGCGGAACGTCTGCTGGCCGCGCCACGCCTCGGCCCGCACGATAGCCAGCCCCTCGGCTTCCAGTCGCGCCGTCACGGCGGGCAGGTTGTCGCTGGGCGACGGGTCGGCGCCGAACGCCGCCGCCAGGTCGGCCAGGTTGTCCGCGCCGACCTGCTGCGAGAAGAAGACGCCACCCGGCGCCAGAGTGCGGGCGGTCTCGGGTGCGTTCAGATGGCCGTGGCGATTGAGAATCAGATCGAAGGCGGCGTCCGCGAACGGAAACCGGGCGCCGACCGCGAGCGCCTCGACGACGACACCCAGCGGCGCCAGGCGTTCGCGGGCGACGGCGACGTTCGGGGGGTAGCTTTCGATCGCTTTGGTCTGCGGCGGCAGCGGGGCCAGCGACGCCAGCCGCTCGCCGCCGCCGGTGTCGACGTCGAGCAGGCGCCGTGACGCGCGGATGAGCTCAGTGGCGCGTTCGCTGTACGACCAGCGCGGCTCGTCCTGCGCGGATCGCGCGCCGATATAGGCGAAGTCCCAGCCCTCGAAGACGGCCGCTTCGTCCCGCTCCCACTGCGCGAGCTGCGCGTCGGACACCACGGCTGCGTCACGCCCTGCCGCTGCTCGCCGCCGCCTTAGGCGGCCCGCGCCGGCGCCGCGGCGCGTTCGCGGCGCTGAGCCAGGTCCGCCGGGGAGATCGCGCCGATCACGCCCTGGGGCGCGTAGGGCGCTTCCAGTTCGGCGATGTCTTCGGCGGTCAGCGGGTTGTCGACGGCCTTCAGCGGATCGTCGAGGTGGTGCACCTTGGTGATGCCGACGATGGGCGCGGTGACCGCCGGCTTGGAGAGCAGCCAGGCGATGGCCACCTGCGCCGGCGCTTCGCCGCGGCGGGCGGCGACCTTGCGCAGCGCCTCGATCACCGCGACGTCTTCGGGGCGATTGTAGCGGCCGCGCGCCATGTTCGATTGCGCGCGCACCGTGCCGGCCTCGCGATTGCCGGCCAGGAAGCCGCCGGCCAGCGGGCTCCAGGGGATGAGGCCGACGCCTTCTTCCAGGCAGAGCGGGTTCATCTCCCGCTCTTCCTCGCGATAGGCGAGGTTGTAGTGGTTCTGCATCATGGCAAAGCGCGTGGCGCCCTTCTCGTCGGCGCGGTGCAGGTACTTGGAGAACTGGTAGGCGAACATCGACGAGGCGCCGATGTAGAGCGCCTTGCCGGACTTCACGACCTCGTCCAGCGCCTCGATGGTCTCTTCCATCGGCGTGGCGTAGTCGAAGCGGTGGATCTGGTAGAGGTCGACATAGTCGAGTTGCAGGCGCGTCAGGCTGGCGTCGATCGCCTGCATGATGTGCTTGCGCGACAGCCCCATCATGTTCTGGCCGCGGCCCATGGGGTTGAACACCTTGGTCGCGATCACCGTCTCTTCGCGCGGGATGTTCAGCTCTTTCAGCGCGTTGCCGAGCACGACCTCGCTCTGGCCGCGGGAATAGACGTCGGCGGTGTCGTAGAAATTGATCCCGGCTTCATGCGCCTTGCGCACGATCTCCAGGCTGGTGTCCTCGTTGACCCGCCAGTCGGCCGCGTCGCCCTCGCCGCCGAAGCTCATGCACCCGAGGCAGAGCCGCGAAACCGTGGTCCCGGTGGACCCCATGCGCGTGTATTTCATGATCAAATCTCCCAATCGAAAATGTCTGTCTGAAGCGGCGCGTTGTGGCGCCGTTGCGTGACGGAAGAAAGACCGGGGCTAACGGCCCCTATACGGGTCCACACCCTGGTCCGGCAGCCAGAGGCCGTCGGGAGCCGGACCCGTTTGCCAGAAGACGTCGATGGGGATGCCGCCGCGGGGGTACCAGTAGCCGCCGATGCGCAGCCACGTGGGCTCGGCGACGTCGACGATCTTCTTGCCGATCGCGATCGTGCAGTCCTCGTGGAAAGCGCCGTGGTTGCGGAAGGAGTTCAGATAGAGCTTCAGGGACTTGCTCTCGATCAGCGAGTCCCTGGGGGCGTAGTCGATGACCAGGCGCGCGAAGTCGGGCTGTCCGGTGACCGGGCAGAGCGAGGTGAACTCCGGCGCGGTGAAGCGGGCCAGGTAGAGTGTCCCGGCTTGCGGGTTGGCGACGCGCTGCAGCACCGCCTCGTCCGGGCTGGCCGGGATGCGCGCCTCGCGGCCGAGCTGGGGGGTGTCGTCCATCGCCGCGCGGCTTAGCGCACCGCGCCCCTGCCCGCAAAGGCGCTCGCCTTGCGCCCCTACCGCCAGGGCGCTACGCCCGATCTCAGAAACAACGACAAAGCTTGGGAGCGAGACGATGGCGGGCAAGGATCTGGACGGCTTCGTGACGGTGGTGACCGGGGCCTCGACGGGGCTGGGTCGCGCCATCGCCGAAGAGGTCGCCGCCCGCGGCGCGGCCGTGGTGGTGATCAACTACGCTCGCGACACCGTCGAAGCCGAAGAGACGGCGCGGCGCGTCGAGAAGCTGGGCGCCAAGGCCGTGATCGCCCAGGGCGACGTCTCCAAGGACGAGGACTGCCTCAAGGTCGCCGCCGCCGCCGAGCCGTTCGGGCGCATCGACGCGCTCTTCAACAACGCCGGCCAGACCATGTTCGCCAACCACGCGGACCTGAACCTGGTGTCGGCCGCGGACTTCCAGCGCATCTACGGCGTCAACGTGGTCGGCACGTTCCAGATGGTGCGGGCTTGCCGCGCGCTGCTCGAGACCGGCCCGGACGCCGGCGCGGTGGTCAACACCTCGTCCATCGCCGGCGTCACCGGCATCGGCTCGTCGATCCCTTATGCGGCCTCGAAGGGCGCGCTGGTCACGATGACCCTTTCGCTGGCCCGCGCGCTGGCGCCGAAGATCCGCGTCAACGCGGTCTGCCCCGGCTACATCGACACGCCCTGGTGGGACGACCGCAACCTGCCGGCCGAGGCGTTGCAGCGCCAGCGCGAGGGCGTCGCCGCCTCGACGCCGCTGCAGAAGGCGTCGAAGCCGGAGGACATCGCCGGCGCCACGGTGTTCTTCGCCTCCCCCGCCTCGGCCCACGTCACCGGCGAGACCCTGCTGATCGACGCCGGCTCGCACCTGGGCCGCGCCTCGATGGCGATGCGCTGACGCTTACGGCGTCCTTACCCCCCCGGGGGGCGCTTCCGGATCGAATCCTTGCGGCGCCGCAGCTTAGCCTGACGCACGCCCGGAATCGGCCGGGCGGCCGCCTGAATGCCGCTTCCACCGGCACTTTAACCCTATCGGCGCCCAAAAATCAGTCGGCGGCGGTTTGGCGCCCCGGGCGGGTCCAACTGTGCTGTGCGCTGGCCCTTCGCAACGCACCATAGCGCGCGAGTGGCCCGGGCATGCATCGGACCGCCATCGTCGCGGGGGTCACCAGTCGGCGAGAATCAACAAGGGGATAGAGAATGAACCAACTGAAGCTGCTGCTGTGCGCCGGGACCACGGTCGCCGGCCTGGCGTGGGCCGGGTCGGCGTTGGCGGACGATCAGGCCACGCCGCCAGCGCCCGCCGCCGCGCCCGCCGCGCCGGCGCCCTCGCCCATGCCGTATCCGGCCGTCACCGCGCCGATGGCGGCCAACCCCAATCCGGCCACGTTCGACGCCGGCCCGATCGGCAACATCACCGTCGACGGGGTGATCAGCGGCGACGCCTTCTACCAGTCCAACCCGGCGCCGAACGGCTTCGGCAACCAGAACAAGGACTATTACTTCGACACCGCCAACGCGATGGTGATCATCAACAAGAGCAACGGCCCGGTGCAGTTCTACTTCCAGGCCGGCGCTTACTCGGTGGTGGCGCTGGGCTCGACCTACCTGAACTCGTCGCAGCAGGACAAGCTGACCTTCGGCTACTTCCCGCAGGGCTTCCTGAAGTTCGTGCCGATGAACAACTTCAGCGTCGAAGTGGGCGCGCTGCCGACCCTGATCGGCGGCGAGTATGAGTTCTCGTTCGAGAACATGAACATCGAGCGCGGCCTGCTCTGGGGCCAGGAGCCGGCGATCAGCAAGGGCGTCCAGGTCAACTACTCGAGCGGGTCGTGGGCGGGCTCGCTCGCCCTCACCGACGGCTACTACTCCAACGACTACACCAATGTGTCGGGCCTGCTGACCTACACCTTCAAGAACTCCGACACGCTGACGTTCGCGGGCGAAGGCAACGCCGGCCGCTACGTGGCTCCCAGCTTCCTCTCCACCTTCGTCACGCCGGTGCAGCAGGACAACGGGGTGATCATCAATCTGCTCTACAGCCACTCCTCCGGGCCGTGGACGATCTCGCCCTACTTCCAGTACTCGAACTCGCCCAGCATCGCCGGCATCTCGGCGCAGGGCGACACCTACGGTGCGGCCGTGCTGGCCAAGTACAGCTTCACGCCAGAGGTCAGCCTTTCGGGCCGGGTCGAGTACGAAGGCTCCGACGGGCCCGCCAACCTGCTGGGCTTCGGGGTGAACAGCTCGGCCTATTCGATCACCATCACGCCGGCCTACCAGAAGGGCATCTTCTTCATGCGCGGCGAGTTTTCGTACACCGGCATCGGCAGCGGCACGCCGGGGCTGATGTTCGGTTCTACCAACACCGCGACCAACCAGGTTCGGATTCTCGGCGAAGCCGGGCTGCTGTTCTAGCGTTCCTTCCCGAACGAAAGAGCGGGCGGCGGGCCTTCGGGTCCGCCGCCTTTTTCTTGGCTCAGCCGCGGCCGATGAACGGCATCTTGGTCGCCATCACCGTCATGAACGGCACGTTGGCGCTGAGCGGCAGGCCGGCCATGTAGACCACCGCGTCCGCCACCAGGTTCACGTCCATGGTGGGCTCCGGAACCACCCGGCCATCGGCCTGCGGCACGCCGCCGGCCATGCGCGCGGTCAACGGCGTGGCGGCATTGCCGATATCGATCTGGCCGCAGGCGATGTCGAAGGGGCGCCCGTCGAGGGCGGTGGAGCGCGTCAGGCCGGTGATGGCGTGCTTGGTCGCGGTGTAAGGCGCCGAGTTGGGGCGCGGCGCGTGGGCCGAGATCGAGCCGTTGTTGATGATCCGCCCGCCCTGGGGATCCTGCGCCTTCATCATCCGCACCGCGCCTTGGGTGCACAGGAAGGACCCGGTCAGGTTGGTGTCCACCACCCGGCGCCACTCGTCGTAGGTGAGGTCTTCCATCGGCTTGCCCGGCGCACCGGTCCCGGCGTTGTTGAAGAGCAGATCGAGCCGGCCGAAGCGCTGGCCGACCGCTTCGAACAGGGCGCTCACCGCCGTGGGGTCGCCGACATCGGCTTGCAGCGCCAGCGCCGCGGCGCCAGCGGCGCGCGCCTCGGCGGCGATTCCCTCGACGCGGTCGAGCCGGCGTCCGCACAGCGCCACGCTCCAGCCGGACCGCGCCAGCGCGAGCGCGCTGGCCGCGCCGATGCCGCTGCCTGCGCCGGTGATGAGTGCGATCCTGGCCATGGCCGCGCCATACCAGCGAGCGCGGAGATTGACGACCGCTTGCCGCCAGATTTCGGCGCCGGTCGAGACGACACTGTCATCGCTACGCTAGATTGTGCGGCTAAGCCGTCGCCGAGGAGAACCCGTCCATGCCGAAGTCGTCCGCCGAGAAGCGCGCCGCGTTCCGCCAGTTGCACGAGGACGGCTGCTTCGTGCTGCCCAATCCCTGGGATGTCGGCTCGGCGGTGATCCTCCAGCATGCTGGCTACAAGGCGCTGGCTACCACCAGCGCGGGCATGGCCTGGTCGCTGGGCCTGACCGACGGGGCGGTTAGCATCGACGAGGTGCTGATCCACCTCTCGCGCCTGGCGCACGCAACCGACCTGCCGCTGAACGCCGACTTCGAGAACGGCTTCGCCGACGCGCCGCGCGA
Organism: Caulobacteraceae bacterium; assembly: GCA_036502045.1. GTDB lineage: Bacteria > Pseudomonadota > Alphaproteobacteria > Caulobacterales > Caulobacteraceae > Acaudatibacter. The sequence continues at coordinate 863 of DASXZG010000054.1, read as the reverse complement.
GGTGGAGGCAAACGTGGCGCTGGCGGTGGACACCGGCATCGCCGGCATCTCCATCGAGGACTGGTCGGGGCGCGAACTCTACGGCTTCGAGCTGGCGGTGGAGCGGGTGGCGGCGGCGCGCGCCGCCATCGACCGCGTGGCGCCTGGCGTGGTGCTGACCGGTCGCGCCGAGGGCTTCCTGCGCGGCGCGCCAGACCTGGACGAAGTCATCCGCCGGCTCAAGGCCTACGCGACGGCCGGCGCCGACTGCCTCTACGCGCCTGGTTTGCGTGAAGAGGCGCAGGTGCGCGCGGTGGTCGAGGCCGTGGCGCCGCTGCCGGTCAACTTCCTCTCCACTGGCTTGCCGGTGGCGACGATGGCGGCCTGGGGCGTGCGCCGGGTGAGCCTGGGCGGGGCGCTGGCGGCGGTGGCCTACGGCGAGATGCTGCGCGTGGCCGAAGAGATCGCCAGCGAGGGCGTCTTCACCACGCTGGTCGGCGGCGCCAAGGGGCGCAAGCCGCTGAACCCGATCTTCGCAAAGAGCTAGTGGGAGCCGCCGGCCTACCTCCCCCCGCGCAGCGGGGTGAGGGGGACCGGAGGCCGAGCGCAGCGAAGAGCCGAGGGTGGAGGGGGCGAGCGGCCGCCGCGATCCATCGGTTGCGATCGGGTCTTCCCGCGAGAGATTCAGCGCTTCCTGCCTGCCCCCTGGTCCCCCTCCCACCGCTTCGCGGGGGAGGAGATGCGCAGCTAGGGCGCGTCCTCAATTGAGCCAGACGAAGATTGCGGCGGCGTAGATGCCGGCCAGGAAGTTGATGGCTCGCTTGTCGTAGCGGGTGGCGACGGCGCGGAACTGCTTGAGCTTACAGAAGAAGTTCTCGACGTGG
>DASXZG010000053.1:0-2194 GCA_036502045.1 Caulobacteraceae bacterium | reverse complement strand
CTGGAAGCCGAAGGACCGCCAGGGTCGGCTCCGTGGATTGTCCGCCGCCTCGAAGGTCACCAGCGTCTGGAAGCCGGAGAGCCACAGTCCGTTCAGGGCTTCCCACCCGGCCTGCGTCGCCTCGCGCCCCCAGCCTTCCGGGGTGAACAGGCTGTGGATTTCGCCCACGAACCCCAGCGGATCGCGCCGGACCACGAGGAAGCCGCCATGCTCGGCGGCGATGGGCAGCACCTCGATGCGCTCGGCCAGTTCGCCCACCGCCTCCGGTGTCAGCCCCAACAGCGCCGGCGCCACGGCCGGATGGGCCGCCACCGCCCGCCAGAATGCGCCGTCGCGCTCGATGCGGATCATCAGAACTGCACGAAGTAGGTGAACATATCGACCGTCGCGCCCGTGTCCGTGCGCGTGATCGTCGCCGTGCCTGAGGCGTCGCCGGCGGTGAAGTTGTTGATCGCCCAGGCCAGGGTGTCGCCGTTCGATATCGTGATTGAGGCGGCGGGCCAGCGGAAGGGAATGACGCCATTCTTGATCGCCCCCAGAGCGCCCCCGACAGGACCGCTCACCGAGCCGCTCAGGGTCAGCGACCCGGTTATCCCGCTGATCGTCAGGGTATTGGTGGTGGCGAAGCGCGTGCCGGGCGGCCCATAGATGTTGTTCCAGTCGAGCGCGCCGAGCGCCCCGCCCGGTCCGCCGCCGGCGTTTCCCTCGCCCAGCATCAGGGTCAGAGCCCCAGCCATCAGCTGACCCCCGTCCCGCTGATCACCCACTGGTCGGTTCCGACCTTGATCATGGTCGCCACGCCCCATTGGGCGAGCGTCCGGTCCCCGGTCGCCCCGGTCCCGCCCAGGTTCAGGGTCACACCGCTCGCCCCGCTGATCGTCACATTGGCCGAGCCGATGTTGATGAAGGCGACGATCGTCCAGAGGGGAAAGGCCACCGACGCATTGAGCGGGATCGTCCAGGTGTCCGCCGACGAACTGCTCGAGAAGATCGTCTTGCCGGCGTCGGCGAGAACGAGGGTGTAGCTGTTATTCTGCGGATTGCCTGGCGCGCCGAGATAGCCGGCGCTGTTCACCGCCGGCGCGGCCGGGTTGATCGCAAGGTTAATGGCCATGTCGCCCGCCTTGTTGACCGGCGTGTAGCCGAGCGCGGTGGGCACGCCGGTCCAGGCCGCCAGGGTCGCCGGGCTGACATAGACGCCGCTCGCCGCCCCCGCGTTCACCTGCGCCTGCGTCGCCGCCACCACGTCCACGTTCAGCGGATCGATATCGGCGATCACCCCGCCCGTCGCGGTCTGCAGCTGAGCGCGATAGGTGACGGCCGGGTCCAGATAGATCGCCGGGAACTGGCCGGCGCCGTTGGCGACCACCGGATTGGCGTTGGGCGTCGAAAGCGCCGCGCTCGTATAGGTCGGCGCCGGCGTCGTCGTGCCGGTCAGGTAGAACTGAAGCAGAGCACCGCTGATCGGCTCGCCGTCGCCGTTGACGGCCACCAGAACCGGCATGGTGAGAAGAACGCCTGTGGACATGGTTTCTCCGATCACCTCTCCCGGCGGGAGAGGTCGAGACGCGTCGGCAGGCGCGTCCGGGTGAGGGGTTAGGGAAGGTGGCGGGATAAGCCTCGACTACGTCGTCACGGCCGCGCCGGAGTAGGCGCTGATCCAGCTTCCTTGGCTGTAGATCACCGGCACGCCGGTCCCGGCGCCAGCGCCCTCGCCGGGCTTGCGGCCGTCCAGCGCGTAGGCCCAGTCGCCCTCGCTGACCGCGCTCGTTGGCAAGTTGGCTGCGGCGTCCTTGGTCCGGTAGAGCGCCAGGCCCACGTTGCCGCCCAGCGCCCCGCCGTTCTGCAGGCCGCCGGCGGCGACCACCTCGGTCCCCTGCGGCACGGCGGCGGTGGCCAGGCTGTGGGCGGCGTCGACCTTGTCGGCCGAGCCGCCGGTTCGGGCCAGCAGCGCGCGCAGGAAGGCGTCGCCGTAGGGCGTCAGTCGCCCGCTCGCCGGCTCAACCAGCTGCGCGGCGTAATCCAGCGCCGGAACATGGGTGGCGGCCATGGGTCCTCCTTCATCGGTCTGGACGCGCCCGAACGAATCTATAGCTTGGCCTCGGATCCATGGTGCGCTCGCGCAAGGCGCGAAGGGGGCGTGTCATGCCGGAAGACCCAAAACCTCGTCGGTTCAGTATCGGCGGCGATTTCA
>DASXZG010000052.1:0-2948 GCA_036502045.1 Caulobacteraceae bacterium | reverse complement strand
ACTGGTTCATGCCCGCAGTGCGCCCGCGATAGACCACGCCCTTGGTGTCGCAGAGCAGGACGTTCTTCACGCCCATGGATTTGAGCAGCTCCAGGCAGGCGATGCCCGCCGCCCCCGCGCCATTGACCACGACTTTCAGGTCTTCCAGCTTGCGCCCGGTCAGATGCGCCGCGTTGATGACGCCCGCCGCCGAGATGATCGCCGTGCCATGCTGGTCGTCGTGAAAGACCGGAATATCCATCAATTCGCGCAGCCGCTCCTCGATGATGAAACAGTCCGGCGCCTTGATGTCTTCCAGGTTGATGCCGCCGAAACTGGGGCCCAGATAGCGCACCGCGCCGATGAATTCCTCGACATCGCTGGTGTCCACTTCCAGGTCGATGGAATCGACCCCGGCGAAACGCTTGAACAGCACCGCCTTGCCTTCCATCACCGGCTTGGAGGCCAGCGCGCCCAGATCGCCCAGCCCCAGGATGGCCGTGCCGTTGGAGATCACCGCCACGAGGTTGCCCTTGGCGGTATAGTCATAGGCGGCGTCCGGATTTTCCGCGATTTTGAGAACCGGCACCGCGACACCCGGCGAATAGGCCAGCGACAGGTCGCGCTGGGTCGCCATAGGCTTGGTCGCGACGATGGCCACCTTGCCCGGGGTCGGGTGTTTGTGGAAGGCCAAGGCCTCGTCGTCGGTGAAACTTCGTTTCTCGGCGTCGTCCATGGGCTCTCAGTCGATCCGGCGTCGTCAAGGGGCGGCGGCAACCCTAGACTCCGCCTCCCGCGCGGACAACCGAACAAGGCGGTGCTCTTGACCCGCGGTGCCGCTGCGGCGAGATGGCGCTCGAGGGACGGCACGGTGGAACGCACGCAAACTCTGAGGCTGGGCGTCGCCGGCGCGCTGGGGCGCATGGGCCAGGCGGTCCTCGCCGTGGCGGCGGTTGAGGCCGGCGTCGCCGTGACGGCGACGCTCGACCAACCGGGCTCGGTGGGCGAGCACTCGGGCGAACAGACGCTCGTCGGCACCGACGAGGCTCTGGCCGCCTGCGACGTCGTCATCGACTTCTCGACCGCAGCCGCGGCGGCGGAACTGGCGCGCAAGGCGGCGGCGCGCGGCGCCCCGGCCCTCGTCATCGGCGCCACCGGCTCTGACGCGGCCGACGAGGCGATGATCGCAAGCGCAGCCAAGTCCATCGCCATCGTCAGGTCCGGCAACTTCTCCCTGGGCGTCAATCTGCTGGCGGCGCTGGTGGAGGAAGCCGCCCGGCGCCTGCCGGCCGACTGGGACATCGAGATCCTCGAGGCGCACCACCGGCGCAAGGCCGACGCGCCGTCCGGCACCGCCCTGATGCTGGGCGAGGCCGCCGCGCGGGGTCGCAAGGTCGATCTTGCCAAGGTGGCGGCGCACGGCCGAGACGGCCTCGCGGGACCCCGGCCCACGGACTCCATCGGCTTTGCTTCGCTGCGCGCTGGCGGCCTCGTCGGCGAGCACAGCGTGATCCTGGCTTCCGAGGACGAGATCCTCACCCTCGCCCATTCGGCGCGCGACCGGCGGCTCTTCGCCCGCGGCGCTCTCGCGGCGGCGAAATGGGTCCAAGGCCGCCCGGCCGGCCTCTACGACATGCGCGACGTGCTGGGATTTGGCTAAGCCGCGCCGGTCGAGCCGAAGCCGCCGGCGCCGCGGGAGGTCTCATCGAGACTGGCGACCTCGGCCCAAGAGGCCTGGACCACCGGCGCGATCACAAGCTGGGCGATGCGGTCGCCCCGGACGATCGTCACCGGCTTGCCGCCATGGTTGATCAGAATCACCTTCACCTCGCCGCGGTAGTCGCAATCGATGGTGCCTGGCGTATTGAGGGTGGTGACACCCTCACGCAGGGCGAAGCCGGACCTTGGCCGGACCTGGCCTTCGAAACCCCTTGGCAAGGCGATGGCGATGCCGGTGGGCGTCGCCGCCCGCTCGCCCGGCTGCAGGACCAGGGGCTCTTCGACGGCGGCCCGCAGATCCATGCCGGCCGCTCCATCGCTCTCGTAGGCCGGCAGCGGCAGGTCCGCCCCGTGCGGCAGGCGGACAATCTTGACCTCCGGGCTCATGTGAGCGCCGCCGCGACGCGCTCGGCGAGCCGCCGCGCCACATCGGCCTTGGAGGCCCGCGGCCAGCGCTCGGTCCCCTTGCCGTCGATGAGCAGCACCTCGTTCTCGTCTCCGCCCATGATCGTCGCCTCGCTGACATCGTTGGCGACGATCCAGTCGCAGCCCTTGCGCTTGAGCTTGGCCCTGGCCTCGGCCTCGAGATCATGGGTCTCGGCGGCAAAGCCGACCACCAGGCCGGGTCGCGCCTGGCCGGCCGCTGACAGGGCGGCCAGGATGTCCGGATTTTCGACCAGGCGGACCGCCGGCGGCCCCTCGCGGCCCTTCTTCAGCTTGACCCCGAACACCTGGTCCGGCCGCCAGTCGGAAACCGCCGCCACGCAAACCGCCGCCTCGGCCGGCAGCGCGGCCTGGCTGGCGTCGAACATCTCCTGGGCCGTCTCGACATCGCGGCGGTCGACGCCGGCAGGGGTCGCCAGCGCCGTCGGCCCGGTCACCAGGGTCACGCGCGCGCCCAGGGCCGCCAGGGCGCCGGCGATGGCGTAGCCCTGCTTGCCGCTGGAGCGGTTGGTCAACAGCCGCACCGGGTCCAGCGGCTCCACCGTGGGGCCCGCCGTCACCACCGCCCGCTTGCCGGCCAGTTGAAGGTCCATCACCGTTCCCCTTTCCGGCCGCCGTTCGCGGCCCCCGAGGTATGTCACCGCGCGATCTCGAAGACCGCTCGGCTCCGTCCCCCTTGGCGATTTTTATACTCAACGGTACAATATACTCAGGTGGACCTGGGGGGTCAAGCGCTTTTTGTATCGCTTGTTACAGAATGCCGGAGGTTGGTCGTGGCGACGGGTCGTCCTCGTACGTTTGACGTC
>DASXZG010000051.1:0-83036 GCA_036502045.1 Caulobacteraceae bacterium | reverse complement strand
TCGACCCTGGTCAACGCGCTGGCGGGGGCCGAGTTGATGGAGACGGGCGCCATCCGCGAGGATGACGACCGCGGCCGCCACACCACCACTCACCGCGAGCTGCTCCGGCTGCCCTCCGGCGCGCTGGTGCTGGACACGCCGGGCATGCGCGAGCTGGGCCTGTTCGACGCCAGCGAGGGGGTTTCGGCCACCTTCGAAGACGTCGAGGCGCTGGTCGCCAGCTGTCGCTTCAGCGATTGCCAGCACCGCAGGGAACCGGGCTGCGCCGTGCGCGCGGCGATCGACGGCGGCGATCTCGATCCAGGTCGCTGGAAGGGCTGGGTCAAACTCCAGAAGGAGGTGCGCTTCCAGCTGCTGAAAGAGAGCCCGGAGGCCCGGCAAGCGCTGCGGCGTGAATGGGCGCCGATCCAGAAGGCGCAAAGGGCGCGGCGGATCGCCAAGCGACGGGAGGGGCGATGAGCGGGCTCTGGCTTCTGGAGACCACCGACGCGCACTTCGCCTGGATGCTCGGCGAGCGCGACGCGCCGGACGGTCTCACCTTGCCGCCGGGCGGCATCGACTCACCGCGTATCCTGCGCTGGCTCCGGCGCGGCCTGACCACGCTGGGGCCCGGGCGCGGCTGGCTGATGGTGGCGGACGGCGAGGTGGTGGGCACAGGTGGCTACAAGAACCCGCCCAGGGACGGCGTCGTCGACATCGGCTACGGCGTCGCGGCGGAACGCCGGCGGCGCGGCCACGCCGCCGCCGCGCTGGCGCTGATCGTCGAGAAGGCGCGGGGCGACCCCGAGGTGCGGGCGCTGATCGCCGAGACCGCTCTCGCCAACCTTCCATCGCAGCGGGTGCTGGAGGCGAACGGGTTCGCGCAGGTCGGTCGCAGCCACGATGACGAGGAGGGCGAGATGATCGTCTGGCGGCTGGAGCTGTAGCGGGCGCGCCAAAGATATAAAGATATCTTTATGCGATGGTTGACTTGCTCCGCTTAGGCGCGTCTACACTGTCGGCAGGCGGTCCGCCCTAACCGGCGGCCAAGAGGGAATGCGGTGATGGGGTTCGCCCCAAATCCGCGGCTGTGCCCGCAACTGTGAGCGGCGAGGTCCCTGCCCATTCGGCGTCTCCTTCGGGCGGCGCCGGCGCCACTGGGAAACCGGGAAGGCGTGGGCGGACGGCCAGTGACCCGCAAGCCAGGAGACCTGCCGCCCCCGTCGCTCGTCCGGAGGTCCGGGAAAAGACCATCGGCGCGGGAGTGCTCCGTCGCAGCGACACGGGCCGGACCGGCGCGCCGGCCACCTGTCGCTGCCGTCCGCGTGCGCCGCGCGGATGACGAGGAGCCATGCTCATGCCTTTCCCCCGCCCCGCGCTGCGCGGGCTCTTGCTCGCGTTCGCCGCCGGCGTTCCCGCCGCGGCTCTGGCCGACCCGCCTCAGGTGCAGCCGGTCGCCGACGTGGTGGTCACCGCGACGCGGCTGCCGACCATCGTCGCCGACACCCCTGACGCCGAGGTGATCACCCGCACCCAGATCGACAACCTGCAGAGCGTGTTCGCTCAGGACCTGCTGCGCTTCGTGCCTGGCCTGTCGGTCACCGACGACGGCGCCTTCGGCGGCGTCGCCAGTGTGCGCCTGCTCGGCGCCAGCTCCGACAAGACCCTCGTGCTCATCGACGGGGTGCCGCAGAACGATCCCGCCGACCCCAACGGCGCCTACGATTTCGCCAACCTCGACGTCGCCGACATCGGCAAGGTGGAGATTCTCGAAGGCCCGCAAAGCTCGATCTGGGGCTCGGACGCCATCGGCGGCGTCATCTCGATGACCACCCGCGAGGACGATGGCTGGCGCCTACAGGGCGAAGGCGGCACGCTGAACACCTTCGACGGCTCGGCCGGCGTCGGCAGGCGCACCGACGCGTGGGCGCTGGGCGCCTCGGTTTCGGGCATTTCGTCCATGGGCGTCGCCAAGGCCGACGGCATCGGCCCCCCAAACCCCTACTGGTCGTGGACCGCCGGCGGTTATGGCCGCTACACGCCGTCGGCGACGCTGAGCCTCGACGCGCACCTGCGCTACGACCAGTCCTACGCCGGCGTCGACGGCTACGACGCCAACACCTTCGCCTTCGGCTACACGCCGCAATACGCGACCACGCGGGCCTGGACCGGCGATGTGCGCGGCGTCGTGCAGGCCCCCCGGGGCTTCACCGACACCTTCACCGCCGGCGTCTACCGGCAGGACCGCGCCGACACCTACATCGGCCAGCCGTTCGACTCGTCGGCCTACACAGCGCTCACGCAGGACTACCGCTTCGTCGCCACCCGCGGCGCTGACGCCGACCCCTGGGGCGTGACGCTGGGCGCCGAGCGGATCGGCACGGACGCAGAGCTCTCGACCGGCCAGCGCGAAAGCCTGGGCACGACCTCCGGCTTCGTCGAGGGCCGGGTGACGCCATGGGCGCCGCTGACGATCACCGCCGCCGGCCGCTTCGATGCGCCGGACAGCTACGCCAGCGCCGCCACCGGACATGTGGGCGTGGTCTGGAAACTGGGAGCCGGCTTCGCGCTGGAGGGCTCGTGGGGGCAGGGCTTCAAGACCCCGACGATCAGCGAGATCTTCTGCGACTTCTGCACCAATCCCGGCCCGGTCGCTGGGTTGAGACCGGAGCACGCCCAAGGCTACGACGCGGCGCTGCAGTGGACGTCCGCCGACGGCGCGCTGCTGGCCAAGGTCACCGGCTACGAACTCGACGTCACCGACCAGATCGAGTTCAGCGACAGCTTCCCGTTCACCTACGTCAACCTCGACCACACTCGCACCGATGGCGTCGAGGTCGAGTTCGACGGCCGGCTGACAGAACACCTGACGGCTCAGGCCGAGTACGCCTACACCAACGCTCTCGACCTCGATTCCGGGACGCAGATGCTGCGCGTGCCGCGGGATACGGGCTCGCTGGTGCTGACCTGGACGCAAGGGCGCTTCACCGGCAGCATTAACGTGCGCGGCGAGGGCGCCGACGCCGACATCGACCCGGCGTCGTTCACGCCGGCGACCCGGCCGGGCTTTGTGCTTGCCGGCGCCACTGCCTCTTGGGCGTTCAGCGATCATCTGGAGCTGACGGGCCGCGTCGAGGACGTCGCCAACACCCACTACCAGGAAGCGCTGGGCTACGGCGAGCCCCGGCGAATGCTGTTCATCGGCATCCGCGCCAAGGGCTGATCGGCCGTCCAATGTGAAAGAGCCCGGCCTTTCGGCCGGGCTCCCACAAGCTCTGAGCGGTTGGCGGGTCCTAGTACTGGACCGTAATCACCGCGCGGCGGTTCAAGGGCTCCTTCACCCCGTCGCCGGTTTGCACCGCGGGGTCGCTCTTGCCCTTCCAGCTCACGTCGAGCACCGACTGCGAGACGCCGTCGGCGACCAGCTGGTCGGCCGTGGCTTTCGCCCGGCGTTCCGAGAGCCGCATGTTGTAGGCCACCGAACCCGAGGTGTCGGTGTGACCAATCACGGTCACACGCTGCGACGGGCCCTGCTGCGCGTATTGCGCGCCCTCCTGCACCACCGACTGCGCGTCCGGGGTCAGCACATACTGATCGAACGGGAAGTAGACGATGAACTCCTTCGTTTCCGGCGGCGGCGGAGGCGGCGGCGGAGGCGGCGGAGGGGGTGGGGGCGGCGGAGGCGGGGGCGGAGGCGGCGGAGGGGGCGGCGGGGGTGGAGGCGGCGGCGCCGAGAACAGGTAGCGCAGGCCGACCGTCACCGACTCGTCGGTGTAGTTGCCGTTGATCACGCCCGGCTGGATCGAACCGTTGCCCGCCGTCGGGAAGTTGACGTTGTTGGCCCCGAAGTAGCGGAACGTCACATCGGCGGACCAGTTGTCGGTCAACTCGAACGCCAGGCCGGCTTCCGCCTGGTAGGCGAAGCGGCTCTCGCTGTTGTAGGCGGTCACCGACTGCGTGAACGGCGTCGGCACGCCGCTGGCGGCCGAGGTGTCGAACCCGCCATGGGCGTTGATGACTTCGCGCGAGAAGCCCGCGCCGCCGCCAATGAAGGGATCGACGCGGCTGTCCGGCATCAGGTCCCAGATGCCGTTGATCATCAGGCTCCAGGCGTCGAGCGTGTTCGTCGCCAGGTGCGTGCAGTTTGGCGTGGAGCCGACGGTGAAGGTCGAGGTCTCGCCGCAGACCGCGTTCACCGGCCGGCCGGGATCGACGATGCTGGAGATCTCGCCAGGCCGATAGCCGCCCTCGAGTTCGACGCGCAGGTGCGGCGACAGCTTGTAGCCGATGCGCGCGAAGCCGGCGAAGTTGACGTCGTCGGAGACCTGGAAGTGGTACGGAACCCCATCCTGCTCAAGGATCGAGGACGTCGTCCCCATGGGGTTCATGTAGTGACCGCCAAGGTCGATCGCCCCATACCAGCCGTTGTCGGCTGGCGCCGCGTACGCGGCGGCTGCGGCGAACATCCCAGCCAGGGCCACGCCCCCTAGGAGTTTGAGTTTCATTCCGAGTCCTTCCTTGCCCTCTAAGGCCGGCGCTTACCGAGCAGCGTTATATCAACTCGTCGATACGCGGAAGTGCCGACGCGGACACATCGTCGCACTTTCCACGCTTCGACCACCCAGTGTGGCGGACGCTATACAATGGCGCCGGCGCAATCAACTTTGCTGTCGGCCAGTTTGCGCGAAATCCCTGATAGAATCGGGAATTCGTCACCCTGGCCGGCGCCTGCCGGGCTTTGACGGGTAAGTGTTTCCAAAGCCTCAACGCGCCGTTTACCGCGTTGCAACTGCCGATACGCGCCGATTCGGCGCCGCATCGCCATGATTGGCTAGGGCGTGGCCGCCTTCAGCGAGTCCCACGAGCGGGTCGGCGCGGGGTCGGTGGCGGCGCGCAGGTAAGCCTGGTCGTTGCTCACCTGCTCGGGCGGCAGGTCCTGGCGCTGCAGCTGCTCGGCCTCGGCGTATTTGCCCTCGAGGCCCAGAACCAGAGCCAGATTCTGTCGTTCCTGGGCGCCGGCGCCGGGCGCCGCCGCCGCCTGGCGCAGCAGCGGCTCGGCCTGAGCCGCCTGACCGTGGGTGGCGTAGTACATGCCCAGATTGGTGAGCGTCGCCGGATTGTTGGGCGCCAGCTGCAAAGCCCGCCGATGCGCCTGCAGCGCCTCGGGCTCGCGGTCGGCCTGTTCCAACGCCACCGCCAGGAGGCTCACCGGCCGCCAGTCGTTGGGCGCCAGCGCTTCGGCCTTCTGCGCCGACTCGATGGCGTAGAAGCCCTCGTTCTGCGCGACGCGCGCGCGGGCGCTCTCCAGCAATCCCTCCAGATTATTCGGCTGCATCACCAGCAACTGGTCGGCGGCCTGGCCGGCCTCGTCATATCGGCCCAGCGCCCTTAGCGCCTTGGCCAGCTTCAGCCGCGCCTCGTAGTCCATCGGATCGACGTCAACTTCACGGGCCCAGAATGCGGCGCGGGCCAGCGGATCCAGCCGCTCCACCTCGGCGCGCTGCTCGGGCGTGGCCTTCTGCAGCTTTGGCGGCGGCGCGGCGGGCTTGGCCTGAGGGGGGGCGGCGGCGACGACCGAAGCGGCGGCTGGCTTCAGGGCCACCGGCGTCGTCTGCGCCAGCACGGGCGTGGCGAGCAGGGCGAGGGCGGTTGCGAGGAGAGCGGGCTTCAGACACATAAGGAGGCGGTCCCGGCGGAATCTTTTCCGGCGAGAGCTTGAGGCGCGCGGCCTCAAGGAATCGTTAAGCATAAAACGTCCGGAGGGCACGCCATGTCCGACGCCGTCGTCGCCGAAGCCGCGGGCCCCGCCGTTCCGATTCGCCTGATCGCTCAGGACGAAGCGAAAGCCGCCGTGGAGGCGCTGGCGCCGCCGCTCCGCGCCCAGGCCGAGCTGTTGAAATTCTCCGGAAAAGCCGGCGAGGTGGCGCTGCTGGCGGGCGACGCCGGCGCGGCGCTGGCCCTGGCGGGTGTCGGCGACGGGTCGCGGCTCGCTCCGCTGCGCGCCGTGCCGGCCCGACTTCCGGCCGGCGTCTATGCGCTCGAGCCGCGCCAGGACGGCCCGGCCGCCGCCGACATCGCTCTGGCCTTCGCGCTCGGGTCCTACCGCTTCGATCGCTACAAGCAGGAACACGGCAAGCCGGCCGCGCAGCTGGTCGCGCCCCCCGGCGTCGACCTCGGCGAACTCACCGCCATCGTCCACGCCTGCGCCCTGGCTCGCGACATGGTCAACACACCGGCCTCCGACATGGGCGCGCGGCAGATCGAGACCATCGCGCGCGAAGTCGCCCACGCCTACGGCGCCGAGATCTCCGTGATCGTCGGCGATGATCTCATCACGGAGAACTACCCGGCCGTGCACGCCGTCGGCCGCGCCGCCACGCCCGAGCGGGCGCCCCGCTTCATCGAGATCAGCTGGGGCGACGCCGGCGCGCCGCAGGTGGCGCTGGTGGGCAAGGGCGTGGTCTTCGACACCGGCGGGCTCGACATCAAGCCGCCTGCCGGCATGCGCACGATGAAGAAGGACATGGGCGGCGCGGCCCACGCCCTGGCGCTGGGCCGCATGGTGATGGCGGCGAAGCTGCCGGTGCGCCTGGCGGTGCTGCTGCCGGTGGCCGAGAACGCCATCGCCGGCGACGCCATGCGCCCGGGCGACATCCTCAATTCGCGCAAGGGTCTCACCATCGAGGTCGGCAACACCGATGCGGAGGGGCGCCTCATCCTGGCCGATGCCCTGGCGCGGGCGTCGGAGCTGAACCCCGACCTTACCATCGACCTCGCCACCCTCACCGGCGCCGCCCGCGCCGCCGTCGGCCCCGACCTCTCACCTTACTACACCGACGACGACGCGCTGGCCGCCGCCATCGAGGCCGCCGCCAAGGCCGCCGACGACCCGGTGTGGCGCATGCCGCTGTTCGCCGGCTACGACAGCGCCATCGACAGCGACATCGCCGACCTCAAGAACGACCCCGACGCCTGGGCGCAGGCCGGCTCGATCACTGCGGCGCTGTTCCTTAAGCGGTTCGCGCCTACGACCGGCTCGTGGACGCACCTCGACATTTTCTCCTGGAATGCCCGCACCCGCCCCGGCTTCACACCCGGAGCGGAGGCGCAAGCGATCCGCGCGCTCTTCCGCATGCTGAAGGACCGCTACTCGCGATGAGCGACGCGCGCCTCACCCTGGCGCGGACCGACCTTGCCGACGCGCGGCTCGAAGGCGTGGCTGCGGCGGCGCGCTATCAGCCCACGGAGCGCTTCAGCGCGCTGGCGGCGCACGCAGCGGTCCGTGCGCGGCCGGATGCATCGGCCGAGCGCGTCGACGAACTGCTGCATGGCGAAGACTTCGAGGTGCTGGCGCGCGAGGGCGATTTCGCCTTCGGCCAGGCGCGGCGCGACGGCTACGTCGGTTGGGTCGAGGCGCTGGCGCTGGGTCCGCCGCGCACCCCCACGCACCGGGTCAGCGCGCTGCGGGCTTACGCTTTCGCCGAACCGTCGATCAAGACGGCAGCGGTGGGGCCCTACAGTTTGAACGCGCTGGTGGAGATCGTCGGCGCAGACGGGGCTTTCCTGCGCGCCGCCGACGGGACGTTCTTCTCAGGCAAGCACCTGGCGCCGATCGGCGTTTTCGAGCGCGACCCAGCGGCGGTGGCGGAGCGGTTCCTCGGCGCGCCTTATCTCTGGGGCGGGCGCACCAGCCTGGGCCTGGACTGCTCGGGCCTCGTCCAGCAAGCGCTCTACGCCTGCGGCCGCGCCTGTCCTCGCGACACTGACCTGCAGGCGCTGCTCGGCCAGACCGTCGACGTGGATGGGCTGCAGCGCGGCGACCTTGTCTGCTGGAAGGGCCACATCGGCATGATGCTGGACGCCCAGCGCCTGCTTCACGCCAACGCCACCGACATGTGCGTCGCGATTGAACCCGTGGCGGATGCGATCGCGCGCATCGGCCCGCCGACCGCGCTGCGGCGCCTCTAGCGCCGGCCCCTCACCTCACCTCTCCCCAAGCTACGCTCGGGGCGAGGGCTACGGTTAGGTTGGCGGCGGCCGCAACATCCATCCGCTGTTCCGCCCCATCAGTAGCCCTCGCCCCGCGGAAGCGGGGAGAGGTGAGGTGAGGGGTCGTGCGGCTCGGCGCTACTTGGCGAAGATCATCGCTTCGTCCGCGAAAGCCTTGAACTCCAGCGCGTTCCCTGACGGGTCGAGCAGGAACATGGTGTGCTGCTCGCCGACCTCGCCCTCGAAGCGCACTTGCGGCTCGATGATGAAGGCGCAGCTCGCGCGCTGCAGCCGCTCAGCCAGGCGGCGCCACGTCTCCAGCTCCAGGATCAGCCCGAAATGGCGCACGGGCACGTCCTCGCCATCGACGGCATTGGTCGGCGCGGCCGCCTCGCCCGGCGCCAGGTGGGCGACGATCTGGTGGCCCTCGAAGTCGAAATCCACCCATTCCGGCGACGAGCGTCCCTCGGCGCAGCCCAGCACGCCGCCATAGAAGCCGCGGGCTTCGGCCAGGTCGCGCACCGGGAAAGCCAGGTGGAAGCGGGGGCGGTCCATAAGCAATTCCTAGCCCCTCGCTGGCGGGTCGCAAAGCCGGTGGACTTCCCTCGCGGCGGGGCGTCATGGTCCGCATTCGCAACTCATCCGGAGCGCCGCCATGAACGCCCTGACTCTCGACGCCGAAGGCTGGACCGCCGCCGGCGAGGCGCTGCTGCCGGACGCCATCGCGCTGCGCCGCGCCATCCACGCCGAGCCCGAGCTGGGGCTCGATCTGCCGAAGACCACCGCCAAGGTGAAGGCGGCGCTGGCGGGCCTGCCGCTGGAAATCCGCGAAGGTCCGTCGACCAGCGGCGTCATGGCGATCCTGCGCGGGCCCGCCAACGGCCGCACCGTGCTGCTGCGCGGCGACATGGACGCGCTGCCGCTCACCGAGGAGACCGGCCTGGAGTTCTCATCCGAGATCAACGGCGCGATGCATGCCTGCGGCCACGACACCCACGTCGCCATGCTGGCCGGCGCGGCGCGGGCCCTCTGCGCCAAGCGCGACCGCCTTTCCGGCTCGGTGATGTTCATGTTCCAGCCGGGCGAGGAAGGCTGGCATGGCGCGCGCTACATGATCGACGACGGCCTGCTGGACCCGATGCCCGACGCCGCCTTCGCGCTGCACATCTCGCCCAACATGCCGCGCGGCGTCATCGCCACCCGCACCGGCCCACTGCTGGCCTCGTCCGACAAGGTCCGTATCAAGGTGGCCGGCGCCGGCGGCCACGCCTCAATGCCGCATGACGCGGTCGACCCGATTCCGATCGCCTGCGAGATCGTCATGGCGATCCAGGCGGTGGTCACCCGCCGCATCGCGGTGTTCGACCCCTGCGTCGTCACCATCGCCCGCATGGAAGCCGGCACCACCGACAACATCATCCCGGAAACCGCGCGGCTCTGGGGCACCATGCGCACGCTCTCCGAGCGCACCCGGGACCTGGTGCAGGAGAACATCATCCGCGTGGCGACCAACATCGCGCTCGCCCACGGCGCCGAGGCCACCGTGCGCTTCGACCGCGGCTTCCCGGTGACGGTCAACGACGGCCGCGTGGCCGATCTCGCCGCCGTCACCGCTCAGGCGCTGTTCGGTGAGAGCGGCTTCATCCGCATGCCCAACCCGATGATGGGCGCGGAAGACTTCTCCTACGTGCTGCAGAAGACGCCAGGCGCCATGGCCTTCCTCGGCGGCGCGCCCGAAGGCGGCGACTTCCGCACCTGCTGCGCGCTGCACTCCAACAAGATGGTCATCGACGAAGCAGTGATGGCCCGCGGCATCGCCATGCACTGCGCCATGGCCGAAGCGATGCTGTCAGGGGCGCTGGAGCTGTAGCCTCGACTCACTCGCTCGGGCGGCAGGCATGCACAGCTATTTCGTTCAGCACATGGTCGAAGAGGCCGAGCGAAGCTGGACCGGGTTCTTGCCCATCGCCTCGCTCACGGTGGCCGGCATCGTTGCGTTCGCGAGGAGGTCCTTCGCACAAAAGCGCATCGCCTTCTCGGACTACGCTCGCGAAGACATCGTAGAGATCTATCGTGGCCTGCGGGCGCAGGCATTGACTCGCACTCAGAACGAACTTGGACTGCAGCTGAACGATCCGAACATTGTCTACGGCGTCGTGATGGATTGGGGATACTTAGGCGAGATCGCGACGCTCGCGAGCTTCCTGTCCGGTGACACCAGCATCTATTTCAGCAGGGGCGGCGGCGTGCTGGGTGGCGGCGCGTACGACACCGTAAAGGAGGCCAGCGCCAAGTTCGTTGCCGCGGCGCAGGTGCGATTGCGATGGATGACGCCGACAACAACCTTCCCGTTGCCTGCGATCGGCCGGGCCAAGCTCTACGTTCTGACGTTGAACGGAGTCTTCGCCACCGACTTGCGCCTGACGCCCATCGAACCGCAATGCGCCGAGCTGTGGGGGGCCGGGCAGCAGTTGTTCGACATGGTGATGGATACAATCGCGATTGATCGGCACGCCATCCCGACGTCGCTGCTCGAAGCGAGCATCACTGCCCGATAAGACGGCGCCATTGCGTCTGCTGACCCGGTTCGCCTTGTTCAGCGGCGGCGGGTCTCGCTAGGGTCGGCGGCAAAAGGGGAGCTTAAGTGCCGGTCGTCGCCGCGTTGCATCACGTCACCAGCTACCGCTATGCGCGGCCGGCGGAGCTTGGCCCGCAGGTCATCCGGCTGCGGCCGGCGCCCCACTGCCGCACGCTTATCCCAAGCTACTCGCTGAAGGTCGAGCCGGCGGAGCACTTCATCAACTGGCAGCAGGACCCGCAAGGCAACTGGCTGGCGCGCCTGGTCTTCCCGACGCGCACCAAAGAGTTCCGCGTCACCGTCGACCTCACGGCCGAGATGGCGGTGATCAACCCGTTCGACTTCTTCGTCGAGCCGTCGGCCGAGACACTGCCGTTCGCCTACCCCGACGACCTGAAGGCGGAATTGGCGCCTTGTCTCGTCCTCGACGACGAGGGGCCGAAGCTGGCCGCCGCCGTCGCCGCGCTGAACCCTGGCGGCAGCAAGACCGTCGACTTCCTGGTCGGGCTGAACGCGCAGCTGCAGCGCCAGGTGCGCTACGTGGTGCGCATGGAGCCGGGGGTGCAGACGCCGGATCAGACGCTGGAGCTGGGCGCCGGCTCGTGCCGTGACAGCGCCTGGCTGCTGGTGCAGATGCTGCGCCGGCTTGGCCTCGCCGCCCGCTTCGTCTCCGGGTACCTGATCCAGCTGCGGGCCGACATCGACCCGGTGGACGGGCCGCAAGGCACGCGCACCGACTTCACCGACCTGCACGCCTGGGCCGAAGTGTACCTTCCGGGCGCCGGCTGGGTGGGCTTCGACGTCACCTCCGGCCTGCTCTGCGCGGAGGGACACCTGCCGCTGGCCGCCGCCCCGCACTACCGCACCTGCGCGCCGATCACCGGCGCGGTCAGCGAGGCCGCCAGCGACTTCCAGTTCGAAATGACGGTCAGCCGCCTCATCGACACCGTGCGGATCACCAAGCCGTTCGAGGATGACAGCTGGAAGGCGTTGAAGGCGCTGGGCGACAAGGTCGAGGCCGACCTGAAGGCGCGCGACGTGCGCCTGACCATGGGCGGGGAGCCGACCTTCGTCTCCATCGACGACTTCCAGAGCGGCGAGTGGAACACCGACGCCTCCGGTCCGACCAAGCCCGGGCTGGCTTTGGAGCTGCTCGACCGGCTGGAGCAGCGCTTCGCCAAGGGCGCAATGCGCCATTTCGGCCAGGGCAAGTGGTACCCGGGCGAGCCGCTGCCACGCTGGGCGCTGGGCCTGCACTGGCGGCGCGACGGCCAGCCGGTGCTGCGAGGACTGTTCACCGACGCCGATGCGGCCGCGCCGCCGACGCGGGAGGCGGCGCAAGACTTCCTGCAAAACCTGGCGCGCCGGCTGGGCGTCGACCCGCGCTACATCGTGCCAGCGCGCGAAGACCCGCTGCACTGGATCAAGGAAGAAGCCGCGCTGCCGGCGGACGTTGAGCTGACGGACGCGGCTATCGACGATGCCGCTGCCCGCGCCGGCCTGGTCAAGGCGCTGGAGGGCGGGCTCTCCAAGGCCGTCGGCTTCGTGCTGCCGCTGCGGCGCGGCGAAAGCAAAGCCGAAGGCGCGCGCTGGCTTTCGGAGGCCTGGACATTCCGGCGCGGGCAGCTGTTCCTGCTGCCGGGCGACTCGCCCATTGGCCTGCGCTTGCCGCTGGGCGGTTTGCCGGAGCTCGCGCCGGACGACTTCCCTTACTTCACCCCGCTCGACCCTTACGAAGAGCGCGGTCCGCTGCCAGCGTTCGACGCGGCCTACGGCTTCGTGCGGCCGGCGCGACCCCGGTCCACCGGTTCCGGCAAGGCCTACGTGCGGACGGCGCTGGCGGTGCAGCCGCGGGACGGCGCGATCTACGTGTTCATGCCGCCGGTGGCGCGCGCCGAGGACTACCTGGAACTGGTGGCGCAGGTGGAGGCCGCCGGCGAAGGCCTGCCCATTCGCTTCGAGGGCTACGGCCCGCCGGACGATGCGCGCCTGCAGGTGCTGAAGGTCACCCCCGACCCCGGCGTGATCGAGGTCAACGTCCACCCGGCCGAGGGCTGGAGCGAGGCCGTCGCCATCACCACGGCGCTTTACGAGGACGCCCGCGCCTGCCGCCTGGGCGCCGACAAGTTCATGATCGACGGCCGCCATACCGGCACCGGCGGCGGCGCTCACGTGGTGCTGGGGGGCGCCAGTCCCGCCAACTCGCCGTTCCTGCGCCGCCCGGACCTGCTGAAGAGCCTGCTGATCTACTGGCAGCGCCACCCCGCCCTCTCCTACCTGTTCTCCGGCCTCTTCATCGGCCCGACCAGCCAGGCGCCGCGGGTGGACGAAGCGCGGCACGACAGCCTCTACGAACTGGACATCGCGCTGGCGGCGATCCCGGCGCCCGGTGGGGGCGAGCCGCCACCGCCCTGGCAGGTGGACCGGCTGCTGCGCAACCTGCTCATCGACGTCACCGGCAACACCCACCGCGCGGAGATCTGCATCGACAAGCTCTACTCGCCGGAGGGGGCGGCGGGCCGGCTTGGTCTGCTGGAGTTCCGCGGCTTCGAGATGCCGCCGGACGCGCGCATGAACCTAGCTCAGCAGCTGCTGATCCGCGCATTGATCGCCTGGTTCTGGGAGTCGCCGCAGGAAGGCCGGCTGGCGCGCTGGGGCACCGCGCTGCACGACCGGTTCATGCTGCCGCACGTGCTCTGGCAGGACTTCCAAGAGGTGCTCGCCGACCTGCAGCACGCCGGTTACGCCTTCGATTCCGGCTGGTACGCCGCCCAGCGCGAGTTCCGCTTCCCGGTGCTGGGACAGGTCGACTACGGCGGCGTGGCGCTGGAGCTGCGCCAGGCGCTGGAGCCCTGGCACGTGATGGGCGAGGAGAAGGGCACGGTTCGCTACGTCGACTCCTCTGTGGAGCGGCTGCAGGTGCTGGCGCGCGGTTTCAGCCCGGACCGCCATGTGATCGCCTGCAACGGCCGGGCTTTGCCGATGACGCTAACCGGCGTCTCCATGGAGGCGGTGGCGGGCGTGCGCTTCAAGGCCTGGAAACTGGCCAGCGGCTTGCATCCGACGCTGCCTGTGAACGCGCCGCTGACCTTCGACATCCTGGATCGCTGGAACGGTCGCTCCCTCGGCGGCTGCGTCTACCACGTCGCTCATCCCGGCGGGCGCAACTATGATACGTTTCCAGTCAACGCCTTCGAGGCCGAGGCCCGCCGCAAGGCGCGGTTCTCACCTCACGGGCACAGTCCTGGGGCGGTAAGCGTGCCGACAGCGGAACCGGCGGGAGAGTTCCCGATGACGCTGGACTTGCGGACGGAGCCCAATGCCGCCGCCTGAGGCCGCCACGCGTCGCCAGGGCGACCTGCCCGCCGGCGCCGCGGCGCGCCTGGCCGGCTGGCTGCGCGGCTATCGCCCGCTGCCCGGCACGCCCGACGAGCTCATGGACGCCGCGGGCCGGCCTCGCGACTACTGGCTGAACTTCCTGGGCGAGCTGGCTGAGTACCCGGAGAGCGAGTTCGCCAGCCGCTTCACGCTCGCCACCCGGCACATCCGCGACACCGGCGTCAGCTACCGCATCTACGGCGAGGAGAACGAGCGCAGCTGGCCGCTGAACCCGCTGCCGCTGATCCTGGGCGAAGCCGAGTGGCGGCAGATCGAAACCGGCATGGCCCAGCGCATGCGTCTGATGGAGGCGCTGCTCGCCGACCTCTACGGCGAGGCGTCGTTGCTTGCGGAGGGCGCGCTCCCGGCTTCGGCGCTCACCGGCAGCCCGGACTTCATCGCCGCCATGCGCGGGGTGCGGCCGCAAGGCGGGCGCTGGCTGCAGCTCTACGCGGCGGACATCGGCCGGGGCCCCGACGGCCGCTGGTGGGTGATCGACGACCGCGCGCAGGCTCCGTCTGGCGCCGGTTACGCGCTGGAGAACCGGCTGGTGCTCTCGCGGGCCTACCCCAGCACCTACAACGCCATGAACGTGCAGCGCCTCGCCGCCTTCTTCGACGGCATGCGCAAGGGCCTGGCCGACGCGGGCGAACGCGCCGAGCCGCGCATCTGCCTCCTCAGCCCCGGCCCGTTCAGCGAGACCTATTTCGAGCAGGCGCACCTCGCCCGCTACCTCGGCTTCCTGCTGGTCGAGGGCGACGACCTGGTGGTGCGCGACGAGCGCGTCTACGTGCGCACCATCGATGGCCTGAAGCGCGCCGACGTGATCCTGCGCCGCGTCGACGCCGACTTCATCGACCCGCTGGAGCTGAACAGCGCCTCGCACCTCGGCGTGCCCGGGCTGGTCGGCGCGGTCCGCGCCGGCGGCGTCGCGCTGCTCAACATGCCGGGCTCGGGCGTGCTGGAATCGAAGGCGCTGCTGGGCTTCCTGCCGCGCCTGGCGCGCCGGCTGCTGGGCGAAGAGCTGATGATGCCCAACGTCGCCACCTGGTGGTGCGGCCAGGCGGCGGAGCGGGAGTGGGTGGAAAGCCAGCTGGACCAGCTGGTGATCGCGCCGGCCTTCGACGGACCGGGCGCCGACGGGGTCAACGCCACCCCGCAAATGCTAGACGACCTGACGGCGGACCAGCGGGCCGCCTTCCTGCAGCGCTTCCGCGACCGGCCGGCGGACTTCGTCGGCCAGGAAGTGGTGCGGCTCTCCACCACGCCGGTGCTGCGCGGCGCCGTGCTGGAGCCGTCGCCGTTCGTGCTGCGGGTCTACGCCACGGTGACGCCGGACGGGATCATGGTGATGCCGGGCGGCTTCTGCCGCACCTCCGATCGCACCGACGTGCGCGCCATTTCCATGGGCGCCGACGTGCACACGGCCGACGTCTGGATGATCGCCGAGCGGCCGGTGGAGCGAGTGACGCTGCTGCCCAGCAACGACGAGGTGAGCGCGCGGCGCATCATCGGCCACCTGCCCAGCCGCGCCGCCGACAATCTCTATTGGCTCGGCCGCTACCTTGAGCGGGCGGAGGCGACGTTGCGGCTGGTGCGCGGCCTCTGCACCAGCCTGATGGACTCCGAAGCCGCGCTGCACACCGCCGGCGAGACCCTGGCGCGGCTTCTACAGCTGCTGATCGCCTGGGGCGCGCTGGACGAGGACGCCTTCGACCTGACCGCGCTCGCCGCCGCCCGCGAAGCGCTGCACGACAGCGACGCGCTGGGGTCGGTGGCCAATCTGGTGCGCTCGGCCCGCCGAACGGCGTCGTCGATGCGCGAGCGGCTCTCCGCCGACTTCTGGACCCTGTTGCTGGACCTCGAAGCGAGCCTCGCCGAACGGCCGGGCGCGGCGCCATCGGAGTCCGAGGCGTTGCAGCGCGCCGAGGCGGCGCTGCGCACCCTCGCCTCGCTCTCGGGCCTGGCGCAGGAAAACATGAACCGCGGCGCCGGCTGGCGCTTCCTGGACATGGGCCGGCGCGTCGAGCGGGCGGTCAACACCTGCCGCGTCGTCCGTACGCTGGCGCACGCCGAAGCCACCGTCGATGATCTCGATCTGGTGCTCGACCTGATCGACAGCCAGATCACCTACCGCGCCCGCTATCTCGTCGGCGTTGCGATGACGCCGGTGCGCGACATGGTGATGCTCGATCCGTTCAATCCGCGCTCCGTCGCCTTCCAGGTAGCGGCGATGAAGGCGCACCTGGCGGCGCTGCCCTCGCTGCTGGAGGACGGCATGATGGAGCGGCCCAACCGCATCCTCTTGCCCATAGCCGCGCAGCTGGAAGCCAGCGACGCCGCGGGCCTCGACGAAGAGGCCGTGCTCGCCATCGAGCAGACCCTGCTGCGGCTCTCCAGCGCCGTCAGCGACCGCTACTTCCTGCAAGGCGCCAACGCCGCGCCCACCGTCAAGATGTCGGGCCTCGGGTGATCTACCGCGTCCACCATCGCACCACTTACGCCTACGACGCGCCGGTGGCGTTCACCCAGTGCGTGCTGCGCCTGACGCCGCAGTCGTCGGCGCGGCAGACGGTGCTGGACCACCGCGTCACCGTCACCCCGAAGCCGGCGCAGACTCAGCGCCGCGCCGGCCCCTTCGACGAGAGCCAGACGGCCATCGTGGTCGAAGCGCCGCACAGCAAGCTGGTGATCGACGCCGCCTCGCGGGTCGACGTGCATGCGCCGTCGCTGCGCAACCCGGAGGAAAGCCCCGCCTGGGAGATTGTCCGCGACCGCGCGTTCGAGACCGGCGCGCTGGGCGTCGCCAGTCCCGCCACCTACCTCTACCCCACCGTCCGGACGCCCATTGCCGCGCCGATCACCGACTACGCCCGCGAGAGCTTTGCGGCCGGCCGGCCGGTGGTGGCGGCGGCCGGCGAGCTGATGCGCCGCATCCGCGCCGACTTCGCTTACGAAAGCGGGTCCACCAGCATCGCCACCCCCTCGATCGAAGCCTTCGAAGCCCGTCACGGGGTCTGCCAGGACTTCGCCAACATCATGATCGGCGCTTTGAGGGGCCTCGGCCTGCCGGCTGCGTACGTCAGCGGCTACCTGCGCACCACGCCGCCGCCCGGCAAGCCGCGGCTGGAAGGCGCCGACGCCACCCATGCCTGGGTGCAGCTCTGGTGCGGTCCCAGCCTTGGCTGGATCGGCCTCGACCCCACCAATGCGCTCTTCGCTCTGGACGACCACATCATCCTCGCCGTGGGTCGCGACTACGGCGACGTGGCGCCGATCGAGGGCGTGATGCTGGCCTCGGGCGCGCAGACGCTGAAGGTGGAAGTGGACGTGAAGCCGGAGCCGGAAGCCGCGGTGCTCCGCCCCGCCTTCGGCGCCAGCGCCTAGTACCTCTCGACCACTCTCAACATCCGTCATGGCCGACCGTCAGTGTCGGCCACACAAGAACACAGCAGCGAGCCATGGCCGTGCTTTGGCACGGCCACCCGCTGACGATTGTGTTCATGGGTGGCCGGGACTGTCGCCCGGCGATGACGCAAGTGTTTGGGGAGGTGAGGGTGGCTAGTAGTCGACTTGGGCTAGGTACAGCCCCTCTGCCGGCGCCACGGGGCCGCAGGCCTTGCGGTCGCAGGCGTCCAGCGCCGCCCTCAGGTCCGCGGCGGACCAGCGCCCGGCGCCCACCTCCGCCAGCGATCCGGCCATCGAGCGCACCTGCCGGTGCAGGAACGAGCGCGCCGCGAAATGCAGCTCCACGTCCTCGCCGGCGCGGCGCACAGCGGCGACGTCCAGCGTCTTCCACGGCGTCTTCGCCTGGCAGTCGACATCGCGGAAGGTGGTGAAGTCGTGGTGACCGACCAGCGCCTGCGCGGCGGCGTGCATCGCCTCGGCGTCGAGCGGCTTCTTCAAGTGCCAGACGCGCCCTCTGTCCAGGCTGGGCGGCGCCATGCGGTTGAGGATGCGGTAGACGTAACCGCGGCCCTTGGCTGAGAACCGCGCGTGGAAGCCTTCCGGCGCGACGCTGGCCTCGATGATGGCGATGGGCTCGGGCACGAGGTGCGCGTTGAGGGCGTCGCGCACCACCTCCGGCTTCCAGTCGCGGGTCAGGTCGATGTGGATCACCTGGTGCAGCGCATGCACGCCGGTGTCGGTGCGGCCGGCGGCCTGCAGGCGGATGTCCTCGCCGCAGAACGCCTTCACCGCTCGCTCGATCGAGCCCTGCACGGTGGGCAGCGCGCCCTGCGCCTGGAAGCCCTTGTAGGGGCCGCCGTCATACTCGAGGTCGAGCCGGTAGCGCGGCATCAGGCCACCGCACCCACGAGGCGAAAGCCGCGCACGAAGTCGGCGGCGGACTGCGCGCCGCGCCCCTCGCGCTGCGCCATCAGGATGCGGACGGCCCCCTCGCCACAGGCGATCAGCAGGTCGCCGTCCAGCACCGTGCCGGGCGGGGCGTCGCCCTCTTCGGCGCGCGAGAGCAGCGCCTTCACCCGCACCGGCCCCTTGTCGCCGGCCGCCTCGAACCAGGCGCCGGGCGCGGGCGACAGACCCCGAATCTTGCAGTCGACCTCGGCGGCCGGGCGGCGCCAGTCGATGCGCGCCTCTTTTGGGCGGATCTTCTTGGCGTAGGTGACGCCCTCGGCCGGCTGCGGCGTCTCCGTCGCGGCGCCGGCTTCGATCGCGGGCAGGGTGGCGGCCATCAGCACCGCGCCGGCGTCGGCGAGGCGGCCGGAGAGCGTCGCGGCGGTGTCCAGCGCGTCGATGCGCAGCCGCGTCTCGGCCAGCACCGGACCCTCGTCGAGCCCCTCGGTCATCCGCATCACCGCCACGCCGGTGAGCTTGTCGCCGGCCATGATCGCCCTCTGGATCGGCGCGGCGCCGCGCCAGCGCGGCAGCAGCGAGGCGTGCAGATTGAACGATCCCAGCCGCGGCGCGTCCAGCACCTCGCGCGGCAGGATCTGGCCGAAGGCGACGACCACCGCGGCGTCGAGACTCAGCGCCGCGAACGCCGCGATCTCTTCCGGCGCGCGCATCGAGGCTGGCGTGCGCACGGGGAGGCCATGCGCCTCAGCGAAAGCGTGCACCGGCGAAGGCGTCAGCTTCTTGCCGCGGCCGCGCGGCGCGGGCGGCTGGCTGTAGACGCAGGCGATCTCGTGGCCAGCCGCCAGCAGGGCGTCGAGACTGACCACAGAGAAGTCCGGCGTTCCGAGAAAGGCGAGGCGCATCGGGCGAGCGGGTTAGGCGGCTGGGGCTGGCGGCGCAACCCGGAACCGGCGACGGTCGTTTTCTTGCGCGACAACCAGGAAGCCTACGCCATGCGCCGTTCCGTTCTCATCGCCCTCGCCGGCCTCGCGCTGATCGCGGCCTGTTCGAAGCAGACGCAGACCGCGACCTCGTCCGACCTGAAGAGCGCCGGCCGCTCACTGGACCGCGCCGTGACCGACGTCGCCCACGATCCGGCCCTGAAAGGCGCGGGCGCCGACGCCCGCAAGCTCGGCCAGGAAGCCGCCACCGACCTCCGCCACGCCGGGCAACAGGCGAAGTCCGCCACCCAAGGTGCGGCCGACGACACCAAGCATGCGGCGCATCGCGCGACGGACGGCTGACCCGCAGGCGCCGTCACCCCTCACCCTCCCACTCGCTGATGCGAGCGGGCCCCTCCCTCTCCCCCCCGGGAGAGGTGTTCTGCGCGCGGCCTCGCTAAATCACTTCTCCCGGAGGGGAGAAGGAGGGGCCCGCGATGCGTCAGCATCGTGGGAGGATGAGGGGCTACGCTGTCGGCCTTGAAGCCGCTACGCCGCCTCGTCGTCGCGGGCGGCTTTCTTGACCTTGGCGACGGCGCGGTCGCGCTTCAGGCGCGACAGGTGGTCGAGGAACAGCACGCCGTTCAGGTGGTCGATCTCGTGCTGGATACAGACCGCGTAGAGGCCCTCGGCCTCTTCCTCGATCGTCTCGCCGGCGTAGGTCATGTAGCGAATGCGCACCCGCGCCGGCCGCTCCACCTCGTCGTAGATTTCCGGCACCGAGAGGCAGCCCTCTTCGTAGGGCAAGGTCTCGTCCGACGACCACAGAATCTCCGGATTGACGAAGAAGCGCGGCTCCTTCTCGTCCTCGCCACGCGAGATATCCATGACGATGACGCGCACGGGCTCGCCGACCTGGATGGCGGCCAGGCCAATGCCCGGCGCGTCGTACATGGTCTCCAGCATGTCATCCATGAGCGCGCGCAGATCGTCGTCGACCGCCTTCACCGGCGCGGACGTCTGCTTCAGCACCGGCATGTCGGTATCGACAGTCAGAATGCGGCGGATCATGCCGCCGACGTAGGAGCGCGCTCCGGCAGCGTCAAGACGGACGCATCGTCGCCGCGGCCGGCCGCCGCCAGCTTGGTCAGCTCGCGGATGCCGGCCTCGATCTGCGGCATTTCCGGGATGTCGCGGGCCTGGTGGTCGGCCTGCAGCTCCTCGAACCGCCGCGCCTGGGTCAGCACCTGGGTCTCCAGCGAAGCGGCGAACGCGTTGTAGCGCTTCACCGACGCCTCGAGCGATTGCCCGAGCCGCAGCGCGTGGTCGCCCATCACCGCGATGCGCTTGTAGAGTTCGCGCCCGAGGTCAGCGATCTGCGCCGCGCCCTTGGCCTGGTCCTCCACGCGCCAGCCGTAGGCCACCGCCTTGCAGAGCGCGAAGAGCGTCGTCGGCGTCACCACCAGCACCCGCTTGTCCATGGCCTCGGTCATCAGGTCGGGCGCACGGTCGAGGGCGGCGGCGAGGAAGCCGTCGCCGGGCACGAACATGGCCACGAAGTCGGGCGAGCCCTCGGCCTTGAACTGGTCCCAGTAGGTCTTCGCCGACAGGCCGGCGATGTGGGTGCGCACGCTCTGAGCATGCCGCGTCAGCGCCGCGTCGCGGGCTGCGTCGTCGGGGGCGTCCATGGCCTCCAGGAAGGCGTTCAGCGAGCACTTGGCGTCGATGACGAACGCCGCGCCGCCCGGCAGGCGGACCTTCACGTCCGGCCGCCGCCGGCCCTCTTCGGCGTCGACGCTGAACTGCTCCTCGAAGTCGAAGCGCCGCGCCAGGCCCGCGGCCTCCAGCACGTTGCGCAGCGTCTGCTCGCCCCAGCGCCCCTGCACGCCGGCCCCGCGCCGCAGCGCCGCCGACAGCTTGCGCGCCTCGTCCTGAGTGGCGACCGACGCCGCCATCAGGCTCTGAATCTGCGCTTTCAGCCCGCCCGTCTCCTCGGCGCGCAGCTTCTCCGCCGCCACGGCCTGTTCCTGGAACTTCGCCAGCGTCTCGGCCACCGGCTTCAGCTGCGCTTCCAGCTTGGCCTGCGCCAGCCGCTCCTGCGCCTCGAAGGTCTCGTTCGCCCGCTTCACCAGCGCCTCGGCCACCACCTGCGCCGATTGCGCCGCCTGCGCCTGCAGCGTGCCGGCGTTGGCCTCCAGCATCCGCGCCCGCTGCTCGGCCATCTGCGTCTGCGACTCGGCGAAGCGCAATTCGGCCAGCGCGCGCGCCGTCCGCCCCCGCTCGATCACCGCCCAAACGGCCGCCCCCAGCGCCGCCAGCGCCAGCAATCCGGTGAGGACCACGAGACTGTTCATGCTCCGTTCGTATCAGAGTCGCGACAACCCACAAACATTGTCATCCCGGAAGCCGCGCAGCGGCTGTCCGGGACCTTGATGGGATTTGCTTGGACGAGGTCCCGGCGCTTCGCTTCGCTGCGGCCGGGATGACACGGTGTGAGGAGCTAGGCCGGCCGCCTGGCCCTCAGCGCCTGGGCGATCGTCCCGTCATCCAGCCAGTCCAGATCGCCGCCCACCGGGACGCCGCGGGCGAGCATGGTGACTGCGACGCCGGCGCCGGCGAGGCGGTCGGCGACGTAGTGGGCGGTGGTCTGTCCGTCGACGGTGGCGGGCAGCGCCAGGATCACCTCGCGCACCGCCGCGTCGTTGGCGCGGGTGACGAGGCCGCCGATGCGCAGCGCCTCCGGCCCGACGCCGTCCAGCGCCGAGAGCAGGCCGCCCAGCACGTGGTAACGGCCGCGGTAGGCGCCGGCGCGCTCCATGGCCCAGAGCGAGCCGACTTCCTCCACCACACAGATCAGCGCCCCGTCGCGGGCGGCGTCCGCGCAGATGGCGCAGGGATCGCGGGTGTCGAGCGAGCCGCAGTTGGCGCAGACGCTCACCCTCGCGGCGGCGTCGGCCATGGCCTCGGCCAGCGGGGTGAGCAGCTGTTCGCGGCGCTTCAGCAGCTGCAGCGCGGCGCGGCGAGCCGAGCGGGGGCCGAGCCCCGGCAGCTTGGCAAGCAGCGCGATCAAGCGCTCGATCTCGGGGCCGGCGGACGACGCCAAGCTAGAACAATTTCGGCATGCCGGGCATGCCGGCGAGGGGGCCGGCGACCTCGCGCATCAGCTCGGCCTGCTTCACCTCGAGCTTGCGGCGCGCGTCGGCGTGAGCGGCGAGGATCAGGTCGGCGACGATCTCACCATCGCCCGGCGTCATCAGGCTGGGGTCGATCACCACGCGCTGCATCTCGCCCGCGCCCTTCAGCGTGATCGTGACCATGCCGCCGCCGGACGAGCCTTCGACCTCGGTCTCCGCCAGACGCGCCTGAGCGACCTGCAGCTTCTCCTGCATCGC
The DNA here is from genome assembly GCA_036502045.1 of Caulobacteraceae bacterium. Taxonomy (GTDB): domain Bacteria; phylum Pseudomonadota; class Alphaproteobacteria; order Caulobacterales; family Caulobacteraceae; genus Acaudatibacter. The sequence goes on along the minus strand of DASXZG010000051.1, from coordinate 60,483 downwards.
CTGGGCCTGCTTCATCAGCTCGCCGAGGTCCTTCATTCGCTGTCGTCCTCGTCATCGCCAGCTTCGACGGGCGCGGCGGCGGCCGGCTCGGCGTCCGCGATCTGGCGCACTTCGGTCAGCTCGGCGCCCGGAAACTGCGCCAGCACCGACTGCACGAAGGGGTCGGCCAACACTTCCTCGCGCGCCACGTCCAGCTCGCGCTTCAGCCGCTCGGCCACCGTCTCGCCGCCGCCGCCGCCCTCGGCCGCCACCAGCCACGGCTGGCCGGTCCACTCTTTCAGCCGTACCGCCAGGCGCTGCGACAGGTTCGTCGGCGCGCCCGCCGCCGGCTCGAACGAGATCGCGCCGGTGCGGAAGCTGATCAGGCGAACGTATTTCTCCACGTCGAGGCGCAGCGCGATGTCGCGCTTGGTCTCGATCAGCGCCACCACGTCGTCGAAGTTGCGCAATACCGGCGCTACGTCCTCCGCCGGCGCTGCTTGAGCCACCGCCCGCGTCGCCGCCCCGCCACGCGCCATCGCGCCACCACCGGAAGGTCCGGGCGATGTCGGCGGCGCGCTTGGCAGCGGTTCGCCGCTGCGCAGCGCTTTCAGCGCGTCCTCAGGGCTGGGCAGATCGGCCGCGTAAGCGATTCGGATCAGCGCCATTTCCACCGCTGCGGCGGGATCGGGGGCGCGGCGCACTTCGTCGTAAGCGCGCATCAACAGCTGCCAGAGCCGCGACAGGTTGGCGGCCGACACCGCCGCGCCAATCGCCGCCAGCCGTTGCTGCTGGTCCTTCGGCAAAATGAGCGCGTCCGGCCCGATGGCCTTGGCGACGCCGGCCCCGTGGCAGTGCTCCATCAGGTCGGCGATCACGCTGGCCGGGTCCGCCCCGAAGCCAAAGAGCGTGCGGAAGGCCTCGATGGCCGGCCCCGCCTCGCCGCGCACGCACTTTTCGAACAGGTCGATGGTCTGCGCCCGGTCCGCCAGGCCCAGCATGTCGCGAACCGCCGGCGCGGTGACTTGCCCGCCGGCCTCCACCTGCACCAGCGCCTGGTCGAGCAGCGACTGCGCGTCGCGCACCGAGCCTTCGGCCGCGCGGGCGATCAGCGCCAGTGCATCGGCCTCGATGCGCATGCCCTCGATCTCGGCGATCTGGGCCAGGTTGGCGGCGATCACCTGCGGCTCGACACGGCGCAGGTCGAAGCGCTGGCAGCGCGACAGGATGGTCACCGGCACCTTGCGGATCTCGGTGGTGGCGAAGATGAACTTGGCGTGCGGCGGCGGCTCTTCCAGCGTCTTCAAGAGCGCGTTGAACGCCGCGGTCGACAGCATGTGCACTTCGTCGATGACGTAGACCTTGTAGCGGGCCTCCACCGGCGCGTAGCGCACCCCGTCCGTCAGCTCGCGCATCTCGTCGACGCGGCTGCGGCTGGCGGCGTCCAGCTCCAGCACGTCCATGTGCCGACCCTCGATGATGGCGTGGCAGTGCTTGCCCTCGACGGTCAGCGCGGTGACCGACGGCTCATGCACCGTGTCGCTCTCGTAGTTCAGCGCCCGGGCCAGCAGCCGCGCGGTGGTGGTCTTGCCGACGCCGCGGACGCCGGTGAGCATGAAGGCGTGAGCGATGCGGCCGGAACTGAAGGCGTTCTTCAGCGTCCGCACCATGGCTTCCTGACCGATCAGATCATCAAAGCTCTTCGGCCGGTACTTGCGGGCGATGACGGTGTAGTGGCCGGCCGCTGACGGCGGCGGCGCGGGCGCCGCGCCGAAAATGTCCGCCGTCGCCGGATCAGGCTCGGGCGGCGCGTCGGGCGAGAGATCGAAGTCGGCCATTCACTCGGGCGGCTCTGGAGGATCGGTGGAGACCGGCAGACGACCCGGAGCAAACTTCGTTACGGCTGCTTCCTTCCGGACCTGACCGGGTTGGCGAGGCCTCCGCCCATCGCCGATCTCCAAGACCTATATCGCGTGGCCGGCCCGGCGGCGCAAGCGGCCGACGCCAAGCCCTTCGCCGGTCTGTGAGGCTGAGGGGCCCTATTTCAACACGAAGGACACGAAGATAGCGAAGGGCGCGTCACAACGTGGCGCGCCAGCAAATCCAAGGCGGGGTGTGGGATGGTTGGCAGCGCGCGGAGCGCGCCTTCGCTATCTTCGTGTCCTTAGTGTCCTTCGTGTTTGAATCGGGTCTCACAGCGAAGCCGACGCCCGCCTGGTTCCCGCCAGGCGCATTGCTGAGTGCTGACGCGCCGCGCCAGCCACGCTATGAGCGAAGCCATGCCTCTGACCGCCTTCATGAACGTCTTCGCCGGCAACCCGCTCGATCGGTCGAGCTATGCCCGCGCCAAGCCCGAATGGATCGCCGAGAAGCTGGCCGATCCTGGCAGCCTGGCGCTGGTGATGTGGAACGGCAAGCCGATGGTGGAGAAGCGCAAGGAGGGCGCCGGCAGCCAGATCGCCTATGTGCGCGCCGAGATGGCAGGCGAGCTTTCCGACGGCGCCGAGCGGCTGCTGTTCATGGGGATGTGGCAGGAGACCGCCGTCTTCGCCCTCGACATGGAAGGCACGGCCGATCCCGCCGACGGGCCGATGGAAGGGCTCGGCCGCTTCGAGGACCTGCGCGGCGTGGCGATGGACCTGCCTGCCACCGACGCGGCCATCCTCGCCACCGCCAAGGCGATGTTCGAGTGGCGGCGGCGGCACAAGCATTGCGCCAACTGCGGCGAGCCCACCGAGGCGGTGGAAGGCGGCTGGAAGCGCGTCTGCGCCTCGTGCCGCGCCGAGCATTTCCCGCGCACCGACCCGGTGGTGATCATGCTGCCGGTGCGCGGCGAGAACTGCCTGCTGGGCCGCCAGGCCGCCTGGGCCAAGGGCGTCTATTCGGCGCTGGCCGGGTTCCTGGAGCCAGGCGAGAGCATCGAAGAAGCCTGCGCCCGCGAGGTGTTCGAGGAAGCCGGCCTGCGCACCCGCTCGGTGCGCTATCACTCCACCCAGCCTTGGCCCTATCCGTCATCGCTGATGATCGGCCTGATCGCCGAGGTGGAAGAGGGCGAAGCCGCGGCAGACCAGAACGAACTCGACGAAGTCCGCTGGTTCACGCGCGAAGAAGCTCGCGCCCTGATGAAGGGCAATCTGCCCGGCGCCCGAGCCCCCGGCGCCCTCGCCATCGCCCACCAGCTGATCAAGGCCTGGTCGGAAGAGGGGGCGTAGAGCCCTCCCTCCCCTTCATGGGGAGGGCAGACCGCGCAGCGGTCGGGTGGGGATGTCCGAAGCGTCAACGAGCGTTCGAACGAGGCTCGCGGCCTTCACGAGACTTCCCCACCCGTCCTCGCTTCGCTCGGACACCCTCCCCATGAAGGGGAGGGAGGCTCACCCCTGAAACAGCGCCCAGACGTCCCGGCCCGCCAGCACCGCAAGCACGCAGGAGCCGGCGATGAAGATGGCGAAGCGCGCCAGCACCACGTTCACCGTCGCCTGCACCAGGCTGTGGACTACGCGGATCGCCACATAGGCCCACGCCAGGCCGAGGTTGCCGGGGTTCTGCTGCCCGGCGAGGTAGGTGTAGACCACCAGCGCGTAGAACAGCGTCGGCTGCTCCATCAGGTGGTTGTAGTTGTAGGCCACCTGGCGCACGCCGATGGGCAGGGCGTCGAGCGCGGTGGGTTCCTGCGCCTTGCCTGGATCGATCCCCGCCTTCTGGATCGCCGGGATGCGCACCGCGTACATCCACACCAGCATCACCAGCGACCAGCAGATCAGCGCCAGCATCGGCGTCAGCAGCGAGCCGGTGAGGGGCCCTTGCATGGCTCAGGCCCGCCAGCGGAACGGGTCGGCGGCGTAGACCCCCAGCACTTCGAAGTGGTCGCAGAAGAACTTCAGCTCGTCGAAGGCGCGCTCCAGCGGCAGATCCTCCGGCCGTCCGTCCACCTCAGCGTAGAAGAAGGTGGCGGTGAAGGCGCCGTTCTCCATGTAGCTCTCGAGCTTGGTCATGTTGACGCCATTGGTGGCGAAGCCGCCCAGCCCCTTGTAGAGCGCCGCCGGCAAGTTGCGCACCCGGAAGGTGAAGCTGGTGACCGACGGCACCCCCGGCGGCGGCCGCGGCGGGTGCGGATCGGCGGTGAGCACGATGAAGCGCGTGGTGTTGTGCGCTTCGTCCTCGATGTCGCGCGCCAGGATGTTCAGGCCATAGATCTCGGCCGCCAGCGCCGGGGCGATGGCCGCGGTGGCCGCGTCGGGGTTCTCGGAGAGTTGGCGGGCGGAGGCGGCGGTGTCGCTGGCCGGGTCGATGCGCGCGCCCAACTCACGCACCAGCTTGCGGCATTGCGCGGCCGCGAACGGCATCGAGATCACCGTCTTCACGTCCTGCAGCTTCGTGCCCGGGTTGCCCATCATCTGGAAATGGATCGGCTTGAAGCGCTCGCCGATGATCTTCAGGCCCGAACTCGGCAGCAGGTGGTGCACGTCGCCCTGGCGGCCGATGATCGAGTTCTCCACCGGGATCATGCCCAGCTCGCAGGCGCCGGTCTTCACCGCCTCGAACGCGTCTTCGAACACCGGATAAGGCGTGGGTTCGAACGCGGGATAGTGCTCCCGGCAGGCCTCGTCGCTGTTGGCGCCAGGCTCGCCCTGGAAGGCGATCTTGGGTTTGTTGCTCACGGCCGATCCCTCGCGAAGGCGCGGGCGGCCTCCAGGTCGGCGGGCGTATCCACGGAAATCGGCGTCTCGTCCACCACCGCGGCCCAGATGGCGAGGCCCAGCTCCAGCGCGCGCAGCTGTTCCAGTTTCTCGCGCTGCTCCAAGGGCGACGGCGGCGCGGCGCAAAAACGCGCCAGCGCGTCCCGGCGATAAGCGTAGATGCCGACGTGTTTCCACACCGCCCCGTCGCCGTAGAGCACCGAGCGGGTGAAGTAGAGGGCGCGGCCGCGCGGCGCGCCGGGGGTGAGCGCGACAAGGGCCTTCACCACCGCCGGGTCGGAGCGATCGTCGCTCGAGGCTTCGGGCGCGATGGCGGTGGCGATGTCGCAGTCGGGCTCGGCGGCCAGCACGCCCAGGCAGGCGCTGATCGCGGCCGGGGCGATGAACGGCATGTCGCCTTGCAGGTTCACCACCACGTCGCAGCGCCGGTCCGGATCGAGCTTCTCGATCGCCGCCAGCACCCGATCGGAGCCACTGGGCAGGTCCGGGTCGGTCAGCACCGCCGTCCCGCTCGCCGCCTGCACCGCCGCGACGATCTCCGCATCGCCCGCGGCGACGGCCACGTCGCCAATTCCGGCGGCCTCGGCCTGGCGCAGCACCCGCACGATCATCGGCATGCCGCCGATGTCCGCCAGCGGTTTGCCGGGCAGCCGGCTGGCCGCCATGCGGGCGGGAATGATCACATAAGGACGCATCTTGAGCGGCGATCCGCCTTGCTTTGCGCCAGCGCCAATCGCCGTGATTGGCCGGTTGCGCCAGCGCCGGTAGCGTGCAACAGACGCGCACGCAACAAGGGGCGGGATTCCAGTTTCGACATGGCTGACGCGCTAGGTTTCAATAAGATCGCCGGCGCCGTCCTGGCGACGGGCCTTGTCATCTTCGGCCTGCAGAACATCACCAGCATCGTCTTCGAGAAGCCCGAGGTGACCAAGCCCGGCTACAAGATCGCGGTGCAGGAAGCCACCGGCGGCGGCCCCGCCGCCGACGTGATCCCCGACTGGGGCACGGTGCTGCCGAAAGCCGACATCGCGGCCGGCCAGGCGGTCACCGCCAAGTGCGCCTCGTGCCACATGTTCGACGCCGCCGGGACCAACAACATCGGGCCGGGCCTCTACGGCGTCGTCGGCCGCCCGCCCGGCACGCACCCGGCCTTCAGCTACGACCAGCCGATGCAGGACTTCGCCAAGACCCACTCGGCCTGGACCTACGACCTGCTCTACCAGTTCCTGAAGGCGCCGGGCTCGTTCATCCCGGGCACCAAGATGACCTTCGTCGGCCTGCCCGACCCGCAGGACCGCATCAACGTCATCGCCTATCTGCGCTCCAACGGCTCGCCCAGCTACCCGATCCCGGCCCCGAAGCCGGCGGCTGCGAGCAATGCGGCGGCGGCGAATGGCGCCAGCAACGCCCCGGCTTCCAACACCACGGCGTCCAACGCAACCGCGTCCAACGCGGCCCCGGCGGCCAACGCCACCAAGTAGCTGGCGCGGAACTTGCTTAACGACGGATCAACCATGTCCGCCGGAGCCGTTCCCCATGCTGCTTATCGTTCGCGCTCTTGAGCTGATCGTGGTGGCGGCGCTGTTCTCAGCCTTCACCTGATTCCGAGATCGCCCCCGGGTCGCGGGCCCGCGAGGCCAGCCACATCACCCCGGCCAGGTCCGAGACCGACGCCATCAGCCGGCCGAAGTTGGTGTACTTCGACTGGCCGCTTTGCCGCGGCCGGTGGTTCACCGGCTCGAACGCCACCTGATAGCCCTCGCGTTGCATCAGCGCCGGCAGGAAGCGGTGGATGTGATCGAAGTAGGGCAGGCGCAGGAACGCCTCGCGCCGGAACGCCTTCAGCCCGCAGCCGGTGTCGGCCGCCGCGTCCTTGAGCAACGCTTGGCGCACCCCGTTGGCGAAGCGCGAACCGAAGCGCTTGGCGAGGCTGTCCTGCCGCTTCACCCGCACGCCGCCCACCAGCGCCAGCGCCGGGGGGCCGGCCGCCAGCCGCTCGGCAAGTCTGGGCGCATCGGCAGGATCGTTCTGGCCGTCGCCGTCCAGGGTCACCACGATGTCGCCCTTCGCGGCCAGCACGCCGGTGCGCACCGCGCGGCTCTGGCCGGCGTTGTGGCCGTGAGCGACCACGCGCAGCTGCGGTATTTCCGGGACCAGCGCCTGCAGCGCCGCGCGGGTGCCGTCGCGGCTGGCGTCGTCGACGAAGATAATCTCGAAGGCTTCGCCGGCGAAGGCCTGCGCGATCTCGCGGGCCAGCGCCGGCGCGGCGCCTTCCTCGTCGAAAACCGGGACGACGATGGAGATCACGGGGTCCATGCCGCCTCATAGCGGAAACCGCGGCGGCGGAAAGGATCGTGCTATGAGCCGGCCGATGTTGGCGAGCCGCGCATGTCGCTGAAGGACGAGATCGACCGCTGGACGACGCGCGGCCGCGGCCCGCTGCTGGCGGCGCTGGTGGCGCTGATCGCCGCGCTGCCCGCCATCTTCAGCCTGCCGCCCACCGACCGCGACGAAAGCCGCTTTGCCGAAGCCAGCGCGCAGATGCTGGAGAGCGGCGACTTCACCGTGATCATGTTCCAGGACACGCCGCGCTTCAAAAAGCCGGTGGGCATCTACTGGCTGCAGGCGGCGAGCGCTGAGCTGTTCCACGCCCGCCGCGCCATCTGGGCCTACCGCATCCCGTCGATCCTTGGGGCGATGCTCGCGGCCGCCGCCTGCGCCTGGGGCGCCGCCGCGGCCTTGCGACCCTGGCAGGCGACCATGGCCGGCGCCGTGCTGGGCTCGACGGCTGTGCTGTCCACCGAGGCGATGATCGCCACCACCGACGCGGCTCTGTGCGGCTCGATCACGCTCGCCATGGCCGCGCTGGCCCGGCTCTACCTGGCAGACAAAGGTGGCGCGCCGGCGGGGCGCTGGACCCGCGCGCTGTTCTGGCTCGGGCTCGCGGCCTCGGTGCTGCTCAAGGGCCCCATCGGGCCGATGGTCGTGGCACTGAGCGTGCTCGCGCTCTGCGTCTGGGACCGCAAGGCGGCGTGGCTGAAGACGCTGGGCTGGCGCTGGGGCTTGATCCTGTTCGGCATCGTCGTCTTGCCCTGGGCGCTGGCGATCACCGTGGCGACCGACGGCGGTTTCTGGGGCATGGCGGTGGGCGGCGACCTGGCGCCCAAGCTGTTCGGCGGCCAGGAAGGCCACGGCGCCCCGCCCGGCTACTTCCTGATCCTCGCGCCCGTGCTGCTGTTCCCCGCCGGTCTGATCGCGCCCGCCGCCGCGGTGCTCGCCTGGCGGGAGCGCGCCCAGCCGTTCGTGCGTTTCGCGCTCTGCTGGCTGCTCCCCAGCTGGCTGGTGTTTGAGCTCGTGCCCACCAAGCTTCCGCACTACACGCTGCCCACCTTCGGCGCGATCGCCTGGCTGATCGGTGCGGCGCTGGCGCAGCCGATCGGGCCGCGCGCCCGCTTTCTCGGCATGCTGGCCACCGGCGGCGTCGCCATCGGAATCGCCGTGTTCGCGGCGGTGGTCGCGGGCCTCTTCGGCGATGCCTGGAGCTGGGTCTGGGTCGCCGTGTGCGGCGGCTTCTTCCTGGCGGCCGGCGCGGCGGGGGTGATCTTTCTGGCTCGCAAGCGCGCCGCCACCGCCATCGGCGCGGCCTGCGGCCTCGCGCTCGTCGCGCATGCGGCCTTCATCGGCGGCCTGTTCCCGACATTGGCGCCGATCTGGCTGTCGCAACGCGTGGCGGGCGCGGTCGACGCCGCGCGGGGCGCCCAGGCGTTGCCACCTGGGCCAGTCGGTGTCGCCGGCTATGGCGAGCCCAGCCTGGTGTTCGCTCTGGGCACCGCGACCGATCTCAGCGACACGCCCGACGCCGCTGCCGACGCCATCGAGCAAGGCCGCCCCGCGGTGGTCGAACAGGCCGACGACGCCGGCTTCCACCAGACGATCGCCGCCGCCGGGGCCAACGCCAAGATGCTGGGCGAGGTGAAGGGCCTCGACTATTCCACCGGCGCCGCCCAAGTTTTGCGGGTCTATGCGCCGGCGTCGCCCGCGCCGCACCCGGCAGGACCGCCATGAGCGAGCGCTTCATCGAGATCGTAGAAGTCGGCCCCCGCGACGGCTTGCAGAACGAAGCCAAGGCGCTGGAGGTGGGCGAAAAGCTCGACTTCATCGCCCGGCTGGACGCCGCCGGCGCCCGGCGGATGGAGGTGGTGTCGTTCGTCAACGAGCGGCGGGTGCCGCAGATGGCCGGCGCCGAAGCGATCATGGCGGCGCTGCCGAAGACGCCCGGGCTCTCGCGCATTGGCCTGGTGCTCAACGAGCGCGGCTGGGATCGCGCCCTGGCCGCCGGCGTCGACGAGGCCAACGTGGTGGTTTGCGCCACCGACGACTTCGGAATCCGCAACCAGGGCGCGCCGGTCGCCGCGCAGATGGAAGCGCTGGCCGCGATCGTCGCGCGCCGCAATGCGGACGGCGGACCGCCGATCAGCGTCACTTTCTCGGTGTCGTTCGGCTGCCCCTTCGCGGGCGAGGTCAGCCAGGATCAGGTTGTGGCCCTGGCCCGCGACGCCGCGGCCCTCGGGGTGGGCGAGATCGCGCTCGCCGACACCATCGGCGTCGCTGACCCGTGGACGGTCCGCGCTCGCGTCGACGCGGTGCGCCAGATCGCGCCGGACGCTCGCCTGCGCCTGCACTTCCACGACACCCGCAACACCGGTCTCGCCAATGCTTTCGCCGGGGTCGAATCCGGCGTCACCGTGCTCGACGCCAGCGTCGGCGGTCTGGGGGGCTGCCCGTTCGCGCCCAACGCCACCGGCAACATCGCCACCGAGGATCTGGTCTACATGTTGCAGCGGGCCGGCTATGCGACCGGCTATGACCTGGACGCGCTGATCGAAACCGGTCGCTGGATCGGGGAAAAGATCGGTAAAAGGACGATGTCGGCGCTCAGCAAAGCTGGCGGTTTCCAGTGAGCAAGCGATGATTGGGACGCTTTCGACCTAGATGAGCCAGCCGAGCCGCCCGTTCAGGATCAGCGCCGTATGGGTGCTACCGGTGCTGGCGGTCGTCACCGTGGTGCTGGGCGTCTGGGGCTGGATGGCGCACCACTACGACTTCGACCGCGCCCTCTACGAAGCCGGCGGTCTCTTCAACAACGCCGACGACCACTACACCGAGGGCATCGCGCTCAACGACTGGCGCTTCCGCGTCGCACGCTGGACCGGCGTGGTGGTGCTGTTCTCCACCGTGCTGCTGGCGCTGGCGACACTGCTGCAGCGGCGCATCGCCACCGCGATGGCGCGGCGCATGAAGCAGTCGGTGGTGGTGATCGGGGGCGACGCCCTGGCGACCACCGCCTTCGAAGTGGCGCTGCAGACTGGCAAGAGCCTGCTCTGGCTTGGCGCGCCGACCTTCGACGCGCCCACTCTGCGCGAGATCGCGCTGCCGTGGCCAACGCAGGACCGCGCCCAGGCCGTGCGCGACCATGTGCGCCGCGCCGAGCACATGGTGATTGCCCACCACGACGACGCCGAGGCGCTCACCCTGGCGCGGGCGGCGCGCTCGGCCGACCCTACGGCGCATATCACCGTCCTCATGCGCGACGTGCACCTGGCGGAGGAAGTCAGCGCCACCCTGAACGAGGCGCGCACCCGGGTGTTGTCGCAAGGCACGATCGCGGCGCGGGCGCTCAACATCGATCATCCGCCGTTCCTGATCGCCAAGGAGCGCGGCCATTCGCGCATCCACGCCCTGATCATCGGCTACGGCCAGACCGGTCAGGCCATCGCCCGCGACCTGATCGTCAACTGCCGCACCACCTATCTCGACTTGCCCCGCATCACCGTCATCGACCCGCAGGCCCGGGCGCTGGAAGGCGTGCTCAGGGTGCGCGCGCCGGAGATCGACGCCTGTGCGCAGCCGTCCTTCGTCACCGGCGAGATCAGCGGCCGCGCCGTTCACCCGGAGCCGGCCAAGATCGCCGCGGCGCTGGACGCCGGCGGTCCGATCACCGCCGCCTACGTCTGTCTCGCCAACGACCTCGACGCGCTCTCGGCGGCGGCCATGCTGCAGTCATTGCTGCGCGCCATCGACGTCGACGCGCCGCCGATCTTCGTCCGGGTGCGCGAGTTCAACATCATCGCGCCTACCGGTGGCCGCGGCCTCGACGCGCTGATTCCGTTCGGGGACCTACCCTCGCTGCTCGAGGCCAGCGAGTTCCTGTCCGACTCGCCCGACGTCGCCGCACGCGCCTTCTGCGAGGCCTATCGCATCAACCTCGCGCCCGCTTTGCGCGACGATCCGAACAACCGCTCCGCCTATCCCTGGGACCGCCTGGACGAGACCTATCGCCAGGCGAATCGCGACGCCGTCGCGCACATTCACGCCAAGCTGGCCAGCGCCGGCATCGATCCGGCGCTCTGGCGCGGCAAGGTGGCGCTGCCACAGCTGTGTAACGGCCAGCGCCTGTTCGCCGACGCCGCTGAGCTGGAAACGCTGGCGGAACTGGAGCACGAGCGCTGGCTGGCGCAGCGGCGCATGGACGGCTGGCGCTGGACCGACCGCCCCAAGCGCGACGACGCGCGCCGCCTGCACCCCTCGCTGATCGCTTACGCCGACCTCGCCGACGATGTGAAAGAGTATGACCGCGTCTACGTCCGCCAGACCCAGGACGCCGTGGGCGTGCCAGGCGAGGGGTAGGCCGCGCGGCGTCGCCTAGAACGGAACGTCCGTCTCGGTGTGGCTGGCCACGTGAGCGGCGCGCGGCTTGGCGGCGTGGTGCGTCGGCGCTTCCACGGCGTTGCTGGCCGAATTGGTCTCCGCCGCCGCCTCGTTCGATGCGGCGGGCGCCGCGACCGGCGCTGACGGCGGCGCCACGGGCGCGACCAGCGGGGCGACAGGCGCCGCGGCGGCGTTGGCGGGGGCCGCAACCACGGCGGTGTTGGCGACCGGCGGCGGCACAGGCGGCGCCGGCTTCTTGGCCAGCAGGCCCGGCAGCACCAGAACCCCGGCCACGATCAGCGCCACGACGACGCCAATGCCGATGAAGAGACCCACCGGAGGCCCTTTCTTGGCGTCGGGCGCGGCAGCTCCAGCGGCAGATGTCGCTGTGCTGGGCGGTGCGCCAGCGGGCGGCGCCTTGGCCGCGCTCCCGGCGGCGCTCGCTGCCCCGGCTGCGGCTGCTGCCGGCGCGGCGGCCTTCGCGGCGGCAGGCGCGGGCTTGGCCTCTGGCGCTTTGGTTTCGACAGGCTTGGCTTCCGCCTTTGGTTCCGGCGCCTTCACCTCGGCCGACGCCACAGCGGCGGTCACCGCGGCCGCCGCAGCGGCGGCCATCGCCGCCGCTGACACCTCCGGCGGCGGCGCCGGGGCGCGCACTTCCGGATGTGTCTCGATGTTGTGCGGATGGTGGCCTTCCGCCGAGGCCGGCTCGCTGGCCAGCGCCGTGCCGATGCGCTGCGACAGCTGGTCCATCGCCGCTTCCCAGTCGGCGAAGAAGTCGATCCACTGGCGGGTGGCGAACTCGTAGGAGAAGGCCTCGTTGGGGGCCACGTCCTCGATGCGCAGCGGCACCACGATCAGCCGGTGCTGGCTGGCCAGCACCAGCTCCTTGGTCATTTCCTCGGAGTTGTTCGAGGCGCCGGTGAACACCAGCAGCATCATCCGCGCGGCGCGGATGGCGCGCACGATGGCCACCTGGAAGTTCTCGCCCGGCAGCACGTCGCGGCTGGAGATCCAGCACTTGAAGCCACGCCCCTCCAGCGCTTTGCACAGCGTCGTGGCGACCTTCAGGTCGGGGCTGGCGTAGCTGATGAAGATGTTCGCTGACATCTGAGGGTGAGTCGTTCCGGCTGGGCGGGGAGACGGGGGCACTTAAAGGTGAGGGCGCCAGCGTGGCAAGCCCTTGCCGCCCCTGACAAGCTTAACCAGCCCTTGGCGCCCGCGGTTGCGACCCCCTGGCGCTTGCGACGGGCGGCCGCCGTCGCTAGTTATCGCGCCCTTCGCTCGCTGGCGACCCTTGGAGAGGTGGCAGAGCGGTTGAATGCACCGCACTCGAAATGCGGCATACTCGCAAGGGTATCGGGGGTTCGAATCCCCCCCTCTCCGCCAAGCGTTGTTGAAATAATGGGTGAATATGGGCCGGGTGGACGTCCACCCATCCATAAACCCATCGCCCGGAGCATACGCGGCGATCTGGGCTTTAGGCGTGCCGGCGGGGTATCGAGCCGGCTAGGCTCGCGCGTTCGCAACGATGTACGTATTGCCTCCCGGCGCGACGTGTACACCGGTGGCGACGGCCTGAAGATCGACGGCTTGACGCGCGGCGAGGCGGTGGAAGTCAAAGGCAGAGCCACGATTGCTGCGCCAAGCGCCGAAGCCTTGGTCCAGAACGACCTCGGCGGAACGGCCGTTTGCAAACGTGAGCACGAGTCGCCGGCCGTGGGGCGGGCGCCCAAGGCGCCAGTCGATGGCGAGCCCCCGGGCCTTTGCCAGGATCGCCGCGACGATGCTGCGGTCATCTTCCACCCGCCAATCGCCATCAAGGAACTGAAGCTGCCGGTCCGTTGGCTCGACCGGGAATGTGCGAAGAGTTAGCGGTACGAGTGCTGCGCCAGCGCCCGGCCCGCGCAATCTGCCTAAGGTGTCGATGCAGAGTCGCAGCGAAAGCGGCGACTTCAGGTATCGATCCTCGTAGGCCATCCCGACCACGGCTTCGTCCTTGGCGACTCCTGCCTGCTCCAGGAGGTCGCGGATCAGGCCTGCTGTCCGATCGCCGAAACTTGAGATCGGTCCATCGAGTTCAGTCGTAACGTTGCGAAGCGCGGCGCCTGCGGGTTCGCGCAGCCGATTCAGGCTCACGGGCGCGCCGACCCACACGGGCGATGAGGTCTCAAAGCGCACGATCGGCGCGGCTTCAGGTCGTCCCCATCCGATGCTTCCGCTCGAAGCGCTCACGTCGCGGGAGGCGAAGACGAGGGGATGGCTTTCGCGGCTGATGACCTCGGCCAGGATTTGGGCGTCGTTGCTGCAGGGACTTGCCTCGCCCTCTTCGAGGCGGACCCCCCAGCGGTTGACGAGGTCGCGCAGTGCGAGGCGCTCCGCACCGTTCAGACGATCGACAATTCCTCGATCAACGCCGAGTACGACATCGCGACCACGCCCGACCCAATGCGCAGCGAGCGGCGCAGCGATCCATGTGGCCAACGTCCCGAGGTCAAGCTCGCCGCCGAGACGCAGGGTGAGACGGATCGCGCCGCCCTCCATTGCCTGGCGAATCTCGTCCAACAGGTCGAGACTAAAGCGAGCAGTCTCCACGGCCCGGTCTTCCTCGTCCGGACGGCCGTCCGCCAAGAGTCGCTCGCGAACCAGTGCCAGCGCTGGTCGCCGGTCAAGCCGCGCCACTTGCTCGTCGTTGAGCTCGCCGACGAGAACGCAGGCCGGGCAGCCGCGCTCGCACCCAACCACCCGGCAATCCAGGATGCGATCGACGTCACGCAGCAGGTCCGCGAACAGCTCGTGCGCTTTCACTGAGAAGCCGGCGCCTCCCGAAGCTTTGTCGTGCAGGAAAATCGACATCGTTTGTGCGCCAAGCGCGTCCAGCCGAGGTTCGGCCGCGAGTCCCATCTCGTCGGCACTGATCCCGAGCCGCTGGGCCAACGCCTCGCGCAGCGCAATCGCCAGCGCCAGCGCCCCGCCGGCGTTGAGCCAGGCGGCCGGCTGAAATTCGAAGACGTCGGTCCGGATCTGATGCCCCAGATGAAGGTTCGGCTTCACGCCAAACCCCTTGGCAGGGCCTTCGCAGTCGGCGCCCTTGCCGATCAGCGGGGCGTGCGGCGCGGCCGCATTGTCCCCGGCGCGACCGCAGTAGAGACAGACGGCGTAGCCGGCGCCCGACGGTCCGGCATTGCAAAAGAAGACGGATCCGTCGGGGTCGGCCCGGCGGCGGCCGCGGGAGGGGTCAAACAATGGCGTCCACGGGGCGTCCTTGGCTGAGACCACAGTGGGTTCGGCGGCGACATAGGTGACCACATCAGCGTCGGCATGCGGTGCGTTCCGCAGATCGGCAGCGAAGCCCGCCGGCTGCAAGAATTCGACCCAATCCAGATTGTCCGTCAAACATGCCGGGCACTCCGGGCGGTCGAGGTCGCGATTTTGGACCACCCCGGATTCGCCGCAGCGCTTGCAGCGCCAGCGGTGCTTGATGGCTTGGACCTGGCGCACTCCATCGAGGTCGGCGGGGCGCCGCCAGTTCAGAGTAACCCCGGCGGAACGGTGGACCAGGCCATCCAACACCACCTCCGAGCCCGGCACATACTCTCGGATCGCCGCCTCCAGTCCGCGCTGTGGGAAGGCGTTGAACCGTGAAACTTCCTCGACCAGGCTGGTGTCGGGCGGATCTTGCCGGCTGATGAACGACACCACATCGGTGGGAAAGCCGTGCCCTGGAAGCACGCCACGATCCGCCAGCACCCCCAGGAGATAATCTCCGCACATCCGCTTGAGCTGAATCTCCAGGTTCCTGGCTGCGGGTGCGTCGTCGCCCCGGGCGGCGGCAAGGGCTTGGACGACGCGCCATGTGTCGGCGAAGCTGTTTCGGGTGCGCTCCATCATCGCCGCAGCGCTTTCAAAGACGCCCGTGTCGCCCTCCAAACGGGAGTTGCGGGTGAGATGCAGCAAGGGCTCTGCGAAGCCGATGAGGATCTGTGGGTCTCGCGCCCAGGCGACCATCCGCGCGGCCGCGTTTTCGGTCTCTTCGGGCGCGCCGATCGGGGCCGGGCAGCCGAAGAAGGGGCCGGCCTCCATGGTCATCCCGTTCACGCCACTCTCGCGCACGAAGGCCGCGAACAGCAGGGCGTTGATGTGACGCTGGACGATGACATTGCTCTGGAGCGCTACAGAGGGCGCGGCCAGACTGCGGCGCAGGAAGCGCGCCGGATCGCGAAAGGCGTCCCGCTCGAGCGGCCGGTCGCGGCAGAAGGTGAAGGCCATCGACAGCGGCTGTCCCCGGCGGCCGGCGCGACCAACCCGCTGCCGGTAGTTGGCGACCGAAGGCGGCAAGTTGGTCATCATCACGTGCGAAACCGAACCGATGTCGACGCCCATCTCCATCGTCGTCGAACAGTTGAGCACGTTGATGGAACCGGCCTTGAATTCGCGCTCGTAGCGTCGGAGCTTTTGAGGCGACTGCTGGGCGGAGTGCTCCGCCGACCGGAAGTAGTCAGAGAATTGCGCGATGCGATCGCCCAGATCACTCCAAGCGCCACGCGACCTAAGCTCGGTCAGTGCGGGATCGTTCGCTAGCCACTCGGCGATGGACTCGTGGGCTTCGATCGGCGGGATGTCGCGCGCCTCGCCGCGGAATGGCAGAGGATGGCGCGGCATGACGACGGGCTCGGCCGTCCGTGGCGCAACGCCTCGAGACTTGGCGCCATAGGGCGAGAGACCGTTCAAGGTCACATCAAGGACCCTGCGCGTGACGGGGCACAGAAAGCCCTGAACGACCGGCGCGATCCGGGCGAGGCGCAAGTCGAGCGCCCGATTCGTGGCGCTGCTTTGGGTAACTACCGGTCCCAGCGCGTGCCAGGCAGTGTCAAAGATGTCGTTGAACGTCTGGCGCGTTGAAGGATCATCCAGGCTGCGCCCGCTGGCCTGCTCCAGCAGATTGACCACCATCGGCGTACGACGCAGCGCCCCAGCGCCAAAGCGAGGCCACAAGACTTGGAACGTCGCGACAGGACCCTCCGGTCGGAACACCAAATCCCGCGGGACGGCTTTCGGCGGGATCCAGTGCAGAACCTCTCGCGCCACTCGGATCGCGGAGCGACCCCGGGCGACGTAGGTCAGCAGCAGATAAAGGAAGTCGCGCCAGGCGCCGGCGTGCAGGCCCAGGTCGCGCCAAGCCTGCGGGACGAGAACTTCCTTGATGTCGTCGATGGCGGCGAAGCGCAGGCGAGCCAAGCCCATCGTTTCCGGCGTGTTGGCCTTCGGCGGACGACGCAGGAATTCACGGAGCAGCAGGAACTCCGCTAGGTCAGTTTCGCTCCCAAACCGCGCATCGCGGCGTTGCCAGACCTCTTTGAGCCAGACGCGTACTTCCGGACGCCCAGCGAGCCGCTCAACCATGGTCCGCCATGCGATGCCGCCTTCACCAAGGGCGAGCAACGCCGCCCGGCTCTTGCGCTGTTGTTCAAGCAACCCGGCAAAGACCTGAGAGTTCGCCGCTCCCGGCTCGAGGGCCGCGATGGCCGCGTCGATCTCGGCGATTGCAGCCGGATCGGCGTTCGTCGCCAATTGGTCCTGGACCGCGTGGTAGACGAACGCTCGAACGAAGTTTCGCTCTGAGGCGATCTGCAGCTTGGCGGACAGCCGCGCCGTGCCTTGCCGGCTGTCGGTGAACGAGAGCAGTTGGCGGCCCATCACCGGCGGCGCGGCGCTCTGCGTCCAACGTTCCGGGTCGTCCGCCTCAGGGGCGCGGGCGGCTCCTTCAAGCAGCACCGGCGTCGCCGTGCCGAGAATGAACGGCGCGCCGAAACGTATCGGCCGGATCAGGTCGGCGCCCGGTTGGGCGCGGGTCTGGCAGGCCGGGCACACATGCGGCGCCAAATGGTCGTAGGCGGGGAGACGCGTGAGGCCCTCGGCGTCCGCCTTGTCGTGGACCTGACCTGTGTGGCCCTCGGCAAACAACCAGCGCATGGCGCCGCCGTGCGGCTTCAGTGCAATCAGCTTGCGCTCACCTGCGGTCTCAGGCGCCGCCGCATCGTCGTCGCCGTCGGCCTCGCCGATGTCACGATCCGCGTCGAGCGCGAAGTCGTCCACGCCAGGTCCGCGCGGCGGTCTGGCGAGCCGGGTCGCAGAGGTCTCCTGCGCATCGAGGTAGGGCTCTCCGCATTCCGCGCACGAGACGATCTCGAACAGCGGCGCGCCGCAGCGGCAGCGATCAGCAATCTCGTGGTGGATTGCGCCAAATGGCCAGTCCACCGGCCGTGGCTGGCTGCAAGCAGGGTCGAGGCAGCTCCAAAGGCCTGGCGCCGCGCGGTGGAAGCTGTGCACGCGCAGAGGCGCCAGCCGGTCGCCCGTCGCCGAGACTGCATTCGCCAGACTGACCGCCAACTCGGTGGGGGTGCGCCCGACTTCGGCGGCCACCGTAGCCACCGCCGACCACGGCGTCGGGCCATCATAGATGCGCTCGATCAGCGGGCGCACTTTTGGGTGGCCGCCAAGATGGGCAAAGGCGTCCAGGTCGGGACCAGCCCCGTCGTGCAGCGGTGGCAGACTCGGCCGTCGCGTCTGACCCTCGACGACGTGCACGCGGTCTTCGGGCGCGCCGGAGACGTCGGCCAGAAACCGGCGAAGTTGCGCAGTGACGTCTTTGCCAGAGCCGATCGTCGCGGAGGTGGCGATGAAGCGAACGTCAGCGGGATCGACACCGAAAGCCAGGCACACCCGCCGCAACAGAAGCGCGATCTCAGCGGCCTTGGCGCCGACGTAGCTGTGCGCCTCGTCGAGCACGACGTAGCGCAGCTTGCCTTGCGACTTGGCCAGGATCTGCGCGTCTTGCGGCCGAAGTAGCATGTATTCGAGCATGGTCACGTTGGTGACCAGCATCGGGGGCGGCGTCTCGCGAAGTACTCGGCGATCTGGCACGACTTCCGGCCGCCCGACGTAGCTCCCAGCCCGTACGTGGTCTGGCAACAGTCCGTTGTAGAGCGCGAAGCGCAGCTTGCCGCCGAACGGCGCCGTCCAGGCGCGGAGACGTTCCTCCTGGCTCGCGATTAGCGCGTTTAGCGGGTAGAGCATAATCGCCTGCACGCCCTCCAGGCGATGCGCCTGAACTTCAGCCTGCCGCGCCAGATCGTCGAGGATCGGCACCAGGAAGCATTCCGTCTTGCCCGACCCGGTGCCGCTTGTGATCAGCACGGAGTTGGTCTGATCGGCCGCGCGCAGCAGGGTCCAGGCTCTCAGCTGATGGGCGAACGGCTGCAGGTCGCGAGCGAAACGGCGGTCTGAGGGTTCGGCGGTGTCCAGCGCCGCCACCAGCGACGGATGCAGCAGCCCGCCGGACAGGTCGTCCATGGTTTGGTCAGCCGACGTGTTCGGCAGGGCGGCTTCCAGGATTGGCTCCTGCATCAGGCCGCCGACCCTGGGATCGTGGTCGGCGAAGCGCGCGCGAATCTCGGCCGCCAGCCCGGCATGGTTCAACCCGGTCTGACCAAGGATGGCCTCGGTCGAACGGCGGCGGATCTCGTCGATGGCTTCGAACGGGTTCATAGAGGTCACACGATGAGGGGTTGGCTGGCGGCGCGGCGGGAGAGGGTGGCCGCGAACGCGTCCGTGAAGGAGATTGGCTCTTCGGCGCGGGCCTGGCGGACCCTGAGTGTCTGGCGAAGGGTCAGCTGCCCGTCGCCGGCGGCGGACAATGCGGCGGCGCACGCGGCGTCGACCCCCTCCCAATGGATGGGCAAGAACTTGAACTCCGGCAGGTGGTCACGCACCTCGCAGTCGGCGGCCCTGAAGCAAGACGCCGGGGGGCCAGCGACAGCCGGAAAGCGCATCCGAGGGTCGTTGTCGTCGATAAGATCCGCCGTGCGCGCGACCCTGTCATTGGCGCACTGGGACAGGCTGTGAGGGGTCGCTGAGCCTTGGACAAGGCCGGTGTAGACAAGCACCGTCTTGAGGTTGGGATCGAGGTCGGCGAGGCTCGCGGCGGTATCGGCCAGCGACCCGTTGACGATCGTTCCGACGCTGTCGTCGGAAAGGCCCTGGTTCTTGAGCAGGCGGGTAAGCGTGAGCGCCTGCAGGTCGAACGCGCGCAGCCAGGTCGCGATCGGGATCATGCACCACAGGAAGGGCAGGTCCCGCTCCAGCGCCCAGATGGCCTGCAGCGTCGCCTCATCGGTCGTGGTGGCGATGAGCGCGGCCAGCGCTACTGGCGCAGCCGCGAGCTGCTTGAGGGCGTCCATGGACGAAGGCGGCAAACCGCCGAGGTTCCCGATCAACTCGCGCAGGTGGTCTCGGTCCACCGCCGCCTCGGGCGACGCCTCACCGAGCCCGGCAATAGCGCGGGCGATCGCTTCGGCCCGCTGAGTGTGGTTGGCGATGGTGCTCGCGGCCTTGAGCGCCGGCCAGTCGCTCTCGGGCTGTACTGCGGCGCCAACGGCCAGCGTCGGGCGACCCACCACACGGTCGCCATCCCGCAAGACGGCGACGCCCGGCCCGAGACAGTCCGGCGGCAACTGAGCCGGACCGTCGCCCTCGGCGATCAAGCGGAAACCTGGCTCAAGGATGGAGAACCACTCCAACCGCCGACCCGTGGACGCCGTCGCGCCGGAGTGGTCCTCCTTCACGCTGACCAGTCCATCCACGACCGGGCCCAACGTGATATCGTACCGGCCCACCGTCAGGCGCGGTCCATCGCCCCACCCGAATTCGATGACGACCTTGTCGTCGAGCTCGCTGCCGCCGCTGAGCAGGCGCGTGATCTCTTCGGACAGCGCCCAGAGCGGAGTCTCGTCGTGGAAGGAGAGCCGGCTCCTGCCTTGCTGCGGCCCGCTTAGATAGAGCCGCTCGTGGCCCTCGCTGTAGGCCACCGCGCCATGCAGGTCTTCGAGCATCACTGCGGCGCGGTCACCGAACATCCGGCCGTCCGCGCGAAAGAATCCGCCCGCGCCCACGCGGGCTCGGACCAGAATCGCATGCGGGTCGAAGCCTGGACCCGTGAGCACCAGTGGCAGGCGGCGCAGCGGGCGGCCGGTGAACCGCACGCCCAGGCCGCCGGCGGCCGGTGCGACTTCGAAGTCCGCCGATGGGGCTGCGCTCAGGGCCCACCCGGCGGGCGCATGCATATCCACCGTCACCTCTCGACGGCCATTCGGCCGAGAGGTGATCTGGATGTCCGCCGGCAGGACGACGAAACGCTGCCGGTCGCGAAGGGCGCGTGCGTTCGGATCTCGCCAGATCACTTCGATAGCGCCCTGTTGGGGCGGATCGCTGTGCCAGTCGCGCCAGACCGCGCCGCCGATCCGGCGCCAATGCACTTCGCCATGGGGCGCCGCTGCCGCGCGGCCTGAGCCGCGCCTGACCCTCAGCACCGGCGCGCCGTCGTAAATCGTCAGCGCTGGGTCGGCGGACTCGAAGCCTCGCGTTAGCCGGCCGTCGACCAGCATCTGCTCGGCCTGCTCGTCGCCTGCCCCGACCTCGACCCGGTAGTCATCGCCTCCGGGCGGTCCGACGCGCGCCGGCGCTCTGAGTTCGAAGAGCGTGAAGTCGGACCCCTGCCAGAATGGCGCGATCGGCGTTTCGCCCGCGATGTTCCTCGCCGTGAACCCGACGGGGGCCCAGCAGAAGAGCCGCGGCCGCCGGGTGCGCAGTGACCCTCGCCCAACCAGCTCCAGAACCGTGGGCGCGGGACCGGTCTCGTCGCCTATTTCGTCGGCGAACAGCAATAGTTCCGAGCGCAGCGGCTCGCCGCCGGGCCAGACAATAGTCTCGCTGGCGCCGCCGCCGCGCACCTCCACCTCGACGGGCTGCTCGAAGGGCAGGGCCGCTTCCAACGCACGCCCACCGCGACGTCGGCACAGCCAGCCTTGTTCGTCGTCCGTGGGCGCTTCGATGAGGCTGAGTTCGCCAGCGAACACGGCGCTCAGGGCCCCAGCCGCATGGACGCGCAGGCGCCCATCGGCGGGCCTGAACCGGGTCGCCTTCAACGCGATCTCGCCGTCCACGCCGAGCCGCAGCCCGGGCTTCCAGGCGCCGCCGTCGAGCAGCAATAGCCGCCGGGCGCGGGCGTCGCCGGCGCCGATCCGGAGCGTCCGTGCACTGACAAGATCGTCGAGCAGGCGCCGCGCGCCGTCGCCGGAGAGCCCGATCGGCAGCCGGTCGCGCCAATCGGGGCGGGCAGCGTCGAGCCAGGCCGTGGCGGCGACGCCGGGCGGGGCGGCTGCGGCGGCCTCCGCTTTCAGGGACGCGATCGCCAGAACCAACTCGGCAGAGAGCGCGTGGAACTCCTCGTTGTTGTAGGTTCCCAGCCCCTCGCCGATGAGGCGCGACAGCTCCGTCGCCCGATCTTCATCCACCGCGCCGGCGCCCTCGACCCGCGCCAGCAGATGCACCAGATGCAAGGGGATGCGGCCGGTCTCACGAGATTCCAGCAGGCGCGTCGGGAAGCCGCCTTCCAGAGCGAGCGACATCAGGCGCAGTTCGCCGTGGGCGGTGCGGCGGGGAACGCGTCCCCACCATGCCAATCCCCCTCGCGCCAGCGTCACCCGAGCCGCATCGGACAGGCCGCCTATGAGCGCCGGGTAGGGTGACTCCCAGCTGTAACCGCCGCCGTCGTATTCGCGCCGGAACCACTCTGAGACGTAGAGCACGAACGCCGCTGCGCTGCGGTCGTTGGCATGTTCCAGACCGCCCCGCTGGTGAAGGTGGTCCAGCAGAGCCCGCAGCTCGGCGTATTCGTCGTCGGTCACGCCGTAACGGTAGAGCGGCTGATCGGGCCGCACCGCCCGCGCCCGGATGCGTCCGACGAGATCCGGCTCGTCGCGTGGCCCGCCTAGCCAGCCAGGCGTTGTCGGGCCTGTCGGGGGCCTCTGGCCCCGACCAGCACCGGCGCGCAGCGCCAGGATTTCGATCATCACTTCGCACTGAAGTTCGACCGCCACCGGGCTCTTATAGCCCCTCAGCTCGTCGTTCAGCGTCTCCAGAGCGCTGAGATTGCCGCGTCCCGCCTCGAACCTCGCCCGAAGCGTCGCCAGAGGCGGTTCGCCTGAACTGGCCATGTTTCCCCCTCCGCCGTTTCTAGGTCGAAGCTGTACGCCGAGCAACGCAGGGCTGCACTCACGGCTATATTGACGACTTCGACCGGTCCTTATAATTTTCCAATGCGTCAAGTTATTATATGGGTCAATCAACTTTATGGATCGCGCCATCATTGCCGAGGCTTCGGCCGAGGCGTCCCGGAGTTGGGGCGTTGGGCAACGCCTGGAATTCATTGAGTTCCGCGCGTTCTGGGAGGGGGCGGTCAATCGCTCCGACCTGTCCAATCACTTCCGCATTTCGGCGCCCCAGGTGTCGAACGATCTCGCGACCTACAAGGAATTGGCGCCGGAAAACCTAGTCTACGACGGCAGCGCCAAGCGCTACGCTCGGTCCGAAACCTTCGTCCCGAAGTTGACCCAACCCAGCAGCGAGCGATTCCTGGCACAACTTCAGGCGTGGGGGGCCGGCGTGCTGCCTCTGACAGACACCTGGATAGGACGCCCGCCCGTGGTGGAGGTGATGCCGTTGCCGGCGCGGCGGGTTGAGTCGCCGCTCCTCCGCGACCTGATGGCGGCGATGCGCGAACGTTGCTCTGTCGAAATTCTCTATCAGTCGATGAGCCCGTCGCGGCCAGACCTGCAATGGCGACGCATCAGCCCGCACGCCCTGGCCACAGATGGTCTGCGCTGGCACCTTCGCGCCTTCTGCCACGAGGATCGGCTGTTCAAGGATTTCATCCTGTCACGCTGCGGCGGGCTGCGCGCTCCAGCGCCGGCGGCGGCGCTGCCGTCCGACGACGCCGACTGGCAGAGCTGGTTCGAGGTCGTGCTGACGCCGAACCCCGAACTGTCGCCGGGCCAGCGGGCGGCCGTCGCCGACGAGTACGCCATGACCGAGAGAAAGGAGGCGCACCTCAGCGCCCGGCGCGCCATGCTCTACTACGTCAAGATGCGCCTGCGCCTCGATGTTGAGGGTGATCGACCGGCGGAACGACCGGTTGTCGTCGCCAACCGCGTCGAATTCGACGCAGCGCTGGCCGCAGCGCGCGGCGAATTGGTAGCGGCGAGCCAAGCGTAAGGTGGGGTGACACTGCTTGCTGCGAAGGCTGGCGTGGCAGATACCGTGGGTTTAGCGGGGGGTCGTTTTGGCGGCCGGGGCTCACTGCCGAAGCAGAACCTCGCTACGGGGTCAACTTGGCGAGTGGGACCCGGTGGTGACCCCGACGCAACACGACGTAGCGCATGACCGTCATTTCATTGCCCGAACCACCTCCCTTGTCGGGTTATCGAGTTGCGGTGCTGCTTAGCTAAGATCCTGGTGGCACCAAGTGCGCGGTGCACTCGAACCTATCATTCATGAGGCCGATAAGGCCCCTTGAGAGCGCCAGTTCGTGAAGGCCGCTGAGCTTGCCCTGGCCGGCATCGCACTCGATCGTGACTTCGCGGTCGTGGAAGTCGCCGCCGCTAGAACGGCGGCGGTCACGGCGGGTTAGGCAAAGCCGAGTGCTCGCCTCGTTGACGGCCGCCACCAGCCGCCGGTTCATGTCAATGCGCTGTCGCTCGTCGGGCTCCTCGCCCTCGCGGGGCGGCACATATTCGATGGCAACCGCAGCGATCGAGGCGGCGCGCCTATGCAACTCGCTTACGAACTGCGCCTGGGCGCGGCGGGCGTCAGGGTCGGCGATGGCGTAGGGATCGGAGATCCGTACCTGGCGGATCTTTGCGCCGGCAAACACGCCCAGGATGTCGTCGAGCGGGCGCTTCTCACCAGGCAACAGTCGCCAGCGGCGGATCGCGTAGCGCGCCCCGAGAGAGGCTTCTTGCGGCGCTGCCTTCGGCGGCGCTGGCGCTGCGGCCACGGGCTGCCTCTCAGTGCGCGGCGGGAGCGCCTCTGATGTCCGATGGGCGCCGGGCGGTTCCTCGATCGGGCCTCCAGAGATTTCATCAAAAAGCGTGGCGATGTCTCCATCGCCCCCGTCCGGTGGTGCGAGCATGTGCCCCGAGAGAGCCCGTTTGCGCGAGATCAACGCATCGAGCCGCAGATCGAAGCTCGAAGGGCCGATCGCCGGTTCCGGGTGCACGGCCAGCGGGAGGTAGACGTTCACTTCCTTGTCCTGGCCAATGCGAAAGACCCGGTCCGTGCTCTGGTCTTCTACTGCGGGATTCCACCAACGGGAGAGGTGGATGACGTGGTTCGCGGCGGTTATCGTCAGCCCGACGCCCCCTGCCCTCGGCGACAGGATCATCACGTCGAAGCCAGGCGGGGCCTGCTGGAATCGCTCCACGATCTGTTGGCGTTTCGCCCCTGGAACGCCGCCGTGGATGCGCTCTGGCGCCCGCAGGAGGCGATAGCGCTGCTGGATCAGTCCGGCCAAGCGGTCCTGCATCGCCAAGTTTTCCAGAAAGATCAGGGCCTTCTCGCCCTTGCGTGCGATCTCGTCGAGCACTTCGAGCGCCCAGATCAGTCGGGCGGAATCCGCAGCGTAGGCCGCAAGGTCATCCGGCGCATCCGCTGGGTCGATGGGGTGAAGGGATATGCCGCGCAGCGCGTGCAGAACCTGCAGCATGCCGTCCCGCTCGCTCATCATCCCGCGCCCGGCGATCGCGCGGCGCACGACTTCCTCGTACGCGCGCGCCTGCTTGGCGGGCATGATGATCGCTTTCGCGTGGACGCGCTTTGCCGGAAGCCCCGGCAAGTGGTCGGCCTTGAGCCGCCGCAGCATGCGCGGGGCGCGTTCGCCTTGTTCATCACCGAGCAGACTTCGAAGACGGGCCAGCGCCTCACTGTCCTCTGCCGGGAACCGTCGGTCGAAATCTCGGCTGCGGCCTAGCGCGCCTGGGCAGAGGACATCCATGATCGACCACAGATCCCGCAGCCGGTTTTCCACCGGTGTGCCGGTCATCCCAAGCAGAAAGTCAGAGTTCAGTGTCTTCGCGGCTCGAGTCGCCTGACTGGTTGGATTCTTCAGCTTCTGTATCTCATCGAAGACGATCAGGCTGAAACGGCAGCGCGCGAAGCTGAGGTGGTAGTCGCGCATCGTTTCGTAGGTAGTCAGGACCACTCCGGCGCGCTGCCACGCGTCCGCTGCTAGCGTCGCGCGGCCAGTGACGATGTCGCGCTCTGAAAATTCGCCTTCCTCACGCATGGCGTGAAGGTTCGAACCAAACGCCAGCATCACCTCGCCGAGGCGGGGCTCCCCTAGGTGATGATCTATCTCTTTGCGCCAATTCCCAAGCAGGCCTGTTGGCGCAACGATCAACATGGGGGCTCGGCGGCGTCGCCCTGCGGTCGCCTCGTCCTGCAACGACGCCATAAAGGCGATCGCCTGCAGTGTCTTGCCGAGGCCCATGTCGTCGGCGAGCAGCACGCCATGAGTCCCCTCGGTGATCGAGCGACCCAGCCAGACGAGACCGTCGCGCTGGTGCGGTTTTAGCTCGGTCAGCACCCGCGCTGGGGTTGCCGCGGGCATCGGCGCTTGATGTGGCGCAGGCACCTCGAACGGCGCGTACTCGACCTCGTCGAAGTTCTCTTTGACGAGCAGGAAGAGCTTCCCGGCGGGAACAAACGCCCGCGCCTGCTCGGCCACGCCCTCCTGCGTCGCAGAAGCTTGATCGGTCGCTTCACTAGAGAGCGGCGCGCCGACGCCCTCGACGGCGAAAGGCCGAAGTTGCTCAAGCGCGTCCCGGGCCTGCTCCGTAGCTGGTACGGTGAGTTCGCCCGCCGAAGCCGTAGCCGCGCCGGTCTCAAGCGCAGAGTCCACAGCAGCGATCAAGGTTGCCACCTGTGCCGCCGGCACCTCGAGGTACTCTTCGCCGATCCGGACGCCGAAAGCCTCCGGCAGCCATGAATCCGGGCCTTTCTTCAGCCACGGCAACACCGGCGTGCGCCAGACATCGACGCCCGCGACGCGAGCGGAGTACTGCTCGGTCTCGATGAACAGCCGGTCGATGTCAGCGGCTTCACTATCACCGAGGCGCTCGGCCAGCACGCGGCGCGGATCAGATATGAACCTGCGCCGCTCAAGTTCGGGCGCATCTTGAATCTGCCGCACCACCCGCAGCGCTGGCACGAGCGCTGGGTCCACGAACACATACTCCCCGTCTCGAAGGACGTAAGCGGAACGAACTGCAGCGTTGCGCCGGAAGCGATCTTCCGCGAACAGACGTTGCATCGTTGGCGAAAGGACACCGTCTCTTTCCTCGTCCAGCACCACGCCCTCTGCCGCCCGAACGCTGTCCCGACGGCCGAAGAGAACTGGATTGAAGTCGAGCGGCCCCGGACGCCCCAGGCTGAGCGAAAATCCGGACGCATAGTGGGCACGAACGTCACTGAGGTAGCCGTTGGCGAAAACCTCCGCCGCGACGTCCTCCGGGAGTCGGGCCTGCAGTTCGGCGAGCGCCGCGAACCGGTCCGATTCAGCGAGAGGAGATGAAAGCTTCTGGGCGGCCGTCCATAGCGAGTAGAGGGGATCGGGAATCCGCTTCGGGCCGCCATCGTAGGTCATCAAGGCGCCCGACACGGGTGCGAGCGCCGGTGCGCCGCCGGGCCTCACCCACCGAGAGCGAACTGTGAAGCCCGGCTCGTGGACCAAGCCCTCGCTTCGCAAGTCGATCCCAAGCCTCGTTGGCGGCGGCAGTCCTAGCGCCTCGGCTTCTGACGAGCTCAGAGACGCCACTAGAGACGGATGAAGGAGTAGTTCCTCGTCCGCGCCCTCAACGAGCGCCTCACCATCGTTCGCCCGCGCGCCACCTTCGATGAGACCTTGCAGGCGCGCCGCGACAGCGGCTGCTTTGGGAGCACTGAGCGCCCATTGCCTAACAGGGATGACGTTCTTGCGTAGAAGTCCGCCCGTCCGCGCCACCACAGCAATGCGACCACCTTCGATGCGCCAAGCGAAGGCGGCAACGTCAGGCACCTTCAGCGCTCCGGCCGCCAGCGTCGCCAGTCGACGGTGGCTTTGGTGTCGCGCCGGATAATCTCGGCAAGTCGCTGCTGCCAATGGTAGCCGGGCGAGCCAGTGTGGGACTCGCGTAGCGGCGCCGCATCCAGATCGCTGGCGTTATAGCGGTCTTCGTAAAGCCGGGGACGACCGCCCTGGCCGGGCCGCCAGACGTTGTATCGGCCGTTGTGACTCCAGTCGACAATCAGAAGATCGCCGATCCTCACCAGCAGAGCCGACTGATCCGGGGACCGACCGGTCCCGGGCTCAACGCTCCCATACAGGCGGCCGCGCTCGCCGAGCCGGTCCTGCATCCGCCGTGCGTACGGAGTGGCGCGCGAACCGAAGGCGACCCACGCGTCTTCGATCAGCCTGTCATGCAAATAAGACGTCCAGAAAGCGCGGCGGTACCGCCACTGGTCGTCTCTCGCCACTTCGCCGACCACATCAAGGAACTGCAGCACCGTGGCGCGAGCCAGCCACGAGCGGAATATGGCCTGAACATCGTCCTCCACGAGCGACCAACTGGCGCGCCCCCGGCTACGAGGGTCGCCCGCGTACGCGACGAGTGCGTCGCTGATCTTGCGCCGGTGCTCTTCCGGGGGATCCGCCGTCCTCCATGGCAGCAACATCGCGCACACGAATTCGGGCCATTGCTTGGCCATTTCGTACGGCCGTTCGCCGCGCGCCCAATCCAGAAGACGCGCCTGAGGCTCGATGCTCGCGGCGCCGCTAAGCCCCTCGACGTAAGCGCAGGCGAGGCTGAAAGCGCGCGCGCCCAGGCCACCTGTCAGAGAGAGCGCGTCCAGGCCCTCACTCGCAAGAACGCGCCTAGGCGGTTCAGTCGCCCTGAGCGTCAACGCAGCCAGGTTCTGGGGCGCGAAGGCCGGCTCAAAGAAGCGAAGCCGTTGCGATCGCTCCCGCCAGGGCCAATCGAATCTGTCCACCCGTTCTCGGAGCCACGCGGCCAGCGTTCGCAGACCGGCGTCGCCGCCGTCAAAATGCTCGACATACTGGCGAACGAGGTCGGCGATCGCCGAACGCTGTCCGCGACGGTCCACCTCAGCGAGCGCGGCACCGAGCACCTCGTCGTCTTTCACGAGCGCGTTCGGCGCCGCGAACAACGCTTGCGGAATGCGGCGCAAATCCCGCCGCGCCACGCTACCCAGATCGCCGGCGCGCGCGGCCGCCGCCAGCCGGGCCTGCACGTCTTCGATGGGCTCTTGGGACACGGCGCCCTCGCCATTGGGCTTGATGGCGCGGATTGCCCGGGGCAGGGCGACGGTCTCGGGCCGTGGTACCCGGATCGCGAGCAGGCTCGGATTGTCCTGCAGAAGGCTGCGAAGACCGCTCATGCCGGAGACGTCGCGTTCGCCGGCCCAGACTGCATCTTGCGGTATGTCTCCGAGGGCGAGACCATTAGAAGGCGAACGTCGATGCGCCGGTTCTGCGCCTTTGCCGCATCGTCGTTGCCCGTCACCGCCGGGCGTTGATCGGCATAACCGCTGACGCTGATGATTGGCTGGCATTTGCCGTCCGGCGGCGTTGAGCACAGCCGAGCGAGATCAGGCTGGTCCCGGATCAACTCACGATAGGTGTTTGTCGCCCGCTTTACCGAGAGATCCCAGTTGTCGCTGGCCTCGGGTGTCGGGGTTAGCGGGTCGCTGTCGGTATGGCCTTCGATAAACATTGACTCGATCTTACGATCGCTAGGCTTGCAGGCGGCGTTGGAGGGCGGTGGAACCCCTTCAGCGTAGCACGGGATCAACTCCATCAGCGATGAAGCGAGCTTGGCGATTGCGTCCCGGCCGCCCGGCTTCGGTTCCGTTTGCGCACTATCAAACAGGATAGCTTCCGGCAGATGCAGGAGCCCATTGGCGGGATCGATCTCGACCTTCACGCCCTTCGCTTTCAGGCTCGTCTGTAGCTGTTGGAGGATCTGCCGCCGCGTCTCGTCGGCGCTGGTCAGCTCGTGCCTTGTCTGCTGAAATTGTAGCGCGAAGTACATCAGCAAGATGATGAAAATGAACACCAGACCGACCATCATGTCGGTCATGGAGACAAAATAGTTCTCCTGTTCGACTCGGCTTTCTCGAAACGATTCGTCGCTCATGCAACGGGAGCCAAGGGTTTGGCTGAAGCTCTCAGAGCTTCGGCGAAGTCCGCGATCTCGTCTGTGTTGTCTTTCATGCGCTCGATCACCGGTGCAAGACGGCTTATGGCCTCGCCCATCTGGACATCCATGTCCTGGCCGAACTTGCGGAAGTCGGACAACGTCGTGGATAAGGTTGTCGCCATCTGCTGCAACGTTCGCTCCAACGCTTGGTCGACGTCAGCGAAGCGCGCGCGATAGTCAGCCCAGGCTTCCGCCGCGGCTTCCTGAGTCTCGCGAACGCCCGCAGCCAAATCACTCATCTCCTTCAATGCGGCGGCTCCCGCGTCGGCGGACCTATCGAGGCTGGCCGCAATGCGCTCCGAGGCATCCCGGAAGCTGCGCGAGATTTCGGCCACGGGCGCCGCCGCCGTGCTGAAGCTCTGGGCAGCCTCGTTGAGAGACCGGTTGACCGCGCGCACGCTGTCCGACGTATCGCGAAGATTGTCAGCGTTGGCGGCGGTTCCCTGTTCCGCTCGGTGCATCGCGTCGGCCGCGGCGTTCATCTCGACGGAAGCGCGCGTCACTGAGACGATCAGCGACCCGCCTGCTCGCGCGAAACCCTCGCTAGTATCCTGGATGGCGCGCCGCAGCGCGGCATCGGCTTCCTCAGCAGCTTGCGCCATCGCCTGGCCGACGCGCGAGCGCAGGTCTGCTGCGGCCGTCGCCCCGGCTCCCTGCAACGCTTCGAGGCTGTCGCGCAGCCCGCGTGCGGCCTCTTCGTTGGCTGATCGAAACGCCGTTACGGCCGAGTCCATCAAGTCGCGCTGACGTTGGCTGTTGGTGTCCGACTCTTCTGTCAAGCGCCGGCCTAACCCTTCTACCTGCCCGGTCAGGCTGTCGAAGGCGCCCCGAATGTCGCTCGAGGCACGAGCGAAATCCTCGCCGGCCGCACGGATCTGGCGCGCGGCCTCCTCGCCAGAGCCTTCGACGTGGCCCGACAGGTTCTCCAGTTGCTCCCGGAGCGCGGCCAAGGTCTGGCCCAGCGCCCGCAGCTCGCCGCTTGCGGCGCCTTCGACCGCTTTGCCCACCCCCTCGCCAAGGCGGCTACTCATGCCGTCAATGTTGTCGTTGAGCAGAGAGAGGGAGGAGGCGATCGGCGTGATCACCGATTGGAACTGGGCGCCGATTTGCTCGCCAATCTGGACGGCGAGGTCGGTATTGAACTTCTCCAGCTGCTTGGATTGGCGCTCCAACTCGTCGAGCTGCTTCACCGCCAGTAGCTGCGCCGGAACGTACAGAAGACCCGCTTCCAGCAGGTCGCTGATCCGCGAGATGCGCTCGTCCAGCTTGCGGTGCATGCCGGTCTCGGCGAACCGCAGCAGAATTGAACAACCGACGCCTGCGATCGAGGTGAAGAACTTGGCGGACGCGATCGTAAGCAGGCCCTTGAGGGCGTCCTTGGTCTGCTCGACGGTGGCGTCGCCCGCCATCCCCTTAGCCGTCTCGTTCAGGGCAACGACAATGCCGAGAAAGGTGAGCAGGAGGCCGATGCCGACGAAGGCGTTCGACCAGAAGTTCAGGTCGTCTAGTCGCGGGGCGGAGCGGCCGAAATAGACTGAAGGACGTGCCGTATTGCGGATCGGTGTCTCGGTCTCGTCGACGACCGTCTCATGGAACTCTTGCCAGGCGCGGCTCAGACTCTCAGCGCCTCGCTGACTCTCGGCCATTGCCGCCGCGACGTCGCCGAAGTGAGTTGCGAACGATGCACGCTCGGCAATGGGATCGCGCTCCGTCCCAATTGCTCGCTGCAGGACTTCGATGCGCGCGGCAGCCGCGTTCAGGAAAGGTCGGACCCGACGTTGGGCCCGCCACCACAGATAACCGGCTCCAGCCATCATCAGCGGCGTCAGTAGGATGGGTGCCGCCCACCGGTGCGTGAAGAGGAGGCCGGCGACGGATAGCACCGCGTCGACCCACGAGTTCAGCAAGCTTTCCACTACACGCCCCCGCGCGGCCGCCAACTCCAATCGACGCAAGGTTGAAGCGCTGTTGCAACGCGCGCGTCAAGCGGAGCCGTCCAGTCCAAAGCTGTCCGAGCCAAACGCGGGCGCGGGACGCTTTCACCTCGCCCGACAATACCCTAGGTTTAAGCCGGTGGGGGTACGCTATCTGTCGTGGGCTTTTTCGAACAGCCGATCCTGAATTCGCCGTATCTGGCGCCGACGCGGCATCATCGCCTGGGGCCGGACGGCCGGCCGCTGGAGCAGCCGCCTGTGGATGGGCGGCGGCCGTCGGAGCTGATCTCGCCGGTGCCGCCGGCGAAGAAGCAGGGCGGCAAGGGGAAGCGCGCGCAGGCCGCCAGCCGGGCGCAGGGCGACCTCTTCTCCGAACAGGAAGCCGCCGACGAGCGGGGCGAGCGCTACACGCTCAGCCAGATCAACGATATCCGGGCGACGGTGACACGCTGGCGCGCCCTGCCGGAGCAGACTGACTGGGGCGTCACCCCCGTCACCAAGCAGCTGCTGCTCTGGTGGCGCAATCACGAGTTCGCCTCTCAGCGCCCGTTCTTCTGCCAGGTCGAGGCGGTCGAGACCGCGATCTGGCTGACAGAGGTCGCGCCGAAGCAGGGCCAGTACCTGCCGATGCGTCGCGCCATCGAAGCCGCCAACGCCGCGGCAAACCCCGAACTCTTCCGCGTGGCGCTGAAGCTGGCGACCGGCGCCGGCAAGACCACCGTCATGGCGATGCTGTTGGCCTGGCAGACGCTGAACGCGGTCCGCTCGCCAGCCAGCAACAACTTCACCCGGGCCTTCCTGGTGGTCACCCCCGGGATCACCATCAAGGACCGGCTGCAGGTGCTCCAGCCATCGCACCCGGACAACTACTACGCCACGCGCGAGCTGGTGCCGCCGGACATGCTGCTCGACATGGCGCGGGCCAAGATCGTCATCAGCAACTACCACGCGTTCAAGCGCCGCGAGACGCTGGACGTGTCCAAGGTGGGCAGGGCCTTGATGCAAGGCCGCGATCCGGAGCCGATCAAGACCACCGAGACCGAGGGCGCTATGCTGAAGCGCGCTTGCGGTGAGCTGCTGGCGTTCAAGAATGTCGTCGTCATCAACGACGAGGCGCACCACTGTTACCGCGAGCGCGTCGACCTCGACGCCGAGGCGCCCATCGCCGCGGAAGACCGCGAGGAGGCCAAACGTAACGCCGAGGCCGCGCGGCTGTGGATTTCCGGCATTGAGGCCCTGAAGCGCAAGGTCGGCGTGCGCACGGTGTTCGACCTCTCGGCGACGCCGTTCTTCCTGCGTGGCTCAGGCTATCGGGAAGGCACGCTGTTCCCCTGGACGATCAGCGACTTCTCGCTGATGGACGCTATCGAGTGCGGGATCGTGAAGCTGCCGCGCATCCCGGTCGCCGACAACTCGGTCACTGGCGAGGTGATCTACCGCGACCTCTGGGACCACATCGGCAAGGCCATGCCGAAGAAGGGCGCCCGCAAGTCCGGCAACCTCGACCCGCTCTCGCACAACTTCCCGGCCCAGCTGCAGACCGCGCTCTACGCCCTCTACAGCCACTACGAAGAGACACACGAGACGTGGCTGCGCGCGGGCATCGAGACGCCACCGGTTTTCATCGTCGTCTGCAACAACACCGCCACCTCGAAGCTCGTCTACGAGTGGATCAGCGGCTTTGAGCTCGAAGACGAAGACAAGCAGATGCGCTTCCGCCATGCGGGCCACCTGGAGCTGTTTCGCAACTACGACGAACACGGCAACCGGCTGACGCGCTTCAACACGCTGCTGGTCGACTCCGAGGCGCTGGAGAGCGGCGAGGCGCTGGAGTCCGACTACCGCGAGCTGATGGGTGCCGAGATCGAGCAGTTCCGTCGCGAACGGGTCGAGCGCACCGGCGACCAGGCGGCCGCGCTCACGGACGCCGAGGTGCTGCGCGAGGTGATGAACAGCATCGGCCGCAAGGGCCGGCTGGGCGAGCAGGTGCGCTGCGTGGTGTCGGTGTCGATGCTTACCGAAGGCTGGGACGCCAACACCGTCACCCACATCATGGGCGTGCGCGCTTTCGGCACGCAGCTGCTCTGCGAGCAGGTGGTCGGCCGCGCCCTGCGCCGGCAGTCCTACGAGCTGAACAAGGACGACATGTTCGACGTCGAGTACGCCGACATCCTCGGCATTCCGTTCAACTTCACCGCCGAGCCGGTGAAAGCGCCGGTGAAGAAGCCTTCCAACATCACCCGCGTCGCCGCCATGAAGGGCCGCGAGGCGCTCGAAATCCGCTTCCCGCGCGTCGACGGCTATCGCTACGACCTGCCGGACGAGCGCATCACAGCCGTGTTCAGCGACGACAGCCGCTTCGTGCTGAGCCCGGAGAACGTCGGCCCCTGCGAGGTGCGCAACGAGGGCATCGTCGGCGAAGGCGTCACCCTCGCCCCGCGCGTGCTCTCGCAGATGCGCCCCAGCGAGGTCTCGTTCCGCCTTGCCAAGCACCTGCTCTACACGCGCTTCCGCGACCCGGGGCAGGACCCGCCGATGCACCTCTTCGGTGACATCAAGCGGGTGGTGCGGCGCTGGATCGACGAAGGCTACCTCGTCACCAAGGGCGAGGCGCCGACAGGGGCCATCATCTACGCCGAGCTTGCCGAGAACGCCTGCGAGCTGATCTTCGCCGCCTGCCAGCGCGGCGTCACCGGCGAAGGCCGCGTCAAAGCAATCCTCGACGCCTACAACCCCGCCGGCTCGACCCGCCACGTCGCCTTCAACACCACCAAGCCCGTCTGGGCCACCGCGCCGGACAAGAGCCAGGTCAGCCACGTGGTGGAGGATAGCGACTGGGAGGGCGAGCTGGCGCGCGTGCTGGAAGGCCATCCGCGCGTCATCGCCTACGTCAAGAACCAGGGCCTGCAGTTCGAGGTTCCTTACCGCTTCGGCGCGGTGGTGCGACGCTATCTGCCCGACTTCATCGTCCGCCTCGATGTCGGCGCCGACGAGCCGCTGAACCTGGTGCTGGAAGTGAAGGGCTTCCGCGGCCAGGACGCGCAGCTCAAGGCCGAAACCATGAAGGCCTTCTGGGTCCCTGGCGTGAACAACATCGGCGGATTCGGCCGCTGGTCCTTCGCCGAACTGCGCGATCCGTACGCCATGAAAGCCGATTTCGCGGCGATCGTGGACGGGTTGCCCGATGGCCGCCGCACTGGCGCCGCGGTGGAGGCCTGATCGCCATGACTGACGCGCCCACCTTCGCCACGCTGGAGGACGTCAATCCACGCGAGGCTTGGGTCCACGAAGCTCAGAATTTCACGCCTTGGCTAGCCGAGAACCTCAACCGGCTGGGCGAGGCGATTGGGATACCTCTCGAACACGTCCGCTCGGAGGCCGCCGTCGAGACTTTCGCCGCCGACATTCTCGCCCGCAACCCTCAGGACGACACGCTGGTCTTGATCGAGAACCAGCTGGAAGCCAGCGACCATGGCCATCTCGGTCAGATCATGACGTACCTGGCCGGCCTCTCGGCACAGACCATCATTTGGGTCGCCCCGTCGTTTCGCGAGCCGCACCTTTCGGCGATCCGGTGGCTCAACCAGCACACCGCGGACACCTTTGCTTTCTTCGCCGTCAAACTGCGGGTGGTGCGGATCGGCGGCTCACCTTTCGCACCCCTATTCGAAGTGCTTGAGCGGCCCAATGGCTGGGACCGTCGTCTCCAGGAAGTCGCAAGGGACGGCCGGGACCTCACCGAGCTAGGTGCGTTTCGGATGGCGTTCTGGACCCACTTCCTGCAGCGGCATCCCTCGCAAACGGCGAACGGGCGCGCGATGGCAGACCCGGGCCGTTGGATTCGGCTGCCGGTAGCGGACCTCGTCGTTGTCCAATACGTCGCCAAGCACGCCGTCGGGCTC
This sequence comes from Caulobacteraceae bacterium, assembly GCA_036502045.1. GTDB lineage: Bacteria > Pseudomonadota > Alphaproteobacteria > Caulobacterales > Caulobacteraceae > Acaudatibacter. Next base: position 25,117 of record DASXZG010000051.1, on the reverse strand, counting down.
TTCATTCGCGGGCCTCGCAGCGGCGCCGGCGAAGACATCGAGGCGGTGCTACGACCGCATGAAACCGCGCTGACGGAGCAGCTGGGCACGCCGATGGGCGGGCGCAGCTCGGGCTATTTCTTCGACAGCCAGCTCAAGGTCGACACCCGGTCAAACGCCAACTGGGATCGTATGTCCGACTGGCTGGCGTCAGAGTCCGACCGGTATGTGAGGGTGCTAACCGGTGAACTGGAGGCGACCTGATGGCGCGCGCTTCCGCCTTTGTGGCCCAGGAACGGTTGGCGCAGGCTGCCTTTCTCCAGGATACCGAGCCGGAGAGGGCTGGCCTCGGCGGGGCGCCCTACCGGCTGCGCCCGGAGGACTACGGGCTCAATCTGGCGCCTTCCATCCGGGATGAAGCAGACGCGTACTTTGCCCAGCACGGCATCACGCGCCATACCCACCTGGCGCACGGGCTCTCCTCACAGGCCTGTTGCCTGAACTTTCTGATGCCGCTCGCGCGGCGCCCAGACGTTCTCGCTCAGCTGGTCGGCCGCGCCCTGGCGATCCAGCCGCCGGAGATGCTGCGCGTCGAGGATGGCCCTGGCGGCGACTGGTTCATCGGCTTTGAGTGGATCGGCGCAGGCAACCCGCTTGGTGAGTGGCCTTCGACAGGCAAGGCGACCCGCGGCGCCAACGTGACCAGCACCGACGCAGTGGTGATGTTCGAGCATGACGGCCAGCCGGAAACCCTGCTGATCGAGTGGAAGTACACAGAGGCCTACGGCGCCCCGCTCATGAACAATGTGCGTGCGGATGGCAAGCTTAGCGGCAACGCGAAGCGAACGGCGCGCTACGCGGACAAAGCCTTTGTACCCAACGGCCCGATCACGCCGGAGCCCCAGCTTGCGCTGGACGCTTTCTTCTGGGAGCCGTTTTACCAGTTGTTGCGACAGCAGATGCTGGCCTGGCGGCTTGAACACGCTCCGCGCGGCTACCGGACGCGGGTCCTCCACATCTCGCCACGCGCCAACACCGCCCTTCACACCGTGACGTCGCCGGTCTTTCAGAAGCGAAGTCATTCAGACGCGTTTAAGGCCTTCGAGTCCGTGCTCGCGGCGGAGGCAGACGGCGTCCCGCGCTTCAGGAGCGTCTACGTCGAGGACTTGTTCGGTCCGCTGCTTCAAGCCGCAGTCGACGATCCATGGGCGACCTACCTGCTGCGCCGGTACCGCTTCCTCACCGAAAGCAGCGAGACCTAATGGCCCGCCAGCCCAAGCCTCCAAAGCAGGTCGCCACGTTGCGCCACGATGAGGCGACGCGGCGGAATATTCCGACGGCGGAACTTCAATCGTTCGCCGACCAGCTGGAGGCGGACGCGCCAATGGCGCCGAAGCACTATCCGCGCGCCCGGCCTCTCGCCGAGGGCGCCAAGCGGGAGAGGGACGAGGACTTGGACCCGCAGATCATCTGGAACGGCGCCCGCATCCGCCTGACGGCGGCTCAAGTGGCGCAGCTGGCCGAGACGGGCGAGGTGGAGATCGGCGATGCGCAGCTGGTCTGGCGCGGCAAGGACACGCAGGACTGGTCCGACCTCGTGGTGTCCACGCCGCCGCTCTACATCCAGGAGAAAATCCATCCGAAGGCCATCATCGACGACCTGAAGCGGCGCGGCGGCAAGGCCGACGCTGGCGACACGCCGGACCTCTTCGCCGACTTCAACGGCATCGACCTGGAAGCCAAGACCGAGTTCTACCAGCACGACCAGCACTGGTCGAACCGCATGATCCTGGGCGACTCGCTGCAGGTGATGGCCTCGCTGGCTGAGCGCGAGAAGCTGGCCGGCAAGGTGCAGTGCATCTATTTCGACCCGCCCTACGGTATCAAGTTCAACTCCAACTGGCAGGTCTCGACCCAGAGCCGCGACGTCAAGGACGGCAAACAGGCCGACCTCTCACGCGAGCCGGAGCAGGTGAAGGCGTTCCGCGACACCTGGAAGGACGGCGTGCACTCCTACCTCACCTACCTGCGCGACCGCTTGACTGCTATGCGCGAGCTACTGACCGACAGCGGCTCGATCTTTGTTCAGATCGGCGACGAGAATGTCCACCGCGTGCGGACAGTGATGGACGAAGTGTTTCGTGCGGAGAATTTCTTTAGGACTGTTACAATCAGAAAGACCGCGGGAGACACAACTAGCGGTCTAAAGCCACAGGCGGACTATATTCTCTGGTACGCGAAGGATTATTCGGTGCTGAAGGAGCGAAATCTATTTAATCCTAAGGAAGTTGGCATCGGCGCGGGTTCGCAATACGACAGGTTGATTAACACAACCTCTCGAACTGTACGCCGTCTTTCAGCGTCTGAGATAGAGAATATCGCGACTCTAGCCGACGATGAGATACCCTACAGAACGGCCGACCTTCGACGTCAAGGATTTAGTCGAACCGCGACGATTGATTTTGAATATCAAGGCAAGAACAGGCACCCAGGCGCTTCGCGGCAATGGAAAACTCCTCTCTCGGGAATTGACAGGCTCAACAGAGCTGATCGACTTGAGTTGGTCGGAAATACATTGGAGTACAGGAGGCTTCACCAGGATTGGCCGGTAACCGAGCTTACTAATATTTGGATGGACGCGGGAGGAAGCGGCTTTGGCGACCCCAAAATCTACGTTGTTCAGACCATATCTCGGGTAGTCGAGCGTTGTATCTTGTTGTCCACTGACCCAGGCGACCTCGTCCTCGACCCAACCTGCGGCTCGGGCACGACGGCGTACGTCGCAGAGCAGTGGGGCCGTCGTTGGATCACCATCGACACCAGTCGCGTAGCCCTAGCGCTAGCTCGAACCCGCCTGATGAGCGCACGCTACCCATACTATTTGCTCTCCGACAGCCCGGAGGGGCGGCGGAAAGAGCAAGAGGTTTCTGGCCTCGCCCAGCCCCTTAGCCAGGCTGCAGGCGATCTGCGCCAGGGCTTCGTCTACGAGCGCGCGCCGCACGTCACGCTGAAGTCGATCGCCAACAACGCTGAGATCGACGTCATCTGGGAGGAGTGGCAGACAAGGCTGGAGCCGCTGCGCGCCTCGCTGAACACGGCGCTCGGCAAGGCCTGGGAGGAGTGGGAGATTCCGCGCGAAGTCGGCGCGGACTGGCCCGCTAACGCCCCGGCCGCGCACAACGCCTGGTGGGAGGGCCGCATCGCCCGCCAGCAGGAGATCGACGCTTCCATCGCCCGCCGCGCCGACGTCGAGCTGCTCTACGACCGGCCCTACGTGGATAGCAGCCGGGTGCGCGTGGCCGGCCCCTTCACCGTCGAGAGCCTTTCGCCGCACCGCATTGTGCCGGCCGACGAAGACGAGCTGCTGGGCGAGGCGCCGATGGCGCGCCCAGCCGCCGACGAGAGCGCCGCGGCGCAGGACTTCTCCGCCGTGGTGCTGGACAACCTGCGCACTGCCGGCGTGCAGCAATCGACCAAGGCCGAGAAGATCGTCTTCACCGCGCTTTCGCCTTGGCCCGGCCAGTTCGTCGGCGGCGAGGGCCGTTACATCGAGGGCGACCACGAGCGCCGCGCGGCGATCTTCATCGGCCCCGAGTTCGGCACCGCCTCGCGCGCCGACATCGTCGAAGCTGCGCGCGAGGCGGTCGACGCGCGCTTCGACGTGCTGATCTGCGTCGCTTTCAACTTCGAGGCCCACGCCAGCGAGATCACCCAGCTGGGGGCGCTGCGCATCGTGCGCGCCAAGATCAGCCCCGACCTGCACATGGCCGGTGAGCTGAAGAACACCGGCAAGGGCAACCTCTTCATCGTGTTCGGCGAGCCGGACATCGACATCGAGACGCTGCCCGGCGACCAGCTGCAGGTGCGCATCAACGGCGTGGACGTGTTCGACCCCAACACCGGCGACATCCGCTCCGGCGACACCAAGTCGATCGCCGCCTGGTTCATCGACACCGACTACGACCAGGAGAGCTTCTTCGTGCGCCACGCCTACTTCCTGGGCGCGAACGACCCCTACAAGGCGCTGAAGACCGCCCTGCGCGCCGAGATCGACGAGGCCGCCTGGGAAACCCTCTACCGCGACACCTCACGCCCCTTCGCCAGGCCCGGCCACGGCCGCATCGCCGTCAAGGTGATCAACCACTTCGGAGACGAGGTGATGAAGGTGTTCAGGGTGTAGGCCATGGCACGGAAACCGACGTACACGGTCGAAGCGCTGAAAAAGTCGAGCCCCGTTCATGCGATGCCGATTCTTGTTCGCGCCGCTCGCCAGGGACGCCTCGTCACTTACGGGGAGCTCGCCGCCGAACTGCGCATTGCCCTCGGCAACAGAAACATCAGTCACCATCACATGGGCGATGTCGCAGGCGCACTGATGGACCTGCTGCTTGAGGTCGACGACAGCAGTCCGCTCCTCAACCTTATTGTCGTTCGCGCCGATGATGAGCAGCCGAGTGGCGGCGCGGACGACTATCTGACGTGGCGGTTCGGCCCGGGCCGGCTAACCCAGCGGCGGCGGCGTGACCTGGTGCAGGCTGGCTTGAATGAGGTCTGGAGCTATCCCGACTGGAGCGCTCTCTACGAAAGGGCGTTCCGAAATCGGATGCCGGAGGACGATCGCTCAAACCAAGAGTTCGACGATGACGGTCAGCCAGACAATCCGAAGTTCCGGGCGAGAGGCTTCCGGGGTGGGCTGCCTGAGAGCGATGAGCACAAGGCCCTGAAAGACTACGTGTCTCGCCACCCTACGGCTTTGCGCCTTGGCCTCAGATCTCCGACTGCTGCGATCGAGAGAACCCTTCCTTCAGGTGACGTCGTGGACGTGGAGATAATTGACGGTCCGCGAAGGATAGGTGTTGAGGTAAAGTCAATTCTATCGGGCGATGCCGACTTGCACCGTGGCATCTACCAATGCGTCAAATACTTGGCCGTGATGGTCGCGCAATCCGGTCTGTCTGCCGAAGACGCCGCCTGTGAGGTTATGCTGGTCACCCAGCGAAAATTACCGCCGCCACTTCGCGCGCTTGCCCAGCGACTTGGCATTCCGACACGGGTTGTCGCGCCTCGTGTAGTCGCGGGATCTTGAAGCCGTCTTCGCCACCATGATCGATCCGGCCTACGACAACCTGCGCGAGCGGCGCTATCACTTCCGCCGCCCGATTCACGGGGCGAGAACGACATGAGTAGCTTCGGCGACCTGTCCGCAGAGCGGACGATGCGGCTGCCAGTGCTCGACCTCGACCCCGCGCAACTGCGGAACGCCTTGTTCCGCCGGAAGCCGCCGATCCCGCGTTACAAGCCCGACGGCCTCGAGAAATCCGGGCCGGGAACCGCACTAACTCGCGAACTGCTGGACACGCTGCGAGACATCTGGGCGATCAACGGCGGCAAAGCGCCATTCGCGTTCAAGCTGGCGGACGGGACTACGCGTCACCTCGATGCGGGACAGCTCGGATTTCTGTTCAACCGGCCGAACTCGGAGATCGCCTTCGATCTCGATGCCGATGGCTGCATTGACGCCGTCATTCCAGCAGGGGTGAGCCGACGCGAGGACGCGCCGAGGGTGTTCGCTACCTTGGCCTTCGGACTTGAGCCAGAAGTCTGGGGAGCATTCGGATTTGCGTCGGCAACAGTGCGGAACAACCTCGCTCAAGTCGCGACTCCTCGCGACCGCATTCTCATCATCGGCACCCAGGGCACTGAGACTGCCGAGGCTGAGCGCGGCAAGCTCCTAGGCCTTATCGAAGTTGGCCGACAAGCCGTCCAAACTGTTGATCTCGTCGAACCTCATCGCTGGGCTCAGCACCTCGACGAATTCGGCGGCATCGCGCGGTGGCCTTACGGTATGCCAATCGTTTCGGCTGAGCTTTTCGATACGCCCCTGCCTGAGAGCCGGAAGGTTCTGCCGCGCGTCTACGCGAACAATCTGCACATGAAGTTGGCGACCAACTACGAAGCGCTGACAGCCGAGGAGACTACGGCCGTGCTGGCGCTACCTCGACATCGGGTTGCAGATGTCTGGAAGTCACCAACTGGCTCGTTTGCGGCGAACCTTGCCGGCGGCAAGCGGCCCGGCCCGCCCCCTACCCGCACGCCGCGGCTGCTGACGCCATCATCTGGCCCGGCAGCGACGTACTGCCTGGCATTGACGGGCAATGTCGCCGACCGCGTCGCCGAAGGCATTCTTCGCCGGCGCTCGGGTTGGCGCGTCTACAAGGTTGGCTTCTCCAACAACCCCGTGCGCCGCCGAGGGGAAATCACTGCCTTCATGCCAGACGAAGCCAAACTGGGGTGGGATTTCGTCCACACGGAGTGGCACCGCGACGAGATCAACGCCTACGGCATGGAGCAGGAGGTATTTGCGCAGTTGAAGCGAGCCGGCGCCGAGCGGTTCAAAGGCGAGATGGTGGCCGCGACCGAGTCAATGTTGCTCGAAGCGTGGATCGCGGCACGCGTTCAAGCGAAACGGCCAACGGAGTCGGTCGCGATCGGTCCCGAGCATGAGAACTACTTTCTCGATTGAGCCGGACAGTGAAAGCCGTCTTTACCACCAAAGTCGACCCTGCCTACGACGACCTGCCGGAGCAGCGGTACCACTTCCCGCGCACCTATCTGCGGCAGGTCGAGGCGGCCGTGGGCGACTGGATCGTCTACTACGAGCCACGGCGTCCCGGCGCCGCCGGAACCGGCGGACGGCAGACCTACTTCGCCGCGGCGCGCGTGCTCCGCGTGCGCCCCGACCCGGCCCGCGCCAACCACTTCTACGCCGACGTCGCCGACTACCTGGAATTCGACCGGCCGGTCCCGTTCCGCGAGGGCGAGCACTACTTCGAGTCCGGGCTGCAGCGTGAGGATGGCGGCACCAGCAAGGGCGCCTTCGGCCGCTCGGTGCGGCCCGTCCCCGACTCCGAGTTCGACGCCATCCTGGCCGCCGGCTTCGCGCCGGTGATCGGCCTCGATGTCGCCCGCGAGACCCTGGGTTCGCAGCTTCCGCCCGGCTTCGCGGAAGAGCCGGCCACCTTCGACCGACCGATCGTCGAGCGCCTGATCGCCCGCCCGTTCCGCGAGGCCGCCTTCGCCGTGGCGGTGAAGCGCGCCTACGGCGACACCTGCGCCTTCACCGGCCTGAAGATCATCAACGGCGGCGGCCGCGCCGAAGCGCAGGCCGCGCACATCCGCCCCGTCGCCGACGCCGGCCCGGACTCCGTGCGCAACGGCTTCGCGCTCTCAGCAACCGCGCACTGGATGTTCGACCGCGGCCTCGTCTCCGTCGACGACGACGGCGCGCTGCTAACTGCGCGCGACCACCTGCCGGAAGCAGCGCGCCGCCTGTTCCTCCCCGAAGGCCGCATCCTCGCGCCATTGCGCCCCGACTGGCGCCCACACCCACAATTCCTGCGCTACCACCGCGAGCAGGTGTTTAAAGGTTGAGCGGTCGACCGACGGTTTGGGGGGGACGCCTTTGCTTGAGAGCTTTCTGGAGCTGGTCGGTGAAGATATCCACGGCTTGTCCGGCGGCGTGCTTTATTCCGGCCGGCGTGCCTTCTCCGGCCCATCGCCCATCTACCTGCTGGGGCTCAATCCGGGTGGCGACCCTGTAAAGCAAGCATCAGACACCATCGGTGCGAACATTGCAGTCGCGCTGAGTCGACCTGAGGATGATTGGTCAGAGTACGTCGACGGAGAGTGGCTGAAGTTCGCCGCAGGCTCCGCGCCGCTACAGCGCCGCGTCCGCCACCTGCTGAGCGGGCTTGGGCTCGACCCCCGGCAAACCCCTGCCAGCAACGTGATCTTTCTTCGGACGTGCCGAGAGAGGATGCTGACCGACAAAGAGCGTTGGCTCGATACCTGTTGGCGGATGCACGCAGCCGTGATCGACGCGCTCTCTGTGCGGGCTGTTCTTTGTATGGGAGGCACGGCCGGCGCTTGGGTCCGCCAGAAGCTGCGGGCAAGCGAGCTTGTCGACAGCTTCGTTGAGGACAACGGCCGAAAGTGGACGAGCCAAGCGCACCGGCCGGAGACTGGGTCGCTTGTTGTCACGCTCACCCATCCCTCGGTCGCAGCCTGGGACAAGCCCGCCACCGACCCCACGCCGATGGTGCGCCGCGTCCTCGGGATGACCTGACGCATGCAATTCCGCATCGCCGACACCTTCACCGACGCGCTCGCCCGGTTGCCGGCGCCGGAGCAGAAGGCGGTGAAGGTGAGTGTGATGGATCTGCAACTCGACCCGGCCGCGCCGGGGCTGCAGATGCACCGCATCGACAAGTCGCGCGATGAGCACTTCTGGTCGGCGCGGGTGGGCCGCGACCTGCGATTGATTCTGCACCGGACGCCGGCGTCGGTGCTTGTGGCCTACGTCGATCACCACGACCGCGCTTACGCCTGGGCCGAGCGGCGCCGCATCGAGGCGCACCCGGCCACGGGCGTGGTGCAGATCGTCGAGGTGCGCGAGCGGGTGGAGGAAGCCGAGCCCGAGCGCGCCCGGCTGTGGGCGCCGGCCGAGGAGCTGGCCGAGGCGCCAGCCGCGCCGGCGCGGCTGTTCGTGCGGCTGTCGGAAGCAGAGCTGTTGGGCGTAGGCGTGCCGGCGGACTGGACCGCGCCGGTGCAGCGAGCCACCGAAGATGGCTTCTACGAACTGGCGGAGCACCTGCCGCCGGAGGCGGCCGAGGCGCTGCTGGAGTTCGCGACCACCGGCGTGCTGGCGCCCCCTGAGGCGGCTGCGTCCCAAAGCCCGCCAACCGAGGCTGGCGAGCCGCCAGGGCCGACCGCCAATCCGCCGCCAATTGCCGCGCGCCCATCGGCGCCGCCGGCCAGCGCGTTCGATCTCCCTGACTCGCGCCGCCGGTTCGTGACCATCGACAGCCGCGAGAGGCTGGAAGCGGCCCTGGAAGCCCCTTGGGAGCGCTGGTCGGTGTTTCTGCATCCTTCGCAGCAGGTGTTGGCGGAACGGGCCTTCAACGGCCCTGCGCGGGCCGCAGGGACGGCCGGGACGGGCAAGACCGTCGTCGCGCTGCACCGCGCTGCGCGGATCGTCCGCGCCGACGCTGGCGCGCGCTTGCTGCTGACCACCTTCTCCGAGCCACTAGCAGCGAATCTGGCGTCAAAGCTGGGGGTGCTGGTGAGCGCCGCGGCTGTGCGACCGCCGCAAGTGACGGTCGCTGCGTTCGAGGTCGCGGCGCACGACCTCTTCCTGCTCGCCTTCGGCCGGCGGCCCCGCATCGCGACCGCGGAGCAAGTGGCGCGCGCTATCTCTGACGCCGCCAAGGACACGGGCGCCGCCGCCACGTTCTCACAACGCTTCCTTGAGGCGGAGTGGACCTCGGTGATCGACGCCTGGCGGGTGGCTGACGCGGAGGCCTACGCCACAGTGCCGCGCCTCGGCCGCCGCAACCGGCTGGGCGCGCGTCAGCGCCAGGCCCTCTGGCCGGTGTTCGCCTCAACCCGGGCGCGGCTGGAGGCGCAGGGTCTGACGACCTGGGCTGGCGTCTTCCACGCCGTGGCCGACCACTACGCCGAACGGCCGACCAAGCCGTTCACCCACGCCATCATCGACGAGGCGCAAGACCTGGGGGTCGCGGAGTTACGGATGATGGCGGCGATCGTCCCGCCGGGCGCCGACCGGCTGTTCTTCGCCGGCGACCTCGGCCAGCGCATCTTCCAGCAGCCGTTCTCGTGGAAAGCGCTAGGCGTCAATGTGCGTGGACGCTCGGCCACGCTGAAGGTGAACTACCGCACCTCGCAGCAGATCCGCGCCGCCGCCGACCGGTTGCTGCCCGATCTGGTGCGGGACGCCGACGGCCTGGAGGAGGATCGCCGCGGCGCGATCTCGGTGTTCGAAGGCCCGGCGCCGAGCGTCGTGCTGGCGCGTGACGAGGCCCATGAAGCGGAGCTGGTCGCAGACTTCCTCAAAGCCTGCGGCGCCGATGGGATTGGCCCCGGCCAGATCGGCGTGTTCGTCCGCTCGCGCCGCGAACTGCCTCGGGCACGCGCCGCCGTCGAACTAGCGGGCCAGTCAGCCGTCGAACTCACCGAGCGCGGCGGCGAGCAGGGCGAGCGCATCGCCGTCGGAACCATGCACCTCGCCAAGGGCCTGGAGTTCCGCGCTGTGGCCGTGATGGCCTGCGACGACGAGGTGCTGCCGCTTGCCGAACGCATCGACGCGGTGGTTGAGGAGAGCGACCTCGACGACGTCTACGACACCGAGCGCCACCTGCTCTACGTCGCCTGCACCCGCGCAAGGGACCGCCTGCTGGTCAGTGGCGTGGCGCCGGGGTCGGAGTTCCTCCAGGACCTGCGCGCCCACTGAGGTGCGCGACAGCGTGCGGCAGCGTCAGAACTCTTCCGCGACCAGCAGGTATCGATCTCGGTGATCGAGCTGCTTCCGGAGCGCTACGGCAGGGCCGTCGCCATGAGTTCCCCAGAGGCTCCCCACAGGTCGTAGGGGCGCGCCGCTGTGGCGCAGGGTCGCTTAGGGTCCGCCAACCGCCGCTTCCGGCGGAAATCGTAAAGAGGTCTTAACGAGTCGGCGGGAGTCTCAGGCCATGCGACTCCTCGTGGTCAGCTCCTACTTCGACACCCACCCGGGTGGGCTCGAGATGATCGCGGGCCGGCTGGCGGGCGAGCTGTCGTTGCGCGGCTGCGAGGTCGAGTGGCTAGCCACCAACGCCACGGCGCCGCGCGGCGACGGTGTGCCGTCCATTGCGCTGAGCTCGTGGAACGGCGTGGAGCGCTGGATGGGCCTGCCGCTCACCGTGCCGCTGCCCAGCGCCGTCGCCCGGATCGACGAGCGCGTCCGCGCCAGCGACGTGGTGCTGATCCACGACACGCTCTACCTGACCTCGATCTGGGCTTTCGTCAGCGCCAAGCTGCACCGCAAGCCGATCCTGATCGTGCAGCACCTCGGCGATGCGCTGTTCGGCAGCACCTTGGTCCAGAACGTCATGCGGCTTGGAGAGCGGGTGGTCACCCGCCCGATGCTGGCGTCGGCCGACCAGGTCGCCTTCATCAGCCAGACGGTCGCCAGGCACTTTGACGCCATCAGTTTGCGTCGCCCCGCGCCGGTCAGCTTCGCCGGCATCGACACCGCCGTCTTCCATCCACCGCAGGACGCCGCCGAGAAAGCGCGCCTGCGCGCCGACCAGGGCTTCGCGCCAAACCGGCGCGTCGTTCTCTACGTCGGCCGGTTCGTTCCCACCAAGGGGATCGAACTGCTGCGGGCCGTCGCCGCGCAGCGGCCCGAGTTGCAGGTGGTGATGGCGGGCTGGGGCCCGGTCGATCCGGACGCGTGGGGTCTGCCGAACGTCCGCGTCGTCCGCGGCCTCTCGGGCGCGACGCTCGCCGATCTCTACCGCAGCGCCGACGTCTTCGTGCTGCCAAGCCCCAGCGAGAGTCTCTCGCTGGTCGTGCGTGAAGCGATGGCCTGCGGGCTACCGGTGGTCTGCAGCGACGCCACGGCCCAGACCGACATCGCCATCGAGCCCTACCTGGTCACGCTTCCCATCGGTGCCGATCTCGACCTGGCAACCGCCAGCGAGCTTTCCGGGTGCATCGACCAGGCGCTGCAACTGGGCGGCGCCGCCGAGCGGGCCGCGTTCGTCCGCGCCCGCTACGGCTGGAGCCGGGTGACCGACGTCTACGCCCAGTTGGTGAGCGAGCTCGCGCCCGCGCCTCCCGATCAGTGGCGGCCGGCGGCGGCCGCCGTCGCATGAAGCTCAAACCGGCCGCTCTCGGCTTCGTCATGATCGTCGTCGGCGCGGGCCTGCTCTGGCTGTTCCTGCGGCTGACCGGGATCGACGCGGCGGACCTGAGCCGTGCGGTGCGCGCGCTTCGCCCGCTGCCCCTGGTGGTGATCCTGGCCTCGACCGTGCTCAGCACCGCGGCGGGCTCGGAAAAGTGGCGGCTGGTGGAAGGCCGTCTGGCGCACGCCGCCCCGACGCGCCGCTACGCCTTCGGTCTCACCGCCGTCGGCGCGGCGCTGGGCATGTTCATGCCGGCGCCGGTGGCCAGCGCGCTGGTTCGTGGCGGCGGCGCGCACCTGCTGACCGGCGCCGGCGGCCGTCGCGGCGCCTTCTCGTCAGCCTGGGAGCAATTGTTCGACATCGGCGTCATCGCTCTGGCGGCGATACCGGCGCTCGTGGCCCTGCAGCTGGGTGACTTCCGCGTCTTCCTGTTTGGCGCGCCGGTCCTGGCCGTGCTCTGCGATCGCCTGGTCGGCGTAGCGACCCGGATCGCGCGACGTGTGCTGCCGGCCGCGGCGGGCCCGTTGCTGGACCCTGCACTCACGCTCAAGCTTTACCGGCTCTCGCTGGTCAAGTTCGTGGCTCTGGTGGGCATGACACTGGGCGTCGCCGCGGCGATCCAGTCGACCATTCCCCCCCTCACGCTCGCAGCCGCCATCCCACCGGTGGCCATCGCCGGCACCCTCAGCTTCGTGCCGGCGGGGCTCGGCGTGAACGAGTGGACCTTCGTCGTCATTCTGGGGCTATCGGGCATCGCGGCGCATACCGTCGCGACGTTCGCGGTGATGAACCGGTTGCTGGTGGGCGGGATGTCCATCGCTCTTGGCCTGGCGAGCGCGGCGCTCGCCTCCAACCCGGCGCGGCCGGGCCCCCGCTCAGGGTTTGCGAGCGATGATGCGTATCGCGACGGGGCGGCGAGTCACTCGCTCCGCGATCCACTGGATCGGATGCAGGCCAGCGCCGATTAGGACGAAAATCGTGCTGTTGCGCCGGCCGAGCATATTGGCCAGCGTCCGTCCCATCGTCGGCACCGAGACGTCCTCTTCCGCCACCACGGTCATGCCGGCTGCTTCGGTCAGCGCCCGCAGATTGCGGCGATTGAAGTGGCGTCGGTGATAGGGAAGGTACCAGGCGTCCCAGGCCTTGCCGAAGACCGAGATCCAGACGCAGTCGATGTTCGGCGTCTCCAGGATCAGCCGGCCGCCAGGACGCACAAGCCGCGCGATGCGAGCCAGCAGCGCGCCGGGGTCGTCGTCGTGCTCCAGCACGTGCATCGCCAACACCAGGTCCGCCTGCCCCTCCAGGGTCGCAACGTCATCGATGGGCAGATATTCGCCGGTCCGCAGCTCGGTGGGCGGCGCCTCGTGGAAATCGCTGCCAACGACGCGGGCCGGGGCGGCTTCCTCGGCCAGGCACTGGGTGAAGAGGCCGCTGCCACAGGCGAAGTCGACGATCAGGCCGGGCGCCCGGTCCAGCGCCCGCAGGATGTGGCGCGCGCCCTGGCGGAAAACGACCCGCTTCAGCAGCCTGGGGATCGCCCCGCCGTCGGGTTGGAAGTCCTGGCTGGTGCGGTCGGCGTAGAGGAAGGCGACATCCGGCAGGTCGGGTTTGCTGACGCCGAGACCGCAGGTCCGGCAGCGGACCACGCGCACCTCGCCAACGGCGCCGCTGCGGTCGGCGAAACGGCCAATGTCCTCGAGGTCGCAAGCCTCGCCGGTTCCCGTCAGGCAGAAGGGGCGATCTGCGCTCAAAGCCGACTCACTCATGGGTGCGGTCCGACCGCCGTCGGGCGGATATATGCCATGCGCGCCGGGCGTCGGCGACCGGAGAGCCGCACCGCGCGTCAGCACCGCTGTCAGGAGTTGACCGCCGACAGGGCCGGCAGGCGTCTGGCTGCATCAGGCCCCGACTGAGCGAAGACGGGCGCGCGCGCCTGTAGCAGGTTCATCGTGGCGACCAGCACGCCGCCGACAACCGACACCACCACGAAGGCCGCCGCGAACAGCACCCAGAGCGGAAGCGTGCGCCAGGTCAGCGGAGCTTCGTCGATGAGGAGCGTGGCGGCTTGCATGGCCCCGATGTTCGGGCCGAAGCGCTTAACAGGTGATGTAGAGGCGCCGTCGCCGATCGCGCTGGCGCCAGCCTCAGGCCGTCGCCTTCGCCGCCTTGCTGAGCTGGCGTTTGGCTTCGGCGTACTGGTCCGCCGGCAGCACGCCTTTCTTCGCCGCTGCGACGTTCTGCGCCAGGTGTTCCGGGTTGGCGGTGCCGACGATGGTGGTGGTCATGTCCGGGTGGCTGAGGGTGAAGCGCAGCATGAACTCCATCCGCCCCAGCCCGTCGCAAATCTCGTCCAGCTTGGCCTCGTCCCAGAGGTCGCGACGGCGCTGGAAAGTGGGGCGCATCTGCTCGGGCAGCCGCTCCAGCGTCTCCGCCGCGGCCACCGGCAGGCCGCGGGCGACGCCGCCGCGGATGATGGTGCCGCCGCCGGCCGTCGCCGCGTCGTGAATCGCGCCCTCGTGCTCGCGCTCCAGGGCGGAGTAGGGGATCTGGAAGGCGTCGAACACGCCCATGGCGATGTGGTCGGTGAGGTTCGGCAGCGTGCCCGACATGCCGATGAAACGGATCTTGCCCTCGCGCTGCAGCGCCTCCAGCTCGGCCACCGAGTCGTTCTTCTCCAGCTCGGCGCGGCTGGGGCTGATGTGGAACTGCACCAGGTCGATGTGGTCGGTCTTCATCCGCCGCAGGCTCTGCTCCACCCCGGCGCGGACGTTCTCACGGGTGAACACATGCGGCGGCCGCTCGCCGGCGGGCGGGTTCACCGGGCAGCCGCACTTGCTGGAAAGGAAGAACTCGTTGCGGCGATGGGCGATCGAAGCCCCGATCAGCTCTTCCGACGGCCCGTAGTCCGGCGAGGTGTCGATCATGGTGATGCCGGCGTCCAGCACCGCATTGAGGATCGCGTTCGCCTGCTCCGGCGACACCTCCCGCCCGCCGCGCCCGGGCATGCGCCCTCGCAGCTCCATGGCCCCATAGGCCAGCTTGGTGACGGTGTGGCCGGTGCGTCCCAGCACGGCGGTGGGCAGATCGCTCATATCGGAGCCTCGTTTGAGAAAGGGATGAGGAAAGGCCGCGATGATGCGCCGCGCGGCCGCCGATTGCGAGCGTCGCCGTGTGAACCTTCTTTCTCCCGCCCACCGGAATTGCGCCTTAGCCGCATCTCCTGCACTAGCGCCCGGATGAGTGAGAGCCACCATGACGGGCTGCCGATTCCGCGCCGCTACTGGGCCATCGCGGCCTGGACGCTGGGGTTCGGGATGTCGAACCTGGACGGGTCGATCGCCAACGTGGCGCTGCCGCTGATCGGGCGCTCGCTGCACACCAGCCCGGCCACCGCCGTCTGGGTGGTCAACGCTTTCCAGATCGCCACCGCCGTCTTCGTGCTCCCCATGTCGTCGCTGGCCGACATCGTCGGCTACAAGCGGGTGTTCCAGGGCGGCCTGGTGATGTTCACCATCGCCTCGCTGGTCTGCTCGACGGCGAGCACGCTGGAGATGCTGATCGTCGGCCGCCTGCTGCAGGGCGCGGCGGCCGGCAGCATGGTGGCCTGCCTGACCTCGTTCATGCGCTTCACTTACCCGGGCTCGATGCTGGGGCGCGGCATCGCGCTCAATTCGATGATGATCTCGGTGACCACGGCGGCGGGGCCGGCGGTGGCCTCGGCGATCCTCTCGGTGGCGCCCTGGCCGTGGCTGTTCGCCATCAACGTGCCGATCGGGATCATCGCCATCGCCGTGTCGATCCCGACGCTGGCGCCCGGTCAGGCGCTGGGCCACCGCTGGGATGTGCCCAGCGCGCTGCTCAACGGGGTCACCTTCACGCTGCTGGTGGTGGGGCTGCAGGGCCTTGGACACGCCGGCGCCTGGCTGCCGTGGGCCGAGCTGGCCGGCGCCGGCATCAGCGCCACGCTGCTGGTGCGCCGCCAGGTCACCTTGCCGGCGCCGATGCTGGGCGTCGACCTGCTGCGCACGCCGCTGGTGGCGGCTTCGGTGGTGGCGAGCCTGTTCTGCTTCATCGCTCAGAGCATGGGGGTGCTGGCGCTGCCGTTCTTGCTCTTCAACCAGTCAGGCTCCCCGGTGGCGTCCGGGGTGCTGATGACCGCCTGGCCGATCGGCAACTTCCTGGTGGCCCCGCTGGCCGGCCGCCTCGCCGACCGCTACCCGGTGGGACTCTTGGGCGCCATCGGCATGGGCCTGTTCACCGCGGCCATGGTGCTCTTGATGCTGGCGCCGGCGCACCCCGCGCCGTGGGACATGGCGCTCAGGATCGTGCTCTGCGGCCTCGGCTTCGGCTTCTTCGGGCCCACCAACCTGCGCGCCATCGTCTCCAGCGCGCCGCGCGAGCGCAGCGGCGCCGCCGGCGGGCTCAACACCTCGTTCCGCCTTCTCGGCCAGGCCAGCGGCACCGCGCTGGTGGCGGTGCTGTTCCGCACCCTCGCCGGCGGCCATGCGACGCCCGATGCGCTGCGCCTGGTTTACCTCATCGCCGCGGTGCTGGCGGCGCTGGGCGGCCTGGTGTCCACCGTCCGCATTGGCCTGGCGCGGCCGCAGCCGGCGCTCTAGCCGCCCCCGTTGAACCGCCGCTCGCCACACTCGTTTTCTCCTCAAGGATCATCTGGAGGCGGCCATGCCCCGCGGCGACAAGAGCAGTTACACCGACAAGCAGAAGCGTCAGGCCTCGCACATCGAGAAAGGCTACGAGCACCGCGGCGTCAGCGAGAAGGAGGCCGAGCGGCGCGCCTGGGCCACGGTCAACGCCGAGACCGGCGGCGGCAAGAAGTCCGGCTCGGGTCGCGGCAAGACGGAGAACCACGCCGCGTCCCGCAAGGGCGGCCATATCGGCGGCTCGAGCCAGTCGCAGGCCAAACGGTCCGCCGCGGCCAAGAAAGGCTGGGAGACCCGCCGCCACGAGGCCCACAGCTGACGCCCTCGCCGGCCGAAGCCCAAGGGGAACAGATCCTGCCGGCGCACATTGAGGCGACGGTGCAGGCGATCGCGCGCCTCCACACCGAGCACCGTCAGGACGCCGCCGGCCTGCAGCGGGCGGTCGAGGGTCTGACGCGTTTCCTCAGCCGGCCTCGGGCCGCTGCGGCGCTGGCCGTGGTCGCCGCGCTCTGGATCGGTGCCAACCTGGCGCTGCGAACCAATGGCCTGGCGCAGCTGGACGCCCTCTCCACCGAGACGCTGCAGGTCGCTACCGGCCTCGGCGCCCTTTTCATGACCATCTTCATCCTGATCACCCAGCGGCGTGAGGACGAGCTCAGCGAGCTGCGCGAACAGCTGACCCTCGAACTGGCCATCCTCGGCGAGCAGAAGGCGGCGAAGCTGATCCAGCTGGTCGAGGAACTGCGCCGCGACCTGCCCAGCGTGCACAACCGCGTCGATGCCGAGGCGCGCTCGCTGGAAAAGCCCGCCGACCCCGAGGCCGTGCTGGAAGCGCTGAGGGAACAGCGGGACGACGCCTGAGCGACGGCCTATTTCGCCCGCGCTCTGACGAAGCTGAGCACCGCCATCTCCGCCGCACTGAGCCAGGGGTTCGCCGGCTGGCCTTCAAGGTCGAGGCGCAGGTCGCCGGCCAGGAAGGCGTCGACCACGGCCGGGTGCACGTAGCAGGCGCGGCACACGGCCGGCGTGTTGTGCAGCTGCGCGGCCACCTTGCGGATGGCGACGGCAAGGCTGTGCTTACCCGCCCGCGCCGTCTGCGGCGCCGGCGCCTGCGCCAGCTCCGTGGCCGCCAGCACGGTGCCGTTCCAGGTGCGGAAGTCCTTGGCGGTGAAGTCGGCGCCGGAGATCTCCCGCAGGTAGTCGTTAACGTCGACCGAGGTGATCGACTGGGCCTCGCCCACCTCGTCGACATAGCGGAACAGGCTCTGGCCGGGCAGCTCCTGGCAGGTCTTCAGGATACGGACGATCCGCTTGTCGCGGATGTCGAGTCGCCAGGCCTTGCCGCTCTTGCCGGTGAACGAAAAGCGCAGCCGCGTGCCGGCGATCTGCAGGTGGCGGGGCTCCAGCGTGGTCAGGCCGAAGCTGTGGTTGTCGCGGGCATAGCTGCGGTTGCCCACCCGGATCATAGTGGTCTCCAGCAGGTGGACGACGGTGGCCAGCACCTGCCGCCGGCCTGGCCGCGCCATGTCGGCCTCCACCCGCGCCCGGATCAGCGGCAGCGTCTCGGCGAAGGCGATCAGGCGCTGGTACTTCACGTGTTCGCGCAGCTCGCGGAAGCGCGCGTGATAGCGATATTGCCGCCGGCCCTTCTCGTCGTAGCCCATCGCCTGGAGGTGGCCGTTCGGGTCCGGGCTGATCCACACCCGCCGCCAGGCCGGCGGAATCGCCAGAGCGCGGATGCGCGCCAGCGTCGCTCGGTCCTTCACCCGCGATCCATCCGCCCGCTCATAAACAAAACCGCGTCCGGAGCGCCGGCGGCTCACGCCCGGTTCTTCGGGCGACGCATAGCTGAGCCCGGCGAAAGCGGCGGTGGCGGCGGGCGCTTCGCGCACCGGCGGCGGCAGCCGCAGCACCTGCGTCGCCGGCGGACTGTTCTCCAGCAGCCGGGCCACCATCGTCTCGACGGCTGGCGTTTGAGGGGTGGCGTGGCTTCCGGAGGACGCTTCGAGCATCTTCGCTCAACGCTGCACCGCGCCGCCCGTTCATTTGGTGGCCGCGGCCCGGGCGGTCAGACCGTCGCCTTGCCGCCTGGCGCCGCCACCATCATGGCGATCAGCGCCTCGGTGACCTGCGGTTCCAGGCCCTCCGTATGGCCCTTGTTCTTGCGCACCACGTCGGCGATCACCCGGCCGCCGCTGGCGTTCGGCCAGACGTAGACTTCGGCGGTGCCAGGGCCCGGCTTCAGGCCCCACGCCGGCGTCGACGAGCCCTCGCGGCTGGTGTCCCAGATCTGGCCGGCGACGTCGTCGACGATGTCAGGCCGGCGCTCGCGGGGGCCCGCACCGTACTTCTGTGCCCACGGCGAGGCGTCCGGCAGCGCCACCATCTCGTTCTCGCCGGTGGCGAAGATGAAGGAGATGTCCACCGGCGGGGCCACCGCGCGGCCCGGACCGGGCGCGCCCTCGGCGAAGGTCATCGGCGGCGCCGGCGCGCCGGCCCGGCGCACGAAGAAGCTGTCCGGCAGTGCGATCGGACCGATGCGGCCCCCCGAGAGACTGAGCCAGCCGTCGACCCTGGCTTGAAAGAACGGATCGTCGAGCAGCAGCCGGTTGGAGGTCATGCCGCCCTGCGAATGCCCCACCAGCCAGAAGCTGCGGATACGCGGGCCGTATTCCGCATAGACCTGCTCGACGATGGCGCGCAGGTGCGCGTCGTCGGCCTCGCCCACCCAGCGCCGCATCGGCTCCTTGGTGGCGCACGAGGGCGTGGCCACGATCAGCCCATACTTGTCGGCATGGTCGAACGCCGGGAAATACAGCCGCTGCCAGGCGCCCACCGAGCCGCCGCCGTGCAGGTTCAAGAGGAAGGTCAGCGGCCCGTCGCCCTCGGCCACGTCCAGGTAGAACTTGCGGCCGCTGGCGGCCTCCACTTCGGTGCTGTGCTTCATGGCGCTGTCTCCTGGTTATGCGTGGCGGCGTGCAAGGCGACGACGCCGTGGATCATGGCGGCGAGGCCGAATTCGAAGTCGGCGTCCGACGCCGCTCTCGGCTCGCGCGCCACCTGTTCGTTCAAGACCCAGCCCAGGGCGTAGCGGCCCAGCGCCAGGAACGTGGCCCGCGCTTCGCCGGCGGCGAAGCCCTCGACGCGCAGGCGGCGCGTGATCGCGGCGTAGTCGGGACTGGCCTCTGTCGGCCGGGCTCCGGCCAGCACGCGCGCGCCGTCGCGGCGGCTGTTGGCGGCGCGGCGGATCGCCCGCGCGCCCTCGGCCAGCCAATAGGCCCAGTCGCCTGCGAAGGCGCCAGGCGCCGGCATCTCGCCGGCCAGCATGACGGCGGCCATGTGGTCCAGGAGCTCGCGCCGGCTGGCGAAGTGCCAATAGAGCGACGGCCCTTTGACGCCGAGGCGCTCGGCCAGAGCACGGGTCGTCAGACCGTCGACGCCGACTTCGTTGAGAAGGTCGAGGGCTTCGGCCACGATCCGGCGCCGGTCGAGCGGCAAAGCGCGGGGTCTCTACGGCCGGCCGAACGGGCCGCCGGGCGGCGCGGGCGGGGGCGGCGGGTTCCAGGTTCCGTTGGCGATCTTGCCGCCCTTGGCCGAGACCGCCAGGCCGACGATGGCGTCGGTGATGTTGGGCTCGTAGCCCTCGGTGTGCCCTTTGGCGATGCGCACCACGTCGGCCACCACCCGCCCGTCGCGGCAATGCGGGAACACGTACACCAGGTCGCGGCCCGACTTCGGATAGTGGCCCCAGCCGTCGCTGCCCGGATCCTGGCGCGAGGAGTCCCACACGTAGCCGGCCTTCGGGTCGATCACGTCGGGCAGCTCTTCGCGGGCGTCGCAGCCGAACTTGGTCGCCAGCGGCGAGGTGGCGACCGGGATCGACTCGTTTTCGCCGTTGGAGAAGATGAACGAGTAGTCGCAGTCGCCGCCGGTGGTGTCGGCCGCGCGCGGCGGCAGTGTGAAAGCCGGCGCCGCCGGCTTCGGGGCGCCGGACTTGTAGACCGGCACGCCGCCGGCGAAGCCTTTGCCGGCCGGCGTCACGTCGCCGACACGTCCGCCCGACAGGCTGATGCGCACATCGACCTTGTCGCGGAAATAGGGGTCGCAGACGATCCGCCGCGAGGTCAGGCCGCCCTGGCTGTGCCCCGCCAGGATGAAGTGGTCGACGTGCCCTTGCCGACGGCCGCCACCACCTCGTCAACCACATTGTGCAGATAGTCGTCGTCGGCTTCGCTCCAGAAGCGCGTCGGCGCGCCCGGCGTGATCACCACCAGGTGGTACTTGTCTCGCACGTCCATGGCCGGGAAGTAGTTGCGCTGCCAGTTCGCGTACGAGCCGAAGCCATGCAGGCTGAGCAGGATGTTGACCTTCTCGCCCGGCTTGTAGTCGCTCGGGCAGTCCAGGAAGAAGGTGCGCCGCGTGCGCAGCTCCACGGTGTCGCCGGGCTGAGTGACGACGCCCGCCTGGCAGTCGCTGTCGGGGCAATGCCACGCCGGCGGCGCGGCGCAGTCCACGCCCACCAGCCCATGCTCCGGCGGCGTCTGCGCCACCGCGCCGACCACCCCGAACACCAGGCTCGCCAGCAACCAGGCCGCGGCGCCAACCGCGGCATGCAACGAACGCCCCATGAGTCCCTCCCAGTCGGACCTCTGTTGTTGCGCCCAGCCTAGCACTGCTAGGGAGGGGTGGCGCAAGCCCGGTTTGGCGCCGGGCGCTGGACCGGCTCGCACGGCCCCGGCTAGGGTCTGGCCGGATGCCGGGCGGCGGCGCGGCCAGCGGGAGCGCCGCGCTTTGGAGACCGACACCGACAGCGCCAAGGACGCCTGGCGCGCCTTTCAGGACCGGTGGCCCAGACTTAAGCCGCCGCTGCGGCCTGGTCCCGACGTGGTCGCGGCGATCGGGCGGGCCATCGACGGCCATGGCGCGCGGGTTCTGCAGATGGGCGTGACGCCAGAGCTGACGGGACTGGGAGACGACCTCACCGCCGTCGACTGGAGCGCCGACATGATCGCTGGCGTCTGGCCGGGCGACACACCATCCCGGCGCGCGCTGTTGGCCGACTGGCGGGCGATGCCGCCGGCTGCGGCGCCCTACACCGCGGTGATCGGCGATGGCAGTCTCAACGCGCTGGCCCGGGCCGACGTCGCCCCGGTGCTAGCGGCCGTGGCCGAGCGCCTGACGCCCGGCGGCCGGCTTGCGCTGCGCTGCTACGTCTCGCCGGACGCGGCGGAGGACCTGGAGGCGCTGGCCGATGTCGCGCTAGCCGGCCGCGAGCCCAGCCCGCACGCCTTCAAGTGGCGCCTGGCGATGGCGCTGCGCGGCGCCAGCGGCGATCCGGACGTGGCGCTGGCCGCCATCTGGGACGCGTTCGACCGCCTGCTGCCCGATCGTGCCACCCTGGCTCGCGCCAGCGGCTGGTCCGCCGCCGACATCGGCGATTTCGAGCCCTATCGCGGTAATCCCACCACCTTCTGTTTCCCAACAGCGGGCGAGCTGCGCGCCGCGCTGCCCGCCAGCCTCGGCCACGCCACCTTCGGGCCGTCCGGCGACTATCCGCTGGCCGAGCGCTGCCCGATCCTGGTGGCGGAGAAGCTGGCGTGACGCGCCCGCCCTGGCCGCTGGCGAACTTCAAGACCGGTGTGCCAGGCGCCGTCTGGCCGCCGGCGCTGCACGGCGCGCCAGCCAACCTCGCCGCGCTGCTCTGGCAGCTGGAGGAAAGCCAGTGGCTGGCGCCAGAGGCGCTGGCGGCGCGGCAAGCCGCGCAGCTGGTCGAGGTCGCGCGCTGGTGCCGCGCCCATTCGCCGAAATTCCGCCAGCGCATGCAGGCCGCGGGGGTAGGCCCCGACGACCTCGCCGCGCCCGGTGGCATGGCGTCGCTGCCGGTGCTGACCCGCCGCGACGTTCAGCAGTCCGAGGGCCTCTTCTGCGACGCCGTGCCAGAGGGCCAGGGCCCGGTCGGGGAGGCGCGCACCTCGGGGGCCACCGGTGAGCCGGTGGTGGTGCGCCGCACCGCGCTCAACCTCTTCGACTGGCGCGCCTTCGGCGTGCGCCGGCACCTGTGGCAAGGCGTGGACGTGCGCCTGGGCTTCTGCGCCATCCGCGCCAACGTGTTCGAGGCGCAACGCTTCGATCACTGGCAGGGCGCCATCTCGCTGCTGTTCGACACCGGCCCGTTCCTGGCGCTGCCGATCACCCGTGATGCGGCCGAGCTGGCGCGCGACCTGGAGCACTTCGGGCCCGGCCTGCTGATGCTGTATCCGAGCACCCTGGCGGCCCTGGTGGCGGCTTGCGAGGCGAGCGGCCGGACGCTGCCCTGCGTCAGGTTCGTGCAGACCATAGGCGAGACCCTGAGCGCCGATACCCGCGCCGCCGCCGAGCGCTTCTTCGGCGTGACCGTCTCCGACTGCTACTCCTCGCAGGAGCTGGGCTACATCGCGCTTCAGTGCCCTGGCGGCGGGCTGCACACGACCGAGACGATGATCGTCGAAGTGCTGCGCACGGACGGCGGGCCTTGCGCCCCCGGCGAGGTCGGCCGCGTGGTGGCGACCGACCTGCGCAATTTCGCGACGCCGCTCTTCCGATACGACACCGGCGACTACGCCGAAGTGGGGGCGCCCTGCGCCTGCGGCCGGGGCCTGCCGACGCTGAAGCGTGTTGTCGGGCGCGAGCGCAACCTGATGCTGATGCCGGACGGCACGCGGCACTGGCCCCTGGTCGGTTTCAGCGCCTTCCGCGACATCGCCCCGGTGGTGCAGTATCAGCTTGTGCAAGAGGCGCCGCTGGCGGTCGAGGTGCGGCTGGTCGTGGAACGCTCGCTGAGCGGCTTCGAGGAAACGGCGCTCGGCAAACACATCCAGAGCGCGCTCGGCCACCCGTTCGCGCTGCGCTTCAGCTACTTCGAAGGCCGCCTGCCCATCGGGCCCAACGGCAAGTTCGAGGAGTTCGTCAGCCGGGTGTGACTGGCGGCGCCCGCCGCCCGCGGCGCGGCGCGCCCGGCCGCCAGAAGGTCAGCAACAGCACCGGCAGCAAGCTGAGGTCGGCCGCGGCGCCCACCACCAGCCCGGCGATGATCACGATCGCCATCGGCCCAAGGATTTCATGGCCGCCGCCGCCCGCTTGCAGCGCCAGCGGGGCCAGCGCCAGGCTCACCAGCGACGCGGAGGCCACCACGGGCGTGAACCGTTCGCTGGCGGCGCGTGCCACGGTCTCCAGCGTCCACGGCGCGCCGGCGCGCCGCACCAGATCTTCCGCCTCGCTGATCAGCAGCACCGCGCTGCGCATGGAGAGCCCCACCAGCGCCACCAGCGCCGCCAGGCTGCCGATGGAGAGCACACCGCCCATCAGGAAGACCGCCGCCACCCCGCCGGCCAGCGCGAACAGGCTGGCGCCCAGCACCAGCGCCGCGGTGCGCGCATCGAACGCCAGGCTGAGGAAGGCGAACACCACGAAAAGCCCCAGCCCCAGCGCCACGCTGACGTCGCGCGCGGCCCTGGCGGCCGAATTCAGCACGTCAAAGTCGACGAAGACGCCGGGCGGCAGCTTCAGCACCGCCACGGCCTGGCGCGCGGTCGCGGCGAAGCGGTCGATGTCGCCGGTGCGGGGCGCGGCTTCGATCAGATCGCTGCGCAGGCCGCCGGCGTGCGTGATCGCAGCCCGGCTCTCGGTCAGATAGACGTTGGCGACGCGGCTGAGTGGTTCGGAGAAGCCCGAAGTGGAGCGCAGCAAGAGGTCGCCGACCTTCTCGGGGTCCTGGCGCAGGCTGTCCTGCGCCGTCACCGCCACATCCTCCACGCGAGGGCCGTCGTAGACCTGCGCCACGGTCTGGCCGGCGAAAGCGGCCTGCACCGTGTCCATCACGTCGGCGACGGAGAGGCCATAAAGCGCCAACCTCTCGAAGTTGACGTCCACGCGCACCACCGGCGCCTCGGGGCTGGCCCGCCCGCGCACCGCCGCGCCCGGCAATGCGGCGAGCACGGCGCGCACCTGCGCCGCGCCGGCGTCCACGGCGTCCAGGTCAGAGCCGGAGACATGCGCTTGCAGCGCCGTTCCGGCCCCCGCCTGCCCGGCGTCGAAGCCGGAACTCACCTGCGCCGGCGTGCCGGGATACTGGGCCAGCGCCGCTTGCGCCCGGCTCGCCAGCTCTGCTTGCGCGGCGTTGCTCATGCCAGGCGCCAGCGCCACGTCGATGCGGCTGTGCTCGATGCCGGCGCCATCATCGCCGGTGGCGTCATGGCCGATGCGCTCGGTGACGGCCCGCACGCCAGGCAGCGCGGCCAGGTCCGCGGCCACCGCCGCGCCATGAGCTCGCACCGCCTCGATGGAGGTCGAGGCCGGCGCGTCGGCGGCGATGCTCAGCCGCCCGTCGCGGATCGGCGGCAACAGCTCGGTGCGGAAGCTGAACAGCCCCAGCACGACCACCGCCAGCGCCAGCGCGCCGGCCAGCAAGCCCAGCCACGCGCCGCCGCCCACGCCGTTCAGCCACGCCGCCTGGCCAGCCTTCAGCCGCCGCACCAGGCCCGGCTCGTGCGGGGTCCAGGTGCGGCGCAGGAACAGCACGGCCAGCGCCGGCGTCGCCGCCAGCGCCACCGCCAGCGAGGCCAGCGCGGCCACGATGATGATCCCCGCCAGCGGCCCCAGCAGCGTCCGCTCCGGCCCTGGCAACAGCAGCAAGGGCGTCAGCGACAGCACCAGCGCCAATGTCGCGTAGATCACCGGCGCCCGCACCTCCAGCGAGGC